>PLOR01000021.1 GCA_003142185.1 Bryobacterales bacterium
CAAAATATGAGGAAACTCCTGTTTCCAGATGGTACCGTGGCGCTAGGCATGGACCCAGAGGAGCCCAAAAACATCCCTGACAAACAAACAAACGGCGAACTGCGTTGTCGAATCATAAAGAGCGAAACAAAACCCACCGCTGCAATAACTTGCAGAGAATGCGTTGTCAAATATCACCCTTCGGCACACACCGCGACGAACTATGCAACGGACCGTAGGTATTCTGCGGCGGGCAGCTCCTGCGAGCACGACCGTCGGCGCGCTAAATAGCCATTGCGCTGCCATTTTTCATGGCGTATCATTGTTTTTCATGGATTGAGCTTTGTAGAATCATATTTCATGACCCGCAATAGGTTTTCGAGCAGGATGCCAGATCAGCATCGTTTTTCAGGGCCAGTCACGGTTTTTCATGAGCAGGCGCTGCCGGAAAGGGCAACCCCAGCGGGTTACTCTGCCCTGATCGAAGCCTATGGTCTGCGGGTGCCACTGCCGCGAACCCTCTCCGCAACCGGCGAGCACCATCGCATAAAGGACGATGCCGGATGGCGCATCCTGACCCCTCGTCACGCTCCATCGCCCGACCCGGAAGGGCATCTTACTTTCGCACTGAAATATGAGGGGCTGGATCTCGCTATTCTAAAGCGCCTGTTCGCCGCAGTGGCCCCGGCCGAGATAGAGGCCCTCGTGCGGGCGAAGCCGACCGGGAGCTATGCGCGGCGGATCTGGTTTCTCTATGAGTGGCTGATGGCCAAGCGGCTCGACCTTCCCGACGCCGGCAAAGGCAGCTATGAACCGGTCGTCGATCCGGAGCGGCAATGGGCCGTACCGGGCGAAAACTCGCCCCGCCACCGCGTCCGCAACAACCTGCCCGGCACACCGGAATTCTGCCCGTTGGTTTTCCGGACCCAGGCGCTCGAAGAATTCGTGGCCATGGATCTCGGCCGTCGCGCGCAAGAAGTTGTGGCCAAAGTGCCGAAGGATATTCTTGCCCGGACCGCAGCCTTCCTGCTGTTGAAGGATTCCAGATCGAGCTATGCCATCGAAGGAGAGCGCCCTCCGCAGGACCGCATCCAGCGTTGGGGGCGCGCGATAGGCGAGGCAGGAAGGCGATCCATCGAGCTGGACGAACTGCTGCGGCTGCAGGCGATCGTCATCGGCGACGCGCGGTTTGTGCGGCTGGGCCTTCGCGAAGAAGGCGGATTCGTCGGCGAACACGATCGAGACACTCGCCTTCCGATTCCCGACCATATCAGCGCCCGGCCGGAAGACCTGCGGTCGCTGATAGACGGCATGGCCGGTTTCGATCGTGGAGCGGCTCTGAGCCTGGATGCGGTGATCGCCGCCGCCGTGCTGGCCTTCGGCTTCGTTTATGTCCATCCGTTTGTGGATGGCAATGGCCGTATCCACCGCTACCTCATCCATCACGTGCTGGCTCGACGCGGGTTCAATCCGGCCGGCGTTGCGTTTCCGGTATCGGCCGCAATCCTGGCGCGAATCGACGAGTACCGTGCCACTCTGGAGGACTATTCCCGGCGTCTTCTCTCCGTGACCGACTGGGAGCCCACTGCGGACAACGTCAAGGTTCTGAACGACACGTCCGACTTCTATCGGTTTTTCGATGCCACGCCCCATGCCGAGTTCCTCTATGCCTGTGTAAAGCAGATGATCGAAGAGGACCTGCCGCGCGAGACCGGGTTTCTGGAGCGCTACGACCAGTTTCGCGGCCGCATTGAGGCGATTGTCGATATGCCGGATCGCACCATCGATCTGCTATTCCATTTTCTTCATCAGAATGCCGGACGCCTCTCCAGGCGCGCGCGTGAGAGCGAGTTTGCACAAATGACCGAAACGGAAGTGTCTGCCGCCGAAGCTGCCTATCTGGCGTCTTTTTCAGCCGGATCGTAACGGGGGTGTCATGCCTGGCGTCCTTCGCCACCGGCTCAAGACAGCGATGCTCCGCATTGCTTCGCGGCGCGGCTCTCCGTTATCGTGAAAACATAAGTGACCTCTCAAGCTGAACCCGAACAGCCAGGCAAGGTTCGCGTGAATCACCTGGCGAAGATCAAGCAATGCGGTGGGAGGATTGCCGCGCTCACGGCTTACGATTTTCTCACCGCCCAACTGCTGGACCGCGCTGGCATCGATATGATCCTGGTCGGCGACTCGCTGGCCAACGTGGTCTTGGGCTACCCGACCACCTTGCCGGTGACGATGGAGGAGATGCTGCATCACGCCAAGGCGGTCGCGCGCGGCGTGGCGCGGGCGCTGACGGTGGCCGACATGCCGTTCCTCTCGTATCAGACCGGCCTGGACGACGCGGTTCGCAATGCGGGCCGGTTCTTGAAGGAGGGCGGCGTCGAGGCGGTGAAGCTGGAGGGCGCCGGCCCGATTCTCGCCGTAGTCGAAAGGCTGGTCCAGTTGGGGATTCCGGTGCTGGGGCACCTCGGGTACACGCCGCAATCGGTCCATCGGTTTGGCAGCAACATCGTGCAAGCGAAGACGGCGGCGCGGGCGGGCGAGCTGCTGAATGACGCGATGGCGCTGGAGGGCGCGGGCGCCTTCGCGGTGGTGCTGGAATGCGTGCCGGCCGAAGTGGCGCGCTTGATCACGGAGCGGCTGACCGTGCCGACCATCGGCATCGGCGCCGGACCATTTTGCGATGGCCAGATTCTGGTGCTGCACGACGCGTTGGGGTTGACGCCAAGAAGCCCACGCCTGGCCAAACGCTATCTGGAGTTGGGCGGAATGATCGCAGACGCCGCCCGATCGTACATCCGCGAAGTCCGCGAGGGTGCGTTTCCAGCCGCCGAGCACTGCTACGAAATGCCCGAGGACGAATTGCGCGCGCTGGCCGCGGACGAGCGAAGCGGAGAGCGGAAGGCCCGCTGATTCGGTCGACGTCACTGGCTCGGGAAAAGAATGGCATGCTTCAGCTTGCCCGGCTGCTGGCGATGACGGCCTGGCCTAGTGAGAGTCCGCCATCGTTGGGCGGGACTGCCGAGTGCATAAATACCCGAAAACCGGCCGCGCGCAAGAGTTGCGCGGTGCGGCTCAGCAAATAGGCGTTCTGGAACGTGCCGCCCGAGAGACACACGTCGGTCAGCCGGTCGCGTTGGTGCATCCGCCGGCAAGCCTCGGCGATGGCCGCACTAACAGTGTTGTGGAAGCGGGCTGAGCGAACCTCCCGCGGACTATCGTCGCGGGCAATCGCACGAATGGTCTCGCGGTAGTCGATGATGCCGGCGTCGATCGAGTAAGGGTATGGCTCGGTGATGCCCGGGGCGGCTACGGCCTCCAGTTCGATGGCTGCTTGCCCCTCGTAAGTGGTTTCCAATCGGATCCCCAGAATCGCCGATACTGCGTCGAACAGACGGCCGCAGGAAGAAGTGTCCACGGTGTTGACGCGGCCCACGAGCATATCTTCCACCACGCGGCGCTGCGCGTCGGGAACCGCCTCCAGCGATGGCGCGCCGGCCAATCCGGAATCCCTGAGATAACTCAACGCGGAGCGCCACGGCTGCCGGATGGCGGTGTCGCCGCCGGGCAGCGGAACGTAGCGGAAGTGAAACCGCCGTTCGAAGCCAGCGTAGTCGCAGACCAGAAACTCTCCGCCCCAGATCAGCCCGTCGGTTCCATATCCCGTCCCATCCAGTGCCACGCCGATCACTTTCTCGCGCAGACCGTTTTCGGCCATGCAGGCCGCGATGTGGGCGTGATGGTGCTGCACGCCGATTTTCTCGATGCCGGGCATCGCCAAAGCCAGTCGGGTGGTTATGTATTGCGGGTGCAGATCGTAGGCGACGGCGCGCGGGGTCACGCGAAAAAAGCGCTTCATATGCGCCAGGGTTTCCTCAAAGAATTCCAGCGTCTCCAGGTTTTCCAGGTCGCCGGTGTGCTGGCTGAGAATGGCGTAGTGTTGCTTGGTCAGGCAGAACGTGTTTTTGAGTTCACCGCCGCAGGCGAGGACTTCCTGCGCCGGAAACCCAAGCTCGATGGGGCGCGGTGCGTAACCGCGCGAACGCCGCAGCAGGCGTTCCCGGCCTTCGAAGATGCGCACCACGGAATCGTCAACGCGTGTGTGGATGGCGCGGTTGTGCAGCAGAAAATAGTCGGCCAGCGAATCGAGGCGCGTCGCCACTTCTTCATTGCGATATGCGATGGGCTCCTCGGCTGTGTTGGCGGAAGTCATCACCAGCGCGTCAAAATCGCCGCCCTCGAAGAGCAGGTGATGCAAAGGCGTGTAGGGCAGCATCACGCCCAGCGTAGGGACGCCCGGCGCCACCTCGGTTGAGATGCGGCTCACGGGACGGCGCGCCAGCAACACGATGGGCCGGCGGGTTCCGCTCAGCGTGGCTCGCTCTTCCGGACCCAGTTCGCAGAATTCCGCAATCTTCTCCAAGCTGGCGGCCATCAGCGCAAACGGCTTCCCGGAGCGAAGCTTGCGCTGGCGCAAGCGGCGCAGGGCGTCGTCATTGGCCGCATCGCAGGCCAGATGAAAACCGCCCAGGCCTTTGATGGCGAGGATGGCGCCGTCCTTCAGCAGCCTTCGTGTCCGGTCGATGGCCTCGGCGCGCTGGGCCAGCATCCCCTCCCGATCCCACAGTTCCACCCAGGGGCCGCAATCGGGACAGGCGTTCGGCTGGGCATGGAATCGACGGTCGCCCGGATCGTGGTATTCGCGTTCGCAGGCTGGGCACAGGCGAAACTCGGCCATGGTGGTGTGGGGCCGGTCGTACGGAATGTCCTGGATGATGGTGTAGCGCGGTCCGCAATTGGTGCAATTGGTGAAGGGGTACCGATAGCGGCGGTTGGCGGGGTCGCGCAGGTCGGCCAGGCAGTCCGGGCAGGTGGCGATATCAGGCGGAACGAGCACGAACTGGCCGGCGGCATCCTCCGAATCGCGGATCGTAAACTTTTGATAGCCAACCGGTTCGAGATGTTCGACGCGGATTTGGTCGAGCTCGGCCAAGGGCGGCGCTTCGCTGCGCAGCGCAGTCTCGAAGCCGTCGAGCGCCTGTTCCGGGCCTTCCACTTCGATCATGACGCCTAGCGTGGAGTTGAAAATGTACCCGCCGAGATGGTGCCGCTGCGCGAGTTGGTACACCCAGGGCCGGAAGCCCACGCCCTGCACGATGCCGCCGATCTGAAACTTACGCCGCAAGACAAGAACAATACGGCAATCGGGTGGGTGAGAGCAAGGGGCTTGCGAAAATGAGGTAGGGCATCGCTTTTTGTGGCCTGTCGCTGGCATGCGGAAGACAGGCGACAAAAACCGATCGCCTATCCTACCTCCACAGCATTTTCGCCAGGGGTGTAGGCTGGGAGTATCGGGCAAGTCGGATAAGAGGAGAATGCCGCATGTGTCTGGCGATACCGGGACAAATCGTGGACGCGCAGGAGATTGACGGGCTCCGCTTCGGCACGGTCCGCTTCGGCGGCATCACGCGGCAGGCGTGTCTCGATTTCGTGCCGGAAGCGCAATGCGGCGATTACGTCATTGTGCACGTGGGATTCGCCATCAGCCGCGTGGATGCCGAAGAGGCGCAGCGCACCTACCAACTGCTGGACCAGATGGAGGCACTGGAAGAAGAGCCGGGCGCGCTCGAAGCGGAGCTGGGCAAGGACGGTGGATGAAGTATCTGGACGAGTATCGCGACCCGGCCCTGGCACGCCGTCTGGTTGCGGAAATCCGGCGCAGCGCGACGCGGCCGTGGGTGCTGATGGAGATCTGCGGCGGCCAGACGCATACGCTGGTGAAGTACGGGATCGAGGAACTGATCGGTGAGCGCGTCGAGCTGGTTCACGGTCCGGGCTGCCCGGTCTGCGTGACGCCGCTCGAAATCCTCGATAAGGCCATCGCCATTGCGTCGATTCCGGAGGTCATCTTCGTCTCTTACGGCGACATGCTGCGCGTCCCCGGCTCGCGCAGCGACCTGTTCCGGGTGAAGGCCGGCGGCGGCGATGTCCGCATCGCCTACTCGCCGATGGACGCTTTGCGGCTGGCGCGCGAGAATCCGCAGCGGCCAGTGGTATTCTTCGCGGTCGGGTTCGAAACCACGGCTCCGGCCAATGCCATGGCTGTGTGGCAGGCCAGGCGGGAAGGGCTGCGGAACTTTTCGATGCTGGTGTCGCACGTGCTGGTGCCGCCCGCCATCCGCCTGCTGCTCGACTCGAGCGCCAACCGCGTGCAGGGTTTCATCGCCCCTGGGCACGTCTGCACGGTGATGGGCTACGAAGAATACGAAGAATTGGCGGCGCGGTACAAAGTGCCGTTCGTGGTGGGCGGGTTCGAACCGCTCGATCTGCTGGAAGCGATTCTGCTGCTGGTGCGGCAACTGGAAGAAGGCCGCGCGCAGGTGGAAAACCAGTACGTTCGGAGCGTAAATCGCACCGGCAACCAGGCGGCGCGCCAGCGGATGATGGAGGTGTTCGAGGTGGTGGACCGCAACTGGCGCGGAATCGGCCCCATCGCCCAGTCCGGCTATCGCCTGCGCCCGGAGTATGCCGCGTTCGATGCCGAGAAGGTTTTCGGCGTGGAGGCGATCTCGGCGCCCGAGCCGCCCGAATGCATCAGCGCCCTGGTACTGCAAGGGCTGAAGAAGCCGGTGGATTGCCCGATGTTCGGCACGCGCTGCACGCCGGCCACGCCGATGGGCGCGCCGATGGTTTCGAGCGAGGGCGCCTGCGCCGTCTACTATCAATACCGGCGCCACACCGCGCCGGCGGGAGCGCAAGCATGAGCGGCCCCATCCAGTTCACTTGTCCCTTGCCGCTGGCGGTGAAGGATCGCATCGTGCTCGGTCATGGCTCGGGAGGCAGGCTCAGTGCCGAGTTGCTGCGCGACGTCTTTCTGCCCTTCTTTCACAGCCCGATCCTCAACCGGCTGGACGACCAGGCGGTATTCGAGTTCAGAGGCGCGCGCCTGGCCTTCACGACGGATTCCTTCGTGGTGAAGCCGCTGTTCTTCCGCGGCGGCGACATCGGATCTCTGGCTGTGTATGGCACGGTGAACGATCTGGCGATGGGAGGCGCGTCGCCGCTCTACTTGAGCGCCGGTTTCATTCTCGAGGAGGGCCTGGAAATCGAGACCCTGCGGCGGGTAGCCGAATCGATGGGCCGTGCGGCCGATGACATCCCAGTCGAAATCGTCACCGGCGATACCAAGGTGGTCGAGAAGGGTAGCGGCGACGGGGTGTTCATCAACACCACCGGCATCGGGCTGGTGCCCGAAGGCGTGCGCCTCTCGCCCGCGCTGGTGCGCCCCGGCGACCTGGTGCTGCTCTCCGGCCCCATCGGCGACCACGGAATCGCCATCCTGGCGGAACGGGAAGGCATTCAATTCTCGACGGATCTGGCCAGCGATTCCGCGCCTTTGCATGGCCTGGTGGCCGCCATGCTGGCAGTTTCGCTGGACGTTCGCGCGATGCGCGACCCCACCCGCGGCGGACTTTCGAGCGCGCTGAATGAGATTGCTTCCCGCGCCGGCGTGGGCATTACGATCGAGGAGAGCGCCATCCCGGTGCGCGAGGAAGTGCGCGGCGCTTGCGAGATGCTGGGGCTCGATCCGCTCTACGTTGCCAACGAGGGGAAGCTGGTGGCATTCGTGGCCCCGCATGCGGCCCAGTCCGTGCTGGCGGCGATGCGACGCCATCCGCAAGGGCACGACGCCACGCTGATCGGCGCCGTCACCGACACGCATCCGGAGCTGGTGCTGCTGCGGACCCCCTTCGGAACCACGCGGATTGTCGACATGCTGCCCGGCGATCAGCTTCCCAGGATCTGCTGATGCACGAAATGGGCATTGCCAGCTCGGTGATCGAAGCCGTGCGCGTCGAAGTCACGCGCCATCCGGGCGCGCGCGCCAGCAAAGTGGGGTTGCGGCTCGGGGAGTGGGCCGGCGTGGACGTGGAATCACTGCGGTTTTGCCTGGAAGTTCTGGTGAAGGGCACGGAGCTCGAGCCGCTCGCTCTCGAGATCGACTTTCGCCCGCAAGGCTCCGAGCTGGATATCGCCTACCTGGAACTGGAGGACTGAAGTGGAGCGAGTCGCCATCGAGAGAAAGGTGCTCAGCGAAAACGACCGCATCGCGCAGGCGCTGCGCGAGCAGTTCGCCCGGTGCGGCACGCTGGTGCTGAACTGCATCAGCTCTCCCGGCTCCGGCAAGACATCCCTGCTCGAGCGGACTTTGCAAGGCTTCTCTCCGGAGACGCGCGTGGCTGTCGTCACCGGCGATATACAAACCGATAACGACGCGCGCCGCCTGGCCCGCTTCGGCTTTCCGGTGCGCCAGATCACCACTGCCGGTGCTTGCCATCTGGATGCACGGATGGTCGAGAAGTCGCTCGATGGCTGGGACCTGGGCCGGCTGGATCTGCTGCTGATCGAGAACGTCGGCAACCTGGTGTGCCCCACCAGCTATGACCTGGGAGAGGAATCGAAGATCGTCATTTTGAGCGTGACCGAAGGCGACGATAAGCCGTTGAAATATCCGGGCGCATTTGCCAAGTCGCGCCTGATGGTTTTGAACAAGATCGATTTACTCCCCTACGTGCCGTTCGACATGGAAGCCGCGCGGCGCAACGCCCGCAGCATTCACCCCGATATCGAAATCATCGAAACGTCCTGCACCGCCGGCAACGGTCTCGACTCCTGGCGCCAGTGGATCGCCGAACGGATGCGCCTGGCCGCCGGTTCACCGAGCCACGCGTAATCCCCTCACGCCTCCAACAGCACCTTCAGTACGCCGCGTTGGGCGGCCCGCTCGAAGGCTTGCGCGGCATCGCGCAGCGGGAAGCGGGCGGCGATCATGTCTTGGGTTTGGATCAAAGCGTGATCGAGCAGAGGGATGGCGGCTTCGAAGCGGCCGCAGCGCGAGCCCACCAGCGTCACTTCATTGACGATGATAGGCGCGGTATCCACGCCGACGGCGCCGTGCACGGTGGATTTCAGAATCACCGTGCCGCGCGGGCGCGCCATGGCAACGGCTTGCCGCAAGCCATCGGGCGAGCCGGTCGCATCGACCACCCAATCGTATTCGGCGACGGGCAGTTGGCCGTTCGCCATTTCCGTGGCAATGCCGGAGGCCGCCGCGATCCGCATCTTTTCCGTATGGCGTCCGAAGAGGCGCACCGCGTAGCCGTGGGCGCCGAGCACCTGCGCCACCAGCAAGCCCAGCTTGCCGTCGCCCAGGACCGCAACGGGCTCCCCGCACGGGATAGTCACCTGGTCGAGAATCTCGCACGCCGCGGCCAGCGGTTCGGTGAAGACGGCGCGCTCGAGGGGAATGCCCTCCGGCAGAACGTGCAGGTTGCGCTCGGGCAGGGTGAAGAATTCCTCGAACGCTCCGGGATGGCGCACGATGCCGAGCACCGCGCGGTTGGGACAGTGGCGGCCCAGGCCCTTGCGGCACCAGTCGCAATGCGCGCAAGCGAGGTTGATTTCGCCCACCACGCGCTTGCCCACCAGCGCGCGGTCGTCGGCCTCCACCACCTCAGCCACAAATTCGTGCCCGGGCGTGCCGCTGAAGCCGTAATAGCCGCGCTGCAATTCCAAATCGGTATTGCAAATGCCGGCCACCAGCAAGCGCAGCAGCGCGTACCCCGCGGGCCGCGCCGGCAGCGGCG
The DNA here is from genome assembly GCA_003142185.1 of Bryobacterales bacterium. Taxonomy (GTDB): domain Bacteria; phylum Acidobacteriota; class Terriglobia; order Bryobacterales; family Bryobacteraceae; genus Bog-375. Next base: position 9,624 of record PLOR01000021.1, read on the forward strand.
CCTCGCCAACCGAGACCACGCCGTTTTCCAGGTTCACGCGAAGCATTCCTTTATAATAAGGCTTCATGCCAGCGGAACTTGCCTGTTTCGAAGAGCGCTGCCGCGCGCGCTTTCCGATCACCGAAATCATTTATAACTGCCCGCGTTGCGGCGGATTGCTGGAGGCTGTCTACCCCGCCCCGGAGGGCCATCCTGCCGACTGGAAGCGGATGTGGCGCGACCGGCGGATGTCGAACACGCCGCTCGATCAAAGCGGCGTCTGGCGTTATCGCGAGTTGATCGGCTTCCTGGACGATTACCGGCAGGTGGTGACGCTGCGCGAAGGCAACACGCCGCTGCTCGATGCGCCGCGCGCCGCCCAATATGGCGGCCTCGATCGCATCACGTTCAAGCACCAGGGATTCAATCCCACCGGTTCTTTCAAAGACAACGGCATGACGTGCGGCGTGGCGCAGGCGGTGCGGCTGGGCGCGCGCCGCGTGGCGTGCGTTTCCACCGGCAACACCTCGGCCTCGATGGCCGCCTATGCCAGCGCGGCTGGCCTCGATCCGATTATCTTCATCCCGCATGGCAACATTTCGTTCGGCAAACTGGCGCAGGCGCTCGAATACGGCGCGCGCACCTTCCAGGTGGAGGCGAACTTCGACCAGATCCTGGCGCTGGTGCGGCAGTTGGCCGAGCGCCTCGGCATCTACTTGCTCAATTCGATCAATCCGTTTCGCATCGAAGGACAGAAAACCATCATGGTGGAGATGATGGACCAGCGCGACTGGCGCGTGCCCGATTGGGTGGTGCTGCCGGGCGGCAATCTGGGCAACACTTCGGCGTTCGGCAAGGCGCTGCGGGAGATGAAAGCGCTTGGTCTGATCGGCCGCTTGCCGCGGCTGGCGGTGATCCAGGCGGAAGGCTCCGCGCCGTTTTTCGACTTGTATCGCGCCACCGACCGCTCTCGCCTCAACGCCGTGACCCATCCGGAAACTCTGGCGACCGCCATCAAGATCGGCGATCCGATCTCCTGGCCGAAGGCCTTGCATGAGGTTCTGACGTCGGGCGGCGTGGTGGAGAAAGTGACCGAGCAGGAAATCGCCGACGCCAAGGCCGTGATTGGCCGCTGCGGGATCGGCTGCGAACCTGCCTCCGCAGCCACTCTGGCGGGCATTCGCAAGCTCACCGCCGCGGGAACCATCGCCGGCAGCGCGGATGTAGTCGCGGTGCTGACCGGCAACGTGCTGAAGGACCCGGATTACATCCACCGCTATCACACCGGAACCCTGAATGCGCCGGACGGAACCCTGCTGCGCTCCACTTTCGCCAACCCGCCAGTGTTGGTGCCGGCGGAGGCGAACCGGATCGCCGCGTTGCTCGGCGAATAACTCGGTGGTACCCCACATAAGTGGTGAGTAGTTAACCCCTATCTTTTCTGGGCGTAGCACTTACCTTACTCCTTGTATTGTCTAGTCCGTTCTAGTGAATATAGAACTATGCTTCGACGCAGGGTTACCGCTGGCTTCTACCTTCACAAGGCCGAGGAAAAGCGATTGGCCTCTCTCTGTGCCCGCCGGGCAGCACTGGCGTTGGCGATACGCCACCTGGAAGACTATCGGCGGCTGCGCGCAAAACGACTAAGCGCCGGCCTCCTGAAGATCGCCTGAACAAGCCCCTACCGTTTCGGCAAAGCCTCAATCCTCCCGGCCAGTTCCGCCTCGGAGACAGCGCCGGGATGATAGAAGCGGACGATGCCGTTGCCATCCAGCAGCACGATGGTGGGGGTGGTGCTGGCGCCGTAGGCCTGAAAATTGGCGGCGCTCACGGGCACCGCCATGTCGGACAAACCCGCGTAGAACTGACGGCGGATGGCGTCGATGTATTGCGTTTCCTCGGCGGGAGCGGCAGGGTCGCCTTGCGCTGCGTAGCCGTAGAGCTTGGTGGGTCCGATCAGGACCAGGCCTTTGGGACCGTAGACGTGCGCGATTTGGGCGAGCACCGGAGCTTCGGCTTTGCAATCGGGGCACCAGTGGGCCCAGAAAAAGAGCAGCACGGCGTGGCCGCGCAGGGCAACCAGGCTGGCGGGTTTGGGGCCCAGCCAGATCGCCTCATCGAGCGGCGGCGCGGGCGTGCCAACCATGCCGAGCAGGTTGATGTTTTTCCGGATGCGCTCAGCGAGCCCGGTTTTACCGAAAGCCGCCAACTCGCTTCGCAAGTAGGCCACCGCCTGGGTCCGCGCGCCGCGCGCGGCCAGCACTTGCGCGTGGACCTCGATGGCGGCGCCCAGGGCGGTCGAAAGCTTTGGATCTCGATCCGGTTCGCCCGGCAGATGGCCGGCAACGCGGCGCGCCTCGGCGGCGTAAGCATCCGCCTGATCGTACCGGCCGGCCTCGAGCTCGCCGCGGGCCAACCAGGAAAGGGCCGCGGCGAGTTCCGCAGTGGCGCCGTTTTGCGCCTGGTATGCGCGCACGGCGCGTTCAGCGGCGGCGAAATCCCGGTGAGCGGCCGAAGTCCGCACGTCATCCACCAGGGAGGCGTACGCGAGAAGCGCACCAATCGCCAGCGGCGCGAGAGTCAAAGCAGCGAGCCGACGAACTGCGTCAGCCGGGGATCGCTCCAGTCCGCTGGCTCGGGAATCTTCATCTGCACCTTGCCCCGCGCATCGATGATGTAGGTTTCCGGATACATGAACGTCCCGTAGTCGGCGTGGACTGTGAAATCGCGCGCGGTGAGGAAGGCCGGTTTGTATTTGTTCAGAAACGCGCGGTAGACTTTTTCGTCCCGATCCACGCTCAGCGCCAGCACCACCACGCCCTTGTCCTTGAATTGCGCGGCGAACTGGCTGAGCGAAGGCGTTTCCTGCACGCACGGCGGGCACCAGGTGGCCCAGAAGTTGAGCACCAGCACCTTGCCGCCGAAGTTGGGAACGCCGATGGTGGCGCCGCTATCGGCGACCACGGTGAAAGCCGGCGCGGAATCGCCCTGCGCGACCACCCGTTCGTGCATGCCGTCGTAAATGACGTACACCAGCGCCGCCAGCAGCGCGGCGATGGCAATCTTCAAGAGAAGGTCGGTTTTGACGGTCTGCATGGGGAGAAACTATAATTAATTGTATCTCCAGGCCGGCTCGGACGTCGAATACTTGTCCCATGCTGATTACCCGGAAAGTTGAATTTTCGGCTTCGCACGTCTGCCGCAATCCGCGGCTCTCCGACGAGGAGAACCAGCGCGTTTTCGGCCTGGCCGCCAACCCCAACGGCCACGGGCACAACTACCTGCTGGAGGTCAGCCTGGAAGGCGAGCCCGACCCTGTAACCGGCATGGTATTCGACCTGAAAGAAATGAAGGACGTGTTGAACCGCGAGGTAGTGGAGCCGTTCGACCACCGCTTTCTGAACCACGAAGTGCCGCCGTTCGACCGTGTGATTCCGACGCCGGAAAACATCGCGCGCGACATCTGGCGGCGCATCGAGCCGCATTTCGCCGGCCGCGGCCACCGTCTGCATTCGGTGCGGCTGTATGAAACGCCGGACCTGTACGTCGACTATTTCGGAGGGCAGCCGTGTTCCGCGTAACCCGCCGCTACCAGTTCGCCGCCTCCCATCGCCTGCACGCGCACGGGCTGAGCGATGAAGAAAACCGGCGCCTGTACGGCAAATGCAATAATCCCTTCGGGCACGGCCACAACTACGTGCTGGAAGTGAGCGCGCGCGGCCCGGCGGATGCGAACACAGGTTCGGCGGTGGATCCGCGCCGGCTGGATGAACTGGTGGCGCGCGAGGTGTTGCAGCCGTTCGAACATCGAAATCTTAATTGCGACGTGGAGGCGTTCCGCGATCTGACGCCGACTTCGGAGAACCTTGCGGTGGAAATCTGCCGCCGCCTGAAACGCAGTTGGCCCAGCATGTTTCCGGGCGAATGGCCAAAGCTCGAAAAGGTGCGCATCGCGGAAACCGCCCGCAACATCTTTGAAATGGATGCCCATGAAATCCCATAAAGCGCTGGTCAAAGTGATGCAGCCGAAACGGTCGGAACCTGGCATCGGCCCGAGCATCGCGCCGCAAATTCGCGAAATTCTGGAGAAGCTTGGCGAGGACCCCGGCCGTCAGGGCCTGCGGCGCACGCCCGAGCGCGTGGATCAGGCGCTCAAGTTCCTCACCAGCGGCTATCGCACCGACGTCCAGAAAGTGCTCAATGGCGCATTGTACGAAGTGAAGTACGACGAAATGGTGGTGGTCCGCGACATCGAATTCTTCAGCATGTGCGAGCATCACCTGTTGCCGTTTTTCGGCAAGATTCATGTGGCCTACATTCCGCGCAGCCGGGTGATCGGGTTGAGCAAGATTCCGCGCATCGTCGACATGTTCGCGCGCCGTCTGCAAATTCAGGAGCGTCTCACCCAGGAAGTGGCGCAGACGATTAACGAAGTGATCGACCCCGTCGGCGTGGGCGTGATTTGCGAAGCCCGCCACTTCTGCATGATGATGCGCGGCGTGGAGAAACAGCACTCCGGCGCCATGACCAGCGCCATGCTAGGCGCATTCCGCGCGCGCAAGAAAACCCGCGACGAATTCCTGGCGCTGGTGAATCACCGGAGCAACGGGTTCTAGGGCCCGTGGCGCACGCACTCGTGCGTGCCGCGTCGGCACTCTTGCCGACGCAGAGGCTCGCCTCGTGCTGACGCGAGAAGTTTCGTCTCTCGGCCCCACTACCACTCCGTATGGCCACCGTGCGCCGCTTGCCACATGTTTACCCCAAAGATCGCTGGTTGTTTCTTACCTGGTGCCTCCACGGCGCTGTCCAACCGTACCGCTTCCCGCCACCCGAAAAAACGTCGGCCGGAACAATCCAGTGAAAGCGGGATTGGTTGCGCGCGCGGAAGACTATCTCTGGTCGTCAAGGTGGAGCCAGCCCGGCGTCGGCACGAGCGCGTGCGCCACGTTGTCGGCCGCAGACGCCTGAGTCAACCCGCGCGCCCCATCAGCCTTCTACGCAGCACATCGAGCGCCATCTGGGTGGTGAACATGCGGATTCTTGTGCGGTCGCCGAGGAACTGGCGATGGACGGCTACGGTCTTCTCGGGATCGGCGAGCGCCACGTAGACCGTCCCCACCGGCGCGGCGTCCTCGCCTGACTCGGGGCCGGCCACGCCGGTGACGGCCAGGGCATACGTGGCTTTGGTAAGGCGGCGAGCGCCGGCGGCCATGGCTTCGGCGGTTTCCGAGCTCACGGCGCCAAAATGGGCCAGAAGCTGTGGGTCCACACCGAGCAGCTCCACCTTCATGGCATTCGAATAAGTGAGGAAGCCGCCCAGAAAATAGCGCGAGCTGCCGGGAACAGTGGTGAAACGCTCGCCGAGCATGCCGCCCGTCAGACTCTCCGCCACAGCCACCGTAGCGTGAGCCTTGTGCAGCATCTCGCCGACCACCACCTCCAGCGGATCGCCATTGCGCGAGTAGATCTTGTCGCCCAGCAACGCTTCGATGGGCGCGCCGACTTCGGCCAGCAGGGCTTCTGCCTCGCCCACGCTGGCGCATCGGGCGCGCAGGTGCACCTGAATATCGCCGTTGCCGGCCAGAATGGTGGTGACGGGGTTGAGGTACTTTTTGTAGACCGGAGAGATGAGCTGATCGAGATCGGATTCCGGCATTCCGGTGACGCGCAGCAGCAGGGTGCGGATGGAATGGTCCGGCACCAGGCGGCGCAGGCGCGGCAGGCATTGGCGCTCGAACATGGCCTTCAGTTCGTGCGGCGGGCCGGGCAGCAGGATGACCACGCCCGATTCCTCCACCCATTGGCCGGGCGCGGTGCCGCGGTCGTTGGGCAGCACATCGGCGCCCTCGATAACGAACGCCTGCCGCCGGTTCACCTCCACCATCTTGCGCTTCATACGCGCGAAGCGTGCTTCGATCTGCGCGGCGATTTCCGGGTGGAAGACCAGCTTGCGATCGAGCGCCAGTGCCACGGCTTCGCGCGTGACATCGTCTTCGGTCGGCCCCAGCCCGCCGGAGAGAATCACGATGGCCGAGCGCGAAAGCGCCGCGCGCACGGCTTCCGCCAGGCGGTCGCGGTCATCGCCAATCACGGCTTTGGCGGTGACTTCCACGCCCAGGTTGTTGAGCTCGGCGGTGAGGTAGAGCGAATTGGTATCGACGCGCTCCGCGGTGAGCAGTTCGGAGCCGGCCGCGATGATCTCGGCGTTCATCAGAAAAGAGGCAGACCCTTGATGCCAACGTCGACGCGGTAGAGCGCATTGGTGGTGGAGACCACCAGCGCCCGCGACGGCGCGAAGGCCAAGCCAACGATGCCGGGACCGGACACGAACAACTCGGCCTCGTGTTCCGGCGTCACACGTACAACGCCCTTGCGGCCGCCGATCGAAGCCGCCACGTACAGGTTGCCGTTTTCGTCGAAAGCCAGCCCCTGCGGCCGGCCCAGGCCGCGATAGAACACTTCCACCTCGCCGTGATCGGAAACGCGATAGACGCAATCGAAGCTGGAGGTGGTGGGACCGGTGACGTAAAGGTAGCCGTCCGGACCGAACGCCAGATGGTAGGCGGCGATGGAAGGCTCGATGGTGGCGAAGACGAACACCTGCCGCTCGGGATTGATCTTGAAAATGGTGCCGCTGCGGTCGCCGACATAGAGGTTGCGCTGGCGGTCGAAGGCGATGCCGGTGGCGACGCCCATGCCTTCCACGTAGACCGTCATATTGCCGCTCGGCGCAGCCTGGTAGATAAAGCCGTCATAGCGGCTGGAAATGTAGAGCAGGCCTTCCGCATCCAGGGCCAGACCGGTGGCGTTCATGAGGTCGTTGAGGAACGGCTTCATGCTGAAGTTGAGATCGATCTTGAACACCGCTACCGGCACCTTCTGCCCGCGCGAACCGCTGAAGGTGGTGTAAATGTTGCCCAGGGCGTCGATGGCCGGATTGCCCACCGGGTGCAGATTATCGGCGATGGGGACGCCGATGTCGCAGGCCCAGGCTTCGCTCGCCTGCTTGCCGCTTTCGATCACTAACTCACCGGCGGTGGCGCCCTCCGGCACGCGGGCGATGACGAAGGAATCCGAGCCAATGATCAGCGGCGCCCCTACGTCCCCGATCCTGACGCGCGGCGGGTCCGACTTGGCAAATCCCTTGCCGCGAATCTGGAACTCGCCGCCGGCAATGGCGGCGTGCGGGGAGACCTGCGCGATCTGCGGCCGGGAAGTTGGTGATTTCCGGAGGGACATGTTTAATATAGATTGAAGCATCCCGCCAGCAATAGCACAAGTGCGGCGTAGACGCCGGCCATGGCATCATCCGCGTTGATGCCGAGCCCGCCGGGCAGCGATTCCAATTGCCGCACTGGCGGCGGCTTCCAGATATCGAACAGGCGGAACAGAGCGAAAGCGGCCAGGCAGCTTATCCAGTTCCAGGGGTGCGCCCCGGCTAGTGCGATCCACTGGCCCAGCACCTCATCCACCACCACGAAACCAGGATCTTTCAAACCGGAGGCGCTCTCCACCACTCCCGCCGCCCACACCGCGGGACCGGCCAGCGCGGCGGCCAGCAGCAGAAAGTGCCATGGCGCGAATCCGGCGTAACGATGCAGCGCGATGGCGATGGCGACCGCCGCGGCCGAACCCACCGTGCCCGGCGCCCACGGCGAGCGGCCGCAGCCGAACCAGGTGGCGATGGCGAAAGCGGCTCGGGTGCGCGGGCTAGTCATCCTCGTCCGTTTCCGTCAAGGCGCCCGTGCCGATGCTGCCCGGAGGCAGCGGGGTCGAGATCACGTATTTGCCCGACGCCCAATTGCCCAGGTCGATGACGCGGCAGCGCTCGCTGCAAAACGGGAATTCGGCGTCCCCCAGCGCCACCTCTTTTATCTTGCACACCGGGCACTTCATAAGCGGACCGCCAGCGGCTCGATGTGTACCAGTCCCGGCGGCGGCAGCACGGGCGCGGCTTCGGTGGGGGCAAGCAGCGTGCCGAGCACGTCGTAATCGTGCGATCCGGTGATGCGCAGGCGGCGAATTTCGCCGGGCCGCGGCGCGGCGCCCTCCACATCGTTGATCAGCGTGACGCCGTCGATTTCGGGCGCCTGCGTAGACAAGCGCGCTTCCCACAGCAGATCGGTTTCCGCCGAGAGGCCTTCCACCAGCACCGGAACTTCCGCGCCCACCAGCGCGCGGTTGCGGGCACGGGCGATCTTGCGCTGCAACGCCATCAAGCGCCGCTGGCGGCTGCGTTTGGTGGGGGCGTCCACTTTACCATCGAGCGCATAACTGCGGCTGGAATCTTCGTCCGAGTAAAGGAAAACGCCCATATTATCGAAGCGCGCGGCCTGAACGAACTGGCAGAGCTCGTCGAAATCCGCCGCCGTTTCGCCGGGGAAGCCTACGATGAAGCTGGTGCGGATGGCGACGCCGGGAATGGTGCGGCGGATGCGCTCGATCAGCCGCAGGAAAATCTCGCCGGAGCCGCCCCGCTTCATCCGTTGCAGCACGCGCGCGCTCGAATGTTGCAGCGGCATGTCGATGTACTTCACCAGCGCCTGGTGTGCGGCGATCGCATCCAACAGGCGCTGGGTTACTTTGTTCGGATAGGCATAAAGGAAGCGGATCCAGGTTTCGTGGCCCGCGTCAATTTGCGCCAGCCGTTCCAGCAGAGCGGCGAGGCCGTCGCGCAGTCCCAGGTCCTCGCCGTAGCAGGTGGTGTCCTGGCCGATCAGGTTGATTTCGCGCACGCCGTGCTGGAACAGGCGCGTAGCTTCGGCGATCACCGATTCAAAGCGCCGGCTGCGGAACGCGCCGCGATATTGCGGGATGACGCAGAAGCTGCACGGGTGGTCGCAGCCCTCGGCAATCTTGATGTAGGCGAAGTGGCGCGGCGTGGAGAGCACCCGCGGCGTGAGGTCGTGATAGAGGTAGGGAACCGCGGGCGAAGCGCCGGCACCGTCTTCCGCGCCTTCGCACAATGCAACGATGCGCTCGAGCTCGTTGGTACCCACCAGCGCATCCACTTCCGGCATCTCCTTGCGGATATCGCCGCGGTAGCGTTCCACCAGGCAGCCGGCGACAATCAGCTTTCGCGCGCGGCCGGTTTTCTTGTACTCGGCCATCTCCAGAATGGTGTCGATGGATTCCTTCTTGGCGGGGTCGATGAAGCTGCAGGTGTTCACCACCAGCACGTCGGCGTCGCCGGGATGGGGCGTCAACTCGTGGCCGCGAGCCACGAGGGCGCCCATCATGACTTCGCTATCGACGAGATTTTTGGGACAGCCCAGACTGACAAAACCGATTTTCAAGCGTGTGTCCGAAACGAGGGTTAGCTTCAGGATAGCATTGAGGAGTTCCGTTGGGGCATGCTTTAGGAGCCGCGACTCTAACGGAGCGGGTCCTTACTGCGGTTGGACGGACTGCCGTTTCACCCAGGCCACCACCAGGCGCAGCTCTTCATAGGTAACATCGGGCGGAAGGACATCCTTGAGCGTCTTGAGGCGGTCGGTGCCGAGGCGACGGGCGGCGTCGGCGATCTCGTTGTGGCGCGACTCGCCGACCCAGTCCATGCGGTATTCGACGCGGCCTTCGGCGACCAGTTCCACCACCACTTCGACGACGGTCGATAGGCGGCGGCCTCGAATGCGGGCGATCTCCTCGAGCGATTTGCCTTCGGCGAGCAGCGCGGTAGTTTCTTCGGCTGGAGAAGCCTGGCGCTCCTGGCGCTCGGCGCGCGCGCCATTGCGGAAGGCTTCGAGCGCGGCGAAGATTTCGCTGCCATACTGCTCGGCCTTGCGTTCGCCGAAACCGAACACGCGCAGCAACTCGCGCAGGTTGGAGGGGCGCTTCCGGCAAAGGTCTTCGAGCGAAGCGTCGGAGAGCACAACATAAGCCGGGACAGCGGCGCGTTGCGCAGCGCGAAGGCGCCACTGCTTCAGGAAGTCGAGCATCGCCCGGTCGGCGGGGGGTTCGACGGAAGCCATGGGTGCGGCGGCGCGGGCCGGCGGCGCTTCGCGGCCGGGCTCGGCGCGCGGGGTTTTGGGCGGCGGTGCTTGAACCGGCGGCGCCGGCTTCTTCTTTTTCTTCTTCGCAAAGGACTCGACGATGGGCTCATCGAGCCACGCCGGCCGGTTGCCGCAAACGTCGCACATATCGCAGCGTGTCCACTTGGGCGTCTGCCCGAAATGATTGCAGATCTGCAGGTGGCGGCAGCGGGCGCTCTCGACGAAACGGCGTACGGCGTGGTAGCGCTGCCAGGCGCGCTCCTTTTCCTGCGGGTCCTGCAACTGGTCGATGAAATAGGCCAGCAATCCCGTATCCTTGGGCTGCCAGAGCATAACGCAATCGGCGGGCTGGCCATCGCGGCCGGCGCGGCCGGCTTCCTGATAATACTGCTCGATGGATTTGGGCAGCGAGGTGTGGATGACGGCGCGCACGGCGGCCTTGTTGATGCCCAGGCCGAAGGCGATGGTGCCCACCAGCACGCGTACATCGTCGTTCATCCAGCGTTCCTGATTGCGGCGCCGGGCGCGGGCCTCCATCTGGCCGTTGTATGGGACGGCGGGAATATCGTGGTTGCCCAGGAAATCGACCAACTCTTCGACCAGTGCGATGGTGGGCGCGTAGACGATGATGCTCTGCCCGGCGTATGCGCGCGCGGCCTGCAACAGGCGCTGGCGGTGAGAATTCTTGGCGCATTCTTCGACCACGTAGCGCAGGTTGGCGCGGTGAAAGCTGGCGATGTATTTGTGCGGGTCGCGGAGCCGGAGCTGATCGAGAATGTCGTGCCGCACGCGGCGGGTGGCGCTGGCGGTGAAAGCGGCGATGGGGATATCGGGGAAGTTCTGACGCAGCGTGGCGAGCTGGCGGTATTCGGGGCGGAACTCGTGGCCCCATTCGGAAATGCAGTGCGCCTCGTCGATGGCGAACAACGCGATTGGAACCTTTTCGAGCCAGGCCACGGTGTCTTCCCGCGCCAGGCGTTCGGGCGAAAGATAGAGCAGGCGGAAAGCGCCCTGAGTGGCGGCGCGCATCACGGCGCGCTGCTCCTCGGCCGGCTGCGTGCTGTTGAGCATGGCGGCCGGGATGCCCATGTCGGCGAGCTGCGCCACCTGGTCATGCATGAGGGCGATCAGCGGGCTGACCACCAGCACGGTGCGGCCGAGAACCAGCGCCGGAAGCTGGTAGCAGAGCGACTTACCGCCGCCGGTGGGCATGATCACGGCGGCGTCGTGGCCCTCCATCAGGCTCTGAATGATGCGCTCCTGCATGGGCCGGAACGAATCATAGCCCCAATACTTCTTCAGGGCTTGGTTGAGGTCGGGCACGTTCAACTACGAGTGTATCAATCGCACCACCGCGGGCGGCGCGGCGTGGAGCAACTCGGCGACTGTCTTGCGGGCAACCGGATGTCGCAAATCTGGGGCGAGGTCATGGAGGGGGACAAGCACGAACCGCCGTTCGGCCATGCGCGGGTGCGGAATCTCCAGCTTGCCGCCGCGCATCACGGCCGTGCCGTAGAGCAGGATATCGATATCGATGATGCGCGGCCCCTTGGGTACCGTGCGCACGCGGCCGAGCACGCGCTCGACCTTCTGCACTCGCGCCAGAAGCTGCAAGGGAAACAGCGTGGTCTCGGCTTCTACCACAAGGTTGAGGAACCAGCGCTGATCGGTGACGTCGACCGGCTCGGTTTCGTAGACCGGGCTAGTGCGCAGCGCGCGCAAACCGGGCGCGGCGAGACGCTCGATGGCGGTGCGCAGATTTCGCTCGCGGTCGCCGATATTGGAGCCGAGGCTGAGATAGGTCAGTTTCGCCAAGTGAGACTACGAGATGCGGTAGATATAGCTGTGATCCACAAAACGGTCACCGATCGTCCCGGCCAAGTTCCTGCCTTCGCGCACCTTTTCCTTTTCCCTAAAGGACCGCCTCAGCTCGCGTACGAACGGGTCCTTCATGCGGAGGATCATGATTGGCTCGGTCTTCATGACTTCAATGTGCGCCCGATCCAGAGCCTTGAACACAATGCCGTAAGCTTCCCTGGGATCTTCAGCGTCGAGCTGGCGAGAGGAAAGCACAAGCCGCCAATCGCCATACTCACGCAGAAAGAGCGCCCATAGCGCTACGTCGATCTTGACGCGGCTGTCGTCCAGGGCTTTAAGCATCTCCCTTCCGGCGGCGACGTCGGGATTTCTTACCAGTACTGTTTGAGCCATGAGAAGATCCCACCCCTCTTTTTCATGATAGCCGCTACGAGCCCTTCCGCGTTTTTCGGGTCGGGCCTTCGGTAACGGCTCTCTTCGGACCATAATTTCACGAAACCCCAGTCTGTTCGAAATGAAGCGGACTTCATCTCCGCCTTGTGCGATTCCTCGAGTTCCGCAAGCTTGATGAGCTCGTCGAGCTTGTGAGTGTAGCTTTTGTTGACGCGGTCCTTATCCGGGAACTCGTGCCTGCTTGTCTTTTTTGCGATGCACGCCTTGAGCGCGCACTCCACGGCATAGCCAGCCAGATAGAAAGCGCCATCGTGCAAGCCGGCGTCGAGCAGCGCCTTAGCTTCTTTTGCGCGAATCTTGGAAAGCGCCTGGAGGTCCTTGCGGTCCACGGCCTTATCCTAGCAGGGGGCGGCTCAAAACAGCCCCGGCTGGCCGTCGTGCGGCCGCTTGCGTTTGACGTTGAAATAGTCGAACGCGAGCTCGGTTCCGACGCGGCCGCGAGGGGTGCGGTTGAGGAAACCGAGTTGGATGAGGTATGGCTCGTAGACTTCCTCGATGGTGTCGGCCTCTTCGGAAATCGAGGCGGCGATGGTGCCGACGCCGACCGGACCGCCGCGGTACTTCTCGAGAATCGTCAACATGATCTTCTGGTCGATCTCATCCAGGCCGAAGCGATCGACATCGAGCAGGTTGAGGGCAGTCTGCGCCACCGGCAGCGTGATGCGGCCATCGGCGCGCACCTGCGCATAGTCGCGGACGCGGCGCAGCAGGCGGTTGGCGATACGCGGTGTGCCGCGACAACGGCGGGCCAACTCCTCGGCGGCGCCATCCTCGATTTCCACACTGAGCAGGCGCGCGGAGCGGTTGACGATGGTCTTGAGCTCGTCAACGTTGTACGGATCCAGCCGCAGCACGAGTCCGAAACGGCCGCGCAGCGGGGCGCTGACCAGGCCCTGGCGGGTGGTGGCGCCGATGGCGGTGAACTTCGGCATGGGCAGCGAGTGGGTGCGCGCGCCCGGCCCGACGCCGACCAGGATATCGACACGGAAATCCTCCAGCGCCGAATAGAGCATCTCTTCGACGTCGGGCAGCAGGCGGTGAATCTCGTCGATGAAGAAGACTTGGCGGGCGCGGATGTTGCTGAGGATGCCGGTGAGGTCGAGTTTTCTTTGCAGCACCGGGCCCGAAGTGGTGGTGAACTCGGCTTCGAGCTCTTCGGCGATGATGGCGGCAAGCGTGGTTTTGCCCAAGCCCGGCGGTCCATAGAGCAGCACGTGGTCCATGGCTTCGCCGCGTTGGCGGGCGGCCTGGATGGCGATATCCAGGTTCTCTTTGAGCTTGCTCTGTCCGGTGAATTCGGCCAGCCGCCGCGGGCGGAGCCCCGCTTCAAACTGCAGATCCTCGGCCTGGCGATCGCCGGAAACCAGTTTCCGGTCGGGCACTGTTACCAGCTTACCGTACCAGTTCCAGGGCGCGGCGGAAAAGCGGCTCGAAGTCGGCGGGCGCGCCGGCCGACTTGGCCTTGCGCACCGCCGCTTCGGCCTGCGGGCGGGCGCAGCCCAGGTTGAGCAGGGCGGAAAGCACGTCCTGATCCACGGCGCTGAGGGCGGCGGTGGTTGGTGTTTCTGGCAACTCCCCGCTCACGGCGGGCATTTTGTCACGCAGTTCGAGCACCATGCGCTCGGCGGTTTTCTTACCCACGCCGGGGATGCGGACCAGTCGATCGACTTCGCCGCGGATGATGGCGTGAATGAGTTCGGGCACGGCCACGCCGGAAAGCACCTTGATGGCCAAGGTGGGGCCGATGCCGCTGACCGAGATCAGCTTCTCGAACAGCACCTTTTCCTCGCCGGTGAGAAAGCCGTAGAGCGAAAGCGCGTCTTCGCGAACATGCGTGTGAATGCGCAGCCGGACCTCGGCGCCAGTGCCGGGCAGGTGGGTAAAAGTGGAGACCGGAATGGTCACGTCATACCCGACGCCGCCAGCCTCGACGATCGCCTGGTTGGGATGCTTCTCGATCAAAATGCCGCGCAGCAGAGCAATCATAGGTCAGGCAACGATCAAGTTAGCACAGTGAGAAGTCCCCCAAAGAAACATAGCCACAGATGAACACAGATAGAAAGCAAAGTCCCCATCAATCAGGGCACTTATCTGCGTTTATCTGTGCTCATCGGTGGCCAAAATGGGGTTCAGAGCAGCTCTTCCAGCTTTTTTCGCAAATCGGCGGCCAGGCGCGGGTTTTCGCCGCCGGTCGAAATGGCGAGGTGGAAGCCATGGCGCGACACGCGCGCCGGGAGGATGAAATCGCACTCGCGGGCGGAATCGGCGATGTTGGCGAAAATGCCGCGGCCCTTGGCGGCCACGCCGATGCGATGGTTGGTGAGGCGGTCGTTGGTGGCGGCAAAAACGAGCACACAACCGGCCAGGTCGGCCGCGCAGAACGGACGGCGCACCAGCCGCACCGGGAGAGATTCGAATTCGCCCTCCCATTCGGGCGCCACCACGGTGACGCGCGCGCCCGCCTCAAGCAGGCCCTTGGTCTTGCGCAACGCCACTTTGCCTGCGCCCACCACTAGCACGGGGCGGCCTTGCAGCGATACGAAGATCGGATAGTGCTTCAATTCCAAACTGTAACACGACAGGCGGCAACGAAGGCGGCGAAATCGAGCCGAGCTGCGGGGCCATTTGGGCGCGCCTGCTATGATTGATGTGCAATGCCGAGCCCCATCCCCGCAGTAGTCATTGTGGGCCGTCCGAACGTAGGCAAATCGACCCTCTTCAACCGCATCACCGGCCAGCGCCGCGCCATCGTGGGCGACGAACCTGGAATTACGCGGGACCGCATGCACGGGCAGGCCGAGCACCGCGGCCGCCGGTTCGAGGTGATCGATACCGGCGGCATCGTAGTCGACGACCAGGAGTACATTCCGAGCCAGATCCTGCAGCAGGCGCAGTTTGTGCTGAAAGGCGCGGCGCAGATTATTCTGCTAGTGGACGGGCGGGCGGAAATCACCGGCGCCGATCGCGACCTGGCGCGCATGCTGCAGCGGCTGGGACGGCCGCTGACGCTGGCGGTCAACAAAGCCGACACCGTCTCGCATGAGGACCTGGCGAACGCGTTCTACGAGCTCGGCATCGCCGATGTCTACCCGGTTTCGGCGGAGCACGCCACCGGTATGGACGCCCTGCTCGATCATGTGACCGCGGGGTTCGCGGCCGGCGAGGCCGCGCCAAATGCTGAGGCAAAATCGATCAAGGTGGCCATCATCGGCCGGCCGAACGTGGGCAAATCGACGCTGCTGAACGCGCTCACCGGGCAGGAGCGCGCCATCGTTTCCCCGGTGGCCGGGACGACGCGCGACTCGGTGAATGAGACTGTGGAGCGCGATGGCGTCGAGTACGTTTTCGTCGACACCGCCGGCATACGGCGCAAGGGCAAGACCAAGCTGATGGCGGAAAAGCTGAGCGTGGTGATGGCGCGGCGCAACATTCGCATGGCGCACGTGGTGCTGCTGGTGCTCGATGCGGTGGAAGGCGTCTCCACCAACGATGCCACCATCGCCGGCTATGCCCACGAAGGCGGACGCGCGCTGATCATTTGCGTCAACAAGTGGGACGAGTTGAAGAACAGCTCGAAGAACGAATTCGAGCAAGATATTCGCGACATGTTCAAGTTTCTGGAATATGCGCCGGTCAAATTCATTTCCGCCAAGACGGGCGCGGGAGTGGCAGGGCTGTTCCCGCTGATCCACGAGGTATATGAGGCAGCTTCGCGGCGCATCCCCACCGGCGAATTGAACCGCTGGGTGGAGCAACTGCATTTCGAGGAGCGCAAGATCCTGTATGCCACGCAGGCCTCCATCCGCCCGCCGGCGTTCGTCATATTCACCGGCGGCAAAGGCGGCCCGCTGCACTTCTCCCACGAGCGCTACCTGGTCAATCAACTGCGCCGGAGTTTCGGCTTTAAGGGCACGCCGATCGTGTTGAAGACGCGCGCCAAGGGTGAAGGCAGGAAGCGGTAGCCAAGTCGGGCGGGCGCCGAGCGCCAGGCGCATAGCTCGGAATAGGCATGGCGCGGAGCGTGGCCGTCAGTCAGAATGAAAGCATGAAGGCAATCGCCGGCATCTTCGTTGGCGCGTTGTTCGCTTCCGGGCAGCAGCCTGCTGCACCGGCGCCGGACTCCCAGCGGCCAGAAGTCATTTTTACCGTCACCTCGACGCTGGTGCAAGTAGACGCGGTAGTGACCGACTCCAAAGGGCACCAAATCACCGATCTCAAACCGGAAGATTTCCAGGTCTTCGAGGACGGCAAGCTGCAGACGCTGACACACTTTTCGTATGTCCAGGTGGCCCCGGAGCGCCAGCCGGCGCCGGAACTCAAGGCCGCGGTGCCCAAGCCTTCCCCCAACTCCGTGTCGGCTCTGCCGCCCGGACCGTTGGCGCAGATTCGCCCGGAAGACGTTCGGCGGACTATCGTGCTGATGGTGGACGATCTCGGCCTTTCCTTCGAAAGCATGGCATTCGTGCGCAGTTCGCTGCGCAAGTTTGTCAACCAGCAATTGCAGCCCGGAGACCTGGTGGCGATTTGCCGGACCGGCGCGGGATCGGGCGCTCTGCAGCAGTTCACCGTCGACAAGCGTGTGCTGTTGTCGGTCATCGACGGCCTGCGCTACAACTTCAACGGACGTTTTGGCCTGAGTTACTTCGACCCGTACGAAAAGTACTCCGGGATGGCCGAACGACTCGGAGGTGTCCCTTCCAGCGGCGCTCTCGGGTCGCTCGATGTGTCATATGAGGTGGAAAGGAAGGCCACCTCCACCGTCGGCACGCTCGGGGCAGTCAACTACATCGTCGGTGCGCTACGCGAGATGCCCGGGCGCAAATCGATCGTGCTGTTCTCCGACGGAATGCAACTGTTTGAGAGCACTTGTGGGTCTCTGCGCGGAAGCGAGTGGCTGGAAAGTTACGCCGACATTACTGTCGCGCTGCGCCGCTTGATCGACCGGGCCAACCGGTCGGGCACGGTGATCTACACCATGCAGGCCACCGGCCTCCAAACTCTGCAACCGGACGCGCAGGACCAGCCGGACCTGGGTCACAGTGGGGCATCGGCGACCGAGGCCCTGAACGGCCTGACGCAAGCAGGTGCTTGCGGCGGGAGGGACGCCACGAACAACATCCTGCAATCCAATCTCGCATACCTCGCGGACAGGACTGGCGGGCTGGCCTACGACAACGGCAACGACCTGAATTGGGGGCTCGACCGGATGCTGGACGACCAGGCGGGTTACTACTTGCTCGGGTATCATACGCCGGAAGGTACGTTGAACAGCAAGAATAGCAGGACCGACTTCCATCGCATCCAGGTGAAAGTGACGCGCGCGGGATTGCACGTTCGGTCGCGGTACGGTTTTTTCGGGGAGACCGACGACGAGACGCTTCCGAAGTACACCACGCCGATCGAACAATTGCACGCAGCGATGTTGTCGCCGTTCCAGTCCGCCGGGGTAGACGTGAGGCTGACGGCGCTCTATGCGGAGGTTCCCAAGCGAGGTCCGGTGGTCCGCAATCTGGTGAGAATCAACGCGGCCGACCTGACCTGGAAGCACGACGACCACGGCAACGACTGGGCGCAGATCCTATTGCTGGCGGTGGCCACTGGCGCGAGCGACCAGCCGCTGGCGAGGGTCAGCGGCGTCTTCGATATACGGGTGGCGCCCGGAAAGCTGGCCGAGGCGCTGCGGCATGGCGCATTGTACACACTGGACGTGCCGGTTCCGACGCGCGGGGCGTACCAGGTTCGCGTGGCGGTGCGGGACCAGACGACGGCCAAGATCGGGTCGGCCACGCAGTTCCTCCAGATTCCGGATTTGAAGAAGCGGGGATTCGCGCTGGCCAGCGTCATCCTGCTGGATGCCGAACCATCGCCGGACAAATCCAACCTGCCAGGCATCGTGGCGGCGTTGCGGGAGTTCAAGCGCGGGGGCTCGGTCGAGTTTCTTTGCGCGGTCGAGAACGGCCGCAAGAAAGGGCCGGATGTGGATCTGGCCACGCGGGTGCGCGTTCTGCGCGACGGCAAGGAAGTGTACTCGGCGCCGGCCCGGCTGATCGACGTGCCAGGCAGCGGGCGAGTGGTGGTCGGTGCGCTGAAACTGGGGGATGCCATGACGCCCGGCGACTACGATTTGCAAGTGATCGCCGCGGAGCGAAACGGCGGCAAAGGCGCGGCGGCCGGCCAGTGGACGGATTTCACGGTGCTACCGTAGAGTTTGCGGAACGCTGGCCCGCCCGTGTCACCCCTCGGCGCGCATTGCATCTGAAATAATGAAGGAGGGTTACCGTGCCCGACTGGCTGCAAATCATCCTGGTGATGGCCGCGTACATCGTGCTGATGCGATGGGTGCTGCCGCGTCTGGGCATCGGCACTTGAATGGCAAACTCCTGCGACGCCGCGGCGCGGCGTGAGGCACGGCTAAAGGCGAAGCCGGGCGAATAAAGGGCTGCGGGTTACCTCGCGATGGGCATTGGCCGGGCTTGTGCCCGGCGTTGGCAGGTCGGGGACCTGCCCCACAAGGCTAGACAACCGTCTCCACGGTCTTGAACACGATTTCGATGGCCGGCTGGCTCAGCAGCGTGTGGTGAATGAGGCAGGCCTTGACGGCGCGCAGAATGCCGGCCTCGTGCGCGGCATCCAGGCCGGGAACGGTGACTTCGATGCGAAATTGGGCCAACCGGGCCGGCTGCAAAGCCTTGTCGGCAGCGACATGGATCTCGAGGCCATCCGCGGGAAGCGAGCGAGCTTTCAGGTACTGCGCGGCGTAATAACCGGCACAGGTGCCCAGCGCCGAGAGCAGCAGTTCCGGCGGCGTCATGCCTCCATCCTCGCCGCCGTTCGCCGCCGGCTGGTCCGACATCACGCGATGCCCGCGCGCGACGGCTTCGAATCTGACATTACCCCGATACCGAATGCTGACTTCCATGTGACCTCTACCAGCGGAGATGCGTTTCCCGGCAAGAAGTGACAACCGGTCCCGGGTGCAGACTGATTTTAGCGCCCTGCGCGGGCCGGCTACTGCCTGGCTGCGCCGGCCGGAGTGCGGAAATGCGGCGCGGTGTGTTCGGTCACTTTGAAATCGGACGGCACCTGAAACAGGGCGGGCGAAGGCTCGGAGCGGCTGACATTGGTCAACCGGGTGACGGTTTCGCCGCTGCGCGGATCGCTACGCCTGGTGAGGACCGCCATTTGCAGGTCGGCTGAATACCAGCGTTCGGTCACCACCTGAATCGGCGCTTCATTGCCGATGGCGCCGGCCGCTATGGTGACGGTGGTGCGGGTTCCCTGCGCCTGGAGACCTTCGATGGTCGCGGCGCCGAGAGCTTCGGTTTTCACGGACTGATTGGCGCCGCCTGCGCGCACTTCCTTCCTCTCTTCGATCACTGCGGAGGAACGCGCGCCGGGCGCGGTCCAGGCCGACTTGGTGGCGGTCTTATGCGCGGGATCCAGGGCGTAGCTTGCACCGGCCACCGGGTCATGGATGAAGACTACCTGCTGCGCGCCTCCACCGGCGGCCAGCGCGCCCAAGCCAGCCAGCGATTCCTCGCGGCGAGTCCGGCCTTCGCTGTCGCGGACCATGTGCGCGGTGCTGGTTTGACGGATGCGGTTGCCATCGGCCAGGGTCTCGGTACTCTCGGCAATCCAATCTCCCGAAAACGGAGCACCCTTGACCACGTGGCGCGGCACACCGGCCTCGGCGCCGAGGAAGCGCGGGCCGGCGCCGAAGCGGCCATGCCCGCCAGGCAGCGGATTCTGAGCCCAGGCGAGGGCGCCGACTACCAGTAGAAAAGCGAAACTGCTCGACATCTTCATCGTTTGCTCCCGCGCCACGACTCGGGTCAATTCAGGAACCGGACGGCGCGCGCCATGCCATCCGGGCCCACCAGGACTTCGGCTTCCACGCCCTCCGCGTCGCTATCGTCGCCCGCCGGCATTCCCAGCGCGGTGACCGCGGAGCGCGGCAACTCTACCCACACCAGGTCGACATCGTCATCTTGCGGCGAGCCCGCGGCATTGGGCAGCGGAACGAACGCGGCATCTTCTTCCTCGCTCGCGGCGACGGCCGCAAGGCCGGAGTTGACGGCACTCGGCGGAGGCTGGCGCACGCCGGTCCAAAGCGCGCCGGCAACCAATAACACCGCCGCGGCGGCGGCCCACCAACGGCGAGCCTCGCCCGCGGGCGGCACGCTCCGGCGGTACCGTTCCCGATACGCACGCACCAGATGCGCTTCCACGCGCGGCGGCGCCGATACGTTCTTCATCTCCGCAGCCAGCAGGCGGAGACCCGCCGCCACAGGACGCCCGGCCGCCCAGCGCGCGGCGCACGAAGGGCACGCGGCCAGATGGGCGTCAAAATCCTCTTCGGGCTCCGGCCCGGCCATATCATTCCAGTATTCTTCGCAGTTCATATCGCACACCTCGCCGCCTTCCATGCTGGAATCGAAGCGCCCCCATGGCGTTCCTCCCGCAGTTTCCCGGCCAGCATCAGCCGCGCGCGGTGCAAACGCGAGCGGACCGTACCGATGGGGCAGCGCAACGCCGCCGCGGTCTCGGCGTAATCCACTTCCTCCAGATCGCACAGCACCACGACCTCGCGGTAACGGCGCGGCAAGCTGCTCACCGCCCGGCGCAACGCTTCGACGCGCTCGCGGGCAGCCAAGTCCGCCAGCGGATCGGAAGCATCCACCGGTTCCGTAAACCGCCCTTCTTCGGCGCCTCCCGTGTCCACGGGCACGTCCAAGCGGCGCCGCTCGAACTGCCGCAGCAATAGCTTGCGCGCGATGCCAAACAGGTAAGCCACCAGGCTTCCGCGCTCCGGGTCATAGCCGCACTCCTCCCGCAGCAAGGCCAGGAACACTTCCTGAACGATATCCTCGGCGACCGGCGCCGAGCCGCTCATCTGAAGGGCGAACCGGTAGAGGGCCGGCTGGCGCCGATGGTAGAGAGCCACGAATGCCTGCTCTTGGCCAGCGCGGAGTCGCTCGAATAACTGGTGGTCCGGTTCCGGCGGCTTCATCTGCCCTCACTTAATTCTTTCATATTGCGGCATTAAAGTTCCACGATTGCCGGGCGTGGACAAATCCGCCACGCCGGCGGCTGGCCCGCTTCGTGCATTATCCTCGGATCGGGGTGATCGGGTGATCCGGATGAGGTGTAATGCGGCCTAATCATGCTATGATGTGTCGGCGCTGGCGGAGCGCTCGCACCAGCCAACTCCAAATGAGCTCTCCCACTCTTTACAATGCTCGCCGCGAAAAATTGCTGCGCCTCGCCTACTGGCTGATTCCGGCGGCTTTCTGTCTGGTCATTTATTACTGGGGGCTGCGCGCCTGGTATCAGCAGGACGACTTCCTCTGGCTGGGTCAACGGTTCAGAATCGGAACCTGGCACGATTTCCTGCGCGCGGTCTTTGGGCCGGCCGCTAATGGCACATTCCGGCCTTTCAGCGAGCGTTTATTCCTGCTGGCGGCCAGTACGTTCGGCACGGATGCTTTTCCCGCCCGCCTTTGGGTCTTCTTGACGGAAGTCGCCAATCTCGCGCTGATTTCGTCGCTGGCCCGGCGGATTTCAAATTCCCGCGTCGCCGGATTCCTCGCCCCTATTCTCTGGACGGCAAATGGAGCGCTGGCGTTTCCGATGGCCTGGACCTCGGCTTACATGCACATCCTGTGCGGCACTTGCATACTGATCGCACTCCACTTCCTGCTTCGATACATCGAGACCGGCAAACGATCCGATTACGTTTTTCAGTGGTTGGTATTTCTACTCGGCTTCGGCGTGATGGAAAGCATGATCGTGTATCCGGCGATCGCCGCGGCTTACACGCTGCTGCGCGCCCGCAAGCGTTTCCTCAGCACGCTTCCGATGTTCGGCGCGTCGCTCCTGTTCTGGATTCTGCACTCCCGGTTTGTGCCGAAACAGCATGAGGGAACCTACTCCCTGCATTTCGACACATCCCTCTTTAGCACGCTGGCGACGTACTGGAAGTGGGCCCTGGTGCCACGGGATTGGATCGACTACCAACTCCTGAGGCCCCATTACATATTGTTGGCAAACGTCACGGTGATTCTGCTTACGGCGGCGATACTGATTTATGTCGCGTACGCCGCGCTGCGCAGGAATGTGGCGCCGGCTTTCGGATTGTTCTGCTTTCTCGTGCTGTTGGTCCCCGTCCTTCCGCTCAAAGAACATTTGTCCTATTACTACCTGGCTCTCCCGACGATGGGACTCGCGCTGGTGGGAGCGTTCGCGGCCGATTCCGCGGCCCGCACAGGCTGGTGGGCCAAGTTGATTGCCGGATCGCTGATTGGCTTGTTCCTGTTCGTGCAGGCGCCCTATACGGCGTGGGCGTGCAACTGGTGGTATCAACGCAGCCAGCGGGTGGAAGGTGTGGTTCTGGGCGCCGTGGCGGAACGGCAGGCCATGCCCGGAAAGACTCTCGTCATCACCGGCGTGGATGAGACCATTTTCGATGGGGCGTTTTGGAACGGAGGGTTTCGGGCCTTCGGCGTTTCGGGTGTCTATACCGATCCTGCCGAGCGATCGATGCTGACGGCCAATGCCGTCAAGGAGACTGACGATCCCGCATCGTTTTTCATTGACCCCGCCGATCTTCAGCGCGGCCTGATTCAGCACCAGGTGGTAGTGCTCTCTGCCGCCGCGCCGGTTCTTGTGGATGTCACCGCGCGTTTTGAGGCGGAGGCGCAATCCTCGCCTACACTATCGCCGCGCCGCGTGGATGTGGCTAGCCCGCTCGCCGCGGACTACTTGCGCGGAGAATGGTTCGAGCGTGAGGCCAACCATCGTTGGATGGGCAAGAAGGCGGGGGCGGTTATAGCCGGACCCGCATCGCCGAATCAGCAGTTGCATCTTGCGGGTTACTGCCCTGGCGCGCAAGTCGCGGCGGGGCCTCTGGTGGGCAGGGTCCTGGCCGACGGTGAAGAGATTGGACGCTTACGCCTCACAAAGGGCGATACGGACTTTGACCTTGCTTTTCCATTGCCGGCAAGGTTGGTGGGTAAGCCGGCGATCGAAGTTACGGTTCAGTTGGATCGCACCTTCCGGGCTCCTGGCGACCTGCGGGATCTAGGGCTGACGTTCGGGTCCTTCGAGGTTCGTTAGTTCTGCCTGCCCGGCGTTGACCACCGTTCGCGCGCCTGCCGCCACGTCGTAATCGACGTTACCCCGTAGTTCCACACCGCGCCGACGGCGAGGCCACAGGCCCCCGCCAGATACCACGGCACTCCATTGTCCTTGAGGAATTGCGCAATCCGGACGCTGACAACGGCGCCTACGAAGCAGGCAGCATAAAACGTCAGCAGGCCCATCACCACGCGCCTTCCCCGCAACCGGCGGTCGCGGTAAGTCAGACTGTTGTTCAGAAAAAAGTTAGCGGTCATGGCAACGAACGTGGTGATCGCCTGCGCCATGGCGAAGTGCATCGCCAGAACCGAGAAGAGCAGGTAGAGTACGCAGATCGAAAGCAACATTCCCAGCGTGCCCACCATGCTGAAGATGAAGAACCGGGGAGGGATCAGCTTGCCGATGGTTTTATCGAGCAGCAATTGCAGGTATTCGATGCCGACCAGAATGTCCAGCTTGCTGGTTCCACGAATGCGTTTGCGGAATGTGTAAGGGACTTCCGCGAAGCGGACCGGGCGCCGCGACGATGCCACCAGGTCGAGCAGGATTTTGAAACCCGTGCCGGAGGCGGAATGAATCACTTCCTCGAGGAAATTCCGGTCGACCACGAAGAAGCCGCTCATGGGATCGCTGAGATCGGTGTGCGATACGATCCGGCTCAGCCGCCGGCCAAGATGGCTCAAGCGGACACGATGCCCGGCGAAATCGCCCATCCCGCCGCCTTCCTTATTGCGAGTGGCAACCACCAGATCGAGGCTTCCCGCCTTGAGTTGGCTCAGCATGGCGGGCAGAATCCGCTCGTCGTGTTGCAGGTCGCCGTCCATCACGGCGATGTAGGGCGCCGCCGTGGCCATCATGCCTTCCAGGCAGGCTGAAGAAAGGCCGCGGCGCCCGATTCGCTGCAGGACTCGCACGCGCGGGTTGGTCCGGGAAATCGCGCGGGTCGCGGCTGCCGTGCCGTCCGGCGAATCGTCGTCGACGAAGATGACTTCGTACTCGATTCCCCGAAGCGACAGCCGTAGACTCTCCAGCAAGGGCTCGATGTTATCCCGCTCCTTGAAGGTTGGAATAATAACAGCGAGTTCCACGGGAACCATCATCGCCTGACTTTGCGGGCTGCTTGCCTGCTCGGGAATTGCGCGGCTGTTTCTTGGGTCGGCCAATTGCGGGTTCCCTGCAATGATCTTCGGATATCCATCCCGACTCAGTAACAGCTAGTAACTGAGCGTGCCAGTGCGCGGTTGCTCGTCGGGATTGGGCAGATAGAGCGTCTGGCAGTGCTCGCAGCGGTAGATTTCGGCGTTAGCGCCGAACTTCTGTTTGACTTCGTCACCAAAGAAATACCAGCGCTTAAGGTGGCCGGCGCAGAGCTTGCCTTTTTCGTCCTTTTCGCCGCAGGCGCGCATGCGGGGCAGACGGCGCTTCACCTTGGTACCGTCGCTGAGCGTGTCCACCAACTCGGCCACCGGTACCGGCTTATCGGAAACGGCGTACTTCGGGTTTGCCATCGGAGAACGACCAATATAGCATTCGTACGCCGCGCACCCTCTCATAACCCTCTTTTATACCGACATAAAAAGTGTTGAAGGTCTATTTGACTGGATTTATAATGGCTGTGGACGCAGAGACACCTCTTCCGGGTGGTGTATAGTATGAATCGGCTATCTGATTATAAACAAAGGATTACCAGCGCTGAGTGCGCGGTCGAACTGGTTCACTCGGGCGATCGGGTCTGGGTGCAGCAGGGGTGCGGCATCCCGGTCATGCTGCTGGAAGCGCTGGTGGGACGCGCAGCCGAGCTGCGGGACGTCGAAATGTGCCAGATGTTGACACTGGGCACGCTGGCCTACTTGCGGCCGGAATACGCCGGCCACTTCCGGCACAACGGCCTGTTTTTGGGCGGCAACGTTCGCGAAGCGGTGGCGGAGGGCCGTGGCGATTACACGCCGATCTGTCTGAGCGAGATTGAAGGGCTTTTCGAGCGCGAGCTGCCGATTGACGTCGCGTTCGTGCAGGTGTGCCCGCCGGACGAGCACGGCTTCGTCAGCCTGGGCATGGGCGCGGATTGCACGCTGACGGCGGCGCGGCGGGCGCGCATCGTGGTGGCGGAAATGAACGAACGCATGCCGCGCGCGATGGGAGACACGTTCCTGCATCTCAGCCAGATTACGGCCATTGTGCCCACCTCCCGGCCGCTGGTGGAACTCCATGCGGAACCGCCGACGGATGTGCACGCGCGCATCGCGGAGCATGTGGCCGCGCTGATTCCCGATGGCGCCACGCTGCAGGTGGGAATCGGCGGCATTCCCAACGCGGTGCTGGCTCGTCTTTCCAGCCACAAGGATCTGGGCGTGCACAGCGAAATGTGTCCCGATGGGGTGGTGCCGCTGATTGAAGCGGGCGTCATCAACGGCGCGCGCAAGACGCTCCATCCGGGCAAGGTAGTGGCGGGGTTCATTTTTGGATCGCAGGTGCTGTTTGACTGCGTCGACAACAACCCGATGTTCGAGTTTCATCCCACCAGCTACGTCAACGATCCATTCGTGATTGCGCAGAACGACAACATGGTCGCAATCAACTCGGCGATTCAGGTGGATCTGACCGGCCAGGTTTGCGCCGATTCCATCGGTACGCGGCCCTATAGCGGATTCGGCGGGCAACTCGATTTCGTGCGCGGCTCAGCCCGCTCGAAGGGCGGCAAACCGGTGATCGCGATGCCGGCGACGGCCTGCAAGGGCTCCGTCTCGCGCATCGTGCCGGTGCTCGATCCCGGCGCCGGCGTGGTGACTTCGCGCGCCGACGTGCATTACGTGGTGACTGAATTTGGCGCGGTGAATCTGCACGGCAAGACGCTGCGGCAGCGCGCCGAAGCGCTCATCGGCATTGCCGATCCCCGCTTCCGCAACGGCCTTTACGATTTCGCCGTGCGTTCAAACTATCTGGAACCGCGGCCGAAGATGGTCGCGTGAAAAAACAAGAAAAAGACGCCCGCAAGCGGGCGTTGGCAAGCTAAAGCGTGCCCCACCTAACGCGCCACACCGTGTTCGATCCGTCGTCGGTGACGATCAGCGATCCGTCTTGGGCCACCGTCACTCCCACCGGCCGGCCCCACACGTCGCCCGATGGCGTCACGAAGCCGGTCAGAAAATCCTCGTATTCTCCGGTGGCGCGGCCCTTCTCGAGCGGTACCCGAATCACTTCGTAACCGGTCCGCGTGGCCTTGTTCCACGACCCGTGCTCCGCGGCGAAAATGTCTCCGCGATACTCGGCCGGAAACTCGGTTCCCTCATAGAATGTCATCTCGAGCGAGGCGTTGTGCGGCTGCAGCAAGACATCCGGCGTGAGCACCTTGGACTGCAACTCCGGATGCTTCCCCTGGTGACGCGGGTCCCAATGGCCGCCCATATAAAACCAGGGCCAGCCATAAAAACCGCCGGCCTCGATATGCGTGATGTAGTCCGGCACCAGGTTATCGCCCAGATTGTCCCGCTCATTCACCGACGCCCACAATTGGCCGGTCTGGGGGTGAATCGCAATCCCCACCGCGTTGCGAATTCCCCAGGCGTAGACTTCGAGTCCGGATCCATCGGGCTTCGCCACCAGAATGTCGGCGCGGTGAAATTCTGCGGGGTTGTTGTCCGTATCGTCGACATTGGAATGCGAGCCAACCGAGATGAACAGCCTGGCGCCGTCGCTCGAAAAGGCCAGGTCGCGCGTCCAGTGTCCGCCGCCGCGAAGTCGTCCGCCGCCCGGGATTTTCGCCACTACGGTTTCCGGCTTGCCGGCGGCCTGCAAGTCGCCGTTGTGATATGGGAAACGCACCACCGAGTTGGTGTTCGCCACGTACAGATACGCCGGATTGGGTCCGAGCGGATAGAAGGCGAGTCCGAACGGTTGCGCCAGTCCGGTGGCGTACTCGGTCACGGAGAAGCCCGGCAGCGCCTTCGGCCAGGCATCGGCGGGACGCGCAACCAAGTGTGCGCCATTATCGACTGCTTGGGTAGCGTACGGTTGCGGCAGATCGGCAACCGTAATTTTGCGCACGGTCCCCGGCTGTTGGCGGCGATAATCCGTGAACGCCGCCTGGCCCGTTTCGACTTTAACGCCGGTGGGCAGCGCGGCGTATAAGAGGCCGGCGCCGAGCGCGATGCCGCACAACGCCGGCACAAGAAACACTGATCGTTGAGACATCTTGTGGGGTCCTTCTGAGTAGTCGGTCACTTCACATGATGTCTTGCCGGGGTTCGGCGATTCACCGGTTATGAGTTGACGATGAGCGCAAGAGCCCGACCAGGGCGTCCGCCCCACTTTGGGGAAGCTACATTGCCGGCGTCACGCGCACACCATCGGCGAGCGGCACATCGGTGGGCATGGCAACGGCATCGCCCTCGGCCAGCCCCGCGGTCACTTGCACCTGGGTGACGGTGGAGTTGCCGGTCTTCACCGCGCGGCGCGCGACGTGGTCGCCCTCCAGGCGGAACACCCAGTCGCCCGCGGCATCGTGGTGCAGCACCTCCTTGGGAATCACCAGCGCGCCATCGGCGACCGCGGTGCGAATCTCGGCATCCACGTTGGTGCCGGGTAACAGCTCGCGGCCTGGGTTATCGATTACGGAGACCACGTCACCTACCTGGCGCGAGCCCAGCGGCCGAATGTCAGCCGGCATTTTCTCAACCGCGCCGCACCACTGCCTTCCGGGCAGCGCTTCCCAGGTGATAGTGACCGGCTGGCCAGGCGCCACACGGCCCAGGAGCGGCTCATCGACATACAGCCAGACGCGCACGCGGTCGAGGCGTCCCACGTTAGCCAGCAGATCGCCGGCGGCCAAATAGGCGCCCTGCCGCAAGACCAGCCCGTACACCTGGCCGGCCAGCGGCGCGCGCAGCACGGCCGCGGCCGCATGCGCGCGAACCGCGTTCAGCGCCGCTTGCGCATCCGCCAGCCGCGCCCGCGCGGCATCGACATCGGTCGCGCCCACCAGCGCCTTGCGCCGCTTATCCAGACCTTCGATTTCGATCTGCGATTGCCGCACTTTGTCGGCTTCCTCTTGGACTTCGCGGGCGGTGGCGGCCTCCTTCGCCTGCAGGCGCTTCAGCGCTTCGTAATCCTTCTGTTCCTTCTCGAGTTCGAAACGCGCCCGCGCCAGACTGTTGTCGATCTCGGTGAATTCCGCCGGCCGGCCGCCCTGTTCGAGCGACGCCAGATGAGCGCGCGCCTCATCCACTCGCGCCTGGGCGGCTTCGAGATCGGTGGCGCGCGTCGGGTCGCTGATTTCGGCCAGCGCCGCCCCTTGCGCCACCAACTCGCCTTCATGCACCGCCAAGGTGCTCAACAAGCCGGCGGTTTCGGCGCGCACGGGCTGCCATTCGTACGGCTCAACCTTTCCATTGGTGGGTAGCGTGCTCACCAGGGTTTGCCGCTGGACGCGCGCGAAGCCGACTGCAGGCGGCCGGCTCTTGCGCAAGATTCCCCACACGATTACGGCGGCTGCCACCGCCAGCAACAGCACGGCGAGCTTCTTCAATCTGGTCTCCCCACCTATCTTAACCACTGTTTCGAAACGCGCGAAACACCCGGCCGCCGCGGCCTGGCGCGGGCGATATGATTGGACCATGACGCGACGCGATCTAGGCAAGCTCGCCATGGCGGGCGCGGTGGCGCTGGACAAGCTTCCCGCCCAGGACAGGCCGCCCCAGTATACCGGCGCTCTCGACGGTTTTGAAAGCAAAGTGGACGCGGCGGGCTTCGACCCCGTGCTCTTCACCATGAAGCTGCATGACACGGCCCCGCTGCGGATGACTTTCCGCGCTTCCACCCTTGCCGAGGCCGAGCGATGGCAGCGTGGCTTGCGCGCTAAAATCGTCGAACTGGTGGGTGGCTTCCCCGGCGAGCGGACGCCTCTCCACGCCCAGACGCTGGAGGTCCGCGAGTATCCCGCGTACGCCCGGGAGAAGTTCGTCTTTGAGAGCCGGCCCGGCGTCTGGGTGCTTGGTTACCTGCTGACGCCCAAGACGCGCGGGCCTTTCGCCGCGGTGATCGCGATTCCCGGCCACGGCCGCGGCGTGGACGACATTGTCGGCATCGACGAACATGGCCGCGACCGCACCGTGAAAGTCGCTTACGAGTACGACTACGCCATCCAGATCGTCGAACACGGCATGGCCGCGGTGGCCATCGAACCGATGGCCTTCGGCTGCCGCCGCGATGCCATCACCAAAGCCAAAGGCCTGACAGCCAGCGCCTGCCAGCCCGCCGGTGGCTCGGCGCTGCTGCTCGGCCAGACGATTCTCGGCTGGCGCGTCTATGACACCATGCGCACCATCGACTGGATCGCCACCCGCCCGGAACTGGATGCCGCGCGCGTCGGCTGCCTGGGCTGCTCCGGCGGCGGCACCTGCACGCTGTTCACCGCCGCGCTCGATACCAGGGTGCGCGCCGCCCTGGTCAGCTCATCACTCAACACCTTCCGCGACAGCATTATGAGCGTGTCGCACTGCATCGATAATTACGTGCCGGGCATTCTCAACTGGGCGGAGATGTATGATGTGGCGGCCCTGGTGGCGCCGCGCGCGCTGTTTGCCGAAGGCGGACTCGACGACGACATCTTCCCCATCGCCGCGACGCGCGCAAGCTTCGACCGCGTGAAGAAAGTGTACGAAATGTTTGGCGCCGGCGACCGCACCGAACTGGAAGTGTTCGATGGCCCGCACGGTTTCTGGGGCAAACGCGGCCTGCCCTTCCTGGCGCGGCACCTGGGAGTGTAACGAGGCGGGCGCGCGGGCGCAGACCGGCGCTACCGGGCGGCGCACTATACTGGCAGATAACCATGGTCGCGATCACGGGAATCACTGGCAACGTTGGCGGCCAAATAGCGCGCACGCTCTTGGCTGCCCGGCAGCCGGTCCGAGCAGTCGCGCGCGATGTTCGCAAGTGTGACGCGTGGGTGGCGCGTGGCTGCGAGGTCGCGCAGGCGGACCTCAATGACGCCGTGGCGCTCACGGCGGCGTTCCAAGGGGCTGAAGCTGTCTTTGTGCTCCTTCCGCCGAACTTCGATCCGTCCCCGGACTTTCCTGAAGCGCGGGCGACGGCCGCCACGTTGAGATCGGCGATCGAGGCAGCACGCCCTGATAGAGTCGTCTACTTGTCGACGATTGGCGCACAGGCGACCCAATCGAACCTGCTCACGCAGCACACAATCATCGAGCAAGCGCTCGGAAAGTTGCCGATGCCGATTACCTTTCTGCGGCCAGCATGGTTCATGGAGAACTCCGCGTGGGACGTCGCTCCGGCAGTCGATAACGGCGTGATTCCGAGCTTCCTCGAACCCCTCGATAAGCCGGTACCGATGGTTGCCACGGCCGACATCGGGCGTGTGGCTGCCGAGCTGCTCCAGGAAACGTGGAGCGGCCGCCGAGTCGTCGAGCTGGAAGGGCCGCATCGTGTGACGCCGGACGAGATCGCAACCACCTTCGCGGATCTGCTTGGCCGCCCCGTGAGAACGGAAGCGGTGCCGCGCGAGACTTGGGAGGCGCTATTCAAATCGCAGGGGATGAAAAACCCCACGCCGCGCATTCGGATGCTCGATGGGTTCAACGAAGGGTGGATCGAGTTCGAGCGCGGCGAAGCGGGCTCTCGAAAAGGAAGAGTCACCCTGGCGACGGTGCTCGAAGCGCTCATCGGCGCAAGAGCAAAATGAGCTACGCTGCGCCCATACCCGGACAAAGCGCGGTTGGAGCCCCTCAGCCTGGATTCCGAAGTCAACTTCGGCGAGGTTGCATTTCCACAGCGGAGGACCAGGAAAAAACAGGCCTTGTATCAGGGCGCGGCTTTCAGCCGTGCCGGAACGGGATGGTGCTGATGGGCTTTAGCCCCTGGGCAGCAGACAGGGGCTAAAGCCATCAGAATGTGCGTTGTCGGCGGCACGGCTCAAGCCGTGCCCTGATACAAGGCGTCCAATTTCGGAATTCAGGCTCAGTTCACCCTCGACGAGCACTTGTGATAAACATAACACACACCTGGCGAAGTCCCGGCGTGCCGGACGATCGCGGGCGAGCTCAGCTCATTGATGCACGGCAGTATAGAGCGTCTGCGTGCCCGGCACACTGCCCAGATGGAACGTCAGCGGCACTAGGTCGTTGTCCGGCACTGCCGGCACGACGACGTTGAACTGATATAGCCCGACCGAATCCGGCGCCAGGCCCGCGTAGGACGTCAGCGGCGCCGGCGTCTGGGCGAATAGAAACTCCAAAGACGCGGAGAGTTGATTGGCCGCGGTCGCAACCTGGCCCGCTGGTGTGTTCGGGACAACCGGGCCGAAGCCAATTCCGTAAATCACGATCGTCTCGCCGGGATGAACTGGCCGTGAATTGACGCCCGCAATGGAGCCGGCAGGAAGAACATAGGTTCCGTCGGCAAGCTGGGCAACGACGTATTGATTCCCGCCGATGTTGAACGCCAGCGGAGCGAGCAGGCCCGCCTCGGTCTCGTTCACCGCGATGTTCACTGGCGCGCTGGTGACTCCCGCGCTGGTGACCGTGAGTGGCAAGGAGCCCGGGCCGATGTTCGAAGGCAACTGCGCATCTACCTGGCCGGGCGAGATATACTCGACGAACGCCGGTTGGCTTGCGATGGCCACCTGCACGCTGTCGAGCGAAATGGGCGCGTAGCTGCCGGTGAAATCCGTGGCGGTCCAGGTGAGCGTGGCAGGCGCCAGGTTCGATCCGTAGATCTCGATCCAGGATCCTGGCGCAACGGAGGAAAAGCCGCCGAACGCCCCCGCGCTGATCACGCCACTGATCGAGGGTTGCGTTCCGGTGAACACGTACGCAGCTCCCTGGAAGCCTTGCCAACTGACGGCCTTGTTCAGGGCCCCAACCACCACCGCGCCGTCGATCAGCGACACGGAATAGCCGAATCCATCGTAGGCCGCGCCATCGGAAGCAATCAACTCCTGCAATTGGCTCCACGCGCTGCCGCTCTCGACAAACACATACACGGCTCCCTGGTTGGCAGTCTTGCCCGGAGCCCCGATCGCCGCCGTATCCCCGGTCAAAGACACGGAGCTGCCGAAAGAGTCGCCCGCCGTGGCATCGGAAGCAGTCAGCTCTTGCAACTGGCGCCACGCCCCGCCGCTCTGCGTAAACACGTACGCGGCTCCTTGTTGGGCTTGTGAATCGATGGTCTTTGCCCAAGCCCCAATTAGCGCGGTGCTTCCGCTCAACGACACGGAACCGCCGAACCAGTCGCCCGCCGCGCCGTCGGAAGCGGTCAGCTCCTGCCGCTCGGTCCACGCTGTACCGCTTTCGACAAACACGTACGCGGCTCCCTGAGAGCGATTCTTGCCAACCGCTCCGACCAGCGCCGTGTCTCCGCCCAACGACACGGAACAGCCGAATTTATCGCCCACCGCGCCATCGGAGGCACTCAGCTTCTGCTTTTGGCGCCACACCCCGCCGGTGAGCGCAAACACGTATGCGGCTCCCACGGATTCACTCTTGCCGGAAGCCCCGATCACCGCCGTGTTCCCGCTCAGCGACACGGACCAGCCGAAATTGTCGCGCGGCGCGCCATCGGAAGCAGTCAGCTCCTGCTGCTGGGTCCATACGCCGCCGCTGCGGACAAACACATACACGGCTCCCTGGCCGGTGTTCTTGCCGGAAGCCCCGATCACCGCGGTGTCCCCGCTTACCGACACGGAGCTGCCGAAAGCGTCGTTCCCTGTGCCATCCGAAGCAATCAGCTCCTGCTG
This sequence comes from Bryobacterales bacterium, assembly GCA_003142185.1. Classification (GTDB taxonomy): domain Bacteria; phylum Acidobacteriota; class Terriglobia; order Bryobacterales; family Bryobacteraceae; genus Bog-375. The sequence goes on from PLOR01000021.1 coordinate 42,750, forward strand.
CTGGCTCCATATGCCACCGCTTTGCACAAACACGTAAGCGGCTCCCTGGTAGGCATTTTTGTCCGCTGCCCCGATCACCGCCGTGTCCCCGCTCACCGACACGGAGTTGCCGAATTGATCGCCCATCGCGCCATCGGCAGCGGTCAACTCCTGCTGCTCGGTCCAGGTTGGGTCGCCTGCCACCGGAAACTGGGCGCCGAGCTGCGATGCCAGGCAGATGCACGCAAGCGGCATCAGCCAGACGCGGACGCGAGAGAATGGTTTGCCGGACGCCATCGAATATATCGAATATAAGGTTGCTCGTCCGAGCGTACCCTCTCAGGTGAATATAATCTTCCGGGACGAGAACCGGCGCTCCGGCTCGAGCTTCTACGCGACGCCGTCTTTAATGGAGATGACTTTGGCCAGCGGGGCGCGCTCGGCGAAGTCCAGGATGTCGGCCAATTCCGCCTCCTGGATCGGCTTGGGAAGGACGAAACAGTTTTCGCCCTCGAAGTCGGCTGCCAGCTCGGCGTCATAACGGTCCGGCATCAGAACGAACGCGCCCACGCGGGGCCGCATGCGTTCGGACAGCTCGACCCAGTTCAAGCCGGGGGCATGCACCGAACAGAAAGCTACGTCGATGCGCGCGCGGCCCGCCAGTTCGAGCGCCGTGTCGGCATTATTCACGGGTATCGCGCGCACGCCGCTCCGCTCGAGGAGAGCCACCAACTGCCGTTCGACCGCGTCGTCGGGTTCGATCACCAGCGCCGTCATGCTTCGCGCAGCGTCCTCGGGTCCGGCTGCTTCGGCGGCCGTGGGGCGTTCGCGCGCCGTCAGCGGCAACTCTACTTCGAAGCGCGGCTCGGCGTCGTTCTTCTCGATCAGACGCACTTCGCCGCCGTGGCCGGCCACCACGCTCTGCGTGAGCCCGAGCACGGCCGCAGTTTCCTCCGCGTTGCGCCACTCGCTTGGCGCCGAAAACGAAATCTCCACCAGCAGCCGCTTGGCGAGAACGCTGGTGCGAATGGTCAGCGTCTTCCGTTGTGCGTCGGCCAGCGCTTGTTCCGCGTGTACCAGCAGATTCAGAAACACCTGCTCCAGTTGTCCGTGCGATCCCAGCACCTTCAAGGGCTCGCGGAAAACCAGGTCGCGCGCCCGGATGCCGGAAGCCCGCCAATCGCCTTCGCGGAAATCGATCAGTTGCCGCAGCAGGTCGCCCACCGCAACCGGGCGCGCCTCGACTTGTTCGGAAGAGGCGAAGGTGACCAGCCGGGCCACCATCGAGGCAGCCTTTTGCGCCTCGGCCTCGATGGCCGCCAGCTCGCGCTCGGCCGGCGCCTGCCGCACGCGTTCCCGCGCCTGTTCCGCCAGTTCCTGAATGGATGCCAACGGCGCCTGCAGCTCGTTCACGATGCTCGAAATCAGCCGGCCCACCGCCGCCAGCTTCTCGGTGCGGGAAAGCTGTTCCTGCACCGAGCGCTGATCCAGCATCCGTAGCGCCACGCCAACCTGGTTGCCCAGGTGCTGCGCCAGCGATTGCTCGGCAGCCGAAAAATCGCGCACCCGGTCGTCCTGGTCCAGCTCCAGCACGCCTGCCACCTCGCCCTGCGCAATCATCGGGACGAACAGAATCGACTTGGGATTCGTCCGCCCTTCGCCCCCTGCAACCGGGAAAGGGCTGCGGCTCACGTCCGGTATCGCTAGCAGGCTGCGGTAGTGGAAGCACGCCACCGCCCCCGCCTGTGGACCGTCGGTCGGAACGGAGAGCGAAATCGTCACCGGCTCGCCGGGCCCGGCGCTCACTGCGTCGAGCTGCTTAGCGCTCCGGTCGTACCGGTACAGACGCACCCGCGTCACACCCAAAACCGCCGGCAGGGCATCGTCCAGCCGTTTCTGGATCTGCGCGACGGATGCCGTGCTAAAAATCTCCTCTCCCAGTTGATACGTCCTTCGCAGCAGCTCCCGCTGGCGGCGCATTCGCCGCTCGCGGACGCCCATCAGCAGCGCCGCGCACGCCACCGCGAGTATCGCCGCCAACACCAGAAGCGGCGACCACCACCACCCCAAGACTGCGGGGGCGACCACCGGCGGCTCGGTCGCCAGCAACTCGTAACCACGGTTGTAGGGAGGCCTTCCCGTGGCGTATTGGAAGGCTACGCCAACGGCCTCGATTTCATCTCCAGGCTGCATCGCCGGCAGCGCCGGGTAGAGACGCTCCTCGCGAACCGGGAAAAAAATCTTGTGGAAATTCTTGTCCGATCCGATCATCAGGAAGGGGCCGGCGGTGGTAGAGCCTCTTCCGATCAGGCGGCCCTTTACCCGCACCAATCTGCCCAACGCCCGGAACTGCTGGAGATCCTCGATGGTCGACGTGGCTGCCTGGAAACCGGCTGCGCGGCGCACCTTCGTCGCGCGCCCCGCGTCCACCATCACCATACCGCCGAGGGTGATGACGCTCCCGGTGGCTTCCACCACATCCCCCGGAAGGAAATCGTCCAGCAGAGTCGAGGTGACCGGTGTGTGCAACGCCGCACCCGCGGCGCCATCCTGGATGGTCAGGATCGTGTACTCGGGGAAATAAAAAGGCAGCGCGTTCACGGTGCCCCGGATCGACACTTCCTGCCGCGCGTGCACCGAGCCGTAATCCCGCGGCGTGCGGGCGTTGAGCTCTTCGAGTGTCAGCGCAGTCTGGGCTAAGCCACTCCGGCTCGCCGGCAAGGCGAGCAACAGGAGCGCTAAGCCTTTCAAGACACGCATTGTTGGCGAGCGAGCCATGCGCGCAAATCCTCGCTTAAGAAATTATTGGCACAAACGTTAACACACGGCAAGTTATCTTCCGTAGTTAGTAATCCTGCTATCCTCATCCCGGCATCGCGGGCCGCCTGGACCCCCGACTTCGAGTCCTCAAAGACGATGCAGTTCGCCTCAGCGACCCCCAGCCGCTGGGCCGCCAGCCGGTAGATCTCGGGATCCGGTTTCGGCTTCCGCACGTGGTGGCCATCCAAAACCACCTGAAAATACGAGCGGATACCGCCTTGATCCAGCACCAGCGCCACGTTTTCCGGTTCAGCGTTGGTTGCCACCGCCATACGGGCGCCGCCGTATTCCTGCAAGAACGCTTTCAGGCCTGGAACCAGCATCTGCTCCACCCGGCCGGCAATCGCCTCGCGATACAGCCGCTCCTTAGCCGCACCGCGCCGCGTCACTTCCTCATTAGAGAGGTCGTCACCGAAAAAATCTCGCACAATCTCGTCATTGCGCTTGCCGTACATACGCTGGAGCATGGCCTCGGTGGTCTCGATACCATAGCTGCGATTGAAAGCCGCCCAGACCTCGCGGTGCACCGGGTTGGAATCGATCACCACGCCATCCATATCGAAGATCAGCGCCAGGCACGGATCGAGCCGGCCGGACGAGCCCGCGGCCGTCACTGGGAAGCGTCCTCCGTTTCGCCGCCAAGGCACGCCTCAAGCCAGGCAAGGTAAGGGGCCGAAGCCGCCACCACCGGCACCGCCAGCACCTCCGGCACTTCGTAGGAATGAGCCCGTTCGATCGCGGCACTGAGGGCCGCGAATTGCCGCCGCGCCGATTTAATCACCAGCAGGTACTCGCCGGCCGTTTCCACCGCGCCCTGCCAGCGATAGTAGCTGCGCACGTTGGGCACAATGCTGGCGCACGCCGCCAGTCCCTGCTCCACCACCAGACGGGCCAGCTTTTCCGCTTCTTCTTCGGAAGCGCAGGTGCTGAATACCACGATTTTATCTGTCATGAAAAAAGTGCGTCGAAGAAATTCACCGCGGTGTTACTATTATCTTCCAGGGCACTGTTTGATGAAAGCGCCGTTCGGCCGAACTGCATATATTGTGGTCTTCCTGCTGGCCGCCACTTATGTTGTGGCGACCCTCAGCGGGGCGCGTGGTATTCCCGCCGTGCTGGCCCGGCAAAAGCAAATTCAGCGCCTGGAAGACCGAAATGCCCAGTTGGCCCGCGAGATTGAGCGCAAGCGCGACCACATCCTGCGCCTGCAGAACGACGCGAGCGAGCAGGAGCTCGAAATCCGCGACCGCTATAAGCTGGTCCATCCGGGCGATACGGTGTTCATCACCGGCCAGCCGGACAAGAAATAGGCTGGCGTCCAACTGTCGAAGGCGCCCGACGAAACCTGACTGTTCATGGGCAAACGAATCATGATCGCAGTGGTAGGCGCGGGGCTGGGGTCGCTGGCGGGCCTGCTGGCTTCATTCCTCGGCGCCGGCAACTCGGCTCTGATCGTCGGCGCTGTGTTGGGCGCCATCCTCCCGCTGGTCGTGTTGGGCGCGCCCGGCCGCTGATTTCGCTTCCCTCACGGCCGCAAAAGATGTAATGTAAATCCTCAGCAGGCGAAAAAAACATGTTCTGCTCAAATTGCGGTTCGTCCATGGCCGATGGCACGGCCTATTGCCCAACGTGTGGCGCGGCGCAGCCGCGTGCCGCAGCGCCCGCGCCGCCGGGTCCGCCGGCCGCTGCCGCCGGATCGTACCCCGCGGTGTTTGCCGCCGGATACGCCACCTGGGGTAACCGCGTGGTTGGCTTCCTCATCGACGGCCTCCTGGTGGGAGTCGGCATGGCAATTCTCTATTTTTTCGCCGCGGCAATGCTGGCCAGCATCGCCGGGCTGGCCGGCCACGGCGCTTTTGGCGGCATGTGCTGCATGTTCTTCCTGCTGTTTCCTGTCGCCACTCTGGTGGTCGGCCTTTATAACGGTGTGTACCTGATTGCGCTGCGCGGCTACTCGATCGGGCAGGGCGTGGTGCACATCAAAGTCGTCGACGCCTCCGGCAACCTGCTCACGCAGGGGACGGCGTTCGTCCGCCTGGTGGTGCGCGTCGGGCTGTCGTTTGTGCCGTTCCTGCCGCTGCTCGATATGCTCTGGCCTTTGTGGGATGAGCGGGGCCAGACGCTGCACGACAAGGCCGTGAACTGTTACGTGGTCAACAATCCGCAGGGGGTATGATGGATTCGGCTGGCTCGCGGTCCCCTCTGCCGGCGGTGGTTGGCGCGACCATTCTGGTCGATGCCGCGCTCGCCCGCGTCCTGCTAGCCGCCAACCTGGAGCGGGTTTACTTCCTGGGCAAACCGATTCTGGTGGCCTGCGCTTTTCGCCGCGCCACCGGACTGCCATGCCCCACTTGCGGCCTCAGCCGCAGTACCGTGCTGGCGCTTCATGGAAATCTGGGCGCCGCCTGGCACTTGATGCCGGCCGGACCGGTTTTGGTTTTGGGCGCGCTGGGGATCGCCGTGGCTCTGCTCGGGTACGCCGCGGTGGCATCGAGCCGGCGGCCGGCTTCGCGGGCGACCATGCGGCGTTGGATCGCCCGCGGCGGTCTGGCCTACGGAGCCGCCGCTGTGGTAATGTGGCTGGGCGGGTGGACCGTGCAATTCCTGAACGCCTTGCATGGCGGGTTGGGAAAATAGGCTGCACCTATCCGGCCAGATTTGGTGCGAGTTCTTAAGGAGGATGTTTCATGCCGTTTTGTGCAAGCTGTGGTACTCAGGCTGAGGGAGCATTCTGTCCCAAGTGTGGCGCTCCGGTGGGCGCGGGGGCGGCTCCGCCGCCGGGAGCGGGCGCGCCGCCGCCCGTGGTGGGCGCCGCGCCGATGGCGGATAACGCCGCTTCGGCACTCTGTTATCTGCTGATTCCGGCGATCGTGTTTCTGGTGATCGCCCCTTACAACCAGAACAAGAACGTCCGCTTCAACGCGTTTCAATCCATCTTTCTCTTCGTGGCGATGGTAGCCTGCTCCATCGCGCTCGGCATCGTGCTGGGGATCCTGCACCTGTGGTTCGTCGGCTTCGGTATCCACTCGCTGTACAGCCTGGCGTGCTTCGTGCTGTGGATCTATCTGTTGATCACCACCTTCCAGGGGAAGACAACAGTTCTGCCGGTGATCGGTCCTCTCGCCCAACAGCAGGCCTAGGTTTTGTTCGGCAGCCGCTAGGGACGCCATTTCGCAACTACGCTGGCGATCTGCCTTGCGGATGCGCGGGCGAGACATGCCTCGCCCCTACAACGCCCGACCGTGGTCCGGCGCGGTCAGTTCTCCAGCGGAACCTTCTCCGAGTGGTCGATAACCAGCAGATCGAGCGGGCCTTTTTTCTGACATTCGACTTCAGTGGAGGCCCGGCTTTGCCTGGTGCGTCGCGATTTGTGGCGGCGTTCCGAGCGACGGCATGGTGTTGCGCGAACTAAAGAAATGTCGAGATGACTCTCGACACATCAGGCAGGACTGCCCGCGCCACGGGGCTATAATCACGATTGAATGCTGCTGCTGCTGGTGGTGGAAAACTACGCCGTGGTGGAGCGTCTGCGCGTCCGTTTTCACCCGGGGCTGAATTTGCTGACGGGGGAAACCGGCAGTGGCAAATCGATTGTGGTGGATGCTTTGGGGCTGCTGCTGGGCGGCCGCGCTTCGGCCGATATGATCCGCACCGGCGAGCCGCAGGCGCGGGTGGCCGGCATTTTCGACGTGCGGGAGAATGGCGCCGTGCGCAAGATTCTCGAGCCGGCGGGCCTGGAGACGGAAGACGGCGAATTGCTCATCGAGCGCGAAATCCTGGCCAGCGGCAAATCGCGCGCCTTCGTCGGCAGCCGGCCGGTGGCAGCCGCGCTGCTGCGCGAACTGGCTCCCTGCCTGGCCGATATCCACGGACAACACGAACAGCAACTTTTGTTTTCCGCCGATGCGCAGCGCGATCTGCTGGACGCCTTCGCCGGGAATGCGGAGCTAGTGGAGCAGGCGGCCGAGGCCTACCGCGGATGGCGCGCGGCGGCGGCCGAACTTAAGGAACTGGAAAGCTCGGAGCAGGAGAAGCTGCGCGCGCTCGATCTGTGGACCTTTGAGCGGCGGGAAATCGAAAACGCCTCGGTGCAGCCGGAAGAAGACGCGGCGCTCGAGCGCGAGCGGCGCGTCTTGCAGAACGTGCAGCGTCTGGAAGAAGCCGCGGCCACGGCCTACGCCTCGCTGTACGACAGCCCGGAATCGGCGCTCGCGCTGGCGCGCCAGGCTGCCCGGCGCGTCGACGAGCTGTGCCGCATCGACCCGTCGCTCGATGGCCTGCGCGAGCACCTGAAAACCGCCGATCTGAGCCTGCAGGAAGCCGCCTACGGACTGCGCGACTATCTTTCGAAGTTGGAGGCAAATCCGCAGCGGCTGGAGGAAGTGGAAGCACGCCTGGCCGCGCTCGACCGGTTGAAGCGCAAGTATGGCGCAACGCTCGCGGCGGTGATCGAGTTCCTGGAAGAGGTGCGCCGCCAGATCGCCGCCGTGGAAAATGCCGGCGAGCGGATGGAGGAGCTGCGGCGGGAACAGGCGCGGCTGGCCGCGGAATTTGAAAAGCGGGCGACTGAGCTGAGCGGGCGGCGCACCGCGGCCGCGCGCAAACTCGAGAAGCGTGTGGCGGCGGAGCTGGCGCCGCTAGGCATGGAGCGCGCCGTGTTCCGCGTGGAACTTGCCGCCGCAGCGTGGAGCGAGCACGGCGCCGACGCGATCGCGTTTCTGGTTTCGGCCAATCCGGGCGAGGAGCCGCGCCCGCTCGAGAAGGTGGCATCCGGCGGCGAAATTTCGCGCATCGCCCTGGCGCTGAAAACCTGCCTGGCGGCGGCGCGCCGCGCCAGCGACGCCGGAGCCCAACGCACGCTGGTATTCGATGAAGTGGATGCGGGCGTGGGCGGCAGCGCGGCGGAAGGCATCGGCCGCCGTCTGAAACGGCTGGCGGTGTCCGCCCAGGTGCTGTGCGTGACGCACCTGCCGCAAATCGCTTCCTTCGCCGATCATCATTACCGCGTTGACAAACAGGAGGTTCGCGGCCGCACCGTGGCCACGGTCGAGGAGCTCGACGCGGCCGGCCGCACACGCGAAATCGGCCGCATGCTCTCCGGCCAGACGCTCACGCCCGAAGCCCTCAAGCACGCCGCGCAACTCATCAAGCTGAGCGCGGAGTAACGGAACCAACGGCTCGACGCCGGAGCGTTGGCGGGCCGCGCGCGCCTACCGCCGGAACAGATTGCGGAGAACGAAGAGCACATTGGCCGGCCGCTCAGCCAGACGGCGCATATAGTACGGATACCACGCCTTTCCGAACGGCACGTAGAGGCGCAGCCGGTAGCCTTCCGCCACCAGTTGCCGTTGCAGGTCGCGGCGAATGCCATAGAGCATCTGGAATTCGAAGCTCTCGCGAGGCACTTTCCGAGCCGCGGCGAAGGCCTTGGTTTCGGCGATCATCCTTTCGTCGTGAGTGGCGATGGCGGGGTAATTACCGCGATCGAGAAGGATTTTCATCAGCTTCACATAGTTCAGATCGACGTCGGCTTTGTTCGGGAAAGCCGCGCTGGCCGATTCCAGGTAAGCGCCCTTACACAAGCGCACCGGGATGCCGAGGTCGCAGAGGTTCTCCACGTCAGCCTGCGCGCGGTAAAGGTAGGATTGGACCACCGTGCCCACCGCCCGGTAGCGGGCGTATAGGTCCGTTACCAGGTTGAGGGTGCGATCCACATAGCCGCTCGATTCCATATCGACGCGCACGAAACCGCCGAGCTGGGCGGCGCGGCGGACCAGTTGCTCCACGTTGGCGCGGCACGCGTCGCCCGAAAGATCCAGTCCGAACTGCGTCAACTTGAGCGAGACGTTTCGCTCGGCGTCGGATTGTTCGATGGTCTCGATCGCGCGCAGATATTCGTCGCGCGCCGCCGCGGCCTCGTCGAGCGAGGTGACGCTTTCGCCCAGCCGATCGAGCGTGAGAGCGATGCCCTCCGCCTTCAATCGGCGGCCGACAGCCAGCGCGTCTTCGAGTGTCTCGCCCGCCACAAAGCGGGAGGCCAGCCGCCGCGCGGCGGCCGAAGTCTCCAGCCAACTCCGCAGCCAGGTCAGCCGCGACAGAAACAGAAAGACAGGGCGCACGACCAACAGACTACCACCGCGCGAAGGGCGCCAACGCGCGCGGGAAGGCGGTGTTAGAATCACGGTTTGGAAACCGCCGACGAGCCCGACTTGAAGCCAGGGGAACTGCGCTGTCCCCGGTGTTTCGCGAAGGATATTGTTCCCTCCAAACCACGCGGATTGGTCGACGCGCTGATGGTCCGATTTGGCCGCGTCCCCCGGCACTGCCGATTCTGCGGCAAGCGCTTTTATGCGCCGCTGGTGGCGCCATGCGAGCCATCGTAGGACGCCTAGTACAACTCGATAACACAGAGTTAACTCAAGCCTTGCCCACTCTCGCCGAAGAGTAAATTGTCAGGCTGCTCACGCGTTCGGCTGCGGAATCGGCGGGGATGGCCAACCGATTCGCTGGATGCTTGAGCGGCCGCCAACCATGCCCGCGCCGGAGCGCCCGTGAGACGGCCGGCGCGGTCTCCGGAGTGAAGGCGCACAATTCCCAGCTCCGCTGAAGAGTGCTACGTTGAAGGCATGGAAACCATGGAGACGTTTGGGCGATTCAAACGTCTCCTCGCCGCCGCGACTCTATTTCCCGCTTTCGCATTCGCCACCGACTGCCGCTTTACCCTCGCTGACCAGTCCAATTGGAGCGCCAATACCGGGTTCTATATGGACCTGGAAAACATCCCCACCGGTTCGTCCACTTACTGCCAGTTGTCCAATATGACCATCGCAGTGGGAGTCGCGAATGGCGCCCAGTGGCAGTTCATCGTGAATAATCCGGCCTGGGTGCTGAATCACGACTACACGGCTAAGGCGGTGGTCACGCCGACTTACTTTGAGCTGTATCTGGACGGGCAGCTCCTCCGCCATGTCGCCTGGGGATTCGCGGGCCTGCCAAACCAGGATCTGCTGCTGGATACGGTGCCTTCCTGGGCGGATGGCTTAGGCAACTATCTCATTTCGCAAAGCTCCATCGATGCGGAGTCGAGCGGCGGAGCCGCGGCAGTGGCCACTTTCGCGGCTGACACGCGGCCGGTTCCGCTGATGCTGCTCGCGCCGGCATCTATTTCCGAGAACCTGCCGTTCCAATACGGCGCGAGTGATTCGTTGACCGTCACTGCCGTGTTCCGCTTGACTTCGGTATCGGCCAACCCGCAGACCTACGCACCGTATGTCGACACTTACGGCCAAAGCGTCCATTCAAGTTTTCTTGGTCAGATTCAGACCGACGCCGACCTGCAGGCGGCCGCCACCGAAGAGCAGACCGCGCTGACCAAATGGGGAACGCCCAGCGGCTACGACGCCTGGGGCGGCGTCCTTAACGCGGGCTGGCAGGACACAGCAACCAACTTCTTCCACGTGGTCCGGCACAACAGCGTGTGGTGGCTGATCTCACCGGCGGGGAATCCGTGTTTCTATATCGGTCTGGATACGGGTCCGCTCACCACGGGCAACAACACGCCAACCACCCGTCGCACGTGGGAATTCGCCGTGCTGCCTCCGCAGACTGCGCCGTACAACGCGGCTTGGGGCTATGGGGACTGGGGCAACACCGGAATCGCCAGTGTCTCTTTCGACACGTGGAACATGATCCGCAAATACGGCAGCGGCTCCTGGCAAACCACCGCTACGAACCTGACTGTCCAGCGGATGAACGCGTGGGGGTTCTCGGGTTTCGGCAAGTGGTCGAGCGAGGCCGGAAACCTGCCGATTCTGCCCGTGCTGGAGCCTTACAACGTCCCCATCCTGGTGCTGCACCCGGACATCTTCGACACCGTTGTACAGGAGGAACTGCAATCCGCTTTGCAGCAGCAGATCGAAGCCAGCGTTAACGATTCGCGAATCCTGGGTTGGTCGTTTGGCAATGAGTACGACGACCTCATCACGCCGGCTGAGGTGCAAAGCGTCCTCGCTTTGGGTAGTACGGTGCCTGCCAAACGCGCCCTGGTGAACCAGGCTCTCAGTGCCATTTACAGCGGCAATGTCGCGGCCATGGCGTCCGCGTGGAATATCAGCGCCACAACCACGGCCGGCCTTTACGGCGCGTCGCCCACGCCGCCGGCCGCGGACATCGAGACGCTACGCGAGTATTACGAGGATCAGTATTTCGGATTCGTCTATCAGGCGATCAAGAAAATCGACTCGAATCATTTGTATTTCGGCATCTGGATCGTCCCCGGATGGTGGGTGAATGCGACCGACTGGCAACTGAACGCCGCGCATGTGGATGTGATCGGATACGACCGTTACTCTCCGGTTTTCGAGGATAGCCTGCTGGAGGGCCTGGCAAAATCCACCGCCAAGCCGATCTTTCTGGGCGAATTCTCATTCCCTCCGAGCTACAATCTGCAACGCGGCTATGAGATTTACGCTGCGGCCAGCGCCACCGACGACGCCGATGCGGGCGCGCAGTATCAGAGCAATCTCGAGTCAGCCGCGCGAAACCCGTGGTGCGTCGGCGTGGCGTGGTTCGAGTATCGCGATGAGCCGGTGTCGGGCCGCGGCTTCCTCGGCGAGACGGATCTGGATCTGGTGGAGGGCGAGGATTACGCGTTCGGGATGGTCGATGTGGCCGACCGTCCTAAGTATGATTTGGTGAACCAGGTGCGCACTACCAATCTGGCCATGGCGCAGCGGCGGCTGGCCTTCGGGCCACCCAACCTGAGCGCGGGAGGCACCATCGACAATGCCAGCTTCGCGGTCAACACCCCGGTCGCGCCGGGAAGCCTGGTATCGATTTTCGGAACCGGCCTGGCCGGAGACGCCGCGCTGGCCGCCGGCCCGTCTCTACCGATTGTGCTGGGCACCACGGCGCTGACACTCGGCGGCGTTCCGGTTCCGCTGATCCACGCATTTCCGAATCAGGTGGATGCGCAGGTCCCCTGGGAGCTGGCCGGCCAGACTTCAGCGCCACTCACGATTGTGACCGACGATCTGAGCGGCAACACCGTCAGCGTACCGCTCGCCGAATTCTCGCCGGGCATTTATACTGCGACGGGCACCGGAGCCGGCCAGGGCGCCATTCTCATTGACGGTACAACCACGCTTGCCGCACCGGCCAGCGGCCCGATAACGGGCCAGCCGGCGACGCGAGGCACTTTCATCGACATCTTCGCCACCGGGCTGGGGCCGGTGACCAACCAGCCTTTGAGCGGCGCGCCCGCACAGCCAAATCCGCACCTCTCCTGGACCAAGGCGACGGTTACCGTCACTATCGGCGGTGTGCCCGCGATTCCCAGCTTCGCCGGACTCGCGCCGGGGTGGGTCGGCCTGTACCAGGTAAATGTGCAAGTGCCCGCCAATGCCCCGGTGGGCGCCGCCGTCCCAATCACGCTCAGCGTAGGCGGCGCAGCATCGAATCAGGTGACGATGGCGGTGCAGTAGGCGTCGCGACGAGTTTAGGCGGCGTCTGGCGCTTTCTTTTGCACAGGCGTGTAAACCTTTACCGCGGCATTCCGGTCTATATAAACGAATGGAGATAACGCTGGCGGCGGAACCGGTTTCGGTGACGGCGGCGCCCGCGGGGGAACTCGCGGATTTCGATGCCGTGGTGCGGGATCACCAGCCGGCGGTATTCCGGTTTCTGCTGGCCTCCTTACGCGAACGCGAGCCGGCGGAGAACCTGACGCAGGAGTGCTTCCTGCGCGCCTACCAGGCGCGGCGCAGTTTTCGGGGCGACGCGAGCGTGCGCACCTGGCTGATGCGCATCGCGGTGAATTTGGTGATCGATCATCGCAAGAGCGCTCGCCTGCGCTTCTGGCGGCGGGCTGCGCAAACCAGCCTGGATGTGGCATTTACGGGCGACTGGCTGGCCGACCGGCGCAGTTCCCCGGAAGCCGAGGCGTCGGCGCGCGAGCAGGTCATGGCAGTTTGGCGGGCCGCGGCGGCGCTTTCGGAGCGGCAACGCACGGTGTTTCTGCTGCGGTTCGTGGAACAAATGGACATACGGGAAATCGCCGCGGAAAGCGAGGAGCACGGTCCACACGGCGCGGACGTACACGGCGGCCCCGGCGGCCAACACATGATGCCGCCACCGCCGCACCCGGAGCACGATTAGCAACACGCGGGAGGGGCACACCGCGGCGGGCGTTTCCTTCTCCGCCCGCCGCGCGGACATTTCGTTCTTTCAATAATTTGAGGGCAGGCTAAAGCGGGTGTGCGACGTGGAAGTAGAAACCGGCGACTGGCTTTGTATCAGGGCACCGGCTTCAGCCGTGCCACAACACATCGGTAACTAGAGGCTTTAGCCGCTGGGCCTTCCGGCGGGCGCAGGGGCTGAAGCCCAACGTTTCTCACGATCCTTCGGCACGGCTCAAGCCGTGCCCTGATACAAAGCCAACTGAAGGAAGGAAGCCCTGCGTAGCCCTACGGTCAGATTCGCGGGAATTCATTAGCAAAGGAGAGTTTCGCCGTTCCTGTGTCGCGCGCCCAGCTAAAGCGTGCCCTACCGGCGCTAGAATAGAAGCATTCCTACCTTCCCCAAGAGCCGGGCGTGTGCCTGGGTTAGAGGAGCCGAAAAAGAAAGATGTCCTTCGTCCACCTGCATTGCCACACCGACTATTCGCTGCTGGATGGGGCGTGCGATATCGATCAGTTGATGCAGCTCGCCGTCGAGCAGAAGATGCCGGCGGTGGCCATGACCGATCACGGCAACCTCTTCGGCGCGGTGAAATTCTATAACGCCGCCCGGAAGGCCGGCGTGCATCCCGTCATCGGCTGCGAGATGTATGTCGCGCGCCAGGGGCACAAGTCGCGCTCCGACGGCGCCTACAACCACCTGGTGCTGTTGTGCGAAAACCAGGAGGGCTACCGCAACCTCATCAAGCTGGTTTCGACCGCCTACCTGGACGGGTTCTACTACAAGCCGCGCGTCGATCTGGACCTGCTGGCGCAGCATTCCAAGGGGCTGATCGCGCTTTCGGCGTGCCTGAAAGGCCACATCGCGGAGACGATCCTTTCCGACCAGTACGACGAAGCCAAGCGGCTGGCCTTCACCTATGCCGATATCTTCGGGAAGAGCAATTACTTTCTCGAAGTCCAGGACCATCACCTGGATCAGGACAAGCGGCTAACCCCGCAGGTGAACCGGCTTTCCCAGGAGACCGGTCTTGCGCTGGTCGTCACCAACGATTCGCACTACCTGCGGCGCGACGATGCGCGCGCGCACGAGATCCTGCTGTGCATCCAGACCGGCAAAATGATGAACGACCCGAACCGGATGCGCTGGAACACGCCGGACTTCTATCTGAAAACGCGCGACGAAATGATGGAGTTGTTCGGCGAGCTCGAAGACGCGGTCGACCGCACCTGGGAGATCGCCCAGCGCTGCAACGTCACGCTCGAACAAATCAAGGAGCCATTCCCCAAGTTCGACGTGCCCGAACAGCACACCACCGACACTTATTTCGAATATGTCGCCCGGCAGGGGTTCGAGAAGCGCCGGTCGCGACTCGAAGCGATGCGCGCCAAGGGCATACTGAAGCACGACCTGGCGGATTACGCCGAGCGCCTGGACCGCGAAATCCGGATGATCCAGACGATGAAATTCTCCGGCTATTTTCTGATTGTCTGGGACTTCATCCGTTACGCCCGCTCGAAGGGCATTCCGGTGGGGCCGGGGCGCGGCTCGGCGGCGGGCAGCCTGGTCGGATACGCGATGGCGATCACCGATATCGATCCGCTCCAGTATGGGCTGCTGTTCGAACGCTTCCTCAATCCGGAGCGCGTCAACCTGCCCGATATCGACGTCGATTTCTGCATGAACCGGCGCGGCGAAGTGATCCACTACGTCACCGAAAAATACGGCCGCGAGCAGGTGGCGCAGATCATCACCTTCAACACGCTCGGCGCGCGCGCGGCGATTAAAGACGTGGGCCGCGTGCTCGAAATACCGTACGCGGACGTGGACAAGCTCACCAAGCTCGTCCCCAACGTGCTGAATATTTCGCTGGGAGACGCCATCAAGCAGGAACCTGGCTTCGCCGAGGCGCGGAAAGATCCGCGCATAGATGATGTGCTGAAGGTCGCGCTGCGTCTGGAAGGCCTTTCGCGCAACTGCTCGGTGCACGCAGCGGGCGTGGTGATCTCGCCGCAGCCGCTCAGGGAGCTGGTGCCGCTCTACAAAACGAACCGCGATGAAATTGTCACGCAGTTCGATATGAACGGCCTCGAGAAGCTGTCGCTGCTCAAGATGGATTTCCTCGGGCTGACCACGCTGACGCTGATCGAAGACGCGCTCCGCCTGATCAAGAAGCGGCACGGCGTGGAGATCATCCCCGAGGATTTGCCGCTCGACGATGCCGCCACCTACGAAATCTTTTGCAAGGGTTTCACCAGCGGCGTATTCCAGTTCGAATCGCAGGGGATGCGCGACATTCTGCTGCGCTACAAGCCGAGCCGGCTGGAGGATTTGACCGCGCTCAATGCGCTGTACCGCCCGGGGCCGATTCAGGGCGGCATGGTGGACGATTTTATCGAGCGCAAGTGGGGCCGCCGCGCCGTGCAGTACGACCTGCCGGAACTGAAAGAGCTGCTGGAAGAGACCTACGGCGTGATCGTCTACCAGGAACAGGTGATGCAGATTTCCAACCGCCTGGCCGGCTATTCGCTGGGGGAAGCCGATCTGCTGCGCCGCGCCATGGGCAAGAAGAAGGCCGAAGCCATGGCCAAGGAGCGCGAGCACTTCGTGCAGGGCGCGGTGGCACGCGGCTTCGCGCAGCGCAAGGTCGAAAAGATTTTCGACCTGATGGAGCAGTTCGCCGGCTACGGATTCAACAAGTCGCACTCAGCCGCTTACGCCTACCTGGCGTTCGTGACGGCATACCTGAAAGCCCATTATCCGGTGGATTTCATGGCCGCGCTGCTCACTTCGGAAACCGGCAACACTCTCAAGGTGGTGAAGTACATCAACGAATGCCGCGCCATGGGCATCACCATTCTGCCGCCGGACGTGAATCAGTCGGAGTGGAATTTCACGCCGGACGCGCAGGCGCCCGGTGGAATCGGCATCCGCTTCGGGCTGGGCGCGGTGAAGAATCTGGGCCAATCCGCGGTCGAGGCCATCGGCCGCGCGCGCGAACCGTTGGGCCGCTTCCGTACCATCCACCAGTTCGCCGAAACGGTTGACCTGGGAGCCGTGAACCGCCGCATGATCGAGAGCCTGATTCGCGCTGGCGCCATGGATTCGATGGAGGGGACGCGCGCGCAGAAATTCGCCGCCGTGGAAGGCGCTATGGAAGCGGGCCAGCGTGCCCACCGCGACCGCGAAAGCGGGCAAACCGGCCTGTTCGGCGAACTGATGGGCGGCGCGGAACCGCACGACCCGCCGCTCCCCAACGTTCCCGACTGGACCGAAAAAGACACGCTGGCCGGCGAGAAGGAGTTGCTGGGATTCTGGGTGACCGGGCATCCGCTGGATCGCTACCAGGAGAAGATCAGCGAACTGGCCACCCGTGACACCGCCAGTCTCGAAGGCCTTGGCAAGAACGCCGAAGTTGCCCTGTGCGGCGTGCTGCGCGGCATCACGCGCAAGCGCAACAAGGAAGGCAAGCCGTGGGTGGCGCTGACCATCGAGGATCAGCAGGGGTCGGTGGACGGCATGGTCTTCGCCTCCAGCTACGAACGCCTCGCCCCGCAGGTGGTGGAAGACCAGGCCGTGTTGGTGCGCGGCCTGATCCTGCCCGAAGAGAACGCGCCGCCCAAGGTGTCGGTGCAGGATATCATTCCCCTCGATGTGGCACGCGTGGATATGCCGTCGGTGATTTCCATCCGCGTCTGGCTGGGCCGCAACGGCGGCACCGATAGAGCCGCCGCGCTCGACGAGCTCTTCAAACGCAAGCCGGGCGAAACCCAGGTGCGTCTACGCCTGGAATCCCCGCGCGATTTCTCGGTCCTGCTCGACGTTGCGGCCAAGGTGCGCCCTGACAAGGAATTCCGCGCGGCCGTGGAAGCCATCTGCGGCGCCGAGTGCCTGGAGCGGGTGGC
The DNA here is from genome assembly GCA_003142185.1 of Bryobacterales bacterium. Classification (GTDB taxonomy): domain Bacteria; phylum Acidobacteriota; class Terriglobia; order Bryobacterales; family Bryobacteraceae; genus Bog-375. The sequence goes on from PLOR01000021.1 coordinate 59,630, forward strand.
CGGCTGAGGGCGATCTCCGGCGTTTTGGACGCCCTCTTATCAGTCGTCAAGATCGACGCGCGGACTTGCCCCGGTCAATTCTTTACGGCAATCAACAGGTTCTGCGAGCCGCTGGCCCCATTCAGCAAAAAGGTGAGCGGGACCGTATCGCTCGCAGCGATGTTGGGCACCACCACGTTGAACTGATACAGCCCCAGGTAACCCGGAGCCAATCCCGCATAATTCACGGTGGCAGGGGTTCCCGCGAAGTAAACCTGGAACGACGGGAGCGCGTTGGTTTGCGAAACGATCTGGCCAGCGGGAATATTCGGCGTCACCGGCCCAAAACCCACTCCGTATAGTGTAATATTGTCGCCGGGCTTTGCCCGCGCCGTCGTTATGCCGGGAACCGTGGCGGGGAGAACGTATGTGAACGTACCCGAAAAAAGCGCGACGACATACTGGTTCCCATTCAAAATGAACGATGGCGGCGCAAGCAAGCCCGGCTGCGTGGGGTTGACCTGGACGTTATAGGCGATGCTGGCTCCGCCGGCCGTGGTGACCACGACCGGTTGGATGCCGGCCGCAACTCCGGAAGGCACCTGAACGTTGACTTGTCCCGGGCTGACGTAATCGATAAACGCAGACTCTCCGCCAATGGTCACCGTAGTGCCGCCCAGAGCGGTGGGTGCCAGGTCGCCGGTGAAATCGGAGCTGGCCCAAGTATGGTTGAGGGTGTTGGCCAGATTCTGGCCGTAGATCTCGATCCAGGTCGCGGGCGCGATGGATGGGAATGCCCCGAAAGATCCGGCCGTGATGATGCCCGAGGGCAGAATGACGGGAGCCGTGGCCCAGGTGCCGTTAATGGGCCCGGTCATCGTGGCGCCCGGCGTGAGCCCTATCTGTCCGACATTACAGGGCGGACCTACCAGCGTGCAGGTAGCACTCGGCAGAAAATTGTAATAGAAATTCAGGTCATAAAACTCGATGGTGGGGCCGTTGGTCTCGGTGAGACTCGTCATGAAAGAGCCCGCACTCAGGCCGAAGTATGTATAGTTGTTTCCGGGAGTGTCGGAAATGGCGGTGAGTGGGGACGGGCCGTTGCCCCGGTAAGTGAGCACAAAGTTGTAAGTGCCTCCATTGGCGAGACCGGTGAAGGGGCCCGACACGGTGCACACCGTATTCGTTCCGTCATACGCGCAAGAGCCCCATATAACGGCGCTCTGACCATCGCCCACGGCGTTGCCACCGATGCCGGTGAAGGTGACACTCTGATTGCTGGTGCCGAGCGTGACCTGTGCCGATGCCGTTAGTGAGGCCGCGGCCAGACAGAGTAGAACTTCCGGAATAGTTGTTAGTCTCATTTAGTTTTGTACCGTGATCAGGGTTGCGGACTGTGTGGTGGAACCGTTGTATGTCGCCTTGAGCGGCTGGTCTCCATCCGCCAGCGACGCGGGCACCGTTACGTTGAACTGGAACTCGCCCGGCGCAACCAAGCCGGCAAAGTCGACGGTCGCGCCGATGCCGCCGATCTCGACTACCGGCAGCGGCGACAAGCTTCCCGACTGCACTTCCGATCCGCTGACCACGGGCACGCTCGTCGCTCCGAAGCCATTGGCGTAGAGCAGCACCGTTTCTCCGGGTTTGGCGGGCGTCGTCGATCCGGGAAACAAACTAGCCGGCCCGAGAAGGCTATAGTCGGCATGCAGCGCGGCCACGTACGGGGTGCCGCTGAAGACGAAGAACGAAGGCGACAGCGCCTGTGCCGGAACGCTGATCGATGCGCTGGTGACGCCGTTGTTGGTGAGTTCGATTGCGACCGATCCCGGCAAGGCATCGGGCGGGGTGAGAATATTCACCTGCGTGGGGCTGATGTAAAAAATGTACGCAGGCTTGCCGTTTACCGTAACGCTGACGCCATCGAGCTGAGTCGGCATGTCGCCACTCTGAAAATCGGCGGCCTGCCAGGTGCGCGCATCACCAGCCTTGGCGAGGTTCGACCCACCTATCTCGACCCATGTGTTCGGCGCGATGGTTGGGCTGCCGCTTTCGGCGTTCACCGCCCCGGCAAGGGTGGGCGGACCGGCCGGGCCCGAGATTTTGGCGAAGAAGCCTTCGTTGTACCCTCCACCGTTGGTGCTCTGATAAGCGCTGTCGAGCGGCAGGCCTCCGGCGGTGTAACCGGCGACGTAGATGTTTCCCTTCGCATCGACGGCCATTCCCGTCGGAAACACGTTGTTCGCACCGCCGTAAAAGGAGCCGAACAACACCTGTGAGGCGTCGCTTTTCAACTCGGTGACGTAGGCAACCCCGCCGGCGTAGCCCTGGAAGCCATTGTTCAGCGGAAAATCGCCCAGTCCACTCGCGTTGGCGGCGATGTAGACATTCCTGTTGGCATCGAGCGCGATTGCCGATACGGTTTGGTTCCCTCCGGCCGTCGAGGGCGAGCCATAGAAAGTCGACCACACCAAAGCTCCCGCCGGGCTGAGCTTGGTCACAAAGCCGGTGCCGCACTCACCTGAATTGCTGGCGACCAGGCAGGCCGGCTGCAACACTCCCGGCGTTGTCGGGAAGCCCTCTTGCACGGTGTAGCTGTCTTGTCCACCGGCATACACGTTACCCGAGGCATCGGCCGCAAGCGCATTTACCGATGAAGATTCGGTCCTCTGCGTCGATACCGAACCATTCAAATAGGTGGAGAAGACCAAGGACGCCGCGCCGGACTTAGTAGGATCGAACTCGGCGACATAACCGTTCGGGCTGTTATCTACACAATCGGTATCGGGACCCGCCGCGGTTGGACTGCCTTGGCAGGTACTCGATATGGCGCCCGGGGTTGTGGGGAGGTGCGGGTCCTGGGTGAAACCGCCGATAAAGATTTTCCCCGCTCCAACCGCTAGAGCGTTGTTATATGTGTTTTCGTTAGGACCGCCGAACATGGTGGAATAGAGGATGGTTTGCCCGCCCGGAGCGAACTCGGTGACGAACGCCGAGTACGCGCCGCCGGTCAGTGCTTGGGTTTGAAACGCGGATGGCGTGGTTGGATAGTTATAGTAACTCGTCTGCGCGAACGTTCCGGGGACGTTGGTGTAGGCCGATCCCGCGACATAGATGTCGCCCGCGGCATCGAGAGCGATCTGTGCCGCAAGCTCGCCGTTAGTGCCGCCTAGAAACGTTCCGTACAGCATATTCGTCCCTGTCGGGTTGAGTTGGACGAGGAACAAAGAATAGGTGCCGTTGTAGAAGTATCCCGAGGCGTTCGGCCCGCCGCAACTGTTGGCTTTGGTCGAAATTATGTAAGCGCCAGAGGCTATCTCCGCCGGCTCGCAGTTGAGGCTGTAAGCATTGGCCGTAATGGGGAAGTTGTTCGAGTTGGTTTGGCCCACAACCCAGGCATTGTCATTGGCATCCACCGCGATTCCAGTGCCCAGGTCGTTTCCGCTGCCTCCTGCGCCGGCGGCCGATCCGCCCACCCCGTACCCGCCGCCGCTTCCACCCAGATAGGTGGAGTAGATGAGGGACTGGCCGTCAGCGCTGATTTTGGAGACAAAGGCTGCCGATGACGATGACGGACCGCACTTGGTGTCATAGGCTCCATTGCTAGCCGGGCAGTTTGCTTGGATGACGCCTGGTGTGGTCGGGTAATCGAGTGCGTTGGTGACTCCAGTGACGTACATCTGGCCGGCGGCGTTGATCGCCATCCCGTAGATGACCGACTGCTGCGAGGAGCCGCCGAGGTAGCTGGAGTACACGAGTTCGGGATCGATCACCAGTTCGCGGCTGTGGTCGTACGCGCCGACTTGGAAGCCAACATCATGATTGGCGGCGACGGTGAACTTGCCGTTCACGGGCCGGCGGATTCCCTGCACCTGCTGATAGAGGACCGGCTTGTGGAAGCGGATGTCGTTTTGGCCGTCATCGGTGGCGAGCGCCAGAACCAGGTCGCCGGACCCATCGGCCACCGGCGTGGCGCCTGAAAATCGCAAACGAATGCTGGCCGGATCGGCCAGTGGAGTTAGGACGAAGTCATATTCGAGCTGACCTTGGGTGCCGTAATAGATGAGGTCGATCCCTGGATACACATTTGGCGAGCGGGTCTTCGCGTAGGTGGGAAGGTTGGTGGGCCATTTGGCGCGGGTGCTCGCGGCCAGGTAGTTGGCGATGCCGGGCAGCTTGTCTTGCGGCTCGATCGCGATGTCCGGGTTGGCTCCCAGCAAGTCCATGCGCACGACTGCGGACTCCGCCGCGGAGGGCGGCTGGCCGGATACGGTTGGCCGGCCTGTCCCGGCACCGCGCTGGAGGGCGAATGTCGCTGAGGTGGGGCTGAGGAAGATGGTGTAGCCGGCTCCGCGGGAGACGAACTGCACCCGCGGGTCGGTTTGGCCCCGATTGGGTTCGAAGCTGAGCGGTAACTTGCCATACCTTGCGGCAACCTGCCGCGAGGCGGCCGTGCGCTCAGGCGAAGGCAAGGGTGAGGGGGCCTGCGCACCGGCAGCAATGCCGATCAGGAAAACAGGAACGACCGACAGCACACTGGTGACGATTCTGGTTTTCATTGAGTGATTTCCTCTGGGCGGATGTCGATTTGAAACAAGGTGACAGCGTGCGGCGCTTGCCTATCCTCTTACTTCCTCTTATTGCCCACTTACCGTGACGGTGAGACCCGACGGTGTACTTGCGGTACCGATTGTCAATTGCAGCGGGACGGTTCCGCTCACGCCGGCTGGAATCTGAATGTCGACCTGCAACACGCCGGCCACAAAATCGGGCGCGGCTCCCGCATAAAGAATTTGCGCAGGCTGCCCGCCCACCATCGCAGTAACCGACAACACTGGCTTGGGATATACGGAGGTGTTCACGCCACCATCCACTCCCGCCGGTATCGTTTGTCCCTCACCCGTGCCGTACAACACCAGGATTCCGCCCGATGGGGCCGGATTGGACGGCGTGTTCAGTGAATAGTCCAGATTCGTGATGGCAAACGATCCAGGAGAGGATGCGACGACGGGCAAAGTGACTGTGTTGGTGGGCTTCCCCTGAAAGGTGACTTGCAATTGCGTGGAGGTTTGCCCGGCGACCTCATACGGCACCACGGCGTTAATCTGCCCCGCGCTGACATAGGTCAATGGCGCAGGCGTTCCATCGAACGTCACCACGGTGCCGCCTAGCTGGGTTGCGACGCGGCCCGAAGCATCCAACTGAAGGCTCAGCGCGGTGGCCGGACCCAGACTGACTCCGGGCCCTGCAAAGATGGTGACAATCTCTCCCGGCGCCACTCCGCCGGCCTGAAAAGTCGCACCGTTAGCGACGCCCTCCTTCACGATCTGCACTGGTGTGAGTCGGCGGACTCTCAGATTGGTTTCGTCGGCGAAATAGACATTGCCGGAGGCATCCAGGGCGATGCTCTGCGGCCCACTCACCTCGGCCAGTGTGGCCAATCCGCCGTCGCCGCTGAAACCGGCGGCTCCGTCTCCCGCGATGGTGGAGATGATTCCCGTGACTGCGTCCACCTTGCGAATCCGCGCGTTGCTGGTGATATACAGATTTCCCGTGGCGTCCACGGCTACGCCACACAAGTTGCCGCCAATGGTGGCGGCCGTGGCGGGGCCTCCATCGCCCAGGGCCCCGTTGCCGCCGCCGGCGACCGTGGTGATGGTGCCTGCGGGGGTGATTTTGCGGACGCGGCTGTTGCCCCAGTCGGCGATGTAAAGGTCATCGGCGGTGTCGAGCGCCAGTTGAAAGGGCTGAAACAGTTTCGCCAGCACGGCCGGTCCGCCGTCTCCGCTAAAGCCGGCGACTCCGGCGCCGGCCGTAATAGTGCCGGCGTAGGTAGTGATGATGCCGGCGGGGTCTACGCGCCGGATCAGGCTATTACCCCGATCTGTAATGTAAATGTTCCCCGCCGCGTCCCCCACCGCATCGGTCGCCCCGATCATTGCGGCTGAGGTAGCCGGGCCGCCATCGCCGCCATACCCGACCACGCCGTTGCCCGCTACGGTCGTGACGATCCCGTTCGTCGCAATTCGCCGGATGTCTCCGGTTCCGAAATATAGATTGCCCACCGGATCAAAGCCCAAATCGGTCGGGCCGCCGATTTCCGCGTTGGCCGCCAGACCGTTGTCGCCGCTAAAGCCGGGCACGCCGTTACCGATGATGGTGGTGATGGTGCCTGAAGGCGAAACCTTGCGGATCCGGTAGTCCACGTGATCGGCGATGAGAATGTTGTCGCTGCTGTCCACCGCAACACCGAATGGGTCCAGCAGAGCAGTGGATGTGGCCGGGACATTATCGCCGGCGCCTTGGACCGGCAGCACTCCCGCGATGGTCGTAATGGCCGATTGCGTCACCTTCCGCACCCGGCGATAGTTGATATCCGCCTCCACGAGGTTCCCGCTATTGTCGAGCGCGATTCCAGCCGGCGAGAGTCCCGCCGAAAGCGGCGGCACGCCGTCCAGCAGCGAAGCGCCCCCGCCCGCGACGCTCGAGATGATGCCAGTCGCCAGCTTCACCTCCCGGATGAGGCCATTACTGCTGTCGGAAATGTACAAGTTACCCTTGCCGTCCAACGCCACATCCGCCGGGAACGAGAGCGACGTCAAGGTGGCCTGCACTCCATCGCCCTCGTAACCGGGTTGCCCGTTACCGGCGACAGTCGAAATAATGCCTTGCACCGTAATCTCGCGAATCCGGAAGTTCTCCTGATCGGCCACGTAGACGTTGCCCGAGGCATCCACGCGGAGCCCCCGCGGACCAAAGAGCAGGGCGGCGGTGGCTGGCCCTCCGTCGCCGGAAAAGCCCGCAGTTGTGAGGTTGCCCGCAAAGGGAGTGACGTTACCGGCGGCATCCACTTTGACGATGACGTATCCGCCGGAAACGTACAGATTGCCCGCCGCATCGACGGCTACGCAAGCCACGCCACTGCCCACGGCCGCAACCGTGGTGATCACGCCGGCCGGCGTCACCTTGCGCACACGGTAGTTGGAGGAATCGGCGATGTACAGGTTGCCCGCCGCGTCCACGGCGAGACCCTGCGGATCGAAGAGCTGCGCCGAGGTTGCCGGTCCGCCATCGCCGCTGAAGCCCGCTGTGCCGTTGCCTGCGTACGCGGTAATCATTCCGCCCGGCGAAATCTGAAATACCTGGTGGAAATACGTGTCGCTGACGTAGGTGTTGCCCGCGGAATCCACGGCAACGAAACTCGGTACCACCAGTTTGGCACCAACCGCCGGTCCGCCCGCTCCAAATTGGAGCCGGCCATTGCCGGCGATGGTGGTGATGTTGTAGAACTGCGCCGAAGCAAGCGCCGACCAAAACAGCAGTAAGGGCAGCAGCCTTCGAGTGGACATCCTCTTCACCCCCCGTTTTCTTGTCAGGCCGCGGATGGATGCGAATGACGAGCCGCGTTAACCAACGTTAACCGGCACAGCAGAAGAAAAACAAGGAGCAAGGGGTAGTACTACCGTAGCAACGCGTGCGATAAGCCCTGGTATCTATAGGAGTTGCATAGGGGAGAAAAAGTGCATATCCTGAAGGTGCGCCGGAGTGGCCTCTGCCCGAAAACACCTGCCAACCAGACCTCGACAAGCAGGCGAAAGCGGACGCCGCCTGCGAAATCCCGCCGGACGCGGTGCTCGCGGCACTCGACACGGTGATCGCGAGCGCGGCGTTTTCCACCGCCAAGCGGCCAGCCCGATTCCTGCGGCATCTCGTCGAAACCGCTCTCCGCGGGGAACGCCACCTCCTGAAGGAGAGCGTCCTGGGAACCGACGTGTTTGACCGCCCGGCGTCCTGGGACCCACGTCTCGATCCGATCGTCAGGCAGGAAGCGTCAAGGCTGCGGAAACGGCTGGCCAGTTACTACGAGACTGGCGGCGCCGAGGCCGAGATCCGAATTGAGTTGCCGGTGGGCAGCTATGTGCCGTTGTTTCGCCGCAAAACGGCCGAAACCGGAGCCGCGCCGACGGAGCACCCTCCGATCGAAGTCGCCACCGTCACCGACCCGGTGCCTGCTACCCGCTCATGGAATCTGGCCAAGCGCTGGATCTTCATCGTCGCTGTGCTTCTGGCAGCGGCAGCGGTGGGTGTCCTGTTTGTGCGGTTTGTCCGGCCTGACGGAAGCGGCCGTAGGGGGATCCAGAGCCTCGGCGAACGCGGGGGAAACCCCGCCGCGCAAGAGTTGTACCTGAGGGGCAAGTACTACTGGAACAAGCGCACGCCGGAGAGTCTCAACCAAGCGGTGGATTATTTCACCCAGGCGATTGTGAGGGATCCCGGCTACGCCAAGGCCTACTCCGGGCTTGCGGATTGCTACAACCTGCTGCGCGAATACGCCGCTATGCCTGCCAGTGAAGCCTGGCCGCGAGCCATCGCCGCAGCGAAGAAGGCGGTGGAACTCGACGACTCGTCGGCCGAGGCGCACAGCTCATTAGCGTTCGTGCTCTTCTACGGCGCGCTCGATATCAGGAATGGCGAACGGGAGTTCCAACGCGCGATCCAACTGAATCCGGACTATGAGAAGGCGCATCACTGGTATGCCACGTCGCTCATGGTGCAGGGCCGTTATCGGGAAGCTCTCGCCGAAATCGAGCGGGCCCGCGAGCTGGACCCGGCCTCAACCTCCACCCTGGCCGATAAGGGATACATCCTGTTCTATGGAGGCCAGCCGGATCAAGCCATCGCGCTGCTAAAGCAGGTCGAGGCGGCCGAGCCCGCCTCCCAGTCCGCTCACATCTACCTGGCGACCATTTATTTGAGTCAAAACGATGCTCCCAACTATCTGCTGGAATCGCGGAAAGCGGCGGAATTGTCGCAGAATGCGGCGGCGCTGAAGATCTGGGAGGCGGCCCGGAAGGGCTTCGCTGCCGGTGGCACCCACGGCATGCTGGAGAGCATGCTGGAGGTTCAGAAGAGCCTCCTGAAGGAGGGGCGAGGCTCGCACTACAATGCCGCTAAGACATGCATGCTGATAGGAAAACGGCAGGAAGCCCTCGATCAACTGCAGATCGCTATTGAGAACCGTGAGATGGACATTCTGGCCCTCGGCATCGATCCCGCGTTCGCCAACCTGCGCAGCGAGCCGCGCTTTCAGGAACTGCGGAAAAAGTTGGAGCTGGTGCTTCGATCTGGCGTGGGTTGAGTGGTAGGGACGGGCGGATTCGAACCGCCGACCTGTCGCTTAGGAGGCGACCGCTCTATCCATCTGAGCTACGTCCCCACGTTCCCTTCATTGTACCGTTCCAGCCCCTTGCGGCCAATGTCGCGGCGGAAGTGCGCGCCGTCGAAGTGGATCGCTTCTACTCCCTTGTACGCGCCGCCGATGGCCCTGATGGTCGCCACGTATTCTAATGTTGAGCGATTGCGCTAACCTGAAGAGGCAAGGGCTGCAATTATGACTGTCACACTCAATCTCCCGCCAGAAAAGGAAGCTGCGTTCAAGGCCGAAGCGCAGGCCCGCGGGTTGACTCTTGAGCAGTGGATGTTGGAAGTGGCCGATCAGCAGATCCAGCCGGTTTCCATCGCCCACTTGCAGAAGACGAATCCCCAGGAGTGGGCGCGGCAATTTCGCGCCTGGGCTGACAGCCATGACCCCAACACGCCGGTTCTCTCCGACGAAGCCATGAGCCGGGAGAGCATCTACCCGGACCTGATCTAGGGCGTCGCTTTGCTCGTCGACACCAGCACACTTGTCCGGACGTTACAGGTTCGGCACCCGCAATACGAAACGGTGGCGCGCGCCTTTGAAACCCTGATCGCCCGCGGCCGCGAGCTTCACATCGTTCCTCAAAACCTGTTCGAGTTGTGGGTGGTGGCCACGCGGCCGGCTTCCCAAAACGGCTTGGGGTTGTCGACGACGGAAGCGGCGGCCGAACTGATGCGCCTGAAGAGCATGTTTCCTCTGTTGCCCGAGCCCCCGGCGATTTATCCGGTCTGGGAGAGCCTTGTCATTCAATATCGGGTTGCCGGGAAGCCTGCACACGATGCACGGCTGGTCGCCGCCATGCTGGTGCACGGCCTCACCACCATTCTCACCTTCGACAGAACCGGGTTTTCCCGCTACGCCGGCATCGAAGTTCTGCATCCTGCCGACGTCTCCACCTAAGCGAGCGCGGTGGCAAGCCGTGTTTTGGCAGATCAAGACTGTATCGGTTCCTTGTGCCGTTCCAGCCCTTTGCGGCCAATGTCCCCGCGGAAGTGCGCGCCGTCGAAGTGGATGGCTTCCACTCCCTGGTATGCGTGGCCGATAGCCGCCGCGAGATTGTCTCCGCCGGCGGTGACGCCCAGCACACGCCCGCCGGCGGTCTCGAGACCGTGCGCGCCCAGGCGCGTTCCGGCGTGGAACACTACGGCGCCAAGCGCCTCTGCGTCTGCGATTCCGCCGATGGCTTTCCCGGTATCGTAACTGCCGGGATAGCCGGCCGATGCCATCACCACGCAGACGCTCGGGCCCGTGCGCCATTCGAGACGCGTGCCGCCCAAGCGGCCTTCCGCCGCAGCCATCAGCGCGGGGAGAAAGTCGCAACTCATGCGGTGCATCAGCGGCTGCGTTTCCGGATCGCCCAAGCGCACGTTGAACTCGAGAACTTTCGGCCCGTCCACGGTCATCATCATGCCGGCGTAGAGAAACCCGGTGAAGCCGGTGGCTTCCACGGTCGGATAAATCACGTGGTTGAGAATATCCTCCGCCTGGCGGTCGCTGAGAATGGCGGCGTCGCAATACGCGCCCATTCCGCCTGTGTTCGGTCCGCGGTCGCCATCGAACACCGCTTTGTGGTCCTGCGTGGCGGCCAGCGGCACCACGTCGCGCCCGTCGCACAGGGCGATGAAACTCACTTCCTCGCCGCGCAGGAATTCTTCGATCACCATGCGGCCGCGCAGCCTGCCGAGCGCCTCTTCGGCCTGCGCGCGGTCCTCGGCCACCACCACGCCTTTACCCGCCGCCAGGCCATCGGCCTTCAACACCACCGGGAATCCGAAGCGGCCAATCGCTTTGCGCGCATCCGTTTCGTTTTCGACGGTCACGAACGCGGCCGTGGGGATGTTTCGTTGCACAAGGAAGTTCTTGGAGAAGACCTTGCTGCCTTCCAGTTGCGCCGCTTCCCGGTTCGGTCCCACGATGCGCCGGCCGGCCGCGCGGAACGCATCCACCACACCGGCCACCAGCGGAACTTCCGGTCCGACCACCGTTAAATCCGCATCAATCGTTTCCGCCGCCGCGAGCAACTGCGCTACGCCGGCGCCTTTCAGTTGCAGACACGTGGCGATGCCTGCCATGCCCGGATTGCCCGGCGCCGCGAACACGTCGGTCCCCGGCGATTGCGCCAGCTTCCACACCAGCGCATGCTCCCTGCCTCCACTGCCGATCACGAGAACTCTCATCTTGGCTGCACCATTAGAATGGTATCAATGCGCGAACGCTACGACGTCGTTGTCATCGGCGCCGGTCACGCCGGGTGTGAAGCCGCCCGCGCCGCCGCGCGAATGGGTCTGAAGACGGCCATCGTCACCATGAACCTGGACCTGATCGCGCAGATGTCCTGCAACCCCGCCATCGGCGGCATTGCCAAGGGTCACCTCGTGCGCGAGGTGGACGCGTTGGGTGGGGTGATGGGGGAAGTGGCCGACGCGGTGGGCATCCAGTTCCGGCTGCTCAACACCAGCCGCGGACCCGCCGTTTGGTCGCCGCGCGCTCAAATGGACAAGAAGTTGTATCGAGCTCGCATGCGCGAGGTCCTCGAGCAGGAACCGAATATCCGCATCAAACAAGCCGAAGTGGCCGCTCTGAATATCGAGGCGGGCCGCGCCACCGGCGTCACGTTGCGCGATGGCCGCACGCTCGAATGCGGTGCCGTGGTCGTCACCACCGGGACATTTCTGAATGGCCTGGCGCACGTGGGCGAAGCGCGTTACAGTTGCGGACGCAACGGCGAAGCGCCCTCGCAATTGTTGGGCGAACAGTTGCGCACGCTGGGCCTGAGCTGGACTCGCCTCAAGACCGGCACTCCGCCCCGCCTGGATGGCCGCACCATCGACTGGTCGCAGTTCGAGCCCCAGCCGGGCGATACCGAGCCCACGCCATTTTCGTTTATGACCGGGCGCATCGACCGCGCGCAGATCCAGTGCCACATCGGCTACACCAACGAAGAGACGCACCGCATTCTCCGCGAGGCCATTCCGCGCTCTCCGCTCTACAGCGGCCAGATTGAGGGAGTCGGTCCGCGTTACTGCCCTTCCATTGAAGATAAGATCGTCAAATTCCCCGACAAGCTGCGGCACCAGATTTTTCTCGAGCCGGAGGGCCTCGACACCAACGAGGTCTACGTGAATGGCATGTCCACCAGCATGCCCATCGACGTGCAGGTTGCCATGGTCGCATCGATTCCCGGCTTGGAGCGCGCGGAAATGATCCGGCCCGGCTACGCAATCGAATATGACGCCATCGACCCGCGCCAGTTGGCGCACACGCTCGAAGTGAAATCCATCGCCGGCCTTTACCTGGCGGGCCAGATCAACGGAACGTCGGGCTACGAGGAGGCGGCATGCCAGGGCATCATCGCCGGCATAAACGCGGCGTCGAAACTCAGCGGGCGCGAACCGGTGATTGTCGGCCGCTCCGAAGGCTATACCGGAATTCTCATCGACGACCTCATCACCAAGGGCGCCGACGAGCCGTACCGCATGTTCACCTCACGCGCCGAGTTTCGCCTTCACCTTCGCATCGACAACGCCGACGCGCGCCTGACGCCGATGGGCCGTCGCGCGGGGCTGGTGACGGATGCGCGCTGGGACGCCTTTGAGCGCAAACAGCGGCAGTACGAGCTGCTGAAAAAGGCGCTGGAGAGCCACCGCAACGGGCAGTGGCTGAAGCGCCCCGAAGCGCGGATTGCGGAAATCTCAAGCTGGATTCGCGAGGTGCTGGGAGAGGAACCCATACCCGCGATGCTGACCACCGTCGAAACCGAAACCAAGTACAGCGGCTACATCGGTCAGCAGGAACGCCAGATGGAGCGCCTGAAGGCCGCCGAGCGCCGCCCCATCCCGCCTGACTTCACCTTCGATGGCATCCCGGGTTTGTCCCGCGAGGTTCGCGACAAGCTCAACCGGGTCCGTCCCGCCACCCTCGGTCAGGCCGCTCGCATCCCCGGCGTCACGCCCGCCGCGGTGGCCGTCCTCGATGTCTATCTGGGTCTCAGCCGTGTTTCGTGACCTGCTCCGCGACCGCCTGCGCGGAATCGCGGAGCTGACAGACGAGCAGGCCGCGGCGCTGGAATCCCATTACAACCTGCTGGTTCTCTGGAACCGCACGCTTAATCTCACCACCATCCGAGACCTGCCTGAGGTCATCGAACGTCACTATGGCGAGTCACTCTTCCTGGCGGCGCGCCTGCCCGCCGGTCCGCTACGAATCGTCGATGTGGGCTCGGGCGCGGGGTTTCCAGGTTTGCCGGTCGCGGTCTATCGACCGGATTGCGCAGTCACGCTGATTGAATCGCACCAACGCAAGGCAGTGTTCTTGAAGGAAGCAGCGCGCGATCTCACGAACATGCGCGTGCTGGCGCGGCGTGCCGAGCAGGTGGCCGGGCAGGTAAATGAAAAGAATGACGAGTTCGATCTGGCCGTCTCACGCGCCGTAAGCTATAGCGATCTCTCGCCCAGCCTGAAGGCGCTGGCGCCTGCGGCCTATCTCTTGGGTGGAGCGGAGAGCGCACCCGATGATATGGGCTTCGTGTGGGAATCGCCCGTCCCATTGCCTTGGGGAAAGCAGCGATTTCTGCGAATGGGACGCCGGAGTTAAGGTCGTGGCGCAGACTGTCGAGTCTGCAGAGCCGAGAGTCGTCTCGGCTTTTCTTGGCGCGCATGAAGTGAATAGTGCCGCCCTCTCGTGAAACCGGATAGACTGGGCGGTGAGCCGCGGCGAGCCACTCGCGGCTCACCCGAAAGGAAGCCATGAAGCTAACCAGACGAAATGCGCTTGGCCTGATTGCGGCTGCGCCCCTTGCCCGCCTTCGCGCCGACGCGCCAGCCGCTCTCGAGATCGCCAAAGGTCCATTCGCGGGAACGCGCGAATCGCTCGCGGCCTACCGCGTGCCGGAATGGTTCCGCGACGCCAAGTTCGGAATCTGGGCGCATTGGGGGCCGCAATCGGCTGCCGAGGATGGGGATTGGTATGCCCGCGGTATGTACATCGAAGGCAGCCCGCAGTACAAATACCACCTGGAGCATTATGGGCATCCCAGCAAGTTCGGCTTCAAGGATGTCATTCCGACCTGGAAGGGCGATCGGTTCGACCCCGATCGTCTGGTGGAGCTTTATAAGAAAGCCGGCGCCAAGTATTTCGTCAGCATGGGCGTACACCATGACAACTTCGACCTCTGGAACTCGAAGCATACCCGCTGGAACTCGGTGAACATGGGACCCAAGAAGGACATCGTGGGGCTTTTCCGGCAGGCCGCACTCAAGCAAGGCCTCAAGTTCGGCGTGAGCGACCACCTGTGGATCAGCTACAAGTGGTGGGCGGTGAGCCATGCCAGCGACAAGCAGGGCCCGCTGGCGGGTGTCCCGTACGATGGCGCCGATCCACTGAATGCCGATCTGTACCATGATGCCGCCAGCGCGCGATTCGCGGGACCGAACGTCGAGTGGAACGACAATGGCATCCCGGATTCCTGGAAGCACCACTGGTTTGACCGCATCAAGGACCTGGTCGACCAATATCAGCCCGACCTGTTGTACACCGATGGCCTGCTGCCGTTCGAAGACTACGGACTGAGCCAGGTGGCCAACCTCTATAACCTCAGCGCCGCACGGCACGGCGGCGTCGCGGAGGCGGTCTACACCAGCAAGCGGCCGGAGGACTGCGAGACCGGAACCTGCCTGCTCGATGTGGAGCGCGGCGTGCCCGACCACATTTTGCCCAACCCGTGGCAGACCGATACCTGCGTCGGCAACTGGCACTACCAGCGCGGCGCAACGTACAAGACGCCCAAGACGGTAATCGATCTGCTGGTGGATATCGTGAGCCGCAACGGCAATCTGCTGCTGAACTTTCCGCTTCCCAACAGCGGTGCGCCGGACGCGGAAGAGCTGAAGATCGTCGCCGGGATCACCGATTGGATGGCGGTGAACAGCGAGGGCATTTACGGTACGCGCCCCTGGAAGATCTTCGGCGAAGGGCCGGGGACGCAAGTGGAAAAGAAAGGCGCCTTCAACGAATCGGCGCGCAAAGCCCTCACCGCCGAGGACGTGCGCTTCACCACCAAGCGAAACACACTTTACGCATTTCTGATGGGCTGGCCGGCGGGAACCGCTCTCATCAAGCCGCTCGGCTCCGCCAGCCCGCAGGCACCGGGGAGGATCGCGAACGTGGAGCTGCTGGGCTACAACGGCAAGCTCGAATGGTCGCAGACCGAAGCCGGCCTGCGCGTGACCCTGCCGTCCGAGCCGCCGTCGCAGCACGCGGTGACGCTGAAGGCGGCGCTGGGCTGACGGAACCGGCCAGAACGGAACATATTCAAGGCCAAGTGGCCGCGGCGCGTGAGGTTTATTCAGGCTGCTGCTCGCGCAAATGCCTCAGCGCGCTCTCACAGGCGCTCGCAAGCACCGGAAGATCAATCCGCACGATATCCCAGAGCCGGTCCGCCCGGATCGCGTCGTATTCATGGCGCAAGCGGTTGCCGAGCCCTCGGATCTGCTGCCATGGCTGATCTGGCATGAGGGTTGGCGCGATGTTTCCAAGCTTCGCCGCGGCTTCGCTGATTCGCTCCAGGCAGCGCTCCACGGCGTCGTTGGTGCGCGCGTCCTCTTCAAACGAGGCCAACTCCATGCCCGCGATGTAGCGCTGGATGGCCTGCACGTTGTCGACGATGTCCTGCAAACGTCGCAGAGGTTTTTCAGAAGGCAAGAGCGCGATCCCTGTCGATCTCTTTTTGCAGGCGCTCTTTGCGCACCGGCTCTTCGACTACATCCACCTTGCAGGCGAGGATTGCCGACAGCCGGTGCTCGAGGTCCTCTATGCGGCGGAAGTAGTCGAGGCCGGGCTGGGAGAAGCTCTCGCCCAAGCGCACAGCCACATCGACATCGTGAGCTGGATTCTCGCGCCGCGCCACCGAGCCAAACAGGGAGACGCCCATCACACCCGCCGCGCGCAATTCCGCTTCATGCGCCTTCAGAGCGGCGATGACCCGGTCGCGTTCCATGATCTTATTCTGCCGGTCGCGGTTTCGCGCCGTCAAGCACATCTTTTGGGACACCTACTTAGCGTATTTCTGCTTCCACTGGGCGAGCTCGCCGGTGAGCGTGGTCTTCACGCTGATGTATTGCTCGTTGTCCGCCTGGTTGGCGCGCTCGGCGGGATCGGCGGGCAGGTCGTACAGCTCGCTCGCGCCCTTGCCGTCATCGCGCAGAACCAGCTTGTACCGCTGCGTGCGCGCCATCGCGGTATTGCGATACTGGCCGAATACAGTATCGCGCCAGGGCTGCTTTTTGGGCAGGTGTCTGCCGGTGGCGAGCGGCAGGTAGCTGCGGCCGCATAGGTTGCGGCTGGGAACCGCGGCCGAAACCAAATCGCAGAGGGTGGGCAGCAAGTCATAGGTGCTCACCGGCTCCATCCGCACTTCCTGCGCCGGCACGCGGCCCGGCCAGCACCAAAGCATCGGCACGGCGACTGATTCGTCGTACATGTTGACCGGCTCGGAAGCGTCGCCGGCGGCCCATAAGCCGTGG
Organism: Bryobacterales bacterium; assembly: GCA_003142185.1. Lineage (GTDB taxonomy): Bacteria > Acidobacteriota > Terriglobia > Bryobacterales > Bryobacteraceae > Bog-375. The sequence goes on from PLOR01000021.1 coordinate 76,328, forward strand.
CGGCCGAGCAGCGCGCCGCAGGTAGCGGTGAACACAACCAGCGTACGATCCAGCAATTGCTTCTGAGAGATCCTGGTGGTCAGCGCGCCCACGTTGTCATCCATCATGGAGATGGCGGCTGCCACTTTTCGCAGGTTTGCCACGCGATTCGACAAAAGTTCCTTGCCGCTGCGCGCATTGGCGGCGGCAAGCTCCACGCTGTAATTCTCGAACTTCTCGGTGCCGTATAAATCCAGATACTTCGATGGAATGTTTCCGTACGGAAGCTCGAGAGCGGAATAGCGAACGGTGAGAAAGAACGGTGCGCCATCTTTCGCCTGATCGATCAGCGCCGGCGCGCCCTCCGGTTCGACAGTGTGGCATGCGTAGCCGGCCGTGGCCAGCACCTTTTCGATCGTGATATCGGCGGCGGAAATCGCACCCGCATCCCCGACTTGCATCGGCGTGCGTCCCGTCATCAGAGTGGCGAAACCGGGTGCGGCGGCGGGCACTGGGGTGAAGTGGTTCAGGAAATGGGTTCCCATTTGTCCCAGCCGGTTCAGGTTCAGCGTCTTCACTTCCTTGTTGCCGTACGCGCCCACCATCCAGGAGGGCAGGTCATCCGCTACCAACAGCAGGATGTTGGGTGGCGCCTCGACGACCTTTTTGGCGGCGAAGGCGGGCAGCGCGAGGCTGCCGCAAAGAAAATGGCGGCGGGAAATGGGCATGGCTCACTAACAGTATAGATGGCTGACAGAGCGGTCTGTCCCGCCCTTCCTCAGCCAGCGGAATCCCGTTTGCGTGCCACCGCGATGAGGGACAATCCCGGCCAGGGCATGAAAGCATCCAACCGGCTCCAGACCCAGACGGTCTTGTCGAAAACCTTAAGCACCAGTTTGCTGATTCTCTGTGCGCCCAGGATGCGGCTGTAGATCCACCACGGCAGCGTGCCGGCCTTGTTGAGCTGATACGCCCGGTCCAGCGAAAAGCCGTGGGCTTCAAGCAGGCGCGCCAACTCCGCCTTGTTATAGCGGCGCCGATGTCCAAGCCTGACGTCCAGGCTTCCAAACAGGCTCGAAACATTGGGCACCAGCACCAGCAGTGTGCCACCGTCCTTAAGCAGGCCGCGCAGGAAGTCGAGCAACACACCGGGATGCTCCAGGTATTCGAGCACGTTGAGACACAGAACCGTATCGAAACTGGTATCCAGGTTGGCGAGCGAGTCCGGCTGCTCCGGATCGAAACGCCGCACCATCACGTGCGGCGTACGCAAGAACCGGTTATTGAGTGCGTGCAGATGCAAGGCGTCTTTTTCGGCAGCCACGTAAAGCGTGCGGCGTCCCATCAAACGGCCCGTGATATTGCCGATGCCAGCGCCGATTTCGAGCACCGTATCGCCCACGTGCGGCCGCAATTTGCGCGCCAGCCAGGCGAGATATTGCGGCGTGCCGGTGAGATTGTTGAGCACGCCCCGCCCGTAAGGCGCCGCATACAGGTCGTCGATCAACCAGAATCTCAGGATCACGCCCAGCGCTTTGAGGCCGTCTTTCCAGCCGATCTTCTTGCCTTCCTCGTAAGTCCGGCCGTGATAGCTGATTGGGACTTCATAAATGCGCAGCTTTCGCTTGGCGCACTTCATTACGATTTCCGGCTCAAAACCGAAGCGGTCCGAGCGGATGGGAATGCTCTTCAGCAGATCGGTGCGAAAGACTTTGTAGCAGGTCTCCATGTCCGTCAGGTTCAAATTGCAGAACATGTTGGAAATCAGCGTGAGTCCCTGGTTGATCATCGAGTGCCAGAACGGCAAGACCCGGCTCTGCTCGCCGGCCATGTAACGCGAGCCAAAAACCGCGTCGGCGCGGCCGTCCAGCAGCGGACGCAGCAGGCGCGGATATTCGGACGGATCGTATTCCAGGTCCGCATCCTGAATGATGGCAAAGTCTCCGCTGGCTTTCCCGATCGCCGTGCGCACGGCCGCGCCTTTGCCGCCATTGCGCTCGTGCCGGTAGAGCTGGATCTGGGGGAACTCGCCGGCCAACCGCTCCAGGATGGCGTAGGTGCCGTCGGTCGAACAGTCGTCCACAATCACCAACTCGCGCTCCATGTTCTCCGGGATCGGCGCAGCCAGCACTTGGGAAACGCAGCGTTCCACCATGGTGCGCTCGTTGTAGACCGGCATCAGGATCGAGAGCTTCATCGAGAATACAGAGTCTAGCAAAGGTTGGGGCGCTACCTGCGATAATCGGAATTGGCGGTTGTCCCCTTGCGAATTGCGCTGCTCCAGATCAACACAACCCCCGGTGACCTGGCCGGCAATGCCCAGCGCATTATCGAAGGCGCTACCCGCGCCCGGAAGCTGAACGCCGACCTGGTGGTTTCGACCGAGCTGGCGCTGATGGGATACCTGCCGCGCGACTTGCTGTTGAGCGCCGGTTTCGTGCGCCACGGCCGCGAGATGCTGGCTCAAATAGCCGGCGCCACGGCCGGCGGCCCAGCCGTGCTGGTGGGAGTTGCCACGCCCAACGACGCCGATAGCGGCCGCCCGCTGTTCAACAGCGCGGTGCTGCTGGAGGACGGCCGGGTCGGGCCGGCCTTCCACAAGACCTTGCTGCCCACTTACGACGTCTTTGACGAAGACCGGTACTTCGAACCGGCGGCCGGCCCGCAGGTTCTCGATTGGCATGGCCGCCGCCTCGGCATCAGCATCTGTGAAGACGTTTGGAACGATCGCAATTTCTGGCAGCGCCGCCGCTATCAGCGGGACCCCATCGAGACGCTGGTAGCTGCGGGCGCGCAAGCCATCCTGAATCTTTCGGCCTCGCCGTTCTGGGTGGGTAAGCAACTCCTCCGCGAGGACATGCTCAGCCACATGGCGCGGCGGCACAGCCTGCCGCTGGTAGCGGTAAACCAGGTTGGTGGCAACGACGACCTCCTCTTCGACGGCCGCAGTTGCGCTTTCGATGGCGCCGGCCGCATGTTCGCGCGCGCCAGAGGATTCGAAGAGGATCTGGTGGTGGTGGATCTGGACCTCGGCGCGGGCTCCATCGCCGAAGACGATTTCACCACCGAGGCGGAGATCTGGAATGCGCTGGTAATGGGCGTGCGAGATTACGCCCGCAAAACCCATTTCGCTCGCGCGCTGGTCGGCCTGTCCGGCGGCATCGATTCCGCTCTCACGGCGGCGATCGCGAGCCAAGCCCTCGGGCCGGCGAACGTGCTCGGCGTGCTGATGCCATCCGTCTACTCGAGCCGGGGCAGTGTCGACGACTCGCTCGAACTGGCGGGTAACCTGGGCATTCGCACCATGACATTGCCGATCACCGGCATCATGCAAACCTACGATGCCGTGCTCGCCGAGCCCTTTTGCGGTCTGCCCCGCGACGTCACCGAGGAGAACATTCAATCGCGCATCCGCGGCAACCTGCTGATGGCGCTCTCCAATAAGTTCGGATCCCTGCTGCTCACCACCGGCAATAAATCGGAATTGGCGGTAGGCTACTGCACGCTGTACGGCGACATGGATGGCGGCTTGGCCGTGATCGCGGATCTTCCCAAAATGATGGTCTATCGTGTCGCACGCTGGCGCAATCAGCGCCAACACGACATTCCCGACAATATTCTCACCAAGCCGCCCTCGGCCGAGTTGCGGCCCGATCAAACCGACCAGGACTCGCTGCCGCCCTACGAGCTGCTCGATCAGATCCTCGAGCTGCATGTCGAGCAATCGCAGTCCGCGGAAGAAATCGTGGCCACAGGTTTTGCGGAAGCCGACGTCGAGCGCGTCCTGCGGCTGGTGCGCAACGCCGAGTTTAAGCGGAAACAGGCTGCGCCCGTGCTGAAGGTAACTTCGCGGGCTTTCGGAACCGGCTGGCGCATGCCGATCGCGCGCGGCGACGGTTGATCAGTGGCGCAGGCCCCCGGCCTGCGAACCGGCAAGCCGCCACCAACTTCTCCAGCCACTGTCCGCCTCACTGCTATCATGTGTTTTCATGCGCGTACCGTTGCTCGATGTGCGGCGCCAAAACCTGCCGCTGGAGGCTGAGTTATCCGCGGCTTTCGAGCGCGTCCTGCGCTCCGGCCAGTTCATTCTCGGTCCCGAAGTGGAGCAGTTCGAAACCGCGGCCGCGGCGGTGACGGGCGCGCGGTTCGGCATTGGCGTATCCTCCGGCACCGACGCAATCCTGGTCGCCCTGATGGCGCTCGGCATAGGGCCGGGCGACGAGGTGATCTGCCCGGCGTTCACATTTTTCGCCACGGCCGGCTGCGTGGCGCGGGTGGGCGCGGCTCCCGTATTCGTGGATTCGTGCGCCGAGTGTTTCAATCTGGATCCGGCCGGAATCGAGCGCCGCATCACGCCGCGCACCAAGGCGATTATTCCCGTGCACCTGTTCGGGCAACCGGCGGATCTGGATGACATTCTGGAAGTAGCCCGGCGGCACAATTTAGCCGTCATCGAAGATGCGGCGCAAGCGTTTGGCGCCGAATACCGCGGCCGGCCGGTGGGCTCCATCGGTGAATTCGGCGCCGTCAGCTTCTTCCCTTCGAAAAACCTGGGCGCGCTCGGCGATGCCGGGCTGGTGGTGACGAACAACCCGTCGCTGGCCGAGAAAGCGCGGCGGCTGCGCAATCACGGGCAGCATCCGAAGTACATGCACGGGGTAGTGGGCGGCAACTTCCGGTTGGACGCGCTACAGGCCGCGCTGCTGGCAGTCAAGCTTCCCCATCTGCCGGACTACACCGCGCGACGCCAGCAGCACGCGTCCGAATACACGCTGGCGTTGGCCGGAATGGCAGCCGGCGCCGCCATCGCGATTTCGCTTCCGGTGACTCATCCGGATCGCACCCACATTGCGAACCAGTACACGATACGCGTACGGCGCGGGCCCGCCTGGCGTCACCGGGAATCGCCGCGCGACGCTCTACGCCGTCGCCTCGCGGAACGCGGGATTGCTTCCGAGATCTATTACCCGGTTCCGTTGCACGCGCAGGAATGCTTCCGCCAGTTCGGACCCCATCCGGGACTACCGGTGGCCGAGGAGGCCGCCGGAGATATTCTGAGCCTGCCGGTCTTCCCGGAGCTGACGGAGGAGGAAACCGCATCGGTAGCTGCGGAGATTCGGCAGTTTGCGAGTGAGGCCAATGGATAACCCGCGACTGAACCAGCTCATCGAACGTTTTGGCGCCGGCCGCATTCTGGTAGCCGGCGACCTCATGCTGGACGAATTCATCTGGGGCAGAGTGTCGCGCATTTCGCCCGAGGCGCCGGTGCCGGTGGTCGAGGTGACCTCCGAATCGTATTATCCGGGCGGCGCCGCCAATGCCGCGCGCAACGTCCGCGAGCTCGGCGCGGCGGTGCGGGTGGCGGGAATCGCCGGCGCCGATCCGCAGGGCGCCCGGCTGATCGAGTTGCTCGGTGCCGCGGGCATCGATACCACCGGTGTGCTGTGCGACCCATCGTTTTCCACCACGGTGAAGACGCGTATCATCGCCCGCCATCAGCAGGTGGTGCGCGTGGACCGTGAGCGGCATGCGACGCTCACCGAAACGCAGACCGAATTCGTCTTTGCACTGCTGGAGCAGGCGATCGACGCCGTGGATGCCGTCATCGTGGCGGATTATGGCAAGGGCTTCCTGACGCAGCCGCTCGCCGACCGCATCGGCCGCAAGGTGCGCGCGGCGGGCAAAATCCTGGCGGTCGATCCGCATCCCCACACCTCGCTCGTCTGGCGGGATGCCACCGTCATCAAACCCAACCGCCGGGAAGCGTTTCTGGAAGCTGGTATTGCGCCCAGCGCGCCGGTCGACCCGCCGCTCGAGGATCGACCGTTGCTCGAGGCCGCGCGGCGTCTGTATGCGCTGTGGCGGCCCAAGAGCCTGCTGATCACGCTGGGCGCGCAGGGAATGCTGCTGCTCGAAGACCAGGCGCCGCTGCGTCACCTTCCGGCCTACGCCAAGGATGTCTTTGACGTTTCCGGCGCTGGCGACACGGCGATTTCCGTGCTGGCGCTGGCGCTGGCCGCTGGCGCCACGCCCGGCGAAGCGGCCGAGCTGGCCAATCACGCCAGTGCAATCGTCGTGGGCAAACTGGGAACCGCGACCGTAACCGCGGCCGAACTGGCGGCCAGCATCGCCCGATCATGAGCCGGCGCAGGGCGGTGTTCTTCGATCGCGACGGGACGCTGATGGAGGAAGTGGAATACTGCTGCGATCCCGCCAAGGTAAAGGTCATTTCCGGCGTGCCGGAAGCGATCGGGGAACTGAAGAGCGCCGGGTACCTCGCAATCATCGTCAGCAATCAAAGCGGCATCGGTAGAGGCCTGTTTACCGAGGCACAGTACGCCGCCGTGCAACAGGAGCTTCTGCGCCAGATCGGCGCGCATCGGATCGACGCATCTTACTTCTGCCCCGACGCGCCCGGCGTTCCATCGCTCCGCCGAAAGCCGGAACCCGGAATGGTGCTTGAAGCGGCGGCCGAGTTCCAGATCGACCTGGCGGCGTCCTTCCTGGTGGGGGACAAGGCGTCCGATATCGAATGCGGCCGGCGGGCCGGCACACACACCATCCTCGTGCGGACAGGCTATGGAGCCGCACTGGAGCGCGATCCGGCTTTTGTCGCCCCCGATTATGTTGCCGACGATGTCCCCAAGGCCGTCCGCTGGTTGCTGCGGCGATAACCTGGCCCGCCCGGGCCCTGATCGGGACCACCCGAGTCATCACCAACACCTTTCACACTGGACGTTCAACGTGACCGCGGCAAAGCGGGTTAGCCTGCCTGCTGAGCAAATGTGAGAGCCGGAAATCGCGCAATTCGCGCTATTCATCAGCCTGACCCGTCTCTCCCAATGCCAGGATGCTGACAAGGCCATCCGGACTGCACAGCGCGGTGCGTCGGTGCCGCTCCGAGTGGAGGTGTCTCGGCTATACTGAGGCTGTCGGTAAGCCTCAGACCATGCAAAACAGGACGGAGAAGAAGCGGGTACTCATTTTTATCGTCGCTTATAATGCGGAGCGAACGATAGAACAGGTGCTTCGGCGCATTCCATCGGCATTGCTGGAGCACGACACAGAGGTTCTGATCATAGACGATTCTTCCCATGACCAGACCTTTGAGAAGGCGCGTGGGTGCAAGCACTCGCCGTTCCCCGTAACCGTACTCCACAATCCGGTGAGCCAGGGGTACGGTGGGAACCAGAAAATTGGATTTCACTATGCAATCCGGCGAGACTTCGATGTGGTTGCGCTGGTCCACGGCGATGGCAAATATGAACCCGAAGTTCTGCCACGATTGCTGCTGCCTCTGCTGAACGGTGAAGCCGACGCTGTGTTTGGTTCCCGGATGATGCGTCGCTTCGACGCGCTCAAAGGCGGAATGCCGCTGTACAAGTACGTGGGGAACAAGATTCTTACCGCGATCCAGAACCGTCTACTGGGCACGGCCTATTCGGAGTTTCACTCGGGCTACCGGTTGTACTCTGTGGAGGCGTTGAAGGGTCTGCCCTTTGACCGAAACACGAATGATTTTCACTTCGATACTGAGATCGCCATCCAATTGGTCCGTGCGAAGCTTCGCATCAAGGAACAGCCTATTCCTACCTACTACGGCGATGAGATTCGTCGGGTGAACGGGGTGCAGTACGCTTTCCATGTGGTGAAGACCACGTGGCTCGCGTGGGCGCAGGATCTCGGTATTCTATATCAACGGAAATTCGATCTTACACCGCCTTGGGAGCTTGCGAATTATCAGCCAAAACTTACTTACATGAGCCCTCACACTCTTGCCTTACGGCGCGTTCCCGCAGGCGCCTCGGTGGTGGATATCGGTTGTGCTTCGGGCTATATGAGCCATGAACTAGGGAAGAAGGGCTGTAAGATCACCGGCGTCGATCAGTATGCCCCGCCAGGCGACCCGCGGGTGGATACCTTCATCAAGCACGACTTGAACACTTCGGGATTCCCCGTGGATTTGGGATCGTTCGAGTACGTCTTGCTGCTGGACGTCATCGAGCATCTCCATTCCCCCGAGTCTTTTGTCGACGCGCTCCGGGCCTGCCGGAAACAGGCCGTGGAGACGCGGGTGATTGTCAGTACGGGGAATGTCGCGTTTTTCGCCACCCGCCTCATGCTGCTCGCGGGGGCGTTCCATTATGGCCGCCGGGGTATTCTCGACCTCACGCATACACGGCTCTTCACATTCTCGACCTTTCGCGAGTTGTTTGAACAAGCGGGGTACGAGATCGAGGAAGTGCGCGGCGTTCCCGCACCGTATCCACTGGCACTGGGCGATAATGCCGTGTCACGGCTTCTTCTCTGGATCAATGGCCTGCTGATTCGAATATCGAAATCGATGTTTTCCTACCAGATATTCATGGTGGTCCGGCCGCTTCCATCGTGCGAATGGCTATTGCAGCGGGCTATCGAGTCCAGTCATGAAAGAGCGTCTCACTCGTAGTTACTCACCAGCTGTTGGCTGCTCCAATCGAGTGAAGCGAAACACCCGGAATCTCTTGTCGAGTGCCGCGGGTTCCAATCCCGCGGGATCGGCTTTCTGGAGTATGAGCAAGCGTTCCTCCTGCGTCGGGACGAACCAACTGTCGTCAAGAACAACCAGGTATTGCACTCGGTACTTGCGAGCCACGTCCAGGATAACGCCCGGCCGGGCCGTAGGCGGAAAGGCGACCACGCGCCGGCCGGTCATGGCGAAAAGTATCCACGGGTTAAAAGACATCACCACGGCATCCTTCGGCGTGTGCTGATTCAGCCATCGCGCCGCTTCGGCCGTCGGGTGATGGAGCAGCTCAGGCTCGGTAATCCTCAGGTTGGATCGAGCACTGGCGGGCTGAATCGAAATCCCCAGTCCACACATGACGATGATAAGCGCCAGGCCGCACACTCTCCAGAATGGCGATGGCGTCGGAATCACTCGAGATGCCGCCGGCTGACTCAGGCGTGGCCTTAATCCAAGCCACAGCGTGAAGACCGCGCACACAGCCCAGAACGCAGTAGCGAAACGCGGCTGAATCCCGGCATCATGGTGTGCCGCCCAGCCATAAAGCGACATCGCCAACAGCACTACGGATCCCGCCGCTAACCCCAAGAAGGCCGTGCGGGGGGATGACTGAGATACTTCGAGAGATTTGCGCCAGCCCCGGCGAAGATAAGTGAAACATAGGGGCGAGACGGGAAATAGATACCTTGGCCCGACATCATAAGGCCACACAAGGAGAATGATGACGTATAACGGGAAATAACACTCGCAAAGGCCAACCTCGCGCCGCCTGAGCGATTGTAACAACCCTAGCAACATCAAAAATGCCGGCACGGCAACCAGTGGCGAGTAAAGAACTGGGTTGACCCACCGGTTGGCTGCGAAGAACTCCGTGACGTGGGCCGTCTCCTCTCCCAGCCGCCACACCGGCCGTCTTGCCAGATCCCAGAGACCGGCTTGTCCGAGATCCGGCCGGTGGGGATCGATTCTCCTGAAATCGTCGCTGTAATCGTAGGTGTTCTCTCCCGGCGCGGGCCGCACGTAATTCGCCTTCGTCCAGGCGAACCATGCCCCTTGTTCCAGCAATCCGCACAGCAGAATAACGATCAAGGCGCCCTGCGGCGGTTTTCGAGAGCGGAGCCAGGACACCGCGATCCAGATAGATAAGCCAAGAAACAACGACACGCCGATTGTCCGCGTGGTCAGAGCGGCAAGAAACGATGCGCCGAATACGACGCTCCAGATTCGGACCCGCGTGGGGCCGGCCGCCGTAAATCGCTCGAATGCGAGCAGCGCGGCCAGACTGAAGAGGCAGTAAGGGATGTCAGAACCGATCCTGCGAGTCGCAAACTCGAATGCGAACGGCGACGAAGCAATGAGCAGTACATAGATCAGAGCCCAGAGCCTCGAATTGTGCCGCCGGATCAACCAGTAACTGAGAAGAAGCACGAGTCCGCTTGCGGCCGCGATCGCCATCATAAAGACCGGATAGCTGTCAGCGGGCTGATGGCCATAAAGGTGAGATAAGAGGAGCAGAACAGCGGGAAACCCGGGCGGATAATTGACGTGATTGACATAGTTGAAGTTGTAGTGTAGGTGGCTCAACGACACGGCCAAGCCCGTATAGCACGACGCGTCTTCATTGATTTCCGGAACGCGCTGATAGGAGACCATCCAGAATACGGTCATCACCGAAATCAAGGCATACGCCAGCAGGTCGATGCGGCGATCCCGGCTGGTCAGCGCTTCCATGCTCATCACACCTCACGTTTACAGCGGCTCCAGGGTAGCAGGAGGCGGCACAGCACGGAGACGTTCGAGGCAGTGGTCATGAGGTATATCGCAAAGTATAACATCTGAAGAGCGCACCTCTGCCCGTAGAGTGGGAGAAGACCTGAACGTCTCCGCAAACGGTTGTTCTGAGCTTCCGGCATCGCCTGATCTCCCGCGGTGGCGGCCCGCGGGCCTGCTAATGCGCCATTCCCGCGCGCGTGAAACTGATCCACGATGGAATTCACGGTTTTGCCACCGGGTGATACGATGAACAGGGCGTCGGTAAAGCCCTCCTTGGAGTGTTCGGCGGTCCGGAGTTGAGGAAGATGGGGCGAGCAGCGTGCACGCGGGTAGCGGAAGGCTACTCGACAGATCGAGTCCTTGCATTCGGTCACAACCACAAGTAGCAGCCTCCATGCTTGCGCGCCAGGCGCCGAAGCGATCTTTGCCGCGCCACAAAGCGGCGATCCGGCAATAACATTAGGGGAATTAACGAAATGTCGAACGGTACTGCCGCTTGTGTTATCTGTTCAGCAGCCGCCGAGAGTTGTTGGGCAAAGTCTGGCTATATGTACTACCGCTGCCGATCCTGCCGCCATCTCTTCGTTTGGCCGATGCCTGAGGGCGCTCGCCAGATTTATTCCAGGATCTACTTCGAGGGGGGCGGGCATGGCTTTGGTTATCCGGATTACGATCGCGATAAACAGGCGATGGCGCCCACATTCACAGCCTATCTCGATCGGATTGGCCGGGTCTCCGGACGAACGGGCACACTGTTGGATATTGGAGCGGCCACCGGTTTCTTTATGGGAATGGCCCGCGCTCGGGGCTGGAGCGTATCGGGCGTCGAAGTGAGCGACCATGCCAGCCAGACGGCCAGGAGCAGAGGATTCGACGTTCGGACGGGAGTGCTGGCGGAACAAGACTTCGAAGACTCAAGCTTCGATGCCATCACGATGTGGGATGTAATCGAACACATGGAGAACCCAGCGCGGGATGTGACAAAAAGTGCCGCCTTGTTGAAGAGCGGCGGCGTGCTGGCAATCAACACACCCGACTCCGGCAGTTTGGTTTCGAAGGTGGCCGGCGTGAGATGGCACTTGGTCATTCCACCAGAGCACCTGAACCTCTTTTCAGCCCAGTCGCTGCGCATCGTGCTGGAATCCTGCGGTTTTGAGATATTGGAGGCCACAACCCTTGGAAAAGGGTTCACCGTTCAGTACGTAGCGGAAACGCTTAGCCATGTCATCAGCCCACTGAAGGGGACCGCCGCTCGAATAGCAGGCACACGACTTGGACGCGCCAACGTTTCTATCAATCTGCATGACAACGTCTTTTTGCTGGCACGCAAGAAAGCAGACGTGCCCTGATTTGGTACAGTCCGGGATGCGCCCCGGGTTGATCGCTATGAAGTAGCGCCCATCAATCGCTCCGAGTGCGGTGCCTCGGTCCACTGGGCGAATAGCAGGTTTTTAGCACAGTGTAAATTGCATCGAGAAGCGCACATCGAATCACGAGCGTGTAAAATAGAGGCGATGCGCGGGGTGGCAGTCCCGGGAGCCGTGACGATAAGAGCTATCGTGTTCTACCTGGACGGAGTACTCATCCGGTCCAGAATGGTTCCGGTGAACACGTGATACCCGATTGCGTTCCGGCACTGGTGACAAGATGAACCTCCGCTCCAAGCTTTTCCTCGATTATTATTTCGGAGGTTTTCTTCACGCCGTCCTGAGAATCCCCACGATTCTTCTGGGAAAGCTGCTGCGCCGCGATCACGATCTCTCGAAGTGCCGCGAAATAGCCATTCTGAAACTGATGGGGGGTGGCAGTCTGGTGATCGCTTATCCAGCCCTGCTGGCTCTTCGGCGTCTCCCGGGTCTCCAAAAGCTGACGCTGATTACCACCCCGGCCATAGCGCCGTTTGGGGCGCTGCTGGGTATATTCGACGAGATCGTGATCATCCGCGACGATCGTGGGCTGCTGACGCTGGCCACCGATTCGGTGCGAACATTCCGGAAATTCTTCCGCCATGACGCTCTGATCGACCTGGAGATTCACAGCCGGCTTACGACCGTATTCGCCCTGCTGACCGCCGCGCGAAACCGCATAGGGTTTTTCACCAACATCTCCTTTTGGCGGCGCTATCTCAACACTCACTTGCTGTTCTGCAACATCACCAACGGTATCTACGATTTCTACGATCAGTTGGCCGCGCTATTCGGCGCGTCACCGGTGGAGGCTGGAGTTTGTGAGCGGGAGTTCCGGAGCCTGCTGGGTGAGTGCGGATTAGAAGGGGATCTGCTCCGTTTGGCGATTGCGCCGGCTTGTTCCGGGTTGAGCCTGGAACGGATGCTGCGCCGTGAAGAGTGGGTAGAGATAGTTGCGCGGCGGATTGCGCAATGCGGGCCGGCCAAGGTGGAATTGCATCTGTTGGGAGCCCCTGCCGACCGTGCGGAACTCGAACAGATAACGATCCTGTTGGAGGCGCGGTTTCGAGGGCGCGCGGTGGTTCGCAACCATGCCGGAAAGACGAGCTTGCGGGAATCGGTGCGGATCATCGCCGCCATGGACGAGGTGCTTTGCATCGATTCGGCACTGCTGCACTTCAGCCGGCTGCTGGGGCGCCGGACGGTCTCGTTCTGGGGGCCGACCGATCCGCGCACGCTGCTGCGCCCGAACTCGAGCGGTCTCGATGATATTCACTACGTGAAAATACCCTGTTCGCCCTGTGTCCACATGTCACATCAGCCGCCCTGCAAAGGGCAAAACATATGCATGCGCCTCGCCGTCGATCCGGCCGCGCCGGTGCCACGCAACCAACCCTGGGTACTCAAAGGATGAGAACGCGGCTGGCGATTCCTATATTAGCGGCGGCGTTTGTGGTCGTCCTTTACGCCTTCATGGCCGCTGAGTTATCCCCTGGCATGCATGCCGAGGGAACCGATTGGGCGATGTATGTGATGCATGCCCGCAATATCGTGAGAGGGTTGCCCTATACGCAGACCGGCTATGTCTTTCAGCCCGAATCCACAACCGAAATTGGCGCTAATTCGTATCCTTCCGGATACCCACTGCTGCTCGTGCCATTCTATGCCGTATTCGGGCTCAATATCACGTTATTCAAGTTGCTGAATTTGGCTTCCCTTGTGCTTTCGTTGTGGCCAGTCTATCTGTATGCCCGGAGAACGCTGCCGCCGGTCTACTCCTTGCTTCTGATCGTGGCGCTGGGCTTCTCCACGCTGTTTCTTGCGAACTTCGATGGATTCGGCTCCGACGCGCCGTACCAGCTTGTGTCCTTTCTCGTGCTGCTTCTGCTTCTGCACATTTACGACCGGCGTCTGAATGAAACGCATCCATGGAAATGGGGATTGCTGGCTGGTTTCGGTATTGCGGGGGCATATCTCATCCGCCCATTCGGGCTGGCGCTCCTGCTGGCGGCTGCCGGGACCGAACTTTTGCGAAGACGCCGGCTGACCACATTTCTTGTCGCGATCGCAACGGCGTTCATCCCGCTGATGCTGCTGAATAACTTCCTGCTGCATAGGGACAGCAGTTATGCCCATCAGTTCGCCCTGTCGATCCCTCACATCTTCCGCCATGCGGCGGCGTATGTCGGGTTCCTTTCCTATGTCTTCGCCAACCCATTGAGCCAATATTTCCGCTATTTCCTCTGGGCAGCTACTCTCTTACTGGCGCTCCTCGCGGTCTCGAAGCGAGTTCGCGCGGGCTTGGGCGTCACTGAACTTTATTTGTTGGCGATCCTTGCCGTAATCAGCGCGTACTGGGCGCCTAGTCCCAGGTACCTGCTCTGCGTCATACCCATCTACATGGTTTATATGTTCGAAGGCTTCCGGACGCTGGTTGCCCGCGTGCCACAGCGTTTCGTGCGGCCCCTGCAGGTTGCCGCTGCTGCGCTGATGCTGTTGGCTCCGGCTGCAAACGCCATTTTGGTCCGCCCCGATGCGAACGACACGCTGGTAACAGCGCCGAATTACGAACAACTCTGCGCCGCGGTGCGCCGTCAGACCGCGCCGGACGCATTTGTGATTTTCTGGAACCCTCGCGTCTTCGCTCTTTCGACCGGGAGGAGTTCGAGCGGGTGGCCGGCCGAAGGGCCGCCGGAACGGATTACTAACTATCTGCGCCGGGTACACCCGGACTATATCGTGGCCGATAAGAGCCGGCCGGATGACCGCCGGTTTCTACTTCCGGCTCTCGCCGCCGCACCGTTGCGATTGGCTACCGTCTACGAGAACGGCCAGTTCAGTTTGACAAGAGTGCTCGAGGCCCCTAATGGAAAAAGCCCGGAGTAAGGCGCCCGCTAGTGTTTGGCCTGGCGGTTGGAAGAGGCTCTGGTGCCGGCAGAACCGGCCATGGTTGGGCGGAGGTGAGTAATGGAAAACTCCTTTATTTGTGTTGTGTGCGGAAACGCGGGATGTAGACCGCTGTTCCGGAACCTTCGGCAGTCCCGGTTCAGCGTCGCCCGGTGCCCGGAATGCGGCTTGGAGTTTCTCGCACCGCAGCCGGACTGGGAAGAGATCGCGAAGATCTATTCCGCGGACTATTACACACCGTGGGACATGAAGCGGAGTGAGAACCAGATCACCGCCAGGATGAAGCGGCTGACCTTTGCGCGGCGCCTCCGCGAATTGCGGCGGTTTGTCAGTTCCGGGCCGATTCTGGATGTCGGAACGGCGACGGGTTTTTTCCTCGATGAAGTCATTGCCGAGGGGAGCTTCGTGCCATATGGTATCGAGCTTTCCGAGTACGCGGGAGGCATTGCGCGAGACAAGTTCGGAGCGCAGCGGATACATATCGGCACCATCGAAACCGCGCCTTTCCCGCCGGGCTTTTTCAGCGCTGTCGCCATGAGCGATCTGATCGAGCACGTTTGCGACCCCGCCGCCGTCTTGCGAAGAGTTCATGAACTCTTGAAGCCTGGCGGTATCGCGATGATCATGACGCCCGACACCACCAGCATCAGCCGCCGCCTGATGGGAAGCCGCTGGACGCAATTCAAACTCGAGCACTTGTTCTACTTCAGTCCGGCCAACCTCGGGCGGATGGCAGCAGGTTGTGGCTTCCATGTTCTATCGGTACAGCGTGCCCGGAAAGTGATGACCTTGAAGTATCTGCGGGATCAGTTCCAGGTATATCGTCATCCCGTGCTGACGCCCTTGAGCCGTGGCCTGGGATGGATCCTGAAACCTTGGGAGGATCGGCCTTTCCCGATCACGATGGGCGAAATGCTGGTTTTCTTGCAAAAGAGCGCCAGCTAGCGGCCGCCACAACTCCCACTATAGCTTCACGATGGCAACCTGGGTGCCCGAAAGCTCAAGGAAGCACTCTGGCTTATCCGCCAGGTATTCGTGCAGGGCTTTGCCGGCGCCGTCGGCGGAGCCGTAATAGTCATGTGAAATGAGAATTCCCCCGCGGTTCAGACGCGGATAGAACCATTGGATCCCCGCCAGCGTACTCGCGTAGAGATCGGCGTCCAGGTGGACGAAGGAGAACCGCAAATCATCTAGGCCCGCGGCGGAAGCGGGAAAAAGCCCGACATGAAAGTGGACGTTTGGGAAGTGATTGAGGTACGACCTGACTGGATCGAGGGACGAAGCGAAGGATCCGCCCTGAAACCGCGTATCGGAATCGCCCGAGCTGGGTAGACCGGCGAATGTGTCGAAGAGATGCAGCGCCCGGTCGCCTTTGACTTCGCAGATCAGGCGCGCGGAGCCGCCCCGGAAAACGCCGAGTTCCGCTATGTCGCCAGGAACCCTCGCCGTCCGTTTCGCGGAAGCGTAGATGCCCCAAGCCTCGGTATCCGTCAACAGCATGGCGGTCCGTTCGCGGACATCGCGGAAGAGCCGGTAGGCGCCGGAGCGATGTGGCAGGTCCCCGAGCGGCACCAGCGCCATGTCTTTATGGGCCAGCATTTTCGTAATGACGGTCCAACCCAACGTGCGCGAACCCGAGCACGCAGCGCTGTCCAGGAAGTAATCGAGGGGCGTTCGCAAGGTATCGTCCCAACAGGAGCCCCTCAGGGCTCCCGCCTCAGAAGTGTAACCAGCGCGCGGCTCCTCTCCGAAAAATGTAGTGTCAGTTGAAGGTGTTTGAGCGCCGTGGGCTGACCGGGAAGCGGAACGCAAGCGCCGGGCCGCCATCAAGGTCTATTTCAGCGAGCAAAGCGGATCGCCCAGCACCACGCCCTGCCAACTGAGGAATGGCATCCCCAGGTAATAGCTCTCCGCCAGGTTGCGGCCGTGGGCATAGGCCGGCAGCATGTACTCGGGACGAACGCATCCGGACAGGTAGGGTTCGTAGACGTTGCCGGAAGCGCCGGTGGCGCCTTCGTGGATGTAATCCGCGCTGAGCGTTTGTGGCGAGCCCGCGAACCAGTGCACCCGGTCGGTGTAGGTGGTGAGGTTCCAGTCCGGCGGCGGCGGCTTCAACGTCCGGGCGTTGGTCGACACGAATTCGGTCACGATCGCTCCCGGCAGCCATTCGAACCCCAACCAGCGGTGTTTGCGCCCAACGTCATTCGATCCCCAGGATGCATAGCCGATCACGTTGCGCTGGTTATAGAGAACGTTGGACGTGTCGTCCAGCACAACCCTGCCGGCAGGCAACAGCAAGGCCGCCGATCGTAGCCAGTTGTCGCCGTCGCCATTCGCCGGAGAACTGGTGTCGATGACGAACGTGCCGCGATTCCGGGCGGACAACGAGCGGTCTATCATCGCTTTCACGTCCCCCAAATCGTTCGCCGCCAGGCGCGTCACAAGGTAAATCGGAAACTGTGGATGCACAAAAGGGCTGTCGCGCTTGCCGAAGAAGGGATTGCGAACCGCGCCGGCGCGGTCGAAATGACTTCCGTGAAGCTTCCCGTAGAGCAGAGTAAGTTCGGAGTCCACCGAAGACTGCTCGGAGTTTTGAATCGATCCGCTCATACCGTCTATCCGTAGCGGGACACCCATGGTCGTCACGATGTACAGCACTTCTTCTTCCAGATGCTCCCGCTTCAGGCAGCCTCCGACGGGCGTCTCAATTTGCGAAATGTAAGTCTGCCAGTCGATGGTTTCCTCGGAGGTCGTTTCGAGCAAGCAGACTTGGCGCGCGGGGACCGGGCGGCGTTTTGCATAATAGTCCGCGACCGCTTGGGAGACCGGATCTGTGCGGTTCACCACCAGCAACACGTTGCTGGCGCTCTGGCCTTCGAGCCTGGGGACGCACGCGGCGATCGGAACCATCCAAAGCGCCGACAGCACGGCGGCGGGCAGCCGGCGGAAAGGCAGCCAAGCGGGCGGGGAAATGGATTGACTCATGGGATTTCCGTCGGTGCGCTTTGTGCCTTATGGTTGCCCGCCCCAGAGCAGCAGGCCCTTGAGGGCCTGCGAGATGACAAAAATGTCCACCATCGGCGAGAGGTACTTGATGTAGTACAGATCATACTCCAGCTCCACCATCGAATCCCGCGGAGCCGCGAAATGCCTCATGTGAATCTGGCTCCAGCCTGTGATGCCGGGCCTCACGTTGAGCCGGTGTGGATAGAACGGGATGTGGCGCGATAACTCGCGCCCGAACTCCGGCCGCTCCGGTCTTGGCCCCACGATCGACATCTGCCCGCGCAGCACATGGATAAACTGCGGCAGAGCATACAGGCCGGTGCGGGAGAGTATCCGGCCGATGCGAGTCCTTCCGGCGGCAACCCGGAAGCGGTAGAGGGTGAATGGCCCGTTGCAGCCTTCCCGCAACTGCCGCTCGAGCACGCCCTCGCGAGACGACACCCGCACCAGCGCCGCGATCAGCGCCAGCAAAGGTGACAGCAGCATGAGGACTGCGGCGGCAATCAGGCGGTTAACGATTGCCTGGAAAAATAAAGTTCGCGTGCCAGGCTCGAATTCCCTCGAATACAGCAGGCGCGTCGCGTTCAATCCACTCAATCCCTCACGATTGCAAATCTTCTCGTACGTTCCGGCGGCGTCTTCAATGGCGTGGCCCGAGAACCGCAACTCCAGCAACTCATGTGCCAGACGCGAACTCAGGCCGCTCTCGAAGCCCACCACGACGCGGCTCGGGTGGATCGCCTGGATCGAGTCTTCCAAACTGCCGGCCCGGCCGTCGCCGGCTGGCTCGGAACTGCCGGCCTCTTCGGATGCAGGCCCTCCGATGGACCCGGCGATCTGAATCCCCGATTGCGGGTTCCGCGCCAGATGACTGGCGAGGTCCTCGAGCAAGGGACTATTCCCGATCAGCAGCAGCCGCTCGCCGGCAACCCGCGGGAGCACATACGCACTGAACAGCAGACGGCCGGCCAAAATGCCCGCGATCGAGAGCAGGCTGCCCAGAAGCATCACCCGAATTGGTATCTGCAGGTCCGAAGCGATGGCGCTGATCAGCGCCTGGAGAAGAAACGCAACACCCGCGACCATCAGGAGCTGCTGCAACAGCAGCAGGCGCGACCGAACGCGGATCTGCGAGTAGAGACTCTGAAAATAGATCCCGAAGAGAATGCTGAGCCAGACCAGCGCGACACTCGCCAATCCCGGGAGGCTCGAAAAATAATCCGTGGGATCCACTTCGAGAAGCAGGTAGGCGGAAAAAACGAACGACGAAAGGATCAGCAGAGCTTCGAATAGAAACAGCCCAATCGTGCTGGCGGGAACAAATACGCGAAATAGCCGGATCATGCGGGGCGAGCCACCACACTATATTCCTACCATGCAGCGTAGTGTTGCGCCCACGCTTTGGCCCGGATGCCCGCCGTCTTCGAGGATCGGCCGCCCTACCAGATCCGCAGCGGTATGTCCCTTGGCGAGAATGAGAGCCCCACTCGGGCATCCCAAATCACCCGGTTGTAGCCGGTAAAGCTGGCGCTTTGATACTTGCGCGCGGTGACGCCGGCCACCATGTGCACCATGTGGCTGATCTGCCGGCTGGTCTGCAAGCCGGCGCTCGCGTCCCCGTATTCGCCCAGAATGTTGCCGATGGACTGCGCCCGGTCGTAGCCGGCCGAAAAATTGAAGGCCCACCGGCGGATTCCCGTATATGTGTAACCTGCCGCGGCAGTATAGGTTTTGGAGGTCAAAAAGAGACCGTTGCCTGGGGTCATGAGGTGGCCGCCGGAAATATAAGCAACCCCTTGGGTAAATGTTTTCGACAAGCGCCCGCTATAACTCGGAACCCAGTTCAAGTCGTAGGAAACGACATATCCTTGCGTGATTCCCAGCAGAGCGGCGATCACCGGGTCCAGCGTGATCAACTGCGGGAACTTGCTTTCCACTCGGGTCACGCCTCCAAAGCCGCTGAACTCCCAGCTTCGGGAGAGTTGCACGGCGTATGTGGCGCTAAATCGATGGAAGTCCGATCCGCTGAACACACCGTTGTAACTGAAGTGCGTAAACATATAGTTGGCGCCAATCGTCGACCGCCTGGAAGTGCGGTACTGCACGTCCATGCGCGCGTCCTCGCCCGTTACGCCGTATAGAGCGCTCGACCGGCGCCTGGTCAGATTCCAGTCGCCGCCGAAAGCAAAGGAAAGCCGGGCGGTTCTCTGGTAGGTCAGCAAGGCCTGTGTACTTGCGTAGATCGTTCGATTATCGAAGAAATCGGTAGTGGGAGTGTAAGTGGTAGTGGGGTCAAACGGCACGGTTGGGGAAAGACCCTGTAAGCCAAAAGTTTGAGCGAATATGCCGGCGGATTCGTTCACTTGCAACGAGACATGCCTTGAGACTTGCTGCGTGATGCCGAGCATTAACGACTGATCGACGCCCGAGTAATAAGTGGCATTCGTGTATTCGCGGGCCGCGCCCCCATAATTCAGGGAAATCTTGGTGTGCTTCCAACTGTGAACGCCGCTGATGCCAAAGTCCAACTCCACCCCTTCGGAGCTTGCATTCGCCAGTTCGCCCTGCGAATTCAAGGACACGCCGGCCAGCCCGGTATCGTACACGCCAACCACCGACAGGAAGGGAATAAAATCGATCTGGGGCGCAATCATGGCCGCGGGGGCGTCGCCGCGAGAAAGAATTGCGGGGCCGGCATACTGGGCAAAGGCCGGTGCCGCCAGAAAAACAAGTGCCGCCAAACGCTGCATTTTCACGGCAAACAACTGTTCACGCTCCTGTCGGCCATTCTTTCGGCCATAGTTCGCAACCTAAAGTCTGACGCGACGTTCCCAGACCTGTCAAGTCAAGCGCTACCGGGTACCATCCAGTAGTACATCATAGTACGCGAAGGCAGGGAACGACTAAGAAAGGCATGGGAGCTCGACCTTGGTTTCGCCTCGGCTTGGCCCGAGGCCGCCCGCATGAGGTTTCGGGCGGTCTGCTTTTGGTAAACTCGGCGTGCGGATGAAATCCATCAAACTGCTGGCCATCGTCGAGGCCACCAGCGTCACCGGACCGGCCAAGGGGCTATTGCAGTTTGCCCGCATGGCCCGTTCGGGCGAAGTGGGGCCGGCCGTCGAGGTGTCCATCGCCGTCTTCCAGCGCCCGGACGAGCCCGATCTTTTCATTCAGGCGGCTAGCCAGATGTCGATTCCTGTCTATCCGATTGCCGAAAGAGGCCGTTTTGACCGGAGAGTGATTGCCGGACTTGCGGCCCTCGGCCAAAGTCTCCAGCCGGACCTGGTGGAAAGCCACGCAGTGAAGTCCCATTTTCTGGTCCGCCAGTCCGGCCTGAACCGGCTCGCGCCCTGGGTAGCGTTTCATCATGGATACACGTGGCCGGACCTGCGGGCGCGCCTATACAATCAACTGGACCGGTGGTCGTTGCGGGCGGCGTCGCGGGTGGTGACCGTCAGCCAGCCGTTTCGGCGGGAGTTGATCCGCCATGGGGTCCCGCCTGCGCGCATCGATATTGTCCACAATGCCATAGAGCCCGGCTGGGGAACCGCTTCGGCGGCGCCGGCGCGGGCGGAACTGCGTGCCCGACTGGGAATCGATCCGGCGCGAAAAGTGATTTTGATCGTTGGCCGGCTCTCCCGCGAAAAGGACCACTTTTCGTTGCTGCGGGCTTTTGGCCAATTGGCGGGCGCGCACGGCGGCGAAGGCGCCGCAAACGCGCATCTGCTCATCGTCGGCGAGGGACCCGAGCGCGCCAGAATCGAGGCTGCGATTCAGCACCTCGGTCTCCGCGGACTGGTCACCTTAACCGGACAGGTCCCGTCGGCCGAACCCTACTACGGGATCGCCGATCTGGCGGTCCTTTCCTCGTTGTCGGAGGGTTCGCCCAACGCGCTGCTGGAAGCCATGTCGGCTCGAGTGCCAGTAGTGGCGACGGCGGTTGGAGGCATCCCGGAGATCGTTTCCGACCGCGAAAGCGCGCTCCTGGTCCCGCCGCGGAACCCCGAAGCTCTATGCCAGGCGATGCGGGAGTTGCTGGCAAACGAAGCTCTGGCGCGCGGTCTGGCTGCGCACGCCGGTGAACTGCTTCTGCCCCGGCACACGCTCGAAGCCCGTACCAGGAGCTTGGTCGGGATCTACACCGCCGCACTCACCAGCCAGGCACGATACTCTTCGTAAAGCCACTCGCCCAGCAGCCGCCAGTCGTAGTGCGCGCGCACCAAGGCCAGGCCGGCCAGAGACCGGGCGTGCCAAAGGCCGGGCTCGGTCGCGATTGCCGTCAACGCCGGCAGCCAGCCGCTGTCGTCGTCGAGCACCTCTATGTCTTGGCCGGGCGAAACGGCCAGACCTTCGGCCCCCTGCCGGCTGGAAACCACCGGTACGCCGGCCGCCATCGCCTCAAGGATTTTCAAACGCGTTCCGCCGCCCGTGCGCAGCGGCACGATCGCCGCCAGCGCGTCGCGATAGTACGGAACCACGTCGGGAACCGTCCCGGTGACCTCGACGTTCGGCTCGCGCGCAAGCTCCCGGACGGAGGCAGCCGGATTGGAGCCAATCAAAGTCAGCCGCCATTCCGGAAAACGCTGGTGGATCGCCGGCCAGGCGTGGCGCGTGAACCAGCAGGCCGCGTCGATGTTGGCATGGAAGTCCATCGCTCCCACGTACACCAGGCGCTGGCGTGGAACGGCCTCGGCCGTGGGCGCGAATCTCTCCGTGTCCACACCGTTTTCGATCACCGTGATGCGCGCCCTGGGAGCGATTGCGAGCAGTTTCTCTTTCTCCCGCGCGCTGCAAACCACATGCCCAAAGCCGCTGCCGAGGATCTGCTTTTCCAGGCTGGCGAGCCGTTTTGCCGTGAGATTGGCATACACTTTCTTGGGAAGAGAATTCACGTTGGCTGCGTAGCGCCGCATCAGCTCGGATTCGATATTGTGCCAGTCGTAGACCGTGCGCGCCGGGCTTTGCCACAGCGTCTCGATCAGCGGCACGTATTCGACCATGTGGCAGCTATCCAGGTGAACCAGGTCGAAGCGGTTGCGCGCCGCAATCGCGGTGATCACGGATGTCATTTCATCGGTCGTATAGTTGAGCACGCTCAAAGGTTGGCGGCCCGTCAGCCCGCGCACGATTTTCTTCAGCCCGTATCGTCCGAGCAGAGGCACCAGGAACACTTCGCTAAAGAATCCGAGCTCGGTCGCGTCCGGCTCCGGAAAACCCGGCTGAATGAAGCTCACGTAGGTGACGTCGGCGTGCTGCGCCAGCGCGCGGGCGAGATAATACTCGCGGATCCTTGCCCCGGTCAGCAGCGGCAGGCACAGGCGCGGCGAGAGAAAGAGTATTCGCATCCGAACAGGTCCGTGGTTCCTGACCAGTATCGCCTAGCTGGCGAACAGCGGCAATCGCCGAGCCGGCGCTGGGTGTGCGACACGATGTGGGAACCGGGCTGGCATTGTATCAGGGCACGGCTTCAGCCGTGCCGCAACGCATCGATAGCCAAAGGCTTTAGCCACTGGGACTTTCCTGCGTCCCCAGGGGCTGAAGCCTAGACCCTTCACGCGATCCCCCGCCCCGGCTGAAGCCGCGTGCCCCGATACACCGCCTCTCGAAAGAGCACCGCGTTTTCTGCGTCGCACACCCGCCGGCGCTCGGCGGTCCCCCCAAGCCCGAGCAGCCACCTCATTTGGAACATAAAAGGTCCGTTTTTCGTAAAGGGCTACAGGAGTTCTGCGAATGAGAAGCATCCTCACATCGGGCGCAGCCGATATCTTGACCGGGTTGGCGGCCCTTGTGCTGTTTGTCGTTGGCGACAACTATCTTCATCTAGGCGCGGACCTGCGCACTACGGTTATTGTCCTTGCACTTCTGTACCTGTGCGCGGGGCTCGTCCGCGGGCACACCCGTCCCGAAAACGCGTGGCTGAAAGGGCTCCTGGTAAGCTCGGGAGCTTCTGTCGTACTGCTCATTTTGGGATGGGACTCACTGCACCATCCCGTCCTCGCTTTGCTTTTGCTGATTGCGAATGTGTTCGCCGTGTGCGGCGTGCGCGTCCGTCACTTCTTGGCGGCGCGGTCCGCGATGAGGGGAGGCGTGATGGCTCTTGCGTCCCTGGCCGCGCTCGTCGTGCTGGCGGTGACTGCGATTCCTGCGCTCGCGACGCGCGTCGCCACCCGCAGGATGAGCGCGCCTGCCCCCACGTTCTCCATCAGCAGACTCGACGGCACGGCGGTCAGCTCCTCCAGCCTTCGCGGGCGCGTCGTCGTCCTCGATTTCTGGGCGACTTGGTGTCCTGCCTGCCGCAGGGAACTGCCGGAGTTGGAAAAGGTCTACCGGCGGCATCAAGGAAACTCGATGGTCGCATTTTGGGCTGTCGACGTACAGAAAGACGGCGAGACGCCGGAAAAAGCGCGGGATTTCATGAAGCAAGCCGGTTACACCTTGCCGGTTGCCTGCGGCAGCGAGAAGTCCCTCGGAGGCCTGCATCTGGAAGGCTTCCCTTCGCTGATCGTCATCGACAAATCCGGCAGAGTGCGCCTGGTCCACACCGGCTACGACGGTTCGGAACAGCTCCAGGCCAATCTCTCAGGAGAAATTCAGACCCTGCTAGCCGAGCGCCCTTAGCAATGGTAGGGCACGCTTTAGCTTGCCCGTTTATTGTTTTTCTTGGCAAGCTTTAAAGCTTGCCCGCACCCGCTGTTCAGTTCGCTGTTCAGTTTGCTACACCCGAACCCTCCCCGCGCCGCCCAACGCCTGATACGATGCAGTAGGCGCCAATGCTCGAGCTCGCCCCAACCGATCCGCTGATCAAGACGTATCTCAAGGACCTCCAGCATCTGAAGGGTCAGGACGTGATACACGAGCTGGGGCTGAAGGGACCGTTCCAGAACCTGCTCGATAAGGCCGCCAAAAAGCGCGGCTGGACGCTGGTTCCGGAGCTTTCGACTTACTCCGGCGGCAAGCGCGTGGTCCCCGACGGCACCGTGCGCGACGAATTCCGCCTGGCGCGCGGCTGGTGGGAAGCCAAGGACACCTCCGACAAACTCGCCTCCGAAATTCAGAAGAAGATCAAGGCCGGCTACCCGACCCGCAACACCATCTTCGAGGACACGCAAACCGCCGTCCTCTACCAGGACCGCGGCGAAGCTGGCGAATACGCGCTCGGCGAGCCATTGAAGATAGCGGAGCTGATGAACCGCTTCTTCTCCCACAATGAATCCGATGAGCGTGAGTTCCAGCGCGCCATGGACGAGTTCAAGCTGCGCATTCCGGACCTGGCGCAATCGCTCCGCGACCACATCGACGAAGCGCACAAGAAGAACCGGAAGTTCCGCGAAGCTTTCGCCGCATTTATGACCTTGTGCCGCGCGTCGCTGAACCCGGAATTGACCGACGGCCACGTGGACGAGATGCTGATCCAGCACCTGCTCACCGAGCGGCTGATGCGCAACCTGTTCCAGAACCCCGAGTTCACCACGCGGAACGTGATTGCGGCGCAAGTGGAGAACGTGATCGAAGCGCTGGCTTCGGCCAGTTTTTCCAAGCAGGATTTCCTCAAGAACCTGGACCCGTACTACACGGCCATCGAGCGCGCCGGAGCCAACCTCAGCCACTTCACCGAGAAGCAGGATTTTCTCAACTCCGTATACGAGCAGTTCTTCCAGCGCTTCTCGCCGGATGTGGCCGATACCCACGGCATCGTCTACACGCCGCGCGAGATTGTCGACTACATGTGCAAGTCGGTCGAGGAAGCGCTGAAAGAGGAATTCGGATACACGTTGGCATCGCCCGAAGTGGTGATTCTCGATCCTTGCACCGGGACTGGGAATTTCATCGTCAACCTGATCGACCGTATGCCGGGTAAAGCGCTGGCGGAAGCCTATCAGCACCGCCTTTTCGCCAACGAAGTGATGCTGCTGCCGTATTATGTCGCCAGCCTGAACATCGAGCACGCCTACTATGAGCGGATGCAGCAATACGAGCCGTTCCCCGGCCTGTGTTTCGTGGACACGCTCGACATGGCGCGGCAGGGCGCCATGTTCACCGCCGCCAACACCGAACGCGTGGAGCGGGAGAAAGAAGCCGCCATCACGGTGATTATCGGCAACCCGCCGTACAACGTGGGGCAAAAGAGCGAGAACGATAACAACCAGAACCGGAAGTACAAAGGGATTGACGAGCGGGTGCGGGAGACCTACACCAAAGGTTCCAAGGCGACGAACAAGAACTCGCTGTCGGACATGTATGTGAAGTTCTTCCGCTGGGCCACAGACCGGCTCCAGGGCCGCGACGGGATCGTGTGCTTCGTGTCGAACAACAGCTTTGTGGACCAGCTTGCGTTCGACGGCATGCGCAAGCACCTCTTGCAGGACTTTGATCGGGTGGATCACATCGACCTGCACGGGAACGTGCGCCGCAATTCGAAGCTTTCCGGGACCACGCACAACGTGTTCGGCATTCAAGTCGGCGTGGGTATTACGCTCGCGGTGAAGAAGAAGGACGCAGCGAAACAGTTGCGCTATCATCGCGTGCCGGAGATGTGGCGGAAGGGCGAGAAACTCCAGTTCCTGGCGGGTGGTGAGATTCGGTGGCAGCCGCTGGAGCCAGATGCAGAGCACACTTGGCTCGTGCCGGGGCACGCCGACGAGTACCGTGGGTTCCTCGGGCTTGACGCCGTGTTTAGCCTGCGCAGCCGGGGGCTTCAGACGACGCGAGATGGCGTTGTCTACGACTGGAATCGGGTGGCGCTGGAGAAACGGATGAAGGAATTCATCGCCTCCTATAACGCCGAGGTGCATCGCCATCATGCGGAGCCCGAGGCTGGCTGGCCGGACCGCCTCAAGTGGTCGGAGGGGCTAAAGCTCAGCGTCTCGCGCGGCAAGCTGGCCAAGTTCGGCCGAGAAAGAATTGTGTGGGCGTTGTAC
The DNA here is from genome assembly GCA_003142185.1 of Bryobacterales bacterium. Classification (GTDB taxonomy): domain Bacteria; phylum Acidobacteriota; class Terriglobia; order Bryobacterales; family Bryobacteraceae; genus Bog-375. Next base: position 102,823 of record PLOR01000021.1, read on the forward strand.
AGACCGTTCTGTAAGCAGTGGCTTTACTTCGACCAGATCGTAAATGAGCGGGTATATCAGTGGCCGAAGATATCAGGCCTCGTCATCTGGATGAAGGCCGGAGCGGACTGGCCATTCTTCGCCTTGATGTCGAATCTGGTCTGCGACCTCCTGCCGCAGGGCGGATCGCAGTGCTTCCCCCTTTCCCACCTGAAAGACTCCGCTGTCGCGCAGTTCCGCCAGCACTATTCCAACGACTCCATCGCGAAGGAAGACGTCTTCCACTACGTCTACGCGCTGCTCCATCATCCGGGGTATCGCGAGCGGTACGCAGCTAATCTCAAGCGCGAGCTGCCGCGGATTCCGTTTGCGCCCGATTTCGCCGCCTTCGCATCGGCCGGAAAAGAACTGGCGCGGCTGCATGTCGAATATGAATCGCTCGAACCGTGGCCGCTCCCGGAAATCGAAACCGAGGGTGTTCCATACTCGCAGCGCGTCGAGAAGATGAAGCTGAGCGCGGATAAGCAGTCGCTTCGTGTGAACGAGTCGCTCACGCTGGGTGGCATTCCGGCAGAGGCGTTCGAGTACCGGCTGGGCTCGCGGTCGGCGCTGGAATGGGTGATCGATCAGTACCAGGTGAAGGGCGAGTCCGACCCGAATCGCGAGGACGATCCTGGCTACATCATGCGCCTGGTAGGCCAGGTGGTGCGGGTGAGCGTAGCGACGGTCCGGATCGTGAAGGTTCTTCCGGTCTATCGGTAAGGCCCCACCCCCGAGCGCGCATCCGAGCCGCGGCCAGAGGAAGCGGTTGGCCCAGTCGTTTCAGACCCCTACTACCCCAAGGGGCACGCGCGGGGCCAGTTCCCCGCCTGCGTTCACCAATCCCGCAAATTTCCCCAAGCCACTGTCCCCACAGGCGTTACGCCCTCTTCCACGCGCTCCGGACGCCGTGCCCCGCCACCCTCTTGTGCCAAAGTGAGATTAGGTAGGGCCGGGCATGCCCGGCCCGGCTTCCCGCGAGGCGCCCTGCCGCCCAGGGAGCCGCCACGGGTAAGGAGACCGCATTCATGAATTCAACCGCTGAGCCAACCGCCCCCGTGGGCACGATTGGCCCACTTTTTCGGTACTGTTTTTATTGTTTTCAATAACTTAACCATCCGCTCGTGGGACCGATCTGTCCCACGCGCAGACCCGTGGCGCAGATTGTCAAACCTGCTGAGCCGAGAGTCGTCTCGGCTTCTCTTCCTGGAAGGCCATTCCCTCGATCATGCTCTTAATTAACCGCCCCGTGGGAATGATCGGGCCCACTTTTTAGGTACTGTTTTTATTGTTCTCAATAACTTAACCCTCCGCGCGTGGGACCGATCAGTCCCACGCGCAGACCCGTGGCGCAGGTTGTCAAACCTGCTGAGCCGAGAGTCGTCTCGGCTTTTCTTCCTGGAAGGCCATTCCCTCGATCATGCTCTTAATTAACCGCCCCGCGTGGGAATGATCGGGTCCACTTTTTAGGTACTGTTTTTACTGTTTTCAACAACTTAACCATTCGCGCGTGGGACCGCTCGTTCCCACGCGCAGCCCCGTGGCGCAGGTTGTCAAACCTGCTGAGCCGAGAGTAGAGTAGAGCCGTCTCGGCTTTTCTTCCTGGAAGGCCATTCGCTCGATCGAGCTCTTAACTTCTAGCGCACTCGCCTACAACGGCACGTGCAGGGTTCCCACCATCCCGGAACCAACGTCCCGGAAACCCAGGCTGAACCCGGTTGGCCCCGGCGGCGTCTTCACTCGCGCACCCAGGACGAGACCCTGGTCCTGAATCTGGCGAAGCGCACCTTCGGTGAAACTCAACGGAATCGTCGTAAGCTGCTCGACCTTCCCCACCGGAAGGACGCGCGTTGGGGTTGCTTTGCGGCATGCTGTCCGTGCCGTTGCGCAAGCCCAGTTGAATCGGGAATCCGCCCGAAATCCAAACCAGCGTCTTCCGGCCGGGAATGCCCTGCAAATGTCCGGCGATGGTTTCGAGAGCCGCCGCCGTGCGAGTCGCGCGCACCGTCTCGGCATAATCGACATAGGGCTGGTTGGAAGCCTTCATGAAGCTATCCCACTGTGCGGTGGTCGCCTGATCGCCCGTAAGCGAATGGGCCGAGGCAGGCGGCGCCGTGGAAGCATCCACTTCCGGATTCACGCGATTCGAGTGCTTCGCGACAGCCTCCAGCAGCGAAGCCATATCCTGCGAAAAATCGTGCAGCAGCGAGAGCGAGTCGCCCAGCACGAAAACGGCGACCCGGCTGGCCGCCGGCACCCCCCGTAAGTATCGGAGAAAGTCTTTCTTGGCCAGCTCCTGATCGGAGAGTTGTGTATTCAGTTCATCGAACAGGAACACGGTCACGGCCGCGATATTCGCTCCCGGCCTGTTGGTGAACGTCGACGCAGCCGGCGAACTCGAAACCGCCGTTGCCGCCCTGCTGGCTTCTTCCAACGCAAACAGCCCGATCTTTTGCTCCTGGCCGTTGTCGCGCAGCTCGAAATCGGCGCGCCTCAGGTCGTCGACCGGCTTTCCGCTCTTGTCCTTCACCACCACGTTCACCAGGACGACGTGCGTCCCCGCGTGAATCACGACCTGATCCGGCGTGGCTTGTGGGACCGCCGGAGACGGCAGCCCCAGCAGCAGCGTCATCAGCAAACCATAAGGCCAGACCGCAAGCGGGCGGTTGGCGGGGAACGCCTTCGAAACGGATCGGCGGAAGCGGCGAATCTGCATACGGGCCTCCGGAACAGAGCTCATTTCGAAGTCTATATCATTCCCGCCGGAACCGAGCCGCGACCACAGGGAGCGGTCGTTTCGACTAGCACCGAATCTGCCCATCGAAGACCTAGCCGCCGGAAGGTGGCAATCGCAGCGCCGTCGCCAGCACCTGGGCGATCCGCTCGCACGCGCGCCCGTCGCCGTAGGGGTTGTGGACACGGGTCATGCGGGTGTATTCTCGTTCGTCGTCCAGCAATCGCGCTGCCTCGGCGACGATCTGCCGCTCGTCGGTTCCCACCAGCTTCACCGTTCCGGCTTCCACCGCTTCCGGCCGCTCGGTTTTCTCGCGCAGCACCAGCACCGGCTTGCCGAGCGACGGTGCTTCCTCCTGAATGCCGCCCGAATCCGTAATGATCATCCAGCACCGGCGCATGAGGTCCACAAAAGCCACGTAAGGCAACGGATCGAGCAGGACGATATTGGCGTGTCCGGAGAGCTGGCTGTAGGCGGGGCCCAGCACGTTGGGATTGCGGTGCACCGGGTAAACCACCTGAACGTCGGGCCGCTCCGCCACCAGCGCGAGCGCCCGCATGGCGCGGTCGAAGCCGGGCCCGAAGTTTTCGCGGCGGTGGCAGGTAACCAGCACCAGCCGCCTGGCCGGATCGAGCCAGGGCCAGACCGGCGCATGGAGTTCGCCCTGTTCCAGCGCATGGCGCACCCAAAGCACCGCATCGATGCCGGTATTGCCCGTGACGAAGATCCTTTCGGGCGCCACGCCCTCCTGCAAAAGGGCGGCTTCGGCGCCGCGCGTGGGGGCGAAATGATATTCCGCGATGCGCGACGTGAGTACGCGGTTCATTTCCTCCGGGAACGGCTGCCGCAGGTCGCCCGTGCGCAGCCCAGCTTCAACGTGCGCGACCGGCACGCCGCGATAAAACGCGCCCAGCGCCGCGGCGAAGGTGGTGTTCGTGTCGCCCTGCACCACAACCAGGTGCGGCCGCTCGGAGTTCAAAACCGTTTCGATGCCGCCCAGAATCCGCGCCGTGATGCCGCACAGCGTCTGGCCCGGCTGCATCAGGTCGAGATCGAAATCCGGACGGACTCCGAAGGCTTCCAGCACCGGGTCCAACATGTCGCGGTGCTGGGCCGTGACACAGACTCTCACCTCGAAGTCGTCCGGCTGCGAGCCCAGCCGTTTGATCAGCGGGCAGAGCTTGATGGCCTCCGGCCGCGTCCCGAGAACAAAAAGAATCCGGCTCAAAGATCGAGTATAGCCGCGATTAATGGCGCACTTCGATGCGGGTCGGCCGCCAGAGCGTTTCCGCCGGAACGAAAAACACCAGCACGGCCAGCAGCGCCGCGGCGTTCATGGCCATAAAAGTTCGCGCCGGCGAGGAGATCCGTTTCAAGAAAAAGGCGCGGGGCACGAATCGATCCAGCACTGCCAGGGCCACCAGCGTCAGCTCGTCGATCAGCAGGAAGTCGCGCCACCGGGAATCGGTCAGCGCGAGCGTCGAGCCCCAGATCAGCAGAATCGCCCAGGGCAGCACGAGGCGTCCGAATTTGTAAGAAAGAAAGTGAAAACGCATCCGGTCGGCGCTGGTGAACAACTGCGGCAGGCGAGCGAAGAGTTGCCAGAGACCGGCCAACGTGCGCAACCGGCGGCGAAACTCGCCGCCCTCGGCCGCCGGATAGTCGAAGGCGAGGGCCTCCGGATCGAAAATCACCCGGTAGCCGCGAAAGAAGGCCCGCAACGAGAATGTGCCGTCGTCGGCAATCGTGTCCGGCGGCAACGGGGTAGCCAGGCTGCGCCGGAGCGCGTAGATGCAGCCTGTGGTGCTGAAGATGGAATCGATCCGCGAATGGTGGCTGCGCGTCCAGATCTCGAAACGCCAGTACAACTCCATGTCTGCCTGCTCGCCGACCTCGGCGGGATTGAGCAGGCGCAACTCTCCGGTAACCGCCCCCACCGTTGGATCCGCAAAATTCGCCGCCAGGTGGGAAAGCGCGTGTGCATCCAACATCTGCCGGACGTCGGTGAAGAACAGAATGTCCCCCGACGCCTGCGCCAAGCCCGCGTTCAGCGCAGCCGCTTTGCCGCCGCGGGGAACGCATAGTAACCGCACACCTCGATTGGCAAACGAGATGGCGATGGCCTCCGTGGCATCCGTGGAACCGTCCGAAATCACCAGAATCTCGCGGAGGTGCGCCGGGTAATCCAACGCCAGCAGAGACTCCAGCTTTCGTCGCAGGAATTCCTCGCCGTTATGGACCGCGACCAAAACCGAAAGTGTCGGCCGAAACGCCGGATCTTTGCGAACCGCCGGTGCCGCACGCCGCGAAATCGCCAACAAGATCGGGTAGCCGATGAGGAAATAGAAGACCACGGCCGATGCAACCGCCAGCAGCACCCCAGCCAGCATTACGAGCCACTCGCCGTGCCCGTCGCCGCCGCCCTCTTTCGCGCGGCCTTGGAGCGCCGGAACAGCGTTCGAAGTAGAATGTCCAGATCGAGAGACGGGCTTTCCTGTCTGATGTAATAAAAATCGTACTCCAGACTGAGCGCCTCTTCCGGCACGCCGCCGGTTTCCGCAAAGTGGGCCTGGGACCAGCCGATGATGCCCGGTTTCACCGTGAAGCGATACACGTATGCCGGCATGAGATGGAGCAGCCGTTCCGCAAAAACGCTGCGCGCCGGCCGCGGGCCGAACAGCGCCATCTCTCCGCGGAATACGTTGACCAACTGCGGCAGGTTGGTCAGATGCAGGCGCTTAATCAGATTCCCGATCCAGGAAGGTCCGCCATCTCGCCGGACGGTGCGAAAGCGAAACATCTGAAAAGGAATGCGCTGAAGTCCCGAACATTCGATTTGCTCCATGGCTGCTCCGCCAGTGGAAATCGCGATCAGCAACGAAACCAGAATCAACACCGGAGAGAAAACGATCAGCAGCCCCAGACCAATCAGGTTCTTGTAAACCGCCTGGAAGGCCAGCATGGCGCGGCTGGTGACGGGGGTCACGGAAAAGAGCAGGTCGGATGGCGAGAGATGCTGCCACGCCACGCGCCGTAAGACGCTTTCGCACAGAAACGGAGCGCCCTCCACTCCGATGCCCGCGTAATGCAACTGGAGCAGGCGCGCCAATGAGATTCCGGCTGGCATGCCGCTCATCACAACCGCCCGCGGGTGTTTGGTCTCGCACACTTCACCCAACCGATCCGGCGGGCCTAAAAAAGGCAGGTTCCCAGAGATGGGCGCCGGCCCGTTTTCGAGCACGCCCACCGTGTCTTCCTCGAGCGCGGCTGCCAATGATGCGGTGGAAGAATCGAAGCCAACCAGCAGGATCCCGTGGCGCCGGTCGCCGGCTGCAACAGGAATGGCCTGCCGCAGCAGGCCTGCCGCGGTCAAGCTCAACGCGCTGCCGAGGACGATGAGGAACCACGGAGCGGCCGGAATTCCAAACAGATAGGTCAGTCCGTATTGCACCAGCAGGTTAGACCCGGTGGCGGTGAAAAACCCGTCGACCCATCGCGGTACCCCGCCGCGCAACGAACTCTCCGGGAAGACGATGGCCAGCCAAGCGATGGCGGCCGAAAAAGCCCATTGAAACGCCCACGGCGACGCGAACGCCGTCTGACCCAACCACGCCCCGGCCGCCCAGGTGGCGACGCCAAAACCGGCCATGCAGGCGAACAGGTCCGAGAACGCGGCGGAGTATTCGTTTCCTTGGTGAAGCGATGGCTTCATGATTTGGCGGTCACCGCGATCTCGGGTTGCGCCGCGGCGCGGCGGGCTTGAAATGTCCGGCGTGCGTTTTCCGCGAATCCCATGAGATCGAATGAGGACGAGGCGTCGCGGACAGCGCCGCTGACCTCGATGGACTCGACGTCGGTGAGCGATACCCGGAAGGTCCACGCCGGCGCCGTTAGCGGCGCCAGCGTTTCCGCACGCTCGCCATCCAGCCCGATCCAGCGGATTTCCGACATACCCAAGCCGCGTGCGCCCTCGACGAGGGTGGCCCACCAGTTCCTTTCGTCGCTGGCCCGCTCCAGTTCCCAGGTGAGGCGCTCCAGGCGCAACCGCCCGTCCAGAGCGCGTTTGAGCCCGCCGCCAAACAGGAACTGGCCGGCTATGTCGAATTCCCAATAGCGCAGTTGGCGTATGCCGATCCCCGCGGCCACACAGAACACAACAATCGCCACAATCTGCGATTTGCCGCCCAAACGGGAACTGGCCAACAGGGCCAGGGCGGCGGCCAGCGTGGCGAACAGGTAGAGGACCCATACGGCCTGCCGCGCCGAGAAACCCCGGTCCAACAAACGGTGGTGGATGTGCCGCCGATCCGCCGTGAAAATCGGCTGATTGCGCAAAAGACGCCGCAAAACCGAGAGCGAAACGTCGAGCAGTGGGATCGATAGCGCCAGCAGCGGCACCAGCATGCTCAGCAATGTCGACGCCTTCTGGGTCCAGATCATGCCGTAGCAGCCCAGCAGGAAACCGATCAGCAAGGCGCCCGAATCGCCCAGGAAAACGGTGGCAGGATTGATGTTGTAAATCAGAAATCCCAGCAACGCGCCGACCAGCGGAAAAGTGGCGTGCGCCAGCGGGAGGTTATGCCGTAACATCGCGGCCGCGAACAGCGTGAGAGTGGCCACCAGTCCCATCCCCGCGCAAAGCCCATCCAGCCCGTCGATCAAGTTCAGAGCGTTGGCGGTCAGCAGCAGCCAGAAAACCGTGAGCGGATAGTCCAGCCACACCGCCACCGGCTGACCCGCAAGGTCGCCGATGTGCAGGCCACTGAAAAACACCAGGGACGCCGCCACCACCACGCCGGCGATTTTAAACACCGGCTTCAGAGTAAAAAAGTCGTCCAGTAGCCCGGTCAGAAAAACCAACGTGGCTCCCGGAAGCAGCTTCCAGACCGAGGGAGCAGCCGCGGCTCCGCCGGAAGGCGCAGTGAGCAAGGCAACGCCGTAGGCGATGGCGATCGCAATTCCTCCCACCCGCGGTATGGGGTAGGCGTGGATCTTGCGCTTCCCCGGCCGATCCACCATGTTGTACGAACGAAAAATGTCGCGGACGATCGGCGTCAGGACGATGGCGATCAAGAAAGCCTTGCCGGCCATCCATAGCAGTTCACCCATGACGGAGCCTTCTAAAAAAAGCTACCCCCAAGTATTCTGAATGGAAGCCAACTTGTGGCGATCCAGTGATTGTTCCACTCGGGCCGTAACACCGGACTCGGAGCACTGCTGCACCTCGCCCAGGTACAGCATGGAACCACACTCAATTTCAACCAGCACACCTCGGGAAAAGCCATCTTTTGGTCCCGGCAGATCCACGCGAAGCAAAGTATTCTCCCAGCCGGCTTCCCGTCCTTCCAGGAAGCCGCCATCCGGCAGATACCGCACCTTCACGGTGTTCCGTTCGGGCATGGAAGTATCATACTCCATCCATCGGCGGACCGTGTACCTGGGGAACCTGTTCGACACCGGGAACTTCGCCTCGTCCTTGCGCCTCCAGCGCTTGTCCGAGGGCCAGCAGGCCGGGCATCGAGGTCGCGACCGGCGTCGGGTCCTGTGTGATTGCGGTGCTACCGGCAGCTTTCGGGTTGTCATCCGGTTTCTTGCGCGGCTTGCGGACGAGGTATTCCATCACGGCCAGGGAAGCCAGGAAAAGCAGAAACGTCACTGATTCATACTCCCTTCCCCTCTTCTATCGACACGGACTCGGGCGGCCTTTAGCCAACCAAGGCGGATTCGAAGGGGGTGCAGCCGGCAATTTTGGGGTGAATCGCCTAGGTTTTTTCCAGAAACAAAGGGCTTAAGGCTGGGCGAGTCGTCCCCAAAGAAGTGATCGAGGTCTGGCGGCCTGCGTGAAGCTGCTGACGGGAGCTAAGCTGGTCACCGAGTCGATTGGTGGGAGGTCAACCGTGCCCGCGCGAGCACCGGCGGTCCGGTCTTTTTCTGGGCAGCCTACCGGAGAAGGCAGGGTTTCGAGCATACACACGCTTTCGACGGACTCGTGATTTCGCCGCGGCAAGAGAACCCACGCGAACCGCGCCATCGGGTACCCTGAGAGGGAATGCGCCAAGTCTAACCAAACCGGCTCAATGCGAATCCTTTACATTCACTCTACGCAAGTGCCGCCTCCGGTGGACACGCGCACCGACCGTTTTTTTTTGCTTTCGGAAACGCTGGAAGGCGATGTTTTGCAGCCGGTCTGGTTCGGAACGCCGGAAGAAGTTGAAGCGGAGTTCGGCCCCGGTTCCTTCCCGGTTTATGTGGCGGGGCGATTTCGCTATCACTGGTTTCTGGGGTTGCTCCCCAACGGGCGCCACCGGTCGCGCCTGGCTCAGTTCGCGTTCTATATTCGCAAGGGCGTGGAACTCCACCGGGAGCGGGCCTTTGACTGCGTAATCGCCTATTCCCACATGACGACGGGGCTGTTGGCGGCCTGCGTGAAGCTGCTGACGGGTGCGAAGCTGATCATCGAGCTGGCCACCGACCCGCGATTGGCTTACCTGACCCAGCGCGCCCGGCCGACGATGCGCGACCGCTTGATGAAGCTCTATTCCGATGCTTGCCTCTATCTGTCGCTCTGGGCGGCCGACCGGGTACATCTTCTCAACACGGCGCAACTGGCGGCCTATCCGCTGCTCCGCAACGTCAAGACCTCGGTGTTCCACGAATTTGTTCCGGTGTCGACGATTCAGGCTCATATCGAAGACGAAGAGCGGTACGTGCTGATGGTGGGCTCGCCATGGTACCTGAAGGGGGCGGACCGATTGATCGAGGCATTCAAGCGGCTGGCTGCCGATTTTCCGGATGTCAAACTCAAGATGGTTGGCTGGTACCTGAAGACGGAACGCGAGCAGTTGGAGGCGCTGGCCGGCGACTCGAAGCAGATCGAACTGGTGCGAGCGACGACGAATCCGATCACCCTGCAAATCATCAGCCGCTGCCTGGTGTTGGTGCACCCGTCGCGTTGTGAAGGCGGCCCCAGGACCGTGATTGAGGGATTGGCGGCGGGCGTTCCGGTAGTCGGTTCCGACGTAGGCTTGATCCCCGAGCTGATCCATCAAGGGGAAAACGGATTTGTGGTGCCGGGAGGCAACGTCCGGGAGTTGGAAGCACGCATCCGCGAGTTGCTGGCCGATCCCGAGCTTCGGCGGCGAATGGGTGCGAACGGTTACGAACTGGCGCACACCCAATTGACCGAGCAGGTTTACGTGGAAAGGTTCACCGCGATGGTTGCGGCCACGGTGCGAGGCGGCCCATGAGCCCGGAAGGGCCGCACTCGGTTCGCAGCCTGGACAGAACGGTGGCGGGAGGCCTGGCTTGGGCCGCGGGCGCCAAGTTCGCGACCCAGTTCTTCGCCTGGACATTCACGGTAATTACGGCGCGTCTTCTTTCGCCGGCCGAATTCGGCCTGGTCAACATGGCCGGTTTCATCAATGTTCTGACGAGCACGCTGGCCGAGTTCGGCATGGGGCAAGCCGTGTTGCAGATGCCCGAGTTGGAGGCCGGCACGGTGGCGCAATTGAATACGGCCTGCCTGGCGATCTGCGCAGCCGCGTACGGCCTGCTGGTTTTGGCGGCGCCGCTGGTTGCGGCGTTCTTCAAGTCCGACCAACTCAGGCTGCTGGTGGTGGTCAACAGTCTCGGCCTCATCATTACGGGGTTTCAGTCGGTGCCGTACGGGTTGCTGGAAAAAGATCTCGACTACCGGCGGCTGTCCCTGTGCGAGTCGATCGCCGTTCTGCTGCAGGCCGTGATCACGGTGGGATGCGCGCTGAGCGGATTCGCGTACTGGTCGCTGGTGGTGGGCGCGCTGGCCGGCAGAACCGCTGGGGCCGCACTGACGTACTACTGGAAGCCGGTGCCGTTCGCGCTGCCGCGGTGGAACGAGATCCGGGCGCCGATGCGACTGGGGGCGCACATCGCAATCGGCAGAATCGCGGCCACGGCGTACGCAATGTCGGACGGAGTGATCGTCGGGCGAATGTTGGGCGGAGCTGCGCTCGGCGCGTATCAGATGGCGATGTCGCTGGCCAATGCGCCAGCCGAGAAGATCGGGCTGCTGGTGATGCGGGTGACCGGGCCGTTGTTTGCGAAAGTACAGAAGGACCAGGAACTGGTGCGGCGCTATTTTCGGATCGTCAGCGAGTCCCTGTCGCTGGCCGTCTTCCCGCTGCTGATCGGCCTGGCGCTGGTCGGGCCGGAAGCGTTGGGGGTGTTGCTGGGGTCGAAATGGAGCGCAGCCGCGGGGCCGATCCGGTGGCTGGCTGTTTTCATGTGTGCGCGAACGCTATCCGTGCTGTTCAGCCAGGTGCTCGTCTCGCTAAGATGGACCCGTTTCAACATGTTCGTTTCGCTGGTCAGCTTCGTCGTGATGCCGTCGGCGTTCTTCGTCGCAACCCGCTGGGGCACCAATGCGGTGGCCGCCAGTTGGTTGATTTTGTCCCCGGTCACGGTTCTTCCGCTTGCGGTGAAACTGCTCCACGCCACCCAATTGCGATATCGAGATTTCTTAGGGATGCTGATGCCGGCGCTGGCCGGATGCGCGATGATGGTGGCCGCGGTTATGGCAGTCCGCCTCTGGACCGGGAACGGTCACATACCGGCCGTCGCTGCTGTGGCCGTTCAGGTGGCCGTAGGAGGAGCGGCTTATCTCGGATTCCTGTGGGTCTTTTATCGCAACAAGCTGACCCGTTATATCGATTTTCTCCTCGGACTGCGCCGGGGAGATGCGGTATTGAGTAAAGCCGAATCGTGAAATCGAGGCCGGCTGAAAAACCGCCGATCGGAGCCCGCCGGTCGCGGTTCTTCCGCTTACGCCGCCACTCTCTCCGCCGGCAGCGGTTTCACCCGCGCCAGGTGCAGCGTTTCGAGCGCGCGAATCACCGGCCATGCCGGGTCGATCTCATGCCCGCGCCAGGCGAACCGCGCCGACGTCGGAAACTCGTGGTGGTTGTTGTGCAGCCCTTCGCCCGCCGTCAGCATGGCGATCGATTTCAGATTGGTGGCTTTATTGTCGAAGTTGCGATAGCCCACCCAGTGGCAGACGCTGTTGACGGAGGAATTCAGCAGCACGTACAGCACCGCGTGCGTGGCCCAGGCCGCCAGGCCCCACCATACGCCGAACATCAGCATGAAAATGGCGATCCCGCCCAGCGCCGCGTAATGCATGAAGGGCAGCTTATCGATGGCGTCGTCCTTCCAATCCGGCGTGTACTTGCGCACCACCGCCGCGTCCTTGGTCACCTTGCGATACAGAAAATAGTTGCCGAATAGCACCGTCCACAATCCGTAAATATACGGGCTGTGCGGATCGCCCTCCACGTCGGAAAAATGATGATGCTTGCGGTGCACGGCGGCCCACTCACGCGGCACCATGCCGGTGAACAAGCTCAGTTCCAGGTGCATCAGCAGGCCCACCACCGGATGGAGTTCCAACCCGCGATGGGTTTTCGTCCGGTGCAGGTAGATCGTCGTGCAGAAAACAGACACTTGCAGGATCACCAAAGTGATCGCCAACATCCACAGAATGCTCATTGCCCCAGTACCCCTCGGTCGTGCGGGAATTCGATTCTCTTGCAGGCGCGGCGGGCAAACTCCCGGCCGGGCTCAAGATCTTCGGTTGTCTCAATCATAGCAGACCGAACGCGCGCGCAAATGCTACAATTCCAGCGGAGAACCAGAAAAATTGCGCTTCGTAACGATTCAACGGGACGGCGATACGGAGCCGGGCGTCCTTTTCGACGGCCGGGTGATTCCAATTCAAGGCGCTGGCTTCGCCAGCCTGCTCGAGGTGATTGCAGGAGGCGCCGATGCCCTGGACCGGGTGCGGCGCTGGATCGGCGGCCCTCCTTCAAGTCACAGCCTGGACCCGGCCGGCCTCACCTTCGCCGCGCCCATTCCGCGCCCGCCCAAGCTGATCTGTATCGGCCTCAATTACCGCGACCATGCCGCGGAATCCAAGCTAGCCATCCCGGAAGTGCCTACCATGTTCGCCAAGTTTCCGACCGCGGTCATCGGCCCCGGCCATCCCATCGTGCTGCCCAAAAACTCAATCAAACCGGATTACGAGGCTGAGTTCGCCGTAGTGATCGGCCGCCGCGGGCGTCACGTCGCGGAAGATCACTGGCGCGACTACGTCTTCGGCTACACCGTCCTCAACGACGTCAGCGCCCGCGATTTTCAGATGGCTACGTCGCAGTGGATGATCGGCAAAACCTTCGACACGTTCGCTCCCATCGGACCCGCCATCGTCACCGCCGACGAGATCGCCGACCCGCACAAGCTCCGCATTTCGCTCACCCTCAACGGCGAAACCATGCAGGATTCGAACACCAGCAACCTGATCTTCAAGGTGCCCCAACTCATCGCGTATCTATCGAGCGTGTTCACTCTGGAGCCGGGCGATATTATCGCCACCGGCACTCCCGCCGGCGTAGGCTTCGCCCGCAAGCCGCCGCGCTGGCTCCGGCCCGGCGATGAGGTGCGTATTCAGATCGAAGGCCTCGGCGAACTCGTCAACCCCGTCGTCGCCGAGCAGTAACCTCAGTAACCCGTGAGGCAGGATTGCGTCCCACGCCCCTGCTAGAATTGCGGTAGTGCGCCCGTAGCTCAGTTGGATAGAGCGGCTGGCTTCGAACCAGTAGGCCGGGGGTTCGAGTCCCTCCGGGCGCACCAGATTCCAAGTAACCTACTGTTTGCCGGCACACGCTTGCGTGAGCCTCCAAAGCCTACTGGAGCACCTGCTCGAAAAAGCCCAGGGCGCGGGGATCGTGGGTCTGCTGGAGCGCGTTCATCGCATGTTTGCGCATATCCACGCTCTTGCTGGTTTGGGCGATTTCGATCAGCACCGGGACGCCCTTGCCCGCAGGCAGATTCCCCAACGCCGAGATGGCCCGGCGCTGGACCTGCGGATCCCGGTCGTTGCGCGCGGTGGCGATCAAGAGATTGAGCGCATCCGGCTGCCTGCTGTTGGCGATAGCGCCGATGGTTCGCACGCGCAGGGCAGGGCTCGCGTCGCCGGACAGCAGGCTGCGGAGGGTTTCGAGGCCGTGCGAGCCGCGCGCCGAACCCAGCCAGCCGATGGCGCGCCGGCGGATTTCCTCGGGCTGGCCGGCGGCGGCAAAACGATCCAGCGCATCATCGGCAGCGGCGTCATCGTGCATGGCAATGGCGCCCAGCGCGCCATTGCCGGCGATCTCGGCATCGGCGGCCAGGCCGGCCAATAAGGCGACGCTTTCCGGGGGCTTCACATCGTTCAACCAATGTACCGGCACGCCACCGGCATCGATTTCGCAATCGGGTGAAAGCGCGCGAATCCGTTCCAGGCTTCGATTGACGACGCGGAACAGGATCACAGCGCGATCCGGCGGCTCCAGGTGAATGACCCCCGGCGCGGCCCAGCCATCGTGGCTGACGTATTCGCAGCCCAGGCTATATGAGCGGACCGAAGGGACAGACCAACCGATCCACGCCGGCTGCGGCTCCGCGGCCAGGAGCGCGCGAAACTCGCGCTCGAGACCAAGCGCCGCGGAACGCGTCTCCAGCTTGGCATTGGTGAGCAGCCGGGGCTGGGCCGCCAGGGTCAGCGCGGCGAGAAGCAGGGCTGCGCCCGCTTTCATTTGAGGATCTCCTCCAGAAACGCGGTGGCTTCAGGCGACTTCAATTCCACCAGGAGCTGGACGATGTGCCGCTTCATTTCGGGATCGGTCTCCTTGCGGCCCAGTTCGACCAAAGCCTTTACATTCTTCTGGGCGAACAGGGAGGAAACGATGGTGCGCTTGACGTCCTTGTCCTGTTCGGTCGAGTAAAGCGCCGCCAGCGCGTCGCTGGTGTTGGGCGCTTTGATCCCTGCCAGGCTCTGGACGGCGCTGCGGCGGAGTCCGGAGTCCTTTTCGGTGCGCGCCACTTCCAGCAGTTTTTCGCTGTTGCCGGCGCCGGCCAGCGCCCAGAGGATCTGCTTTTTGACGTCGGGCGATGTCTCGGCCTGGTAGAGTTGCCAGATTTCGGGCTGAGCCGCGGTGGCCCCAAGCATGTGGATGGCCTGAATTCGCAGCTCGGGGTTCTTTTCGTTTCTGGCGATCTGCATCAGGCGGTCTTTATCCTGGCTGGCAACGAAGGCGGTCAGCACCGCCCGTTTCACCGCGGTGTCGGCGCTCGAATTGTAGATCTCGAACAGCACCTGCCCGTTGCTCGTCTGCTTGCGGTTCATCACGCTCATGTAGTCGATGGCTTGCAACTGGAGATCGGGGTTGGCGTTGCCACGCGCGATGCGCTCCAGAAGCTGCTGCGCGCGCGGCGAGCCGTTCTCCGCGAGCACGAACAAAGTCCGCTTCTTGAGCCGGGGCGCCTGCGCGCTTTTGAGCAGGTTCTCGAGGATGGGGAAAGCGCGGTCGGGATCGGACTGCATCAAGCCGTTGAGCGCCAGTAATTTGATTTCGTCGTCGCTCTCCGTCTCGGGCGCCGCCGGCTTACCCGAGGCTTGGCGCACCTCCACTTCGAGCGCCTTGGCGTCATCCAGCCAGCGGCTGTTGGGGAAGGCCTTGCGCAACTCGGCGATGGTGGCGAGCGCTTCATCGCGGCGCGCCAGGCGGTCGAGCGAATAGGCCTTCCAATAGAGCGCGCCATCGGCCTCGGCGCCACCGCGTGTGGCCACTTCGGAAAAGCGGTCGAGCGCCTGGTCCCAGCGGTGTTCGTCGAGCGCGCGCTTGCCGCTGCTATAAAGAGAGTCGTCGCTGCCGCCCCGCCGCCCGTACAACTTGCTGTCCTGCGAATAGGCTTGCGCCAGCGCCATGGGCGCCGTCAAATCCTTCTTGAAGTCAAATTTGAAATCCAGGTCCATGCCGGCGACCCTTTCCTCGGCTTCCTGGGCCTTTTCCATAGCCCGTTCGATCTGGTCGTTCATCGCCATCTGCTGTTCCGGCGGGAACTCAAACTCGAATGGCTCAATATTCACGTCTATGTCGCCGAAGGGCTTGGGGGCGATCATCGGCTCCGGCGGTTCGGGTGGTTCCGGCGGCAGTGGAGCAACCACGGGCGCCATCGGCATTGGCACCGGTGATACTGGTGCCACCCGCGGCGGCGGCGGGGGTGCTGGTGAGGGTGCGGGCTGGGCGTACCCATGCGACAGCGTCAGCGCGCCGGCGGCCAACAGCATACCCAGGGCGGTCAACTTCGAAAACAACTTCATATGCGTCTCACCTTTCATGATTTTCTTTCGGCACCGGAAGCTCGGGCGGCTGCCGCTTGTTCGGCCCGCACGTTGGCTCCCAGCACTCGAATCTTGAACAGAATTCCCTCGCTATCCAGCCTGTCGCGCAGCCTCTCCAGCTCGGCCGGCGTTAGCCGGGCGGGTGAGTGCGTGATATCAAGCATCACCCGATCCAGGTCATCCAGCAGGCCGGCCACCGCCGCGTCTCCGGTGCGCAGTGCGGTCTGGCGGTACAGGCGGCTTTCCGCCACCAAGTCCGCGGCGCGCTCCTGTTCGAAGGAAATATCCAGTGGCCGGTGCGGATTGGCGTTGGCCACCTCAGCCAGCACCATCTGGGAACGCTCCAGGTAATCGCCCACTGCCAGGCGCAGCAACCGTTCCCCGGCTTGCGGATCGGCCACAGCGACGGTTCGCACGGGCTGCTGCTTAGGGTAGAACTGCCCGGCCAGCAACGCGGCCAGCAGCACACCGGCCGCGGCTGCCCAGCGCCATACCGGCGCCGCCACGAAGGCGCGCCGCGCCGGCAGGCGTGGCGCGATGCGCTCCCAAATGCGCGAGCCGAAATCTTCCGCCGGCTGCGGCGCGGAAAAACCGTCGGCAGCATCGAGCACGCGTTCGAGCGAAGCGTATGCCTCGCGGCACACGCCGCACGATTCCAGATGGGCGGCCGCACCGGGCACGCCGTTCTCTTCGCCGTAATAGTGAAGGACGAGCCGCTCTTCGTTCAGATGGTTCATCGGACCGGACTCACAATCGGTTCCAGCGCCCGGCGGAGTTTCTGCACCGCGCGAAAGACGCTATGTTTGGCGGCGCCAGGTTGGCACTCCAGCACCTCGCCGATCTCTTCCAGACGCAGGCCTTCAAAGTGGCGGAGCACGAAAGCAACGCGTTCCGTCTCGCTCAATTCGTTCATCGCCGCCGCCAGCCTCTCGCGGACCTCACCGCTCAGTGCGATGCGCTCCGGCGAAGGAGCGAGCGACGGCAGCTCCGGTACGCTCTCGTCCGGCCCTTCCGCCACGACCGGCGCCTGGTTGCGCCGCTTGCGTAAGCGCACCAGATCCAGCGAGCAATTGGCCGCAATGCGATACATCCAGGTGCCAAAACTGGCCCGCTCATCGAACTTGTCAAGTTGGCGGTAGGCTCGGAGGAAACTCTCCTGCACCACGTCTTCGGCGTCCTCTGCGTTTCCCGTCATACGAAATGCCAGCCGGAACAGAACGCGACTATGGCGCTCCACGAGCGCTCGGAAAGCGTCCGTGTCACCCGACCGTGCCTTGGCTACGAACGCTCGGTCGTTCTCCATCCGGCTGTTGGTTAGACTACCGGTTTCGCCAGCGGTTAGCAAAAACCGGCGGCGGTCCGAACGCGGCGTCGCCCGGGCGCCCGACACAGAAATGGCGAAACTCTCCTTTCCTAGCGAGTTCGCATGAATTGGAACGTAGGAATACGCAAGGCTTTGGTCTCTGGAGGCTTTGTATCAGGGCACGGCTTGAGCCGTGCCGAAGGCTCGGGAGAAAGGTTTGGGCTTCAGCTCCAGCGGACTCAGGAAAGCCCCAGTGCCTAAAGCCTTTGGCTACCGATACGTTGCGGCACGACTCAAGCCGTGCCCTGATACGAAGGCCGCCGCCGGGTTTTCACTTCCATGTCGCACACCTGCATCGCCCCGGCGCGTCCCAGACGGGCTTGCATTTGGGATACACTGACGCAAGAGGCAGAGGCGCGGCTTTCGCCGTGCCGGCATGCCCATCGGCCTTCGGCGACGGCGGACAAGATGTCCGCCACACCGGTTGCCAGACTTAAGGAAAACTACGAATGGAACAAAAACTAAAGATCGCCGTGTTTATCGATTTCGATAACATCGAGATCGGCGTCAAGTCCACACTGCACCGCGAGTTCGACGTGGAGGCGGTGTTGGACGCGCTCAAGGAACGCGGCGAAATCGTCACCAAGTTTGCGTACGCAAACTGGGGCAGACAGGAAGCGGCCACGCGGCCACTCTCCGAACACGCCGTGCAAATGGTGCAGCGCGATCCTTCGCCGCGCGGCGACAAGAACGGCGCCGATATCAACCTGGCGCTCGACGCGCTGGAAATGGCCTTCACGCACGACCACATCAACGCTTTCGCCATCGTCAGCGGCGACAGCGATTTCATCGCCCTGGTGAACAAGCTCAAACAATACGACAAGCGCATCTTCGTCGTCGGCGGACGCGCCTTCACCAGCACAATTTTGCAAAAGAACTGCCACGAATTCATCGCCTACGAAGCCATCATCGACGATGCCCCGCGCTCGCGCTCGCACGATCGGCCACCGGCCGAGAGGCAGCAGCACCAGCCACAGCAACAGCAGCCACAGCAACAGCAACCACAGCAGCAGCAACCACAGCAGCAGCCGCAGGGGCCGCCGCAGCAGCGCTCGCAGCACAAGCGCGTGGCGCTCGATCTCACGCAGTCCATGCCGCTGGTGGAACGCGCCTTGGGCGTGCTCGAGCGGCGCGAAGTGCGGCCGCAGCTCGGCCTGCTCAAGTCCACTATGCTGCAGCTCGATTCCACGTTCAATGAGAAGGCCTACGGCGCCAGCTCCTTCACCGATTTCGTGGAAAAACTCCAGAAGGCCGATTTCGTCGATGTGTCGGGCGGCGAGGGCCGCTACATGATTCGCCTCAAAGGCAGCGTCGCGGCCGATAAGCCCGGCGCCAAGCCGGAGCAGGCCATCCCGCTGCTGCGCGACGTGCTGGAAACGCACCGCCTGGCGGTGGACAGCGGCGCCCTGGCCGACGATCTGGCCGAGTGGGTCAAGGCCGACCACCCCGCCTTCGATTGGCGCCAATACGGGTTCCAGGAATTCAGCGAGCTGCTCAACTATGCGCAGGACAAGAGCCTGGTGCGCATTCAAGCCGATGAAGAGCGCGGCCTGATCGTATTCCTCGGCGCCGAGTTCCATCCGCCCGCCGCACCGCCTGAGCCCGAACCTACTCCGCAGCAGATCGAGGAAGAAGAAGACGAACCGCAGCCCCTGGTGCCCGGCCAACCTACCGCCACCGGCGAGATCCCCATACCCGAGCCGCCGCCCAAGGTGATGCGCCGCCCGCGCGCCCCACGCAAGACCGGGGGCGATGGTACGCAGAAGAAGCGCGTTTCGCGCCCCCGCAAAAAGCCCCCGGTGGGGTAGGCTATTATTCCGGTCGAGTCAGAAGCAGGACGAAGATCGGTCTTTGTCGTCTCCAGACGTAGCCGGATCAGGCGACGGCGGCGAGGGCCTGCTCGAAATCGGCGAGCAGGTCGCGCCAGTCTTCGATGCCGGCGGAGAGTCGCACCAGGCCATCCGTAACGCCGGATTCCGCGAGCTCCTGCTGGCTCATGCCGGAATGAGTGGTGGATTTGGGATGGCAGGTGAGCGTTTCGACGCCGCCCAGCGACACGGCGCTTCGGGCGATGTGCAGGTGGCGCAGGAACTCGAACGCGGCGGGTTTGCCGCCAGCAAATTCGATCGAAAAAATGCCGCCGGGATAGTCGCACTGTTTGGCGTAAATGCGTTTCTGTTCAGGGTCGGTGAACAGCGTCGGATACAGGACGCGGGTGAGTTTGGGATGGCCGTTGAGAGCCTCGGCCAGGCGTTGCGCGTTCTTGCTCTGGCGGTTCATGCGGAGAGCCACGGTGGGCAGGCGGCCAACCAACATCCAGCACTCGTCGGGCTGCAGGATGTTGCCGAACATGCTGCGCCGGCTGCGGAGTTTCTGGATCATCTCCGGGCTCTTGGTGAGGGCCACTCCGCCTAGCATGTCGCTGAAGCCGGAAAGATATTTGGTGGCGGAATAGAGCACGATATCGGCGCCCCACAGCATGGGGTGCTGAAAAGTGGGTCCGAGGAAGGTGTTGTCGACCATCACGACGGGGTGGTCGGGATGAGCGGCCGCGGCGGCGGAAGCGCGCTCCAGATCGGTCATGGTCATGGTGGGATTGGCCGGCGTTTCCAGGTAAACGATGCAACAATTGCGCGCGGCGCGGATGGCGGCGTCAATGCCTTCGGTATCGCCCGCGCGTACGGGAATGCCGCGCACGCCGAATGGTTCGAGGAAGGTGTGGATGAGGCCGGTGGTGCCGCCGTAGAGCGGCGTGGTGTAAACGATGGTGGCGTCGGGGCGGGCGTAGGCGAAGAACGCGGTCATAATGGCCGCCATGCCCGAGTTGAAGACCGCCGCGTGGCGAGCGCCGGCTTCGAGCGGCACAATCTGGTCCTCCAGAATCTCGGCGTTGGGGTGGGAGAAACGGGAGTAGGTGAGGTCGGCGCGCTCGCCATCCGCCGGCTTGATCTTGCCGGTGGTGATGGCGAAGGCGCGCTCGGCGGCCTCCGGGCTTGCGAAAACGTAGGTGGAACTGCGAAACACCGCGGGCCGCGCCGATCCTAATGACAGGTGGGGGTCGAAGCCCCTGGTTAACACCGCGGTGCGTGGGCGCACGTGGCCCGGTTCTTGATCTTGATCCGCCATAAATACTCCTGAAGCCGAGTGTAGCGGCTCTCACGGGCAGGTGGGCTTTGCCGGGCGGCTGTCATCGAATCGGCTTCGCGCGGCGCCTGCTAGCATAGTCGCTTGATCTCCGTCGTGGTGGTGAACTGGAACCGTAAGGAGCTGCTGCGCGCCTGTCTGGGCTCGATCGAGCGGCAGGGCGAGGTGGCATTTGAGGTCATCGTGGTGGACAACGGCTCGGCGGACGGTTCGGCCGAGATGGCGGAGGCGGAGTTCGGCGTTCGGGTGATCCGCAACCGCGAAAACCGGGGCTTCTGCGCCGCCAACAATCAGGGCATCGCAGCCGCGCAGGGCGACTTCGTGGCGCTGATCAATAACGATGCCGAAGCCGCCCAGGGGTGGCTGGCCGCGCTCCAGCGGGCCTGCTCCGGCGCGCCGGATATTGGCATGGCCGCCAGCAAGGTGCTGGTTTGGGAAGATCCCAGCCGCATCGACAAATCCGGCCACCTGATGTTCCCCGACGGCCAGAATCGCGGACGCGGCAGCGGCGCGGCCGATCGCGGCCAGTACGACCGCGAAGAGGAAGTGCTCTGGCCGGATGGATGCGCGGCGCTATACCGCAAAGCCATGCTGGACGAGATTGGCGGCTTCGACGAGGACTTCTTCGCTTATGGCGACGATGCCGAGCTCGGCTTGCGCGCGCGCATCGCCGGCTGGAGATGCGTCTACACGCCGCAGGCGGTGGTGCGCCACCACCGCGGCTCCACGTTGGGCAAGGACTCGGTGCGGCGCCTCGAGCTGATCGAAAGAAACCGCCTGCTGCTGGCCGTGAAGCTTTTCCCGTGGAGTCTGCTGCTGCTCAATCCGCTTTTCTTCGCGGCGCGTCTCGCCGCCGGCGCGCTAGCTGCGTGCCGCGGCGCGGGCGACACCGCTTACTTCCCCGGACTGGCCGGGAAATGGCGGCTGGTGCGGGGACTGGTGGCCGGCCAACTCCAAGCTTTACGCCTGGCGCCGCGCATGCTCCGCAAACGCGCTGGCATTCGCCGCATTCGCCGTCTCACCCCTGGTCAGGTGCGGCGTCTGATCTGGAGCCACCGGCTGCGACTGAGGGACGTGGCATGAGCGCCTGCCTGCTGTGCGGCTCCGAAAGCGCCGCCGCGTTGTTCCCCGCCACCGACCGCCTGCATCGAACCACTGCGCGCAGCTTCACCATCCTCCGCTGCGGCCAGTGCGGGTTGATGCGTCTGGACCCGCAGCCGACGCCCGCCGAATCGCGCCAATATCATCCTGAAAACTACTGGTTCGCGCCCGACCAAACCAGCGCCGGCCGTCTGGAAGAAGCTTACCGCCGCCTGGTGTTGCGCGATCACGCGCGTTTCGTCGAGCGCGCCCTGAGCGATTGCAGCGCGCGCGGCCCCTTGCTCGACGTGGGTTGCGGCGGCGGCCTGTTCTTGGGAATGATGCGGGAGCGCGGTTTCCGCGTGGTGGGCCTGGACAATTCCGCCGCCGCTGCCGCCATCGCCTGGAGCCGCCAGCGCGTGCCCGCGGTTTGCGGCGAGCTGGAGCACGCCCCAGTGCGCGCCGGTGGCTTTGCCGCCATCACCATGTTTCACGTGCTCGAGCACGTCCACGATCCGCGCGCCTACATCGCCGCGGCGCATCACCTGCTGGCGCCGGGCGGGCGGTTGATTGTGCAGACGCCCAACGCCGCCTGCTGGCAGTTCCGCTTGCTCGGCCGCGCCTGGAGCGGGCTCGACGTGCCGCGCCATCTCTATGATTTCCGCTCGAGCGACCTGGAACGGCTGCTCGAATCCTGCGGCTTCACCGTTCTGCGCCGCAAATATTTCTCCTGGCGCGACAATCCGGCGAGCCTGGCCAGCAGCGTGGCGCCCGGCCTGGACCCGATGGGGCGCCGCACCCGCCGGGTGCACGAAAACTCCGCCGCGCGCATCGCCAAGGACCTGGCGTATTTCGCGCTGATAGCGGCATCCGTGCCGTTCACACTTTTGGAAGCCGCCGCTGGGGCTGGCGCGACGGTCATGATCGAGGCCCGCAAGCCATGAGATACCAGGACATCGCTTACCGGCTGCCGCGCCCGTTTCGGCGGCACGTGCTGATCGTCGAAGCCGAAATTGAAGACGCCGTGGCGGCGCTGGCGCGCAGCCTTCCCTCTGGAGTGCGCGTCCTCGACGCGGGCGCCGGAGAGAACCGCTATAAGCATCACTTCGCGCAGCAGCGGTATTGCGGCGTGGACCTGGCGGTGGGCGATGCCAACTGGGACTACAGCCGCCTCGACGCGCTCGCCGACCTGGCGGCGCTGCCTTTTCGCGAAGGCACGTTCGACGCCGTGCTGAACATCGTCACCCTAGAGCACCTGGCCGAACCCGCGCGCGCGCTGGCCGAAATCGGACGCGTGCTGGCTCGCGGCGCGCCGCTGCTGGTGGCTGCGCCGCAGGACTGGGAAACCCATCAGGCGCCGCATGACTACTTCCGCTACACGCGCTATGGTTTGCGTTGGCTGCTGGAGCAGGCCGGTTTCGAAGTCGTCGAGATGCGCGCCCACGGCGGCTACTTCCGGCTGCTCGCGCGGCGACTGCTCAACGGCTTACAATTCTTTACAGGCGGCATTCGCTGGCTGGGCTTCATTCCGGCAGCGATCCTGGCGGTCCCGCCTGCGCTGATCCTGCCGTTTCTGGACGGTCTCGACCGCGACCGCAATTTTACGCTCGGGCATGTGTGCCTGGCGCGCAAGCGCTAGTGGGACTCGGGCTTTCGACGCCGAAAGGACAAGCTTGGACGGAGCCATCGTCATCGACAAACCGGAGGGCTGGACCTCGCACGACGTGGTGGGCAAGGCGCGGCGGATAGTCGGCATGAAGAAGATCGGCCACCTAGGCACGCTCGATCCGATCGCCACCGGCGTGCTGCCGCTGGTGCTCGGCCGCGCCACGCGACTGGCGCAGTTTTACACGCGCAGCGACAAGATCTACGAAGGCGTGATCCGCTTCGGCTGGTCGACCGTTAGCTATGATCGCGCCAGCGAGCGAACCAGCGAGAAGACCGAGCCGCAGCTCGATCGGGCCACGCTCGAACAGGCGCTCGAACGCTTCCGCGGTGAGTTTATGCAGACTCCGCCGCCGGTCTCCGCCAAGAAAGTGGAGGGACGCCGCGCGTATCAACTGACGCGCGAATCCGTCGCCGTCGAACTTGCGCCCGTGCCGGTTGAGGTTTACGAGCTTACCCTTCTCGATCTGACGGGCCCGCTGGCGCGCGTGCGGGCGCACTGTTCCGGCGGCACCTACCTGCGTTCGATCGCTCACGATTTGGGCCAACTGCTCGGCTGCGGCGCACACCTGGAAAACCTGCGGCGCCTGGCCAGCGGCGAATTCGAGATCGCGCAGGCGCGCACCATCCCGCAACTGGAATCGCTGGCGACCGATCAGCGCCTGATCGATGCGCTGGTTCCGGCCGCACAAATGCTGCCCGGCATGGCCGCCGTTTTCGTCGATGATCTGACCGCCGGTCAGATCCGCAACGGCCGCAACTTTCCCGCTTCCCCGTTTCGCTCGCAGCCGGCCTCGCGCTATGTCAAGGCCGTGACGCGCAACGGCGATCTGGTTGCCATCGGCGAAGCTGTGTTGCCGAATCTCTACCATCCGGTGGTGGTGCTATGATCCTGCCGCTGGCCGGCTAATATGATGCGGAGAGAACGGCTGATCGTCGCTCTGGCGGCGACCATCGTAACTTGCAGCCAGGCGGTTGACGCCGGATGCGAGCGCCGCATATACTGGTGATCGCTATCGAATGACGATAACGAAAAACGATTCCGATAATCGCTTTGAGTATCACGATCTTTACTCGGGCCTGATCCGGCTGCACATTCTTTATCACGCCGTCGAAGGGCCGATCTTCGGGCTCGAGATGGCCGAGGAACTGGCGCGGCACGGTTACCGGATCAGCCTGGGAACCCTTTATCCGCTTCTGCACGGGCTGGAAAAGAAGGGATATATGCGCTCGGCAGAGAAGCGCACTGGGCAGTCGGTTCGTAAAGTGTATCGGGCCACACCCTTAGGGAGGAAGGCTCTCAAGGCGATGAAGGTAAAAGTGAGCGAATTGTTTGGAGAGCTGATTGAAACGCGGTAGCCGGATGGATAAGTTCGCGGCGGTAAAAGTATTCCGTGCGCTTGCCGTGCTGGTGTTTGTTGCAACGGCTGCTCTGGCCGGTCCTCCGTTTCAGACGGACGATCCGGAGCCAATCGACTTCAGAAACTACGAGTTCTACACGTTCGCGGCTTCGGACGGCACCCCGGTGGAAACCGACACGGTTGGCCCGGCCGTGGAGTTCAATTGGGGAGCTCTGCCCAACGTGCACCTCCACATCATCGTTCCGGCCGCGGCGATCCTGCCGTCGAACAATCCGGCCTTGGCCCCCGCCGGTATGGGTCCGCGAGCTTTCGGTTTGGGCGATATCGAGACGGGAATCAAGTACCGGTTTGTGCAGGAAACCAAGCATCGCCCCATGGTCGGAACGTTTGTGATGTTCGAGTTGCCGACCGGCAGCGCCGCGAGAGGTCTGGGGGTTGGCAAGACATGGTATAAGGTCCCTCTCTGGGTGCAGAAAAGCTCTGGCCCCTGGACAACTTACGGGGGCGGCGGGGTGACGCTGGTGAATGCACCCGGCTATCGCAATTTTCCGTTCGCGGGCTGGCTGGTTCAGCGGGATCTCGGCAAGAAAGTGACGCTGGGAACCGAAATCTTTTATCACGGACCGGAAGGACTGGCGACGCCGCAGACGAGGCCGGCGACGCTGATCGATGTCGGCGGCTATTACAAGTTTCGCGATCCCGGATTTCAGTTCCTGTTCTGTTATGGCCACACCGCCATCGGGCAAACCGAAAACTACGCTTACCTCGGTCTGTATTGGACTTGGGGTAAAGGCGGCAAGCCGGGCGATAGCGATAAGCCCGCGGGCACCGCATTCAACGGCCTGGCCCCTCCGGGCCTCATGGGCCACTCATAACGTCCGGCGTCGCTCGAAAGGAAACGCAATGAACATCTCGGCCAGCGACGTAATACTTCTCGCGCATGCCGGGTTCGGCGTCACGGGATGCCTGGCGGCACTGTGGGTATTCATTGAGGCGCTCAGTGCGCAACCCGGGAACGCCGCTCGGATTCGGGCAGCCGCCCTGGTGACTGCGCTCTCGATGGCCGCCGCATGGATCTGCGGCGGATATTGGTACGTTCACTTCTACCCGGCCGAAAAGGCACTGATACTCGGGGGACCCTGGCCATTTGCCCACAATCTCGTTATGGAAACGAAAGAGCATCTGTTCTTGATCACGGGCATGCTGGCATTTCTGCTGCCGGTGGCGACTCGGGAAGAATTGTTTTCGCATGCTGCCGCCCGCAAGCTTGTTCTTTCCGTGGCGGCGCTGATCGTGATAACGGGTCTGACGGTGGAAGGCGCCGGTGCGGTGATCGAACACGGGGCTAAAGTCGCTCTGCTCCGCGGCGGTGCGAAAGGAGATCGATAATGAACTCCGCAACGGCTCCGGAATCCCCAAAGCTGAAAGCCGCAACCTCGGGCTTCGTCCTGGCTGCCGCGATCGCCGCGTTGTTCAATACGGCCCTCGCCTGGGCGCGGGATGCGTACGCCCCCCTGAACGGCATTATGAAGTCGCTTACCGGCAACCCTTGGATAGCGCACTGTTTAGCCGACGTGGTTCTGTTCGCCGGGCTGGGATTCCTCTTCACGAAGACCAGGGCGGCGGAAAAGATAGATCCGAGCTGGTTGACTGGAGCGCTAATAGGCGCCGTGGCTATCGCGGCGCTCGGGCTGGCTCTTTGGTTTGCGTTTGTCTAGAGCCTGAGGGAAGCACAGCGGCAGGGCCTTGTCACGTAATGATTACAGCAACCGCTCCCTGACGGTCGGGGCTCCGAACGGTTACTTCTTTTCGGCTTCCTGCTGGTGGCGGCGCTTGCGGGCGGCTTCGTGTTCGGCGCGCAACTGATCGTAAAGAGGCTCTTGCTCGGGACGCAGAATGGCTTTCACTTCGGCCACCTGTTTGTCCCAAGCGGCGTGGCCCCGATCGTTCATTTCCCGGTGGATCTGGTCGAACTGCGCGCGCGTGTCGTCGAAGATCCGGTTCAGCTTGGCGATCTGCGCGTCGTCCAGCTTGACGCGCTGGCGCATCTCCTCCACCAGCCGTTTCCGTATCTCTTCCGGATCCGGCCCAGGACTCTTATGTGTGCCCGCCGTGGCCGGCGACAGGTTGTGGCCGAATACGGGAGACGCCATGTAGAGGTGGTAGCCGAAGGCGCCGGATATGGCACCGCCGACGAAGATTGCCAGCAGACCGAGAAACGCAAGAAGGCGGGACTTGGGCATGGGAATCAGCTTATCGGCCCGGTTCGTTCAACTCAAGCCGCACCGGCCCGACATTTTCCGGCGTATCCAGCGTGTTGGCGTCCGCCAGTGCTTCCAGGTAGCTCACTTCGGGAGCTGGCCTGGCGCGCGGCAGGGACACGTAGACTCCGATGGCAAGGGTGACCGCCGCCGCCGCGGTCACAAAGCCTCGCACCATGCGCTGAAAGGAAAACGTGAAGTTCCGCCGCGATTCGATCCGCCGCCACAGGCCGGGCATGAAATTGGCGCTGGGCTCCCGATCCGGGCAGGCCGCCCGGTATACCTGCAACAGAGAATCCAGTTTGTCGTCGCCGCCACGCGTTGGGTACATCGCTTCTTTGCTCCAACGGCCTCAGCCGTCTGCTCCAACGGTCTCAGCCGTTCTCGTTCTTCCGCTCCGCCGTTTCGAAGGCCTTCAAGACCCGTTGCCGCGCCCGGAATAAACGGACCTTAAGAGCATTCTCCTTGACCCGATAGATCTTTTCAAGCTCCCGTAAGGATAGCCCTTCCACTTCTTTCATCAACAGCAAAACGCGGTCCGCTTCGGAAACCGCGCCCAGCAGCGAATCCACGGTTTCGCGAATTTTCTTCTTCTGCTGCTGGTCGTGCTCCACCTTGCCGCCGGCTACCGCATCCGCCATCATAACCTGCTGCTCGGACAGGTCGGACATGCGAAACTCCGGCCGCCGCCGCTGCTTGCGCAGGTAATCGTACGCCGCGTTTACGGTCAGCCGGTACAGCCACGGTTCAAAGACCTCCGGCGCCCGCAACTGGTCGAGCGAAAAATACAGCCGCAAAAAGACTTCCTGTGCGACGTCCTCGACATCTTCCGTACGGGCGATCAAACGGCCGATCGTCCCCATGGTGCGCTTCCGGTACGCCAGGACAACTTCGTTAAATGCCGCACTGTCACCCTGTTGCGCGCGCCGGACCAGCTCGAAGTCTACCAGCATTCGACACCGCTCGCCGCCGCTGGCCCAGTCCTGGACTTCGCTAGCATAGGCGTAAAGATATATCCATAGGTTACAAGGTCCGCGACGCGGGAACACTCCCGCAACCGTTTGATGCGATCCCCCGAACCGCGATGATAGCCTAAAGACATGCGCTTTTCCGAGTCCATTTTTTCCAGCCGCTTCCAGATCACGCGCCACGACCTGGAAAGCCACCTGGCCGAAGCGCTTGCCGCCGGCGGCGATTACGCCGACCTGTACTTCGAATATCTGCTCACCAGTTCCATCGGTATTGACGAATCGATGGTCAAAAGCGCTGCCCAAGGAGTTTCGGTGGGGGTTGGGGTGCGGGTGATCGCTGGGGAGCGGACCGGCTACGCCTACTCGGACGACCTGACGCCGGAAAAAATCCGCAAGGCCGCGCGCGTAGCGGCACACATCGCTCGCGGCCCCAGCCATGTGGACAAGGTGAGCCTGAGCGAAGGCCAGCCGCACAATCTGTACCCGGTCCTGATTGCACCCACCGATACCGCCTTCGGCGAACGCGTGGAACTGGTCAAGCGCGCCGACCGAGCCGCGCGCGCCTACGATTCCCGCATCTTTCAGGTGCAGGCGAACTACGCCGACAACCTGCGCGAAGTGATGGTGGCGACGAGCGATGGTGTGCTGACCGTGGATCGCCAGCCGCTGGCGCGTATCAGCGTTTCCGCGCTGGCGCGGGTGGAAGGCGGCGCGCCGCAGCGCGGCCACGCCGGCGGCGGCGGGCGCGTGGAGCTGGATTTCTTTCTGCGCGAGAAGACGCCCGAGCACTTCGCCCAGCAGGCCGCGCGGGAAGCGGTGGCGATGCTCGACTCCGTCGCCGCTCCGGCCGGCGAAATGACCGTGGTGCTCGGGCCCGGCTGGCCGGGCATTCTGTTGCATGAAGCCGTCGGCCATGGCCTGGAAGCGGACTTCAACCGCAAGGGCGTTTCCGCCTTCAGCGGCCGCATGGGCCAGCGGGTGGCGAGCGAATTGTGCACCGTGATCGACGATGGCACCATCTCGAACCGCCGCGGCTCGCTCAATGTGGATGACGAAGGCCATCCGACGCGCCGCAACGTGCTGATCGAAAATGGCGTGCTCACCGGCTACCTGCAGGACAAGCTCTCCAGCCGGCTGATGAAGTCGGCCTCCACCGGCAGCGGCCGGCGTGAGAGCTACGCGCATATCCCCATGCCGCGCATGACCAACACCTTCATGCTGGCTGGCGAGAGCGATCCCGGCGATATCATCCGCTCGGTGCCCAAAGGCCTCTACTGCGTCAACTTCGGCGGCGGCCAGGTGGATATCACCAGCGGCAACTTCGTGTTCTCCGCCTCCGAGAGCTACCTGATCGAAGACGGCAAACTGACCCGCTCGGTGCGCAACGCCACTCTCATCGGCAACGGCCCCGAGGCGCTGAAATACGTCAGCATGGTGGGCAACGACCTGCGCCTGGACGAAGGCATCGGCATCTGCGGCAAGGAGGGGCAAAGCGTCCCAGTAGGTGTCGGCATTCCTACTTTGAAGATCGACAGGATGACGGTGGGCGGAACGGGCTAGTGGCGCAGGCCCCCGGCCTGCGATGTGCGCATCGTAGTTGAAACTGCCATGGCAAAAAACGAACGGAAACAAACCAAGGAACGGGCCGGCTCAATTGGGAAGGCCGCGAAGCAAGTCATCCGCAACGACGAGTATGCGCGCATGCGGGAAGCTTACCGGCTGCAGCCCGACTCGGCGGACGAAGCCGATGATTGGTCCAGCGCCGAGAAGTTCCGGTTGTGAAGACGCCCCGTTTCCGCCTGAGCGGCAAGGCGTCCGGAAGCTTCGTGGTACTGTGAAAGCATGAGCGTAGCCTCCATGCTCGACGGCCTCCTGGAACCCTTGGGCCGATGTTTGGATGCCGAGTCCGCCCGGCGCGTCGTCGGGTTTCGCGTCTCTCTGCCCGTGCAGCAGCGCATTGACGCGCTTGCCGAACGAGCCAATGAGGGTGTACTGACCAGCGACGAGTCTGCTGAGTATGAGGCGTTGATCAACGCCGCGGATTTCATCTCGATCCTCAAGCTGAAGGCCCGCCAGAACCTGCGCCCGATCCGCATGTGATCCGATGGATGCTTCCACGCGCGAGTTCGTGCGGCGGCGGGCGGCCGGACGTTGCGAGTATTGCCTTCTCCCGCAAGAATCGAGCGAGCTTACCCATCACATTGAACACATAGTCGCCAGGCAGCACGGCGGCCGAGACGACGCGGACAACCTGGCACTGGCGTGCCATCGGTGTAACCTGCACAAAGGGCCGAACCTGACCGCGATCGACCCGGTGACGCGAGAAGTCGTTGGGCTGTTTCATCCACGCAGTAGCGCCTGGGCCGATCACTTCGTCCTGGAGGATGGTCGAATCATAGGAATCACGGCCGTTGGCCGCGCCACCGTGCAACTCCTGGCGATGAATGATGCCCGCCGCGTGGAGCTCAGGACGCAGATCCGGAGTTTGGGCAGCCAGCTTTGAAGAGTCTCCGGCCTAGCCTTCCTTAATCATACAAGCTCGGTTAACGGAGTCATCGGTGGTCGAGTCGATCCATCCATCGTCAAAAGTGGCGAGTTTCGGGACGAGCACCGACACCCCGGCAAAGTGGATCGGGTGCTGTACGGGGGCGCGCACGTCTCGACTGATAACCAATGTCCCGCCTTTCCCGTGGGACGATGTTAGCCTGTGATTATGCCTTCCGGTGAAAACCATTTGGGCGAGATGGCTCGGGACGTGGTGCGGCGGGCGCTGGCGGCGGGGGCGGGCGACGCGGAGTGCACCATCGAAGAAGGCGACGAGTTTTCGGCCAACGTACGGATGCGCGAGCTGGAGAACCTGAAAGAGGCCGGCTCGCGCGCGGCCGGGCTGCGCATTCTGATTGGCCAGCGCACCGGATCGTCGTACACTTCCGATCTCTCCGCGGAAGGCATCGAGCGCCTGGTGAAATCGGCGATCGAGCTGGCGGAAGTGACCACCGACGACCCGCACGCCGGCCTGCCGGAGCCGGAGGAGTTGGGCGCGCTTTCCGGCTGCCTGGATCTCTATTCGGCGGACGTCGACGGGCTTGACACCGATGGCCGGATCGCCCTCGCCCGCCGCGCCGAAGAAGCCGCGCTCGACGCCGATCCGCGCATTACCAATTCCGAAGGCGCCTCGTTTGACAGCTACGCCGGGCGCCACATTTTCGCCAACTCGCGCGGCTTCGCGGGGGAATATCGCAGCAGCTCGTGTTCGCTGGGGGTGGTGCCGGTGGCGCGGGATGGGGAATCGATGGAGCGCGATGCCTGGCATCATTCCGCGCGCTCGCTGGCGCACCTCGAGCCGCCCGAGCAGATCGGGCGCACCGCCGCCGCGCGCGCCTTGCGCCGGCTGAACCCGGTCAAGGTCGCTACGCAGAAAGTGCCGGTGGTGTTCGAGCCGCGGGTCGCCGCCTCGCTCGTCGGGAACCTGTTTGAAGCCGTTCACGGCATGCTGATTTACCGGCACGAGTCGTTCCTGGCCGGAAAGCTGGGCGAGAAAGTGGCCAGCGAGAAGCTCTCGCTGATTGACGATGCCACCATCCCCGGCCTGTTCGGCACCTCGCCTTTCGACGATGAGGGGGTAGCTTCGCGGCGCACCGTGGTGCTGGAGCGCGGCGTGCTCAAGAGTTACCTGCTGAATACCTACGCGGCGCGCAAGCTGGGGATGAAGACCACCGGCAACGCCTCGCGCGGGCTGGCCGGCAACGCGGGAATCGGCCACGGGAACTTTTTCGTCGAAAACGGCGTCCAATCGCCGGAGCGGATTATCGCGCGGATCGCCGACGGATTCTATGTCACGGAACTGATCGGCATGGGCGTCAACATTGTCACCGGCGACTACTCGCGCGGCGCCGCGGGTTTGTGGATCCGCAACGGCGAACTGGCGTTCGCGGTTTCCGAGGTCACCATTGCCGGTAATCTGCAAGATATGCTGTTGGGCGTGGAAGAGGTTGGCAACGACCTGGAGTTTCGCGGCTCCGTGGCCGCGCCCACGCTCAAGATCGGAGAAATGACCGTTGGCGGCAAATAAAACCGCGCGCCCGGACCAGGCGCCCGGCCCGCAACAGAAGCGGTTCTCGATTCCCCCGGCGGCCATCGTCATCGTGCTGGTGTTGGCGGCGGGCGTAGCCGGGTTGCTGTATTTGAACCGGCTCTCGCAGCAAGGACCGCCGGCGCCGCCACCCTTGACCGGCATCGCGCGCACCTACATCCACGACGGCTTCCTCAAGATCACCGATTCCGACATGCGGGCGCACGAAAGCTACCTCCACCAGCAGGTTGTCGAAATCACCGGCAACATCACCAATACCGGCAACCGGGTGCTCGACACCGTGGAGATCGTCTGCGTGTTCTACGATCCGTACGGGCAAGTAATTCTGCGCGAGCGGGTGGCGATCGTCGGCCACAAGATGGGGAAGCTCGCGCCCGGCGAATCGAAGCCCTTCCGGCTGGCCTTCGACAACGTGCCGGAGAGCTGGAATCAGGCGATGCCGCAAATGGTGATCGCCGCCATCGATTTCGCATAACACGCAGGACCGTCTTAGCTGTGACGACCGCTCCCTACGGTCACGGCTCCGTTGCGCTTATTTCTGCCGCTTGATCGTCATCGGCGGGAAATCCATGTCGCCGCTGTCGGCCTTGGTTTTGAGGACAATCTCGTCGCCGTTGATGGTGCCTTCGCTCGAAAAAGTGGTGGCGCTGCCGTTCATATCCACCTTCACGGAAAACGAGATCTTGTCTCCGTCCACCTTGCCGTTGTCGATCGGCAGCGGGTCGCCTTGCGGCCCGAGAACCGTGCCCGTCAGCTTGGCGGCGTCCTGTTTGAAGGTGTAGGTCAGGCTGAAACTGTTGCCATCCGGGGTCGAAACCTCGCCCTTCCAGGTGCCGGTTACGTCCGCCGCCCATGCGGCCGTGGCTAATAGCAGGAACAGAATTCCCGTTCCCAGTCTTCGTGTAATCATGCCGAGATTGTACCGTAGGTCTTTCGGGTACGCTAGTCTGGGAAGGTGGAGCGGGGCGGGCGTATCTCGTGGCGGAGCATTGGGCGCTTGGAAAAGGCCTTTGTGCTGCTTCTGCCGGTCAACGTCATCCTGTGGCTGACCGGCGTCGCACCAGTTGCGCAATGGTTGCTCGCTAGTCTGTCCTTTCTGTTAGGCGTGGTGGTGGCCTTCCGCTTGGTGCGCCGCGGACTGCGCAAGGCCATCTGGCGCCTGCGCAACCGCCTGATCGCGGCTTACATTTTCATCGCGGTGGTGCCGGTGGTGCTGATTCTGCTGCTGGCCGGCATCGCCACTTACGTGGTGATCGGGCAGATGGCGGTGTACTTGGTGAACACCGAATTGCGGCACCGCCAGGCAGCGCTGCTGCGGTCGGCCGAGGCTTTGGCGCTGGTGCCGGTGACGGATCCCGCCACTGCGCTGCGCCGCTTCGAAACCATGACCCACAGCGCATTTCCGGAGTTCTCGCTGCTGATCACGGGAAAGCGCGAGCTTCGCTATCCGTCCGGCAACAAGATCTCGCAGCCACCCGAAGAATGGCGCGGCCCCTCATGGCGGCACGCCTCCGGGCTGATCGTCAAGCAGGAGGACGGCGGGGAACGGCTCTTCGCCTGGGCGCACGTGATCGAAAACGGCGAGGAAGTGACGGTGCTGGCGCCGGTGACAATTGACGTGCTCGGCGGCCTGGTTCCGGGTTTGGGCGACGTGGCGTTTGCGCCTTTTGATTTGGGCAACGCGGCCTCTGCGCCTCTGGTGGGACAGTCCCGCGCCTCGCGTGTACCTCAGGCGCTCAATTCGTTGGACTTCCCGCTGCGGGGCCGGTTCCTGGTGAGGGTCCCGCGGTGGCGTTCGCCGGGCGAACATCGCGAGCTCGTGCTGAGCGTCGACACGCGCGCTTCCGCCGTCCTGGGCACCATCTTTGAATCACGCGATCAATCGTTC
Source organism: Bryobacterales bacterium (assembly GCA_003142185.1). GTDB lineage: Bacteria > Acidobacteriota > Terriglobia > Bryobacterales > Bryobacteraceae > Bog-375. Next base: position 136,596 of record PLOR01000021.1, read on the forward strand.
GATTTGGCCGAATTCTTCCTGGTCGCTTTCGTCGTGCTGACCATCCTGTTCCTGCTGGTGGAATTGATGTCGCTGGTCGCCGGAGTGCAGTTGAGCCGCAGCATCACCGGCGCCGTGCATGAGCTTTACCTCGGCACGCGGCGCATCCAGCAAGGCGATTTCGGCCACCGTATCCCGATCAAAGGCAGCGACCAGCTTGCCGAACTGGCGGCGTCGTTCAATTCCATGACGGCCAACCTGGGCCAACTGATGGTGGTGGCTAAGGAGAAGGAGCGCCTCGAATCCGAGCTCACCATCGCGCGCGAAGTGCAGCAGCAGCTTTTTCCCAAGGACGTGCCGTATACCAGGACGCTCGAGCTCAAGGGCGTCTGCAGCCCCGCCCGCATGGTGTCCGGCGACTATTACGATTTCATGGCGCTGGGCGACGAGTCCCTGGCATTCGCCATCGGCGACGTGGCCGGCAAGGGAATTTCGGCCGCGCTGCTGATGGCCACCATTCAATCCACCATGCGCACCCAGTTGGGCGCTAACAACGGCGCGTCGCCGCGGTTGCTTTCCACCGCCAAGCTGGTGGCCACCCTCAACCGCCAGCTTTACGCCAACACCAGCCTCGAGAAATACGCCACTTTTTATTTCGCGCTGTATCACGAAGCCACCCACTCGCTCACCTACACCAACGCCGGCCACCTTTCGCCCATGTTGTTGCGCTCGGGCGAACTGCAGATGCTCGAATCCACCGGCACCGTGGTGGGCGCTTTCCCGCTGGCGCGCTACGAGGAACGCACCGTCGAGCTCGAGCACGGCGACCTGCTGGTGGCTTATACCGACGGCATCGTCGAGCCGGAAAACGCCTACGGCGAGATGTTCGGGGAGGACCGATTGAAGGACCTGATATCCAAATACGCGCACGCGGATTCCTCCGAGCTGATCGCGCGCACCATGGAGTCCGTAAACGTTTGGACCGGCTCCTCGGAATTGCAGGATGACATGACGATGGTGGTGGTGAGGCGCATATGAAAGTTCTCACCGCGGCCGAGATGCGCGAGGTCGATCGGCGCACCATCGAAATGGGCATCCCCGGCATCGTCCTGATGGAGAATGCCGGCCTTCGCGTGGTGGAATTTCTGGCCGAACGGTTTGCCCCGCTGGAGGCGCAGCGCGTCCTGGTGCTGTGCGGCAAGGGCAACAACGGCGGCGACGGGATGGTGATCGCGCGGCAAATCCATACGCGCTTCCCTCAGTGCCGGCTCACCGTGGTGCTGTTCGCCGATCCGGAGAATCTGCGCGGTGATGCAAGCCTGAATTACGCGATGCTGCGCGCCTGCGGTTGCCCGCTGCATGACGAGCTCCCGCGGGAAGCTGAGAGAGCGACTTTGATCGTGGACGCTTTGCTCGGCACGGGTGTCGGCGGTGCGGCCAAAGGCATCATCGAGCAGACCATCCGCCAGATCAACGGCCACCTACGGGACTCGGCCAAGGTGGTGGCGGTCGACATTCCCTCCGGCATGTCGAGCGATTCGGGCGAATCCGCGGGCAAGGTCGCGCGCGCCGATTACACCGTCACCTTCACCGCGCCGAAGCTGGGACAGGTGATGCCGCCGAATTGCGACTCGACCGGCGAATTGATTGTGCGGCCCATCGGCACGCCGTGGGAACTGTACCGGGATGTGAAGATCGATCTGGTCGAGCCGTCGATGTTTTGGCGCGTGATGATGCCGCGCCCGCCGGGCGGACACAAAGGCACGTTCGGCCACGCGCTGGTGGTGGCCGGCTCGCGCGGCAAGACCGGCGCCGCAGCATTGTGCGGGCTGGGCGCGCTGCGCGCTGGAGCGGGCCTGGTGACGGTGGCCTCCGCCGAATCCGCCATTCCGGTGATTGCCGCGCACGCGCCGGAACTGATGACCGAACCGCTGGCGGAAACGCCGCACGGCTCGATCGGGCTCAACGCCGCGCTCGCCGCCGCCGCCGAAGGCAAAACCGTTATCGCGATGGGCCCCGGTTTGGGGCGCCAGCCGGAAATCTCGATTCTGGTAACGAGCTTGATGGAAAGCCTGGAGCAGCCGATGGTGGTCGACGCCGACGCGCTGGTGGATATCGGCAAGGTCCCGCGCACGCCGCGCGTTCGCGTTCTGACGCCGCATCCCGGCGAGATGGCGCGGCTCACCGGGAAAACGGTGGCCGAGGTGCAGGCCGACCGCATCGGCATCGCGCGCGCGTTCGCCGAAGCGCATTTAGTCACGCTGGTGCTGAAGGGCCAGCGCACCATCATCGCCTACCCCGATGGCCGCGTTTGGATCAACCCGACCGGCACGCCGGCCATGGGCACCGGCGGCACCGGCGACGTCCTCACTGGAATGATCGCCGGTTTCCTGGCGCAATTTCCGCAGCACCCTGACGAAGCCGTCGCCGCGGCGGTCTATCTGCACGGCCTGTCCGGCCAGATCGGCGCGCGCGCGCTTGGCGAGCGAAGTCTGATCGCTTCCGACCTGCTTCGGTACTTGCCGGCCGCCATGGAGGAGTGTGCCGCTGTTCCGCGCCTCGACTGAAGCCGAGACCATCGCCCTCGGCGAACGCCTCGCTGCCAAATTGCCGCGCGGCGTAGTGCTGCTGATTGGCAACCTCGGGGCGGGCAAGACCACCCTCGCCAAAGGGATTGCCTATGGTCTCGGCGCGGCGTTACCCGACGATGTTTCGAGCCCCACCTTCACACTGATCCACGAGTACGGCCACGGCCTGGTGTACCACGTCGACCTCTACCGCCTCGAAGAGTCCCGCGAGGTCGAAGGACTGGGCCTGGATGACATCATCGACAGCGGCGCACTGGTGCTGATCGAATGGGGCGAGCGCTTCCCCGAGTTGTTCCCGCCGCCGCGCACCGAAATCCACCTCCGCGCGCTGCCCGACGATACGCGAGAGATCGAACTGCGGCGGTTGGGGTAACCGAGGCCTCGTCTAACTGAGACGCGGCGCTTTACTCGATGGGTATGTCAACTTCTGTGTAGCTGCCGGGCGTGGCGACTTTATGAGGGGGGGACTGCGCTTCGGTGCTGTGAGCGGCAAACTGAAGGACAGCTTGAACCTGTTCGCGCGTCACGCCGAATTCCTGTACCAGCTCGTCGACGCTCATGTCTTGAAGGTTCTCAAACACCGTCGAAACCGGCGTGCGGGTTCCTCGAAACACCCATGCGCCGCTACGCTTGCCTGGGACGCTTTCCACGGCCAGGCATTGCGACCAGTCCAGAATCGCCATATCGGCCTCCTTCTCCCAGAATACACGCACAGCCGAGGAATCGGAGGCTCGCCGCGACCGGCCGCCCCGCGCTATTCGACGGCTTTGGCGTCGCCGGTGATGCGCAGGCTGCCGGTGACCACGCCAGTGGTCGAGGGGCTAAGCGGACCCGCGAAACCGGGCTGCGCGCCGCCGGCCGAGATCACCAGCGTCCCCGGCTCGGCGAGGCGAGCCCCGTCGGCTTGGACGGTGGAAAGCTGCCGGGGCGCCAGCGCGAATTTGACCACGCGCGTTTCACCGGGCTGCAACGACACGCGCGCAAAGCCTTCGAGCGAGATCAGGGGCGCTGGCACGGCGGCGCCAACGTGCTTCACGTAAAGCTCCACCACTTCCTCGCCCGCCGTCTGGCCCGTGTTCTGAACCTCCACCGACACCGCGACCGTGTCGCCGGCCCGCGTTTCGCTGGGCAAACGGAGGTTTCGATACGCAAAGCTTGTGTAGCTGAGGCCGTAGCCGAACGGATAGAGCGGCTCGCCGGTAAAGTAACGATAGGTTCGGCCCGCCATGCGGTAATCGGTGAAGGCGGGCAGTTGATCGGCGGAGCGATAGAACGTCACCGGCAGGCGCCCGGCCGGGTTGTAATCGCCGAACAGGACATCGGCGATGGCGTCGCCGCCGGCCTCGCCCGGGTACCAGGCTTCCACGATGGCGGGCACGTGATCGCGCGCCCAATTCACGGCCAGCGCGCTGCCGTTCAGCAACACCAGCACCACCGGCTTGCCGAGCGCGACGATTTCCTCCATCAGTTTCTGCTGCGCGGCCGGCAGGCCGATATCGATGCGGTCGCCTCCCTTGAAGCCTTCCACGGGCACGCGCATCTCTTCGCCTTCCAGGCGCGGCGACAGCCCGAGCACCAGCACCACCGCGTCGGCCTGCCGAGCGGCCTGAAGCGCCGCCTCGTGTTCGGCGCCGGCCGGACGCGACCACAGCAGGCGCATCCGCGCATCGCCCAGGTACTTGTGATAATCGATGCGAATCGAATAGAGCTTGCCCGCTTCGAGCTCAACGGCTGCATAGCTGTAAGCGGCTTCGTGCAAGGAGTTGTGGCTGGTGACGAGTTTTCCATCCAGATAAATCTCGAAGGCGTTCCTACCGTAGCCGCCGAGCTGATATGGGCCCGAAGCGGGAGCGCGCAGGAATCCGGTCCAGCGAACGCCGAAATCGTCGGCATTCAAATCGGCGCGCGGCGCTTTGTCCCACCAGTTGAAATCGACTTGCGCATCGGTGCGCGTGAACAACGGCTGGAGAATAGCCGGAGGCTTGGCCCCCGTTTGCTCCTCGTCGGGCCATGTCTGCGCGCGGCTGCTGTAGCGTTTGCCATCGAAACTGCTGGCCGCGTAATATTCGGCCTTGAGCCCATTGGCGCGTCCAGCGCCGTCGCCGGTAAACAGCGCCGATGACGGAATGGTCTCGAAGCTCGGCATGTTGGCGGCCAAGTCGCTGCCGCGCGCGTAGAGCACTTTGGCGGTGGCGCCGATTTTGCGGCGGATGCCGTCGAGCGGCGTGACAGGGGACGAAGGCGTGCCGTTGTAATTGCCCACCAGTGCGTCCTCGTTATCCGCGTTGGGGCCGATCACGGCGATGGTCTTCAAGGATTTGGCGAGCGGCAGCGCGTGGCCATCGTTCTTCAAAAGCACAATCGATTTGCGCGCGGTTTCGAGCGCCAGTTGACGATGCGCGGCGCTGTCGTTCACGCTGTACGGAATCCGCGCGTACTTCACCATTGCAGGCGGATCGAAGATGCCAAGCCGGAAACGAATGGTCAGCAGGCGGCGTAAGGCCCGGTCAATATCGGATTCCGCCACCAGCCCGGCGCGGACCGCGGGCAGCAGATTCCTGTACTCGGTGCCGCAATCGAGATCGGTACCCGCCTTGAGCGCAAGCGCGACGCCTTCCGGGGCGGTGCCGGCGAACTTGTGCGACTGATAGATGTCGCCGATGGCGCCGCAATCGGAAACCACATACCCCTGAAAGCCCCACTGTTTGCGCAGAATGTCGGTGAGCAGGCGGGGGTTGGCGCAGGCCGGCTGGCCATCCACGCTGTTGTAGGCGCACATCACGGAAAGCGCGCCGCCCTCTTTGACGGCGGCTTCGAACTGGGGCAGGTAGGTGTCGAATAAATCGCGATCGTCGATGACGGCATCGAAGATATGGCGCTCGGATTCGGGCCCGCTGTGCACGGCGTAGTGCTTGGGTGTAGCCACGGTTTTCAGGTACTTGGGGTCGTCGCCCTGAAGCCCGAGAACGAACTTCGCCGCCATGCGGCCGGTCAGGTAGGGGTCTTCGCCGTAAGTTTCCATGCCGCGTCCCCAGCGCGGGTCGCGAAAGAGATTGATGTTGGGGCTCCAGAAGGTGAGGCCCTGATAGATATTGCGCTGGCCGCGGCGGACGAACTCATGATGCTTGGCGCGCGCTTCATCGGAGATGGCGGTGGAGACGCGGAAGAGCAGGTCCGTATCCCAGGTGGCAGCCAGGCCGATGGTTTCCGGGAACACCGTGGCGCGGCCGGCGCGCGCCACGCCGTGCAGGCATTCGCTCCACCAGTTGTACTGCGGAATGCCCAGGCGATCGATGGCCGCGGAATCGTTCATGAGCTGCGAGACCTTCTCCTCGAGCGTCAGCCGCCCGAGCAGATCGTCGACGCGTTTTTCGAGCGGAGCGCCGGGGTTCTGGTAAGTCGCTGGTTGCGCGAACAAGGGTGTGAGCCAAGCGGCCGCGGCAAGACATTTGACAAAGCGGAGTGTGGGCACGATAGCAACCTCGAGGACGTCCGGAAGCTATTACCGTATAACATTTCTCAGTTCGCGAGTGGCGCGCCGGCCGTGGGACGGATTAGGGAGCGTGCACGACATAAAAGTGGACACACGTTCCAACATTGGGTGCGGGCCAAGCCCCGGAGGGGCGAAAGATCATAGCCCACGGCGTAAGCCGTGGGGAAAAGACGGCGGTGAGCTTAGCCCCGGAACGGGGCGTAAGACGTTATTGGCGACCGATCTTCCGCCCCGTTCCGGGGCTGGCAGGGAACAACCGGTTTCCCCACGGCTTACGCCGTGGGCTATTTTCTAACGCCCTCCGGGCTGAAGATGCGGCCGAGCGTACCTATACGCTCGGATGTTGGTAGATCTCCACGGAATCCGAAAGCTCGCCACTTTCACGTCGCACACCCATGAGGGGGCGTAACGATGGCGGCGGTGTTCGCATTTTGATAACATTAGAGTGTGAACGTGATCAGCAGGCGAGGATTGATGGACCTGCTGGAGAAGAGGCCGGGAGCGGCGGACGAGGCGATCGCCTGGTACGGTGTTGCGCGCGCGTCGGATTGGGCAAGCCTTTCGGATGTACGGCGGGACTGCCCGGACGCCGACCTGGTGGGGCACGTTTTGATCTTCAACCTCCGCCACGACCGGTACCGGCTCATCGTCCGTGTCTCTTTCCGGATGAAGACGCTTTTCGTCAAGGCCTTGCTGACGCACAAGGAATATGACAGACAGGAGTGGAAGAGATGGGCTTGAGGGCATTCAATCCGATCCGGTATGGCGCGTTATGCGCCGAGGCAATCCCGAGAGTGATCGCGGACGACCGCGAGTTCGACCGCATGACGAAGAAGTTAGAGGACCTGGCATTCCGCGACAAACCGACTGCCGAAGAAGCCGCCCTGGCGGAGTTGCTGGCTGCGCTGATCCAAGCCTACGATGACCGCCATCACCCGCTGCCGCAGTTGCCTCCGCACAAGATGATCTCGTTTCTGATGAACCAGCGCCACCTGCGCCAGGCCGACCTGCTGCCGGTTTTCGGCTCGCGCAGCGCCGCGTCCGATGTTCTCGGCGGGAAACGGGAACCCAGCAAGGCGCATATCCGTAAGCTCTCCCAGTTTTTCCAAGCGCCGGCGGATCTGTTCCTGTGAGGATGACGGGGCCGGACTGACGGTTCATTCACAAGCCACCCGGGGGCAAGCGCCGTAAGAAAAGCCGAGAGGACTCTCGGCTCAGCCGGCCTGCATGGCGAGCGCGAAACGCATTTCGGAGCGGGCGGAGCCGCGGATGGTGCCGGTGATGGGGGCGGCGAGGCGGGGGTCGGCGGCGGCGGCCACGGCGACATGGCGGGTGGAGGCGGCCAAGCCGGCGGAAGGATCGTAGCCGCGCCAGCCGCCGCCTTGCAGATACACTTCGGCCCAGGCGTGCAGGTTGGGCTTTTCCTGGTTGGCGGCTCCGGCTTCGTAGCCGCTAACGAAGCGTGTGGGGATGCCGACGGCTCGCGCCGCGGCGGCGAACAGCACCACCAGATCGCGGCAGGTTCCGGTTTTGAGGCCGAGCGTGACTTCGGGCGGATGCGGCGGCCCGGCGTCGCGCACCTCGTGGCCGAATCCTTCGAAAAGCCTGCGGTTGAGCACGGTGAGGAATTCGAGCGTGTGGCCTCCGGCAGCCGCGGCGGCAGATGCGGCAAACTGGCGGACGGCGGCCGAAGGTTGCGACGACTCCATATACGGCGCCAGCGACGCGGCCACGGATTCCGGATACACCGGCGCGAGCGCCAGCATGCCCGTCGAGGCAACGTAATCAAACGGATTCTCGCGCAGGGTTTCGATTGCAAATTCGCTCTCGATGCTCCATTCGGTCAGCTTGTGATCGAACCACGCCTCCACTGCCACGTTGCCGTCCTGATCCAGGCAGTCGCTGCGGCCGGCCGGCACGGGCGTGATATCGAGCCGATAGGAGAGCAGGCGTTGCGCGCCGTCATCCCGCGGGCGCAGCCGGAAAGTGTGGGGTTCGAGAAAAACCGGGCTGTCGTAGAGGTATTGGGTCGAGTGGTGGACTTGGATTCGCATGGGGCACGCTTGCGAACAACAGCGGGATCAGAAAGCCATCGACGAGCCGGTAAGCCGTGAGAAAGCCGCCTCCACCCACTCCGAGGGCAGGTCCTGCACACTGCGCCGCATGCGGTCCTGCCACCAGTTGGAGATCTCGCGCAAGTCGTCCATGTTGTAACGATGCTCCACCAGCTCGAAGCTGCCGCGCGAGTAGAGCAACACATCCACCGGGAAACCCACATCGGCGGCGCAGAGGCGGGTCGCGTCGAAGGCCAGCAATCCGACCTTGAAAGCGTAGAGCATGGAATCGGCCGAGGTCACCGAACGTTCCAGAATGGGCTTGCCGAAACCGCTGGCGCCGATGATCTGGTAGGGCGTATCGGGGCCGATCTCGACCCAGTTTCCTACCGGGTAAACCAGGAACAGGCGGTGCGTGGAATCGCCCGCCATCTGGCCTCCGATGAGGGCGTGCGAGTTGAAAGAAAGCTCGGCGCGCTCGAGCGCGGCGCGGTCCTCTTCGGCCACGCGGCGAACCTGATCGGAATAGAGGTTCACCACTTTGTAAAGGCGGTCGCGGCCCGCCGAGTCCTTGGCGAAGGCTTCTTCGAAGCGGAGGAGAATTTTGTCGCGCAGCGAGCGCAGGCCGGAATTCATCACGAAGAACGCGAAGCCGGGCCCCTGATAGCTGGCGGTCTTCCGCGCCATCAGGCATTCGTTGCCGGTGAGGACGCGCGTATCCGCGATGCCCACCAGGCCCTGTTCAACGTTGATTCCCAGACAGAATGTCATCGTTCCCCCCTCCAACCCATGGCGTTTCTCTTCAAGCCCAGATTCCGGCGCCTTCGGGGCGCTGGGCAAAGAAGTCATTCCCGATACACTCGTCGATGGTATTCATTTTCGTTTGCAGCGCGTCGAAAAACTCGTGCAGGCCGCCTTCGAGGATGGCTTCCACGCGGGCAAAGTCCAGTTCCGACCGCAGCAGGCCGATGCGTTGTTCCGAGGCGCAGGAGAAGCCGCCGCGGGGCGTGCCGGTGATGGCGTGCAGCGCCTGGTCGGCCCTGCCGATGGAGTAGCGCACGGCGCGCGGGAATTCGCCGTCGAGCAGCAGAAACTCGACGATGCGGTCGGGAGCGATGCGGCCGTACTTCTTGCGGTACATTTCAAAGCCGCTGACGCTCTTGAGCAGCGCCGACCACTGCGCATCGTCGAACGGCGTACCCACGTCGGCCACCGAAGGCAGCAGAATGAAATACTTCACGTCCAGGACGCGGGTGGTCTTGTCGGCGCGTTCCAGGCGCCGGCCGACGGAAGTAAAATACCAGGCTTCGTTGTGACTGACGGTCGAGTGGGTGATGCCTTCAAACAGGTGGCAGCCCATGCGCACGGCGTGGCAGAATTCGGGCAGCGATTCGGGAACGGTCTTGCGCGCCTCGGCGGTGATCATCAGGTAGAGCGAGTTGATCTGCTGCCACATTTCCGAGGAGATAGTCTCGCGCACCGAGCGGGCGTTTTCGCGCGCCGCCAGGATGCAGGAGTAAATCGAATTCGGGTACTCCGCATCGAATGCCAGGAAGCGCACCACATTCTGCTGCGTGGCTTCGCCATAGCGCTCGGCGAACAACTCGCGGTCGCCGGTGGTATTGATGATGGGCTGCCACTGGCTCGAGAAGACGCCGGGCAGGTCGAGCATCAGGTTGTGATTGACGTCGAGGAAGCGCGCCACGTTTTCGGCGCGCTCAATGTAGCGCGCCATCCAGTAGACGGCGTTGGCCACGCGGCTCAACAGCGGCTGGGCAGGCGTAATCATGACTGGCCTCCGGGAGCGAGCACCCAGGTATCCTTGCTGCCGCCGCCTTGCGACGAGTTGACCACCAGCGAGCCTTTCTTCATGGCGACGCGGGTGAGCCCACCGGGCAGAACGAAAATCTCCCTGCCGCAGAGCACGTAGGGCCGCAGGTCCACGTGGCGGCCTTCAAAATGGTCGTCGACGATAGTGGGAACGCGGGAAAGCGCCAGGGTGGGCTGCGCGACGTAATTGCGCGGATTGGCTTGAATGCGGACGGCGAACTCCTCGCGTTCAGCCTGCGTCGAGTGCGGACCCACCAGCATCCCATAGCCGCCCGATTCGTTGGCGCTCTTGACCACGAGCTGATCCAGGTGTTCGAGCACGTACTGGCGGTCGGCGTCGCGGTAGCAAAGGTAAGTGGGCACGTTGGGCAGGATGGCGTCCGCGCCTTCGTAGTAGCGGATCATGTCGGGGACGTAAGCGTAGATGACCTTGTCGTCGGCCACGCCGTTGCCGGGAGCATTGGCCAGGGCGACGCGGCCGGCGCGGTAGGCGGCCATCAGCCCCGGCACGCCCAGCATCGAATCCTCGCGGAAGACTTCCGGGTCCATGAAGTCGTCGTCTACGCGGCGGTAGATCACGTGCACGCGCTCCAGGCCCTTGGTGGTGCGCATGAAAACATCGCCGCCGGAAACCACCAGGTCGCGCCCTTCCACCAGTTGCACGCCCATCTGCTGCGCCAGGTAACTGTGCTCGAAGTAGGCCGAGTTGTAAATGCCGGGCGTGAGCAGCACCACGCGCGGATGCTGTTCGCCCAGGGCGAGAGATTCCAGCATCTCTAGCAGGCGGCTGGGGTACTCGTTGACCGGCCGCACCAACAGACCTTCAAACACGGCGGGGAAAATGCGTTTCAGCACCTCGCGGTTCTCCAGCACGTAGCTGACGCCGGAGGGCACGCGCAGGTTGTCTTCGAGCACGTAAAAGCGGCCGTCGCGGTCGCGCACCAGGTCGGTTCCGGTGATGTGGCACCAGACGCGCCAGGGGGGATTGAGGCCGTGGCACTGCTTCCGGTAGCTGGCGGCGGAGAGGATTACCTCGGCTGGGATGACGCCGTCCTTGAGAATTTTCTGATCGTGGTAGATGTCGTCGATGAAGGCGTTGAGGGCGTGAATGCGCTGCACCAGGCCGCGCTCGATGTGCTGCCACTCGCCGGCGGCGATGATGCGGGGGATCAGGTCGAAGGGAAAAATGCGCTCCGCGCCGGCCGAATCGCCGTACACATTGAAAGTGATGCCCATTTGCAGCAGCAGCCGCTCGGCGGCGTGCTGGTAGCGCAGCAGGTGGCCATCCGACAGGCTCTCGATGGTATCCACCAGCAGGCGGACGTGCGGCCGCGGCGTGCCGTCGTCCTGGAACATTTCGTCATAGAAGCTTTCGGTCCGATACGCGGAGAACCGCAAGATGTGCTCCAGTGTACAAAGATCCAGTATCCATGCTCGCGGAATCCGAGCGCAAAGGGAAACCGAAAGATTTTATGGCGCGGATTCGGGATTTCGATGGGTGCGTACGGGGGACCCTGAAGGGAGTCATTTATGCCTTTTTCACAGGCGACGCTCTAGGATCGATTATACCGTCACCAACGCTCCCTGGAGAGCCAGACCCCTTCAAGATTCGCCTCGCAGCGTCTCTGCAACCGAAACCGGGCACGGATAGAGTCTGCAATCAGAAAGAGATAACCATGAAGCTTACGCTGTTACGCATGTCAGCATTTGTGGCCGCCCTGTTGTTCGTCGGCAGCCAGGCGTGCGCCCAGACGCCGCCGCCAGCCAGTCCGCCACAATCCGAATCCGAAGGGGGAACGTCCAACGACCTCTTCATCATGTTCGGCTCGGACCTGGATCGCCCGGGCCTGGAGCCCAGGGCAAACTACAACATCGGGTTGGGGCATACGTTCGCTTTCTTAAAAAACGACCCGATCGGCGACGAGCTGACTTTTGGCTATACCTACGAAAACGGAGGCTCCCACGGATTCCTGCATAGCCAGTACGGCGCGGACACGGAGGCCCTGGGCATCATGAAGAACTTTCGGTTGCCGAAGACCAAACGGTTGACCGGATACACGTGGGTTCAGGGCGGCATCACGAGCATGACCGGAAACCCGTCGGTCCGCAATCGTTTCTACGACGGCGAGTCGCTCGGCCTGATCGTTCATTGCAACGACCACAGTTCCATCTGGATTCAGGAAACGTTCAATAAAGTTGTGACGGTACCCTGGTACACGACCGCGAGTCTCGGCTACACGCGTAGCTGGTAGGGTTCGGCCCCTACGGGGCTGTTGGCAGGTCGGGGACGAGCCTCACATTATTGCTGGCCGTAGAGCGGGGCCTGGGAGACGAGAATGAGGCCGCAGGCATAGAGTACCAGCATGACGACGATCAAGGTTTTGACCTTCGTGTCCCCGCCCTTGAACTCCTTCCAGACCAGCAGTCCCCAAAGCGCGCTGATGAGGGTGGCGCCCTGGCCCATGGCATAGGCGGTCGCGGGGCCGACGTGAACTTCGGGGGGCGCTTTGGCTGCGACGAACGCGGCCACGGCGCCCAGGCACCAGAGGGCGCCGCCGGCAATGCCGAGCAGATGCTGCCAGATAACCGTCTTCTTAAAGAAGTCGCGCAATTCGATGGGCGGACCTTCAATCGGCAGGTTCATGAAGAACAGGTTGTACACCAGCGTGGAAGCGAACACGCCCAGGGCGAAGACAACGGCGATGGCATAGGGGCCCAGCCCCACGTCGCCTTCCTCGCCCATCTCCACCAGCGGGAAGAAGCAACCCATCAGCACGCCGGCGACGATGGCGATGACCACGCCTTTCACCTTGGTCGGCCGCCGGGTGCTCTTGGCCTTACCGAGTTTGGCCAGATCTTCATGCTCGATGCGCCCCAACAGGGCGTAGGCGTATGCGTCCGCCACAATCGCCACCAACACCAGCAGGCAGCCCGCGAACAGCAGGGTGGCATTCCCGGCCGGCCGCAGGATGAAGTTGAGCAGCACACCGATGATCAGCGCGAGGCCGATGCCCACGGGAAAGGCCACCGCCATGCCGGCGACGGAAATGGCTCCCAGCAACAGCATGTTGGCCAGATTGAAGACCGCGCCCCCGGCGAAGCCGAGCAGCCATTGCCGCTTGCCGGCGTGCATGAGATCGTCGCTGAACGAGAAGCCGTCGTATCCCAGGTTGCCCGCCGTGTAGGCCAGAATGACGGCGGCGAGCAGCAGACCGGCGGCAAAGTCGAAGTAGTAAAGCTCGAAGCGCCACTTTCCGGCCAGCTTATAAGTGTTGGCCCAGGATCCCCAGCAAATCATGCTCAGGATCATCAGAAACAGAGCGGCGGTGTAAGTCTGCGGCAGAATCATCGATCAAGCTCCGGAATCGTGAGGGTACAATGCGCGACATGGGCAGGTCAACCATTCCAGTATTGCCTTAGCTTAGCGAGTCTCGAATTCGGGCGGGCGGCCCGGCGCCTGGAAAACATGAATCGGCCGGCCCGCGGCCGGACAATCCGGCAAGGGTACCACCGAATAGTAATTCAATCCATAACGCCAGTTTCTGTGGATCGGCTCCACGCAGACGCGGTCCGCCTGGGCGGAAACCCGAAGCCAGAGCGGCCGCGCGGAAGCCACGCGGTCCACTTCCGGCATCACGTCCCTCTTCAGGTATAGAACTCCCAGAGCCGCGCCGCAAGCCACACACGCCACGGCGGCCAGGCGGCGCTGGCGGCGGGCAAGCATCCACGCAGCCGCCGCCACCGGCAGCGGGACGAGCCAAATCCAATGGAAAGCCGGCAGCGGCGTGCGCGAAAGGCCGGACAGCAGGGCTCCGGGCAACATGCCGCCGGCGATGGGAAACGAGACTAACAGCGCCGTGCAGAGCGCCAGGAGTGCGGGAACACGTCGTTTCCATGGGGGGATTTCTTCCGCCCCGTTCCGGGGCTCATCGGGCGGCGGCCTGGTTTCCCAGGGCTCACGCCCTGGGCTATTCTCTTTCGCCCTGACGGGCTCCTCCACGCCCAGAGCCATCAGAATGGCGCAGGCGGGAACCAGCGGCAGCACGTATCCGGGCAGTTTGTTGACGGAAGCGGAGAACAGCAGCAGTCCCCACAACACGACCAGCAGCAGAAACAGGCGCCGCGGATCGCGATAGAAGCTGCGGCGGACTGCCGCGAATATGAGCGGTGTCCAGGGCAGCAGCGCGCCGGCGACGACCGGCAGATAAAACCACCAGGGCTCACGATGCTGCAGAGCATCGGAAGCGAAGCGGTCGAAATGGTGCTTGACGAAAAAGTCCACCAGAAATGCCGGGCCATTGCGGAGATAGCAAAGCCCGTACCAGGGCAGGCACACAGCCAGCAGTGGCAGGGCAAGGCGGGGCAGCGCGCGCGTCAGGCTGCGGCGATGTTTCCAGGCGGGCCAGACGAACGGCGCGGCCAGCGCCAGCGGCACCAGCCCTTTGGCCAGCACGGCCACGCCGAACAAAGCTCCCGCCGCAGTCAAGCCGCGGGTTTCGCCGCGCGCGACCCAGGGGAGCGCCAGCAGTAGGGCCGCGGTAAAGGCGGCCGCCATGGGTAGATCAGTAACGCCCACCTGGCTGAAGCCGATCCACTCCGCGCTGGTCGCCAGCATCAGCGTGGCAAGCCAGGCCACCGTGCTGCCGTACTCGCGGCGCAGCAGCCACCAAAAGAAGATGAGGAACGCGAAGGAGCACAAGGCCACCGGCAGGCGCGGGGCGAGATCGGGACCGAGGCCGAGGCGGAACGCGGCGCCGGTCATCCAATACAGCAGGGCCGGTTTTTCGAACCACGGCTGGCCCCAGAGGCGGGGCGTGATCCAATCGCCCGAGCGCGCCATTTCGCGGCCGATGGAAGCGTAGCGCGGTTCATCGGGGCCAAGCACGCCGGCGGCGTCGAGGCGATAAAAGTAAACCAGGCAGAGGAGGAGAAGCGCGATGCACGCCAGGAGCGGGGTCTTCGAGTTGCGCCAGCGGGCTTTCCAAGCGGCGGACATTTTCAGTTAGACCTTGTCGACGGACATGGCGCACACACTCATGCGTGCCGTGTCGAGACTCTTCTCGAGACATGCCCGCCGCGTGGGCAACCGTGCGTCGGCACGAGTGCCGACGCGGCACGCACGAGTGCGTGCGCCACGTTTCCTCATCCCATCAGCGCGTTTTCGTACGCGGGGCGGAGGGCGGCGATTTCCCAGGCGCCTAGGGTGTTGCCGCGCTGGCGGATCTCGAGACCGTTCTCGATGGTCGTCCCGATGACGGCGGCTTCGACGCCGTGCTGCGCCGCCAGGCCCAAGACGGCCTTGGGGTTGGCGGTAGAAACGAGGATTCGCGACGGTGCTTCGTGGAAGAGCAGGATCTCGGGCCGCAAGTCGGAATTGAGATCCACCTGCGCGCCGATCTGGCGGGCGCCGAAGCAGCATTCTGCCAGCGCGACGGCGAGGCCGCCATCGCTCAGATCGTGGGCGGATTCAGCGAGACCTCCAGCGGCGATCTGACGCATGGTCTCCTGCACGCGTTTTTCTCTCTCGAGATCGAGCGCCGGCGGCAAGCCCCACAGCGAGCCGACGATTTCCTTGGCATACTCGGTCGAACCGAATCGAACGTCATCGCACGTGCCGAGGCCGCCTAACAGCACCACCGCGCGGCCGGCGTTGACGAACGGAATGGTGAGCGGCGCCGCAATCTTGAGCAGCCCGACGATGCCGAGTACGGGCGTGGGGTAGATGCCCTCGCCCAGCGTTTCGTTATACAGGCTGACGTTGCCGCCGGTGATGGGCGTCTCGAAGAAGCGGCAGGCATCGGACATGCCTTCGATGGCCTCCACCAGTTGCGCCATGATTTCCGGCCGTTCCGGATTGCCGAAGTTGAGGCAGTTGGTCGCCGCCACCGGCTGCGCGCCGACGGTGGAGAGGTTGCGGCAGCACTCCGCCACGGCAAGTTGCGCGCCCTCGCGCGGCGAAAGATACGCGTAGCGGCCGTTGCCATCGAGCGAAAGCGCGATGGCGGTGCCGGTTTCCTTGATACGCAGAATGGCGGCGTCGCAGCGCTCCGGGCCGGCGATGGTGTTGGTGCGGACCTGGTAATCGTACTGCTCCCAGATCCAACGCTTGGAACAGATGTCGGGCGCGGAAAGCAGGCGCGGCAGGGCGGCCACGATGGCGGGCTGGTTCCACTCGGTGGGCGGGACCGTGGGCGCGGCGGGCGGTGCGGTATGCGGCCGGTCGTAGAGCGGCGCTTCATCGGCCAGTTCGCGATTGGGAATCTCCGCCACGACGTTCCCGTGATGGCGGACGCGCAGCTTGCCGTCGCCGGTGACCTTGCCGATTTCGACGGCTTCCAGTCCCCACTTGCGGAACACCTGATAAACTTCCTGCTCGCGGCCGCCGGCGGCCACCAGCAGCATGCGCTCCTGCGATTCGGAGAGCATGATTTCGTAAGGCGTCATGCCGGTCTCGCGCTGCGGCACCTTGTCGAGCTCGATTTCGATGCCGACCTCGCCGCGGCTGCCCATCTCGCAAGTGGAGCAGGTGAGGCCCGCCGCGCCCATGTCCTGAATGCCGACGATGGCGCCGGTGTGCATGGCTTCGATGCAGGCCTCCAGCAGCAGCTTCTCCATGAACGGATCGCCCACCTGTACGTTGGGGCGCTTCTGCTTGGATTCCTCGGTGAATTCGGCACTGGCCATGGAGGCGCCGTGGATGCCGTCGCGGCCGGTGCGTGCGCCCACGTAGATCACCGGGTTGCCAATGCCGGCGGCCTTGGCGTAGAAGACGTCTTCCTTGCGGCAGACGCCCAGCGCGAACACATTCACCAGCGGGTTACCGTCATAGCACGGTTCGAAGATGCACTCGCCGCCCACCGTGGGCACGCCGAAGCAGTTGCCGTAATGAGCGATGCCGGCCACCACGCCGGAGAGGATGCGGCGGTTGCGGGCGCCGGTTTTCGGATCGTCGAGACGGCCGAAGCGGAGCGAATCGAGCACCGCGATCGGACGCGCGCCCATGGTGAAAATGTCGCGCAGAATGCCGCCCGAGCCGGTGGCGGCGCCCTGAAAGGGCTCGATGAAGCTGGGGTGGTTGTGCGATTCGATCTTGAAAGCGATGACGTAGCCGCCGCCGATATCGATGATGCCGGCGTTTTCGCCCGGCCCCTGCACCACCAGCTTGCCGCGCGTCGGCAGCTTCTTCAGATGCAAGCGCGAGCTCTTATAAGAGCAGTGCTCGCTCCACATCACACTGAAGATTCCCAGTTCGGTGTAAGTTGGCTCGCGGCCCAAAATCTCGACGATCTTTTGATACTCGCCCGTCGTGAGCTGGTGCTGGGCGATGAGATCGGGTGTGATGGCGATGGTGCTCATGGCCGCACCCCCGCCACCGGCCGCGCGGCTTCGACGGCGGCCAGCATGGACTGAAAGACGCCCAGACCATCGGCGGACCCCATCAGCGGATCGGAAGCGCGCTCGGGATGCGGCATCATGCCCATCACGTTGCGCTCGCGGCTGAGGATGCCGGCGATATCGCGCAGCGAGCCATTGGGATTATCCAGGTAGCGGAACGCGACGCGGTCTTCGGCTTCGAGCTCGTCAAGCGTGCGGGGTTCGGCGAAGTAGCAGCCTTCGCCGTGGGCGATCGGCAAGCGCAGCACCTGCCCTTCGTGGAGCGCGCCGGTGAAAGGCGAGTGGGTAGTGGCGACGCGCAGCCGCAGCTCGCGGCAGATGAACTTGAGACCGCGGTTGCGGATCAGCGCGCCCGGCAGCAGACCGGCTTCGACCAGGATCTGAAAGCCGTTGCAGATGCCGAGCACCAGGCCGCCCTCGGCGGCGAAACGCTGCACCGCCTGCATCACAGGTGAGAAGCGGGCGATGGCGCCGCAGCGCAGGTAATCGCCGTAAGCGAAGCCGCCGGGAAGGATCACGGCATCCACGTCGCCGAGGGACCGTGAATCGTGCCAGATGTACTCCGTGGGCTGGCCCAGGTTGTGACTCGCCGCGTAAAACGCGTCGTGATCGCAATTGCTGCCGGGAAAGACAATCACGCCAAATTTCATGAGCTTGTTGGGAGGGGAGGCAAACTTGAGTTTATCAAACCGCGGCCCGGCGGCGTTGGCAGGGCATGCTTTAGGGTGTGCGACACAGGAATGGCGATTCGCCTGAATCTGAGAGTAGGGCGCGCAAAGCTTCTCTCTTTCGGAAGCTTTGTATCAGGGCATGGCTTCAGCCGTGCCGAAGGATCGCGAGAAAGGTTGGGCTTTAGCCCCTGCGCCTGCAGGAAGACCCAGTGGCTGAAGCCCTTGTCTTGGGTTGTGTTACGGCACGGCTGAAGCCAGTGCCCTGATACAAAGCCATCCGCAGAGTTCCCACCTCCACGTCGCACACCTCATGCTCTTAGCTTGCCCGCGTGTTCGCTCTGAGAGCGCGCTCGCCTTGCCTAGCGGCGGCCGGGCAGAGTGAGTTGGACGGTGGCGCCGTCGTCGTCGCTGACGATCTTGCTTTCCTTGGTCGTCTGGCTGCTGCGGGCGCGGCCCTGCGGCGGATCGGCGAACGCGCTGAGTCCCTTGCCCGCCTTGGCAGCGGCGATCTGTTCCGGCAATAGCGCCAAGCGCTCGGCAATCATGGCGCGCTGCTGCTCCCACGCCTGCTTCAATTCTTCTTCGGGAACCCGCAGCGAGACATCCAGCGTCTTGCCCGTGACGTGACTCTCGATTTTGATCTGGCTCGAGGCTTTTGGCTGGTTCTTGATCATCATTTGTAGCAGGCCCATGGTGCCGAGCAGTTTTTGGGCGTCCTCGGCGGAGTGCATGTGGAGCTGCGCCACCATCTCGAGGTCATGATTCACCGCCAGGCCGAATTCGAGGCTATCCACGGCTTCCATACCCTGGGGTGCGCTCTTGGCCGCGGAGGGCCCGTCCAGACGATCGGCCACCACCCAAATCCAATATCGATCGCGCAGTGCGGTGGCGGCGTCCGCCAGGCGCGCATCCACCGTTTTCAATCCCTGCCGGTCAATCGCCCGTTCCACGATGAAGCGGTCGCCGGCCAGGATGGTGGTTGAATCCACGATGGCCACCAACTGTTCCCGCTTGGCGTCCACCGGGATGAGCGGCACTGAGTGGTATCGGCCGGTCGCAGCCGGGAGCCGCGATTGGTTGAAACGGCCGCGCAGGATGGCCAGCGCGGGCGCCTTCTGGTCCACGGAGGAACTCGCGATCCACAGTTCGTCCAGGTCCTTGAGCGGATCGAAGCCTTTAAAGGGCGCTTCCTTCAGCCACGCATCCCCATAGGTGGTCTTCACCTGTTCGATGACAGCCTTGCCCCAGTCCGAATCCATGATCGCGCGAACCTGCACGCCGATCAGCATTCGGGTATCGGGCGGAACATATTCCGGCAAAGTTGGATCGACGGCCATCAGGGCTCGGGCCGAAAACAAAAGCGCGATCAGCGCACACGAACGCAGCACAGGAATGACTCCTTGTAACCAGCATGGTCCTGCACCGCGGCGTAGCGCCAGATGTCTTGGGTTAGCAGCGGGGTACTGACAATTTGGGACCGGTGCGGCCTTTTCGACCCAACACGGCGAGCCTGGCCATTCCTGCTATCCTGATGGTGGTTGCGCAGCGGCTAGAGCGGCTTAGCGGATATATGACTGTCGTGGTGAGAGAGAGGACCGATTTGGTGGTGCCGCCCAGCGTCCGGCGGCGAGCCGGCATCAAGACTGGCGACCGGCTGGAGTTTCGCGTCTCCGGTGGGGCGATCCATATCGTTCGAGAATCGCCTTCGGCTGGCGAAGAGTTGACCTGCGATCAGCGCGCTGCGATCGACAAACGGCTGTCAGCGGCGGACGATGACATCCGCCGAGGCCGGGTTTATGGACCATTTTCAACGGCCGCGAATCTGGCGGCTTCGGTTGAAGCCAATGTTCGAAAACTGCGCGCCGCGAAACGAAAAGCCAGATCGGCGCGGTGACGCTCGCCTACACGAAGAGCGCGCTGGAATCTCTCGGCAACCTTCCCAAGCCAATTCGCAAGGCTTTTTACAAGCAGGTTGACTTCCTGGTTCGGGATCTGCAGCATCCGTCTCTGCGCGCCAAGAAATACGACGAGGCCAGCGGCCGGTGGCAGGCCCGCGTCAACCGCAACTGGCGCTTCTACTTCCGAATTATCGGTGACCGCTACGTTATTGAGGATGTTGTTCCGCATCCGAAATAAGGCGCAAACGTGGCAGCGAGCTTTTTCAGCCGGTCTTGGCTTTGCGCGTGCGGGGCTTGGGGACGGCCTCGACCGGCGGGTCGGCGACTTCGGCCGATGTGGCTGCCGCGGCGGTGGCGACCTGGGCGGGTTTGCGCTTCTCGGCCAGGCTTTTCTTCAGCGCTTCCATGATGTCGATGACCGGAGCGATGTGCGGCTCGGGCGTCTCCACCACCTTCTTGCCCTCGATCTTGGCTTCGATCATTTGCCGCAGGTTTTCGCGGTAACCGTCGTGATATTTCTGCGGTTCGAACTCGGCCTCGAGCGATGAGATCAGCATCTTGGCCATGTCGAGCTCCTTGTCCTTGACCAGGCTGGTGTCGGTGCGGAACTCATCCACCTGGCGGATCTCGTCCTGGTAGAACATGGTGTGGGATAAGATACCCTTGGCGCCGGGTCGCAGCACGATGACATGCTCGCGGTTGTGCATGGCCACCTTGGCGAGAGCGAAGTAATTCGATTCGCGCATGGCCTGAAACAGCAGCGCGTAGGGCTTTTCGCCGCCTTCGTCGGGCGCAACATAGTAGGAGCTTTCCAGATAGACCGGGTCGACCTGACTGGCCTTGACGAATTCGAGGATCTCCATCACTTTGGCGGTTTTGGGCGCCACCTTCTTAATATCCTCGTCGTCGATGACTACATAGCGGTCCTTCTCGTATTCGTAACCTTTGACCAGCTCGGTGCGCGGAACCGGCTTATCTTCGAGCTGGCAGTAAGTCACCTGGCGAATGCGCGAATTATCGTCCTTGTGGAGTTGATTGAAGCTGAGGGTTTCGCTGCGCGCGGCGCTGAACAAGCGCACGGGAAACGAGACCAGGCCGAATGTGATGTGCCCCTTCCAAACGCTGGATGCCATAAGCGCGGCTCCCGAACCGCGGCGGAACTCTAAGGTTCCCAACATACTACAATGCCCCATAAGATGTAAATGGTGCGCTGTAAAGGTACTTATGCCGCTTGAAGAGTACGCGAAGATACGCCGCTTCGGCGACACTCCGGAGCCTGCGCCGGGAGGCAAGCAGGGTTCCGGCAACTACTTCTGCGTGCAGCGGCACGATGCCACCCGGCTGCACTATGATTTCCGGCTGGAGATCGACGGCGTGCTGAAATCGTGGGCGGTGCCGAAGGGCCCGACGCTCGATCCGGCGGTGAAGCATTTCGCGGCGCACGTGGAGGATCACCCGGTCGAGTACGGCGATTTCGAAGGCAACATTCCGGCGGCCAATTACGGCGCGGGCAGCGTGATGCTGTGGGACCGCGGGACGTTCGAACTGCTGGGCGGCGTCTCCGGCGCCGAACAACTGGCGCGCGGCGACTTGAAATTCCGCTTGTACGGTGAAAAGCTGAACGGCGATTTCGCGCTGGTCCACATGAAAGGCCGCGGCAAGGGAAACGACTGGCTCATCATCAAGAAGCGCGACCAGTTCGCCACGCCGGATTGGGATGTGGAGGAGCACGCGGCGAGCGTTCTTTCCGGGCGCACGCAGCAGGAGATTGCGCAGAACCTTCCTGCGCGCAAGAGAAAACGCAAGACCGCTGGCGCCGCGGACCGAGTGTGGAAGAGTAGCCGTCCGGCGGCGCGGGTGAGTGCCAAGGCCGCGGCCGCCGCGCAACCGGCCCGGACGAGGAAGCGAGCGGCTGTCGATTGGGAGAAGATTCCCGGCGCGCGCGCCGCGGAGATGCCCACTGCCCTGGAACCGATGACGGCCACGCTGGCCGACCAGCCGCCGCGCGGCAGCGAGTGGCTGTTCGAGGTGAAGTGGGATGGCGTGCGCGCGATTGCGTTTATCGAAAATGAAGAAGTCCGGCTGACATCGCGCAGCGGCGTGCGCTGCGAGCGGCAGTATCCGGAATTGGCGGTGATCCCGCACCAGGTGGCCGCCGCGCGCGCGGTGCTGGATGGCGAAATCGCGGTGCTCGATGCCAAGGGCGTTTCGCAGTTTCACCTGATCCAACCGCGCATCTCGAACACCGATCCGAATACCGTGGCGCACCTGGCGCGCTCGCAGCCGGCCATCTATTTCGTCTTCGACCTGCTCTACCTGGATAGTTACGATCTGCGGCGGGTGAGCCTGAGCGAACGCCGCAAGCTGCTCGAGCAGGTGGTGACGCCGGGCGCGGCGCTGCGCATATCCGAGGCCTTTCCGGGCGCCGGCGCGGAGCTGCTGGAGGCGGCGCGCGAAACCGGCCTCGAGGGCGTGATGGCCAAACACGGATCGAGCGCGTACGAATCGCGCCGCAGCCGCGAGTGGCTGAAAATCAAAATCACCGGCAACCAGGAATTCGTCATCGGCGGTTTCACTCCGCCGGAAGGTGCGCGATCGCATTTCGGCGCGCTGGTATTGGGCGAGTACGACGAGGGAGATCTGCGCTGGGTGGGCAACGTGGGCACCGGCTTCGACCAGAAACTGCTGACGGCGCTGCACGTAAGGCTGAAGGCCCTGATTACGAGCGACTGCCCGTTCCGCGAGCGGCCCACGCCCGACCGCGGCATCACCTGGGTCAAACCCGAGCTGGTCTGCCAGGTGAAGTACGCCAACTGGACGCCGGAACACCATCTGCGGGCGCCGGTTTTTCTCGGGTTGCGGGAAGACAAGCGCGCGGCCAAGGTGGTGCGCGAAGAAGCGGCGCGCGAACCGGAGGAGCTGCTCGCGGCCGGCGAGAAAGAAGCGGCGCGCCAGATCGACGGGCACACGCTCAAGTTCACTAACCTGGGCAAGGTGTTTTACCCGGACGAGGGCTACACGAAGCGCGATGTGCTGAATTATTACCAGCGCGTGGCGCACCTGATCGTTCCGTATTTGCGCGATCGGCCTCTCTCGCTCAAACGCTATCCGGACGGCATCAAGAAGGAATTCTTCTTTCAGAAAAACGTGCACGAGCACTTCCCGGATTGGCTGCGCACGGAGCTGATCGAATCCGACCACGCGGGCAAGCCCATCAAATATTGTTTCGCGCAGGACCGCGCCAGCCTGCTGTACCTGGTGAACCTGGGCTGCATCGATCACAACCCGTGGATGAGCCGCTCGCCGCGGCTGGATTATCCGGATTACGTGTTGATCGATCTGGACCCGCAGGAATGTTCCTACGACCGCATCGTGGAAGCGGCGCTGGTGGTGAAGGGACTGCTCGACCGAATTGGGATGACCGGTTATCCCAAGACCACCGGCGGCGACGGCATGCACGTGTACGTGCCTTTAGAGCCTGTATACACGTTCGAGGAAACACGCGCCTTCGCCGAGTTGCTGGCGCGCCTGGCGGACGCCGGCAAGCCCGGACTGTTCACCATGCCGCGCACGGTTTCCAAGCGGCAGAAGGACCGCGTGTATTTCGATTACATGCAGAATGCGAAATCGAAGACCATCGCCGCACCTTATGTGCTGCGGGCGTACGCGGGAGCGCCGGTGGCGACGCCGCTCGAATGGAGCGAAGTGCGGCCGGGCCTGCGTCCGGCGCAATTCAACATCGAGAATGCGCCCGACCGGTTCGCCGAAAAGGGCGATCTGTTCGGCGGCGTGCTGACCAAACCGCAACGGCTGGAAGAAGCGCTGGAGCGGCTGGAGGGACTGATGCGGTGAAGAGCGGGGAGTGGCCACTGTCCGGCGTTTCGTTGTGCTGGGGACGGGCGGGCGCTATTCTGAAAATCAGGAGGCGGACGATGGCGAATCTCGATTGGTCACAATGCCCCGCTGTGGAGAGCGTTCCCGGCAAGGTTAGCGGCGCGTGGGTGTTGCGGGGAACCCGTATGCCCGTGGCCGCAATTTTCGAGAACATCGAAGCAGGGGCCAATATCGACGACATCATGGAGTGGTTCGACGGGCTGGACCGCGAGCAGGTCAAGGCGGTCATCGAGTTCGCGGCCCGAAGTCTGGATAAAGCGCCCGCCTACGTGCCGTAGATGCTGATTATTTTCGATCAGGCGACACCCGTGCCGATTCGTCCTTTTCTCGAGGGCCACACCGTCCGCACAGCGGCGCAGCAAGGTTGGGACAGGCTCAGGAACGGCGATTTGCTGACCGCAGCGGAAGCGGCCGGGTTCGACATACTGCTGACGACCGACAGGAACATGCGCTATCAGCAGAATCTTGCGGGCCGCAAGATCGCGATCGTGGTTCTCGGCCGGCAACAATGGCCACAACTTCGATCTCACATTCGACGCGTCGTTGATGCCGTCAATGCGGCCACACCCGGCAGCTTCGTCGAGGTGGAGATCCCCCTCAAGTAAGACTCTTCGCCGCGAGGTTCCATAGCAAATGCTGCCCTCGGCTGTGTCTAACTAAGCACGAGATGTGGCGAATCGATAGGCAACGCGGGATGCGAGTGCGTCAGGTAACGGGATAGCGCCTGCGGAGGACGTTGCACCTCCGTGTGTGTCGCTAGCCCAGCAGCGCTTCCAGCCGCGAACCCGCGCGCACGATAGTTTGCGTGCGTTCGGGGCCGGTGGAGACTGAGCCGACCTCGACGCCGACGCGGGCTTCAAGAAACGCCAGGTAGTCCTTGGCGCGGGCGGGCAATTCGTCGTAGCTGGACATGCCAAACGTAGACGTCTTCCAGCCGGGCAGGCGCTCGTAGACGGGTTCGACGTTTTCCATGCAGGCTACGCGCGGCGGCATCTCCGTCAGTTCCTTGCCGCCGGCGCGATAGCCCACGCAGACGGGAATCGAATCGAACTCGTCGAGCACGTCCAGCTTGGTCACTACCAGGCTGTCGAAACCATTGATGGCGGCGGTGTAGCGCAGCAGCGGGGCGTCAAACCAGCCGCAGCGGCGCGGCCGTCCGGTGACGGCGCCGAATTCGCTGCCGCGACGGCGAATCTGCTCGCCCTCCGGATCGCCCGCTTCGGTGGGAAACGGGCCGCCGCCGACACGGGTGATGTAGGCTTTGGAAACGCCGACCACGCCGCCGATCCGCGTGGGCGCGACGCCGGTTCCTGTGCAGGCTCCGCCGGCCGAGGCGCTCGAAGAAGTGACGAACGGGTAGGTGCCGTGATCGATATCGAGCATGGTTCCCTGCGCGCCCTCGAATAAGACGCGCTTGCCCTCTCGAATCGCGCTATTCAGCAGCATGGCCGTGTCGCACACCATGGGGCGTATGCGCTCGGCCATGGTTTCATACTGGTCGCGGATGGCGTGCGCGTCGTCTTCCTCGTCAATGCCGAAGGTGCGGGCGATGGCGTGTTTCTCTTCCATCAGCGAATCGTACTGGGCGCGGAAGGCGTCGCGGTCGAGCAGGTCGGCGACGCGAATGCCGCGGCGGGCGATCTTGTCTTCGTAACACGGCCCAATGCCGCGCGAGGTGGTGCCGATGGAAATGCGCCCGGGGCGCCCTTCCGACATGCGCTCCATCATGCGGTGCTGCGGAAACAGCACGTGCGCGCGATTGCTGATGGCCAGGTTGTGCGTGACGTCCACGCCGGCCGCTTCGAGAGTGTCGATTTCGTCGAGCAGCGCCGCCGGATCGAGCACCAGGCCGTTGCCGATGACGGCCTTTTTTC
The DNA here is from genome assembly GCA_003142185.1 of Bryobacterales bacterium. Lineage (GTDB taxonomy): Bacteria > Acidobacteriota > Terriglobia > Bryobacterales > Bryobacteraceae > Bog-375. Next base: position 162,272 of record PLOR01000021.1, read on the forward strand.
CGGGTCGCAGAATGCCGCTCGGAATCAACTTGAGGATGAACTTCTTCAAGCCGATGAAGACGGTGTGGCCGGCGTTGTGCCCGCCCTGGTAGCGCGCCACGATGTCGAATCGATCGGAGAACAGATCGACAATCTTGCCCTTGCCCTCGTCTCCCCACTGGGAGCCGAGGATGATGATATTTGCCATGAAAGGGAATCCAAACTATTCTAGCGTAGCCGTGGCGACGCCAGTGATGTTCGGCATGGACCGTTCGGCATGGGCTACATTTCCGAAACGCCTTACTTCGCTACAATTGGATTTACTCTCTCCCAGTTAGGAACCTCCGTGACAGGTCACGAAACCCGACAGCGTTTTCTCGATTTCTTTGCCGCGCGCGGCCACCGCGTGGTACGCAGCTCATCGCTGGTGCCCGCCAACGATCCGACCCTGCTGTTTGCCAACGCCGGGATGAACCAGTTTAAGGACACCTTCCTCGGCCTCGAGAAACGCGCCTATTCGCGCGCCACCAGCACGCAGAAATGCGTGCGCGCCGGCGGCAAGCACAACGACCTCGAGAACGTCGGCTATACCCGCCGCCATCACACCTTTTTCGAGATGCTCGGCAATTTTTCCTTCGGCGATTATTTCAAGGCCGAGGCGATAGCGTTCGCCTGGGACCTGGTCACCAAGGAATTCGCCCTGCCCAAGGACAAGCTTTACGTCACCGTCTTCCGCGAAGATGACGAGGCCGAAGAGCTCTGGCAGAAGGTGGCGGGCGTATCCAAAGACCGCATTTTCCGCCTCGACGAAAAGGACAACTTCTGGCAGATGGGCGAAACCGGTCCCTGCGGGCCATGCTCGGAGATCTACTACGATTTCGGGCCGGCGGCCGCCGACCCGGGCAAAGAGGACGTCGCATTCCCCGGCGATGCCGGCGATCGTTTCGTCGAGATCTGGAACCTCGTCTTCATGCAGTACGACCGCGACGCGAGCGGCAAGCTCACTCCCCTGCCGCGCCCCTCGGTCGACACGGGCATGGGACTGGAGCGCACCTGCGCCGTGCTCCAGGGCAAGATCTCGAATTACGAAACGGACTTGATCCGGCCGATCATCGATAGAGCGGCTGAGTTGTTCCATATCGACTACGGCCCCGTTCCACGCATCGATACCGCGCTGCGCATTGCCGCCGACCACGCGCGCGCAACGGCTTTCCTGATTCACGATGGCGTGCTGCCTTCCAATGAAGGCCGGGGCTACGTGCTGCGCAAAATCATGCGCCGCGCCATGCGCAACGCCCGCATGATCGGCCAGCAGGAGCCGTTTCTCTACCAGCTCACCGGCTTCGTGGCTGAGCTGATGAAGCCGGCGTTTCCCGAATTGATGGAAAGCGTCGGGCGCGTCGCCCGCGTGGTCAAGGATGAAGAGCACCGCTACGCCACCACCTTCCTGGTGGCGGAGAAGGTGTTCAACGACGCCATTAAATCCGTCACCGGCCTGATTCCCGGCGCTGTCTCGTTCAAACTTTACGACACTTACGGCCTGGCCCTCGACGAGCAGGAGGACATGGCGCGCGAGCACTCGCTCGCCATCGATCGTGCCGGCTTCGATCAGGAGATGGAGCAGCAGCGCGAACGCGCCCGCGCAAGCTGGAAGGGTGCCGAAAAAGGCGCCGTCGCTCCGGCTTATCAGAAACTGATCGAACAGGGACGCACCAAGTTTCTTGGATACGCGGAGATGGAAGCCGAGGCGCGCGTGATTGGCCTGGTGGTGGGCGGCCAGCCGTTCGATCGCGTGTCCAGCGCCGTCAAAGCTGAACTGGTGCTCGACCGGACGCCGTTCTACGCCGAAGCTGGCGGCCAGGTCGGCGATCGCGGCGAACTGTATGCGGATCTGGCCAACAAAGTGGCGGACGTCGAGGCTGCCTTCTACCCGGTTCCCGGCCTGATCGTCCATCGCATCACGACGCATGCGCCGATCTCGGTGGGAGACACGCTCTTTGCGCGCGTGGCAGCGCCGCTGCGCGATGCCACCCGCCGCAACCACACCGCTACCCACCTGCTCCACGCTTCGCTGCGCCAAGTGCTGGGCGCTCACGTGAAACAGGCCGGCAGTGTAGTGGACCCCGGCCGTCTCCGCTTCGACTTCAACCATTACGCGGCCATGGATAGCGCCGAAATCGAAGAAGTCGAACGGCTCACCAACCAGCAGATTCTTCGCAACACCGAGGTCGCGACCACGGTCATGCCGCTCGAGCAGGCCATCGCCACCGGTGCTATGGCGTTGTTCGGCGAAAAATACGGCGAGCAGGTCCGCGTCGTGAGCGTGCCCGGTTTCAGCCAGGAGCTTTGCGGCGGCACACACGTCCGGCGCACCGGCGACATCGGCCTCTGCAAGATCGTCTATGAGGGCAGCATCTCCTCCGGTGTCCGCCGCATTGAAGCCATCACCGGCGAAGGCGCGCTGCGCCAATTTCAGGAATCCGCCGGCGCCCTGCGCCGCGTTGCCGAGATCGTTCACGCTTCCGAGCCCGAGCTTGCCGATCACGTAGCCAAACTGCTCGCCAATGAACGCGCGCTCGAACATCAGCTCAAGCAATTGAAGGAGAAACTGGCGCAATCCGCGGCCGGCGCGCTGGAAACGCAGGCGCGCACGCTGAATGGGTCCAGGGTGCTGGCCGCGCGGCTCGAAGGAATGGACCGCCAGCAGATGCGCTCGCTGGCCGATTCGCTGCGCAACAAGTGGAAGTCCGCGGTGGTCGTGCTGGCTTCTGGCGAGGAAGGCAATGTCGCCATTGTGGCCGCTGTCACCAAGGACCTCACCGCCAAGGTGCAGGCCGGCAAGCTGGTGGGCGCGGTCGCGCAAGCGCTCGGCGGCAAGGGCGGCGGCAGGCCGGACATGGCCGACGGCGGCGGCAAGGATGCCTCGGCAGTCGACGCCGCGCTGGAAAACGTCTACCGGGACTTAGAGAGCAAACTAAGCTAGCCCTCGTGGCGCACGCACTCGTGCGGGCCGTGTCGAGACTTTTCTCGATACCTCTTTTTCCAAGGGGCGCCGGGCGTCGGCAAGAGTGCCGACGCTGCGCGCACGAGTGCGTGCGCCACGTCGGCCCGCTGTAAACTTGTGTCATGCCATCCACTCCGATGACCGAATCTTTTGACGCACTCATCGTCGGCGCGGGGCCAACCGGCCTCGCCTGCGGCATCGAACTCGAACGCCGCGGCGTCAAGGCCGTGATCGTCGAAAAGGGCTGCGTGGTCAACTCCCTTTACAACTACCCCACCAACATGGTTTTCTTCACGACCCCGGAATTGCTCGAAATCGGCAACATCCCGATGACCAGCCTGAACGAGAAGCCCAACCGCCACGAAGCCCTCAAATATTACCGGCGCGTGGCGGACCATTTCAAACTGGACATTCGCCAATATGAGCGCGTGGAATCGATCGCCGGCGCCGACAACGCCTTCGAAGTTCACTCGACTGATCGTCTCGGTGCCCGCCGCGCCTACCTGACGCGCAAGATCGTGCTGGCCATTGGGTACTATGACGTACCAAATATGCTCGGCGTGCCCGGCGAGGATCTCGAAAAGGTTCTGCACTATTACAAGGAGCCGCATCCTTATTACAACCACGATGTGGCTGTGATTGGCGGCCAGAATTCGGCGGCCATCGCCGCGCTGGAGCTGAATTGGACCGGCGCGCGCGTCACCCTGATTCACCGCGAAGCAGGGATCTCGAGTCGCGTTAAGTACTGGATCAGACCAAACCTGGAAAATCGCGTCAAGAACGGCGAGATCCGCGCTTACTTTCATTCGCGTGTTGTGGAAATCCTGCCCGATTCCATTCGCATCGCGACCCCCGATGGCGAAAAAACATTAAAGAACGATTTTGTTTTTGCCATGATCGGCTATCGTCCCGACCTCGACTTCCTCTCCGCCACGGGAGTCTCGTTGGATTCCGCTACACAGAAGCCGCGCACCGATCCCGCCACGCTCGAAAGCGAGCGCCCCGGCATTTACCTGGCCGGTGTGATCGTCGCCGGCATGCACACCAACGAAATCTTCATTGAAAATGGACGGTTTCACGGCCGCCAGATAGCCGAATCCATCGCCTCCCGCTTGTAACATCCCATTTATCCCGCGCCATGAACCAACAGTACTGGAGCTAGCTATTTAGTATCTTTAATCGCCAATCTGCAACGTTCAGCCATCTCGCTGTGTCTAATCTAATGACGAAAAGGAGGGCTCGACATGCTTCACTCTTTGGTTAACACGCTGTTTGGATGCGCTCACTCGCGCACAACTTTCCCCATGACGCCCGGCTCGAGAAACGGCGTCATCACGGCGAAGAATGCCACGCACCTGGGTACTTACGTGGTTTGTCTCGATTGCGGCAAGGAATTCGCGTACGATTGGAGAATCATGCGCGTGGGACATCCAATCGCTATGCAAGTTACAGCGGCACCGGTTGTCGCCATGCAGCCAGCCGTTCAACAACAAGAAGCGCAGCCCGTGTATCGCTAGTGCTAGTGGCGCGGGTCCCCGACCTGCGTCGCTAGTGGCGCGGGTCTCCGACCTGCGTCCGGAGCTTCGGCATTAATCGCGGGGCAGGCGTCCCGGTTTGCGGGTCCATTCCGATTTCGCCTGCCAACCGCGGGCTATCCGCTGCGCGATTCTCCGCCCGAATCGCCGGGAGTGATGCTTCCCAGCACTACCCGACGCCGCGCGCCAGTGGCCGAGGGCAGATTGCCGGGCCTGCCTTGCCACGTCTGGTGCGCGAGTATAGCGAACGCCACCGCTTCTTTAGCGTCGATGTCGATTCCGTAGTCCGCCGTCGTTGCAATCGCCGCTTCCGGCAGGAAGCCGGCCAATTGCGCCATGATGCGCGGGTTGTGCGCTCCGCCGCCGGAGACGATCAGTTCCGCGCCCGCCGCGCCGCTTCTTCGCACGCCGATGGCGATGGTGGCTGCGGTCAGCGCCGTCGCGGTGGCAATCAAATCCCGCATCGGCAGCTTCGACCGTTTCATCCGTTCCACAAACTCCGCGCCGTACTGCTCACGCCCCGTGCTCTTGGGCGGATCGCGGCGATAGTACGGATGGCTCAATAGATCGTCGAGCAGCGCGTGATGGATGCGCCCGGACGCGGCCAGCCTGCCGCCGCGGTCGAAGTTCCGTTTGCCGCGCGTGTGCTCCCGCACCAACGCGTCGATCACCATGTTGCCGGGCCCCGTATCGAAAGCCGCCACGTCGCAAGGCTGCGCGCCCGCCGGAATCACCGTGATATTGGCGATGCCGCCGATATTGAGCGCCGTGCGCGTCCGTTTCGGATGCCGGAACAGCAGGTAATCGACGTAGGGAACCAGCGGTGCGCCTTCGCCTCCTGCCGCGATATCGCGCGCGCGAAAGTTCGCCACTACCGGCACGCCGGTGCGCTCCGCGATCACCGCAGGCTCGCCAATCTGCAACGTGTTGCGCCGGCCCTCGTGAAAAATCGTCTGCCCGTGGCATCCGATGAGTTCGACCCGCCCGAAGCTTTGTATCGCGCGGTTCGCCGCGCGCGCGTACAGTTCGCCCAACTCGAAATGCAGCCGCGAAATCGCGCCGGTGTGCGTCGCCGCGTTCGATACCGCCAGCAACTCTCTTCGCACCGCCGCCGGATACGGCGTCGATTGGAACCCGATCACCCGCACAGGTTGGCGCCCGCCTACTTCGACGATCGCCACGTCGATCCCGTCCAGCGACGTCCCGCTCATGATGCCCGCAATTCGCATGTCTGGTTCTCGCCGCGCGTTCGTAATCGCCGCAACCGCTCCCTCACGGGGTGCCCTCTGGGCCCGGCTCCGATGCGCGCCCGTTCTCCACTGTAGGGGCCGGGCATGCCCGGCCCACGGAGCGTCTACATTTCAGCGTGAGGCGGCACTTAGCCCCGCCAACCCAATACGTGGTGTCTTGTATCAGGGCACGGCTTCAGCCGTGCCGCAGGATGCAGGCATCATCGGGCTTTAGCCCCTGTCGCCCTTTTTCGTCGCTCGCTACGCGCGCCGAACTCACGATCCTGTCCGGGTGGGCATTGCGCGCAGGTTTGGCCATTACCAGGGGCTAAAGCCCGATTCCTTACTGTGACTCGTCGGCACGGCTAAAGCCGTGCCCTGATACACAGCTAATCATATCCCCAAGCGCTTGGAAATGTAGGAACTCGCGGGCCGGGCATGCCCGGCCCCTACAGCAACTCTTTCTGTAATTCCGCCAACAATTCCAGCGCCTCGATCGGCCGCAAGCGGTCCAAATCAAGCCCGCGGACGCGCTCCGCGATACCGTATCCCACCGGCTCGAAGAGCCGGATCTGCACCGGTCCCGCGTCCTCCGCTTTCACTAGTTCCGCGCTCACCGCGTGTTCCGTGCGCTCGTGCAGCTTCAGCACCTCGCGAGAGCGCTCGATGACAGCCAGCGGCAGCCCCGCCAGCCGCGCCACTTCAATCCCGTAGCTGCGGTCCGCCTTGCCCGGCTCCACTTTGCGCAAAAAGATGATGTGATCGCCCGCTTCTTTCACCGTCACGCGCAGGTTGCTCACGCCCTCCAGTTGCTCGGCCAGCTCGGTCAGTTCGTGATAGTGCGTCGCGAACAGCGTCTTGGCGCGCGTCCGCGCGTGGATGTGCTCGACCACCGCCCACGCCAGCGCCAGGCCGTCGTAGGTCGCCGTGCCGCGCCCGATTTCGTCCAGCACGATGAAGCTCCGCGCCGTCGCCGTGTTCAGAATCGCCGCCGTCTCCGTCATCTCCACCATGAACGTGGAGCGGCCTCGCGCCAGGTTGTCCGACGCGCCGATGCGCGTGAAGATGCGGTCGATCAGCGGCAGCTCCGCCTCCTCGGCCGGCACGTAGCTGCCCATCTGCGCCAGAATCGCGATCAGCGCCGCCTGCCGCAGGTACGTCGATTTGCCGCCCATGTTGGGGCCGGTGATGATGGCGATCAGGTTCGACCCGTTGTTCAAGAACAGATCGTTGGGAATGAAGCGGCTCGCTTCCTCGCCCGTCAGCCGTTCAATCACCGGATGCCGGCCCGCCAGAATGCGCATCTCGCCCGAATCCGAAAACTTCGGGCGATGATACCGGCCCTCCGCCGCCACCTGCGCCAGCGCCGCTGTCACGTCCAGCTCCGCTACCGCCGCCGCGGTAGCCCGAATGCGCTGCGCCTCCGCGCCCGCGCGCCGCCGTACGTCGGTGAAAAGATCCTTCTCCAGGCTCAGGATCTTCTCCTCCGCGTCCAGCACCTTGTGTTCGTATTCTTTCAGCTCCGGCGTGGTGAATCGCTCGGCGTTAGCCAGCGTCTGTTTGCGCTCGTAATCCGCCGGCGCCAGGTGCTGATTGGCGCGCGTGATTTCGATGTAGTATCCGAACACGTTGTTGAACCGCACCTTGAGCGACCCGATTCCGGTGCGCTGCCGCTCGCGGGTCTCGATCTGCGCGATGTACCGTTGGCCATTCTGCTTCAGGTCGCGCAGCTCGTCGAGCTCCGCGTGAAAGCCGGCGCGGATGGTCCCACCATCGGCCACGTTGAGCGGCGGCTCATCGGCGATCGCATCGAGCAGCAGCTTGGCCACATCCGCCAGCTCGTCCAGCCCGTCGTGGAGGGCGCGCAAGCGCGTGCCCTGCCGCGTCCCGATCATCCGCCGCAGCGTGGGAATCTTTTCGATTGAGCGGCCTAGCGCCAGCATCTCCCGCGGCCCGGCGGTCCCCAGCGTCACTTTGGCCAGCAGCCGTTCGATGTCGAGAATGCCGCCCAGTTGCTCGCGCAGCTCCGCGTGCGCGATCGTCTGTTCCAGCAACTCGCCCACTGCGCCCAACCGCTCTTCGATTTCGACGGCGTCCATCGACGGCCGCAACAGCCGCTGCCGCAACAGCCGCCCGCCCATCCCGGTCCGCGTCTGATCGAGCACCGCCAGCACGGTCGTCTGCGAGGCGCTGCCCGCGGCTTCGACATCCGCCGCGAACACCGGCTCGGTCAATTCCAGGTTGCGCACCGTCACCGCGTCCAGCACCATCGAATCGGCGCGGTTATACCAGGTGGGCCGGTCCAGGTGATCGAGCGCCGCCCGCTGCGTCTCGCGCAGGTAATGCAGAATGGCGCCCGCCGCTCCCACCGCCGCCGGCCTGCCGCCCAGTCCGCAGCCGTCCAGCGTCAGCAGTCCGAAGTGATCCCGCAGCGTGCGGCCCGCGTAATCCGCGGTGAATACCCATTCCTCGACCTCGGTCCGCACGAAGCGCGGCGCGCGGTCCGCGGCCGCCGCCGGCGCCAGGTCGCCGGGGAACAGCACCTCTTTCGCCGCCAGTTGCTCCAGCGCCCCCGCCACTTCCGCCGCATCCATCTCGGTCACCCGAAACTCGCCGGTCGAAACGTCCACGTGCGCCACGCCCGCCCGAGCCCCTGCCGGCGCCACCGCCGCCAGGTAATTGTTTTCGTGCGACCGCAACAGGCTCGCATCCATCGCCGTGCCTGGTGTTACCACCCGCGTCAGTTCGCGCCTCACCAGCGTCTTGGCCAGCTTCGGGTCTTCCATCTGGTCGCAGATGGCGACCCGGTGCCCCTTCTGGATCAGCCGCGCGATGTAGGCTTCCGCCGCGTGGTACGGCACGCCGCACATCGGAATCGCCGCGCCTTTTTCCTTGTTGCGAGAGGTGAGCGTGATCTCCAGGTCGCGCGCGGCGATCACCGCGTCCTCGAAGAACAGCTCGTAGAAATCGCCCAGCCGGAACATCAAAAGGGCGTGCGGCACCTGCTGCTTGATGCTGTTGTACTGCCGCATCAGCGGCGTCGAAGCGTCAGCCGGCATCGCACCTACCGGAGCTGAAACATTTCATTCCGAGCCACAGATGAACACAGATAAACACAGATAAGACTTTCGTTTTTCTATCTGTGTTCATCTGTGTTTATCCGTGGCCAATGTTCTCTCACGCGTAAATCCCTCGCAGCTTGATCGCCGCGGCCACCCGGTCGAGCGCCAGCATGTATGCCGCGGTCCGGTTATTCACCTGGTGCTTTTCCGCGAACTCCACCACCGCGTCGAAGCTCTCCACCATGATCTCTTCGAGGCGCGTGTTCACCAGTTGCTCGTTCCAGAAGAAGCCCTGCCGGTCCTGCACCCATTCGAAATACGAGACCGTCACCCCGCCGGCATTGGCCAGAATGTCGGGAATCACGAAAACCTTCTTGTCGAAAAGTACTTCATCCGCCAGAGGCGTGGTCGGGCCGTTGGCGCCTTCGCACAGAATCTTGCAGCGGATGCGGTCCGCGTTCAGCGACGTAATCACGTTCTCCGTCGCCCCCGGCAGAAGCACGTCGCACTCCAGGAACATGGCCTCGGTCTTGTCGATCGCTTCGCCACCGCCGAATCCGGCGACGGACCCCGTTTCTTTGCGGTGCTTCTGCAACGCCGCGATATCGAGGCCCCGCGGATTGTAAACCGCGCCATCGTATTCGATGATGCAAACGATCTTGAAGCCCATCGCCGCCATCAGCCGCGCCGCCATGCCGCCCACGTTGCCGAATCCCTGGATCACCACCCGGCAGTCCGACGGCGCCAGGCCCATCCGCTTCAGCGCCTGCAGGGTGACGATCATGCAGCCCCGTCCGGTGGCTTCCGGCCGACCGCGCGAGCCGCCCAACGAAGCCGGCTTGCCCGTCACCACCGCCGTCGTGGTGTGCCGCGCGTGCATCGAGTAGGTGTCCATGATCCACGCCATCACCTGCTCGTTGGTGTTGACGTCCGGCGCCGGCACGTCGCGCTCGGGCCCTAGAAAATCGATGATCTCCGCCGTGTAACGCCGCGTCAGCTTCTCCAGTTCCATGTCCGACAGCAGGTGCGGATCGCAGATCACGCCGCCCTTGGCGCCGCCGAACGGAATGTTGACCACCGCGCATTTCCAGGTCATCCACGATGCCAGCGCCCGCACTTCGTCCAGCGTTACGTCCGGCGCGAAGCGGATTCCGCCCTTGCCCGGCCCGCGTGCCAGCGAGTGCTGCACCCGGTAGCCCGTGAACACCTCGATCCGTCCATCGTCCAGTTGCACCGGAATGTTGACGGTGATTTCCTTGTTCGGCGCGCGCAGCACCTTGCAGATGCCCTCGTCCAGCTTCAACCGCAGGGCGGCCTCGTCGAACCGCGCCGCGGCGGCGATCCAGGGGTTCTTCTCGTTTTGGAGCGAAATGGAAATTGGCGACGTCATGGTTGCCACAGGCTTCGTGCCTCCGGTTCCATTATCCCCTGTGGCGCGCCGTGGAGCAGGCCCCCGGCCTGCTCGGGCCAATTACTCGGCAGGTCGGGGACCTGCCCCACTCCGCTTGGCCCGCACCCGTTTGCCCAGCGCGGCGATGCGGTCCGCCATCTCGCGCCGGGCGGCCGCATACGCAACCACGTCGTGATTCCAACTGCGGGCGCAATCGATACAGACCGCTTCGGCCGCCACGAATTCCTGCGCGGCGTGCGCCACATCCGCCGCGATGGTCTCCGGAATGCCGCAGACTCCGTTGGCGTCGGCGTGCAGCAGGTCCCCCGGCCGCACCAGCATCCCGCCCACCTGGACCGGCTGGTGGAGTGATGTGATATGGCTTTCGGCGTGAGACGAAACCACGCCGTCCGAGAACGCCCGGAAGCCCAGCCGCCGCACCTGCTCCAGATCGCGCGCCGGACCGTTGGTGATGACGCCCAGCGCGCCGAAGCACTGGTAGCTGGCGCACATCACTTCACCGAAAGTGGCGCCCACCGGCGGTTCGTCCAGGTCCTGGAAGACCACGATCGCCGGCCCCGGCAACTCGGCGAAGCGCGCCACCTGTTCGTCCAAGCCGTTGTAAACGTCGGCCTCGGCGCGCGGGTGCGCGGTCCGCATGGTGGCCGTCGAAGCGTAGCCCACGATCGGTCCCATCTCCGCGAAACAGGCGCGGATCCGCCCGTCCATGAAACCCTCGCGACGCGCCCGTACCTCAAACAGCTCGATTACGTTGGAAATCGTGGGCGTGTCGTACTGTCCCAGAAGCAGCAGATCGGAAGCGGAAAGAGGCATCGCCGACTATTCTAAGCTCTTCTGAGCAGACCGATATGCCTCTGCGCATAGTTGGCGGGACATGTTGTCCGGCGAAAATGCCGTGGTGGTAGGACATCCATGATAAGGGCTTGTCAAGGGGAACGGAACTTTCCCTGCACACAGAAGAGCTTCCTGAAGCGCCGCTCGGCGCCGGGTGCCCCATCTGCAACTCGGCCGCAAACGGTTGCAAGCCGCGCCAAGGCTCCTGGCGTTTTCCGGCCCACTGACGCAGCGCGTCGTGCGTCGCTCGCAGCTTGTCTTCCTCGACAATCTGCCCGCCGGCGAGAGAACCCTTTTCCATTTCAGCCCTTATACATTCAAACAGGCATCGGATTGTGTCGCCTGTCTTTCGCCGGCAGCGACAGGCCACAAAAGGCGATGGCCTACTTCGTGTAGATCGTCACGTTCACGTTCATGCCCGGCCGCAGCACGACGCCCTCATGGCGGTCTACCAGGATCTTCACCGGAATGCGTTGCACCACTTTGACGAAGTTGCCGGTGGCGTTTTCCGGCGGCAAAAGGCTCATGCTCGCGCCGGTGGCGCCGGCAATCGAATCCACATGGCCGTCGATGGTGGCGCCGTACATATCCACGTGAATTTCCGCCCGCTGGCCGGCATGCACCTGGGCGAGTTGGGTCTCCTTGAAATTGGCGGTGACCCAGGTGTCGCTCAGCGGGATCAGGGTCATGATGCCTTGGCCGGGTTGCAGGATCTGGCCGATTTCCACGCTCTTGCGCGTCACCACGCCATCCATGGGCGCGATGATGGTGGCGTAACTGAGTTGCAACTCGGCCGCTTCGAGCGTAGCGCGCGCGGACTCGACAACCGCCTGCGCGGTGCCCGCGTCCGCCGTGCGAATGGCCACCTGTTTGCGGTTCGCCACCGAGGTGGAGAGCTGCGCGTTCGCCTGCGCAACGCGGGTTTCGGCGGCCGCCAGCGAGGCTTTCTTGATCGCTGCATCCTTCCCGGCCGAGGCCAGTTTCTCCTGCGCGGCCTTCAGTTCGCTATCGGCCACTTTGGCCGCCGCCACATAGGCGTCGTACTGCTGTTGCGAGATTTCGGCTTTGTCCACCAGCGGCTTCATTCGCGCCAGGTCGGCCTGTGCGCGATCGTTGTTGGCCTGGCGGGCGTGCACGTTGGCTTCGGCAAAAGCCAGATCGGAACTGGAGGCCTGTTCGTAGACCAGGCGGGCGCGGTCGAGCTCCGCTTGCGCGTCCCCTACGCCGGCCGAAGCCGACGTTTCGCCGGATTCGGTGACGAGATCGCTCAGCGGCACGCCCACCTGCGCCGCGCGCAACTTGCTCTCATCCTCCGCCAGCGTGGCCTTCGCCTGATCCACCCGCGCCTGGTAGTCGCGCGGGTCAATGCGCACCAGAACGTCTCCCGCTTTAACCGGCTGATTGTCCCTCACCAGCACGTCGATCACGTTGCCGCTGATCTTGGGTGCGATGGCGCTGACGTGCCCGTCCACTTCCGCATCATCGGTTGAGACGCGGTCGCGGTAATGATAGTAGGCCCACAGCCCCGCCCCAATCGCGATCACCAGCAGGATCGCCACCACAATCCGCACCGGCGATTTCGTTTGCGGCTCCGCCACGGCGGGCTTCTCTTCCGTTTCCGGCATTGCGACTTTCGATTCGGCCATTATGTTACTCCATCGCCAACGGGCCATGCATAGGCCCGGTCCGCTTCATCAAAAACATCAAAGGAATAATTAAAACAAACAGCACCGCCATCACCCAGAACGCATCGGCGAAGGACAGCATGGCGGCCTGGCGCAGCAGGCCGCCATACAGAAGTCCGCCCGCCTGCCTGGCTGCGTCTGGCATACTGGCCCCATGCGCGTGCAGCAGTTGCGTGGTGTGCTCGATAGCGTTACGGTACGCCGGGTCATACGGAGTCAGATGCGACACCAACACCTGCTGGTGCATCTGCGACCGCCGCGCCAGCAGCGTAGTTACGGTGGCGATGCCGGAGCTGCCGCCGATGTTGCGCGCCAGGTTGAACAAGCCGGTGGCGTAGTTCATGCGGTCCCTAGGGACCATCGCCACCGCCGCCACGCTGATCGGCACGAACAGGAAAGCCATGCCGGCGCTCTGCACCATGCGGCTCCAGACCGCGGTCCCGTAATCGATATAAAGGTTGAACCTGGACATGATCACGAGGCCGCTGGCCGACACCAGCACGCCAAAGATCACCAGCCAGCGGGCCTGGAAATAGCGCAGCAGAATGCCCACCAGCGGCATGCAGACGATCACCACCAGGCCGCCCGGCGAGAGCACCAGCCCGCTCAGCATGGCGGTGTAGCCCAGCAGCGTTTGCAACAGCAGTGGCAGCAGCATGGTGCTGGCATAGAGCACGAAGCCCAGCACCAGCATGGCCAGCGTGCCCAACATAAAATTGCGGATCTTGAGCACGCGGAAATCGATCACCGGGTGCTCGTGCCGCAACTCCCAGAACACCACCCACACCAAACACACCGCGGCCACGATGGCGAACCCGACGATGAACTGCGAACTGAACCAGTCTTCCTTCTGCCCTTCATCCAGCACCACTTCGAGCGAGCCCAGCCCGAGCGCCAGCAGGCCAAAGCCCATGTAGTCGATTTTGAGACCGTCGCGGAAACTCCGGCGCACCAGGTACTGTGGGTCGAACACCAGCATTTTGGTCATCAGCAGCGAGAGCACGCCCACCGGAATATTGATGAAGAAGATCCAGCGCCAGGAGAAATCGTCGGTGAGCCAGCCGCCCAGCGTGGGGCCGATCACCGGCGCCAGCACCACGCCCATGCCGAACACCGCCATCGCCATGCCCTGCTTTTCGCGCGGGAAGGTTTCCACCAGGATAGCCTGCGACATGGGCTGCAATGCGCCGCCGCCGATGCCTTGCAGCACGCGAAAGAAAATCAGCGAGCCCAGCGTCGGCGCCAGGCCGCACAAAAACGAGCTGATGGTGAACAGCGCTACGCAGATCATGTAGAACCGCTTGCGCCCCATCAGCATGCTGAACCAGCCGCCCATCGGCAGGATGATGGCGTTGGCAACCAGGTACGAAGTCAGCACCCAGGTGGCTTCATCGGTGGATGCCGAGAGGTTGCCCGCGATGTGCGGCAGCGCCACGTTCGCCACGCTGGTGTCCAGCACCTCCATGAAGGTTGCCAGCATCACCGTGAACGCGATAATCCACGGATTGATGTGCCTACTTTCCGTAGAGCGTCTCCATCTGCCCGGCGGCGTGCGCCAAGTCGGCCCGTGACTGGTTATAGCGGTAGAGCGCCGCGATCTGGTTATCGTTGGCGCGCGCCAGCTCGTTCTGCGCGGTCACCACTTCGATGTTGTTGGCAACCCCGGCCTGGAAGCGGTCGCGCGCCTGGTCCACTTCCTGCCGCGCCAGATCCACTCCCAGATTGGCCACGTTGACTTCGTTGCGCGCCGCTACGAGTTGCGCGATGGAGGTCTTCACTTCCAGCGCGATCGAGTCTCGCGCCGCCTGCTCCTGCTGCTTGAGCTGGCGCAGGGTGATTTCCGCTTTGGCCCGCTCGGCTTCGATCCGCCCGCCGGTGAAGATCGGGACATCCAGGCTGGCCTGGTATTGGTAAACCGGAATGGCGCTCGCGGGCGTGAGGCCCTGCTCCGACCAATTGCCGCTCAGCGTCAGCTTCGGCAGCCGCTCTTCTTCGGCGGCCTTGAGGCCCAGTTGCGCCTGCGCCATCTGCGCGGCGATCTGGCGCAGCTCGGAACGCGTGGCATAGGCGTGCTCCAGAGTCTGATCGGCGGAAACGTCGGGCGTTTGGAAGAATTGCACCTGGTCGGCCAACTCGACTTTTCGCTGCGGATCGACGCTCAATAAGCGGCCCAGCGCGAACAGCCCGGTCTCGAGTTGAGTGCGGGTCACGATCACGCGCTGCTTCTCGTTTTGCAATTGCACGTTGGCGCGCAGCGTATCGATGCCGGTGCCCACGCCGTTCTTCTGCAAATCGGCCGCCTGGTCGTAAAGCGCCTGCGCCAGCGTCTCAAGCGCCTGCGCGGCCTCCACGTCGGCCGCCGAACGCTGGCAGCCGAGGTATTGCGAAACTACCAGCAGCACGCTTTCCTCGCGCGCCGTCATTTCCTGCGCGTGCGCGGCCGTGATTCCGGTTTGCGCGGCACGGTAGCGCCGCCACAGCGTGAGATCCAAGGGCGCGCTGAACCGGATGCCGCCTTGCGACACCCAGAATGGCCCGATGTGTTGCGGAATGCCCGGGAACGGCTCTCCGAACAGCGCCTCCACGTTCAGCCGCTCGACCGATTCACCGATCCCCGCACCCACCTGCGGCAACAGTCCGGAGCGGGCGACGCGGCTATCCTGGGTGCTTTGCGCCACGTTCAGATTGGCCAGGATCACCTGCGGGTTCTGCCGCAGAGCCAGAACCACCGCGTCGTGCAGCGTGAGCTTCAGCGGCGCGGAATCCTGCGCCAGGGCCAATGGCGCCAGCGCCAGCCAAACGAAAACCCTAGGTTTCATAGTCATCCAGCGCGTCCTATAGACAATTCTAAAATGCAGCGTGCGGGCCATTGTATCCAACTGGTTTCATTGGACTAGTGAGCATTCGCACTGCCCGCATTTCGGCACCGGCCCAAATGGCGGCGTAGTGGCGCAGGCCCCCGGCCTGCGAACGGCAGACGAAGGGCACCCGCAGGAAGAATCACCAAACGCAGTTTCAAGTGCGTCGGGCCGTCAACGCAGGCCGGGGGCCTGCGCCACATTACTTTGCCACGCCCAGCTTGCGCATCTTGGCTTGCAGCGTGGTGCGCTTCATGCCGAGCCTGGCGGCGGCCCCATCGGCGCCGCCCACCTTCCCGCCGGATTCCCGCAGCGCGCGCTCGATGGCTTCGCGCTCCGCCGCGGCCAGAGTCACTACCGCGCCGCCACCGCCCGAAGCGCGCTTCAACTCGCGCACCGGCGCGTGCAGCGCCGATCCGGGCGAGAGGATCACCGCGCGCTCAATGAAGTTGGCCAGTTCGCGAATGTTGCCCGGCCAGTGATAGCGCGTCAGCGCCTCCATGGTTTCGGCTGGGATCGAGGTGATGCGCCGGTTCATCCGCCGTGCGTTCTGTTGTACGAAATAGCGGACCAGCAGGGGAATGTCCTCGCGGCGGTCGCGCAATGGCGGCACGGTGATGGGAAACACGTTGAGCCGGTAATAGAGGTCGGCGCGAAATTGCCGCTCATCCACCATGGCGGCCAGGTCGCGATTGGTGGCGGCCACCAGGCGCGCATCGGTGCGGATGGTGCGGGAGCTGCCCAGCCGCTCGAATTCGCGCTCTTGCAGCACGCGCAGCAGCTTGGTCTGGAGTTCGAGCGGAATCTCGCCCACTTCGTCCAGAAACATGGTGCCGCGGTGGGCCAGCTCGAAACGGCCGATACGCTGTGCGATGGCGCCGGTGAACGCGCCTCTCTCGTGGCCGAACATTTCGCTTTCGAGCAGCCCGGTGGGGATGGCGGCGCAATTCAGCTTGACGAAGGTGCCCTGGCGGCGCGAGCTCAGATTATGGATTGCCCGCGCCAGCAGTTCCTTGCCGGTGCCGGTCTCGCCGCAAATCAATACCGTGGAATCGGTCGGCGCCACCGTCTCCACCTGCTTCAGATTGGCCTTGAGCGCGCGGCTCTGGCCGATGATTTCCTCAAAGCGGCTGTCGGTGCGGATTTCGTCTTCGAGGTAAACCTTTTCTTCCGCGAGCCGTGAGTTCAGCTCCTCGATCCGCCGGTAGGAAAGCGCGTTGTCGAGCGCGATCGCCACCTGCCCCGCCACTTGCGTATAGAAATCCATGTCGCCCTGGGAGAAGAACTGGTCGCGCCGCGAACCAACCGTCAGGACGCCCAGGGTCTCGCCGCGCGCCACCAGCGGCATCGCGCAGAACGACCGCACGCCCTCCACCGCCATTACCCGGGCGGTGGCCGGCGCCAGGGCATGCATTTCGTCGAAGCTGAAAATGCGGCCTTGGCGCGTGCGGAACACGTGTCCGGCCACGGAATCGGCCATCGGCACCAGCGTGTCTTCGCGGAGTTCACCCGTGCCATCCGGAAAATCGAGCGCCGCCACCCGCAGGTCGCCGCTTTCCGCATCGAGCAGCAGCAGGCTCGTGTAATCCAATCCGAAGACGCGGCGCAGCGAGGCCGAGGCCGAGCGGAACAACTCCTTGCTGGCCACCGAGCTCACCACCGCATTGTTGATTTCGAGCAGCGCCCGTAGCCGGTCGCGCTCGCGCGCCAGCGCCAGCTCGTAGGTCCGGGCCGCTTCGAAGTTCAGCGCATTATCAACGGCTACCGACACCTGGTGCGCCACCTGCTGCATGAACTCGATTGTCTCGGCGCTATAGGCGTCCGTTTTGGTCGATCCGAAGGTCAGTCCGCCGATCTGGCGTTGCGCGGTGCGCAATGGCAACACGCAGAACGATTCGACGCGGTTGGCGGCCAGGATCTCACGCAGCCTCCCAAACGGCATTTCGGGGCCCATGCGCGGCACGTAGTATGGGCGCCCGGATTCGAGCGCCACCATGGTCGGTGTCTCGGAAAAAGCCAGCGGGCCCGGAAGCTCGCCGGTCAGCGGCTGGTCGGTTTCCAGGATGTGCACGCGAACCACCCGTTGCTCGAAATCCACCAGGGTGAGGGTGATGTAGTCGAACTCGACAAGGCGCTTCAGCGAGCGGCTCAGCTCGCTGAACAAAGTGGCGAGTTGGCGCTCGGTGGAGATCGATTCGGCAACTTCCAGCAGCGCTTCGAAACGCGCCTTAACGGTCGCCGGACCTGTCGCGGAAGAGGGAAACATGGGGACTGCCAGCCGGTTGTTCCTCAACCGTAGCACAGCCCGCCCGGCCTATGCCTTCTTCCACCAGCGCTTGAATGAGGGGTGTGGCCGCGTCCAGCCGCACGCCCTGCCGGTGCATTTCCGCGAGCAGCGATTGCCCCGCGGCGTCGACGAAATCCACTTCGCCTAAGTCGAGCGACGTGATCCGACCGGCGGTGGTCGAGGATGCCGTCCGCCAGCATTGGCGCAACTCCTCCACCCACGGCCCGGAAAGCTTGCCTTCGAGCTTGATCCGCAGCTCGCGGGCGCTGTCGTGAATCGTAATCCGTAGCATGGGTTGCCGGGGTAGAGTGCACGGGATCTGCCAGATGGGCAGTGTACGCCGTTTCAGTGGGTTAGCTGGCGGCCGGCGAGACGGGCTAAGGCCAATTGCCGAAATGCGGGCAGTTGGGCCCGCGTTTGCGGCCGGGCAGGTAACGGTCGGCTGCGGTTGTCTTGACATTGTCTGGCGTAGAGCGCTATCCTCAAGGTGAAGGGATGGAGCCATGCCGACACGCACCGGGCGGACCGAAAAGTTGGATCTACGGATTACACTGGATGCCAAAATGACGCTGCGAGCGGCGGCGGCGGCGACGCAACGTTCAGTGAGCGAATTCGTTCTCGAAAGTGCGCTGGCCCGCGCCGACGAGGCGCTGGCGGACCGCCGGGAATTCGTTCTCAACGCTCCTCAGTGGAAAGCATTCATCGCTGCGCTAGATGCGCCTCCGCGCCCCCTGCCTCGATTGAAGCGGCTGCTGAATGAACCTGGATTCTTTGATGCCGGCCCCGCTCGGTGACCCCTCCTCGGCGCGTTGAGAAGCTACGGCGCGATCACCCGGTCGAAGACTTCGACTGCGGCCGGGAGCCATTGAACCGATACCTGACCCGCTACGCCTGGCAGAGTCAGCAAGCGGGCGCCGCCCAAACGTACATCGGCTTGGATGGTGACGTTGTTGTTGGCTACCACACCTTGACGGTAGGCCAGGTGAGCCACGAGGAAGCGCCACAGCGCCTGACCAAGGGCCTGGCGCTGCATCCGGTCCCAATTATCTTGCTGGCGCGCATGGCGGTGGATCGCCGATGGCAAGGGCAGGGCGTGGGCAAGGCGCTGTTAAGAGACGCTCTCGAACGCACGTTGCAGGCCGCCGACATCGCCGGAATTCGAGCGTTCGCGGTCCATGCCAAGGACGAGCAAGCCAGGAGTTTCTATGCGCGCTTCGACTTTGTCCCTTCGCCCACCGATTCGCTGCACCTGTTCCTTCTGGTGAAGGACGTGCGGCACCTCGTATCCGACCGATAGTATGTACGCCCGCAGGCTCAGCCCTCTTCCGCCGCTCCCCGCCCGGCCAATTTGGCCAGCAGAAAATCGTGGTTCATTCTGGCGATCACTTCCAGCTTGATTTCCTTGGGGCAAACGGCTTCGCATTCGCCGATATTGGTGCAGGCTCCGAATAGTTCCTGGTTGGCTTGCGCCACCATAGCCACGGCGCGTTCGTGGCGCTCGGGTTGTCCCTGCGGCAGCAGGCCGAGGTGCGAAATCTTGGCGGCCAGAAACAGCGACGCCGAGGCATTCGGGCACATGGCGACGCACGCGCCGCAGCCGATACAGGCGGCCGCATCCATGGCGCGGTCGGCATCTTCCTTCGGCACGAGGATGGCATTGCCGTCGGGAGCGCTGCCGGTCGCTACCGAAATAAAACCGCCGGCGGCCATTACGCGGTCGAACGCGCTACGGTCCACCACCAGGTCCTTCACGATGGGGAACGCGCGCGCGCGCCATGGCTCCAGGTACAACTCGTCACCGTCCTTGAAGAACCGCATGTGAAGCTGACAGAGCGTGGTGCCGGGCTTCGGCCCGTGAGCCACACCGTTCACCATCGAGCCGCACATGCCGCAGATGCCCTCGCGGCAATCGTGGTCGAACGCCACCGGCTCTTCGTCCTTGGCGATGAGGTCCTCGTTGAGAACGTCCAGCATTTCCAGGAACGACATGTGCTCGTTGACATTGGGGACTTCGTAGCGCGCCATGCGGCCCTTGTCGTCCGCGTTCCGCTGCCGCCAGATGTGGAGGATGATTTTCATTACTTGTAGCTCCTCTGCGCCGGGTGTACGTATTCGAAGGTGAGCGGCTCCTTGTGCAGGTCGGGCCGGTTGCCCACCCCGCGGAATTCCCATGCCGCGGCGTAAGAATAGTGTGCGTCATCGCGCGCGGCTTCGCCTTCCGGCGTCTGGTATTCCTCGCGGAAATGGCCGCCGCAGGATTCGTTGCGCTCCAGCGCATCCAGGCATATCAATTCCGCCAGCTCGAAGAAATCCGCCACTCGGCCGGCCTTTTCGAGCGACTGGTTCAGCTCTTCGCCCGAGCCCAGCACCTTCACCTCGCGCCAGTACTGTTCGCGCAAACCGGGAATCTTCGAAAGCGCCAGCTTCAGCCCTTCCGCGGTTCGCGACATGCCACAGTACTCCCACATCA
This sequence comes from Bryobacterales bacterium, assembly GCA_003142185.1. Lineage (GTDB taxonomy): Bacteria > Acidobacteriota > Terriglobia > Bryobacterales > Bryobacteraceae > Bog-375. The sequence goes on from PLOR01000021.1 coordinate 182,626, forward strand.
GCTTGCCCAGCTCGCGGTGGAAAGAATCCACCGAGCGCGTGCCCTTGTTATGCAGTAGCTTGCTGGTGGTTTGCAACACCTGCTCTTCGGCGTCTCGCACGGCCGCGTTGTTGGCATCGGCCTTTTCGAGCTTGGTCGAGGCCACGTAGTCGTTGATGGTATTGGGCAGCACGAAGTAGCCGTCGGCCAGGCCCTGCATCAGCGCGCTGGCGCCCAGGCGGTTGGCGCCATGGTCGGAGAAATTGGCCTCGCCGATCACATACAGGCCGGGAATGGTGGACATCAGGTTGTAGTCCACCCAAAGGCCGCCCATAGTGTAGTGGATGGCCGGGTAGATGCGCATCGGCTCCTGGTAAGGATCTTCGCCGGCGATGCGCTCGTACATGTCGATCAGGTTGCCGTAGCGCTCTTTGATGACGTGCTTGCCCAGGCGGTCGATGGCGTCGCGAAGATCGAGATATACGGCGAGCTTGGTCCCGCCCACGCCGCGGCCTTCATCGCAGACCGCCTTGGCGTTGCGCGAAGCCACGTCGCGCGGCACCAGGTTGCCGAAACTCGGATAGCGGCGCTCCAGGTAGTAGTCGCGCTCGGCTTCCGGAATCTGGCTGGCCGGCCGCGTGTCGTCCTTCTTGGCCGGCACCCACACCCGGCCGTCGTTGCGCAGCGACTCGCTCATCAGCGTGAGTTTGGATTGATAATCGCCGGAGACCGGAATGCACGTCGGGTGAATCTGCGTGAAGCAGGGATTGCCGAACAGCGCACCGCGCTTGTACGCGCGCCAGATGGCGGTAGCGTTGGAGCCTTTGGCGTTGGTGGATAGGTAATATACGTTGCCGTAGCCGCCGGTGCCGAGCACCACCGCGTCGCCCAGATGCGACTCGATTTTGCCGGTCATCAGGTCGCGCGTCACAATACCGCGCGCATGGCCGTCGATGACGATCAGGTCGAGCATTTCCGTGCGCGGAAACATCTCCACCGCGCCGGCGCCGATCTGCCGTTCGAGAGCCTGGTAAGCGCCCAGCAGCAACTGCTGCCCGGTCTGCCCGCGGGCGTAGAATGTGCGCGAAACCTGCGCGCCGCCGAAGCTGCGGTTATCCAGGTAGCCGGAATACTCGCGTGCGAACGGCACGCCCTGCGCCACGCACTGGTCGATGATGTTGAGGCTGACCTGCGCCAGTCGGTAGACGTTCGATTCGCGGGCGCGGAAATCGCCGCCCTTCACCGTGTCGTAAAACAGGCGGTACACGCTGTCGCCATCGTTGTGATAATTCTTGGCGGCGTTGATGCCGCCCTGCGCGGCGATGGAGTGCGCGCGCCGCGGCGAATCCTGGAAGCAGAAGCACTTGACGTTGTAGCCTAGCTCGGCCAGTGAGGCGGCCGCGGATCCGCCGGCGAGGCCGGTTCCCACCACCAGGATCGTGTACTTGCGCTTGTTGGCCGGATTCACCAGCTTGAGGCTGAATTGGTGCCGGTCCCAACGTGTCTCAATCGGACCTGTCGGACATTTTGAATCGAGTTCCATGTGGCCTCCTTAATACGTCAGCAACCCGGTCAGCACCGCGATGGGGATCGAACAATTACCCACCGCGACCGCTATCGCCAGTACGGCCGCCGCCTTCTTGACCAGCGGCGTGTAGCGCGGATGGCTGATGCCGAGCGACTGGAACATGCTCCACATGCCGTGGTACAGGTGCAGGCACAGCAGGATCATGGCCAGAATGTAAAACCCCGAGATCCACGGATTGGAGAAACCGGTGATCACGTTGTAGCGCACGTCGGGCATGTTCGGCCCCAACTCGCGCAACTCCAAGACCTTACCCGCCGTGAGATGAAGCACGTGGAAGATCACGAAGGCGCCTACGATGGGGCCGCTCCAGATCATCGTGCGCGCCGCGTAAGACGCGGGCAGGTCGGCCTTCTTCACATAGCCGATCGGCCGCGCCGCGCGGTTTTGCAGCCAGAGTTGAGTGGCCGCGATAATGTGAAGCGCCACGGCCAGCAGCAGCACGCTGCGCGCCGCCCACAGCGCCGCCGCGTTGGCCGGATTGTGCAGAAAGCCGGCATAGCGGTTGATCTGCTCGGCATCGGAAGAGTAGATTTGCAGGTTGCCCAGCAGGTGGGCGAACACGTAGCCGACCAGCATGACGCCGGTGATCGCCATGACGGCTTTCTTGCCGATGGGCGCTTCATAGAAGCGCACCGCCCGGTGAATGGGATGAATTGCGATAGTACTCATGCGGATATCCTGATTGTCGCGAACATCGTTCGCGGAAATGGATGGTAGCCCTCCATGCGCAGGGAAAGCCCCAGCAGACTTCTGGGTGTCAATGCCTTATATTAACCGGTTTTGGGAGGGATGGGAATTGCGCGGCTGGCGTGCACGTTTCTTGGAGAAACCCGGCGCTGGCGGGAGACTACACCTTCGGTAGGACAGACGATCGGGTTTTGTCGTCTGTCATGCCTCGTTAACGCACGAACTTTGACAGACGACGAAGAACGATCGTCTGTCCTACCACGATGGCCTTCACGCGCAGACACCTGCCTCACTGGATTCCGGAGGACGCCGCTGTGTTCGTGACGTGGCGATTAGCTGGATCGTTTTCCGGTGATGAATGGGACAAAGTGGCGTCTTGCGTAGCCGGCGACCGTTCGCGCGAGCACGCCGCCTTGACAGACGACACGAACCGATCGTCCGTCCTACCGCGCCTGTTGGAACAGGACGAGCGCCTCGACCGTGCGCATTGCGGTCCCGCCTGGTTGCAAGATTCGCGAGTCGCTTGTATGTTTGTGGAGGCTCTCCGGTATGGTGAGAGGGCTCGCCGATTTTACGAACTCCTCGCGTGGGTAGTCATGCCCAATCACGTCCACGTGATCTTCCAACCGCATACGGAATTGGCGGCCATCATGCGGTGGCTCAAAGGGAGAACCGGTCGAGTCGCCAACACCATTCTTGGCCGCACTGGGACTGCTTTCTGGCAGAACGAGTCATTCGACCATTGGATACGGTCCGCGGAGGAACTCGAGTATCTGATCGAGTACGTGGCGGACAACCCGGCAAAGGCTGGTCTGGTTGAGGCCAACGAGCAGTGGCGATGGTCAAGCGCGGGTTGGGTGACGGGGGCGGTGGGCCTGACAGACGACACAAACCGATCGTCTATCCTACCTCGCAGGTAGGACGGGCCATCGGTTTTCGTGGCCTGTCATGCGGGCCACGTCCTACTTGTGCTGTATGCACATGATATGCATACGCTAGAATTGTGGGCTATGAAAGATCGCTACGATTTCAGCAAGGGCAAACGGGGCAGGGTTGTTCCACCGGAGCCCGAGCCGGAGGGCAAAACGCGGATCACGATCCGGCTCGACCAGGAAATTGTGGATCGCTTTTTCGAGATGGCGGAGCAATCCGGTGGTGCGACCGGCTATCAAACCCTAATCAACGCGGCGTTGCGGGAATACCTGGAGGGAAAAGCGCCGCGGCTCGAGGACACGCTGCGACGCATCATTCGCGAGGAACTCAAGTCGAGCGCGCCTTGATGGCGGATCGGGACGTCAGCGCGCAACGCGAAGCGCAAAGCTTTAGTTTGGGGAGTATATTGCGCTGAACTCCGAGCCACTCAAATCTCTTACTGACAACTTGATCGAGCTTTTTTCGACGACGGCCTGAGGTAGAGGGATATAGAATCTCGCAGACCCGTTAACGGGTGTTTCTGTGACTTTTTGCCGTCTTGTTTTGATGCTAATGTCCTCGTCCTCGGAAACCGCAAAGCCAGAATTAGCCCCCCCCAACTCTAAGCCCTGCCAGATTTATTGGAATGGAATCACGCGTAACGGGGACGAGCCCGTTGCGCGGTATGACTGTCAGAGACCATTGAGTCGCGATGCTCGGCTTACCAACGTTCCATATTGACGCTGTGATCAAAACCCCCGTAAGGCTGTTCGGCGAGATGAATATGTCGGGAGGGCCGACAGTCAGTAGAAACTTGGTCGGTGCCTCTGATATAGGGGCCACACTCGATGGTCCATTTCCGACGGTCGGATGATGGCGGTCGTAGATGTTCAAACCAGTTGCGCACAGGTTCGCCAAAATCAGGACAAACATGACGAGCATGGGCCAGTAGCGGCGGACAAATGGCATCGTTGTTGCATCAGGCGGCATCTTGGACACCCCTGACTGAGCAGCAAAGATTTTGTTCTGCTCTTTGAAAATACGGTTCTGCATTACGAGTAGACAGACGCTCGCTACGTTCGAGAGAATGCCAGTCAAATCGTTGATGCTCATCGGCGTTTCGGAGGATATCCCCGACCCTTGGAATGCCAAGGGTACCATCGGAAAACCGGCGCTTACACGTCCAAATTCTTCACATCCAGCGCGTTGTCTTCGATGAATTTGCGGCGGCTTTCTACGTCTTCGCCCATCAGCGTGGAGAAGATCTCTTCGCATTTCACCGCGTCTTCCAGGCGAACCGAGAGCAGCGTGCGCTTTTCCGGATTCATGGTGGTTTCGGCAAGCTGTTCGGCGTTCATTTCGCCGAGGCCTTTGTAGCGCTGCACGTCGGAGCCCTTCTTGCCTTCGGTCATCACGTAATCGAGCAGCGCGCGCCAGTCCTTGCGCGCTTCGCGGTTCTCGTCCTTGACCACCACGAAGGGCGGATCGTTATAGCGGGCGATGATGCGGCCCAGCGCGCGATAGCGCCGGAATTCGGGCTGCGCCGCCAGCGCCAGGCCCACCGACCGCTCGGCATTGGTCTGGTCATGGTAGACCACCGCGTAGGAAGAATGCTCTTCGTCCCGGCGCATCTCGGGCTTGAGGCCCAGTTTCTCGAGCGCCTCGAACACGGGCTTGAGGTTGGCTTCTTCCTGGAACTCGCCCTTGTGATCCACGCGCAGCTCGATGTTGCCCAGCACTTCCACCACGCGCGCGTCGCGCAGCCGGCGTTCCACTTTGTGGAACATCTTTTCGTACTCATCCAGGTTAAGCAGAAACGCGCGCAATTCGGTGCCTTCGAGCACTGCCTTGGGCCCGCTTCCATTGCCGGTCGCGTGGATCTCGAGCGTCAGGTTTTCGGTAGCCCGCCGGGTCAGCTCTTTGGTGAGGTCCTTTTCGTCCTTGATGTACTTCTCGCTCTTGCCCTTCTTGATGCGGAAGAGCGGGGGCTGCGCGATGAAAACCCGTTCGCGCAGGATCAGCTCGTTCATGTGGCGGAAGAAGAACGTGAGCAGCAGGGTGCGTATGTGCGAGCCGTCCACGTCGGCATCGGTCATGATGATGATCTTGCCGTAGCGCAGTTTGGTCGGGTCGAAATCGTCCTTGCCGATGCCGGTGCCGAGCGCGGTGATCATGGCGCGGATTTCCTCGTGGCCCAGCATCTTGTCGTAGCGCGCTTTTTCGACGTTGAGGATTTTGCCTTTGAGCGGCAGAATCGCCTGGAAGCGCCGGTCGCGCCCCTGCTTGGCGGTGCCGCCGGCGGATTCGCCCTCCACCAGAAACAGTTCGCAGCGCTCCGGATCGCGCTCCTGACAATCGGCCAGCTTGTGCGGCATGCCGCCCGATTCGAGCGCCCCTTTGCGCCGCGTCAGGTCGCGCGCCTTGCGGGAAGCTTCGCGCGCGCGCGCCGCATCAATCGCCTTGTTGACGATGCGGCGGCCTATGGTCGCGTTCTTGTCGAAGAATTCGCCCAGCTTCTCGTTGACGAACTGCGTCATGTAGCCGCTGATGTCGCTGTTCAGCTTGCCCTTGGTCTGGCCTTCGAACTGCGGCTGCGGCACCTTCACACTCACCACCGCGGTCAGCCCCTCGCGAACGTCGTCGCCGGTCAGTGTCTCCTTGTCCTTAAACAACTCCTGCTTCTGGCCAAACGCGTTGATGGTGCGGGTGAGCGCGGAATAGAAGCCGCGCAAGTGCGTGCCTCCATCCACCGTGTTGATGGCGTTGGCGAAGCTGAGGATGTTTTCCGAATAGCCGTCGTTGTACTGGAGCGCCACTTCCATCGTCAGCGTTCCACCGTTGGGCAGATCGCGCTCGGCCTCGAAGTGCATCGGTTTGTCGTGCAGCACCTGCTTGCCCTTATTGAGCAGCTTGATGAATTCGGCGATACCCCCGGTGTACTGAAATTCTTCGGTCTTCTCCGCCTCCACGCGCTCGTCGGTGAGCGTGATTTTCAGGCCCTTGTTGAGGAACGCGAGTTGCCGCAGGCGGTTGGCCAGCGTGTCGTGATTGAACTGCGTCACCTCCATGATGGTGGAGTCTGGTTTGAAGGTGACGCTGGTTCCGGTTTTGCGGCCGGCCCGGCCGGTTTTCACGAGTGGCCCTTTAGGAACGCCGCACGCGTACTCCTGCTGCCAGGTGAAACTGGGACCGGTTTCGCCGTCGGGGTGCCAGATCTCGAGCTCCAGTTTTTCCGAGAGCGCGTTCACGACGCTGACACCCACGCCGTGCAAGCCGCCCGACACCTTGTAGCTTTTCGAATCGAATTTGCCGCCGGCGTGCAACTTCGTCATCACCACCTGCGCTGCCGAGACGCCTTCTTCCTCGTGGAGATCAACCGGGATGCCGCGGCCGTTGTCCACCACCGTCACCGAGTCGTCGTCATGAATTGTGACGTTGATCTCCGTGCAGTGTCCCGCCATGGCTTCATCCACGGAGTTGTCGACAACTTCGTACACCAGGTGGTGCAGCCCCATTTCGCCGGTCGAGCCGATGTACATGGCGGGCCGCAGACGCACCGCTTCCAGCCCCTCCAGCACCTTGATACTCGTTGAATCGTAAACCGCTGATTGTTGCCCGTTGGTCAGGTCTTCCATGGTCCTAAACTCAGATTCTCATCGGCATCACGACATACCGGTATTGGTCCGGCGTCGCATCGCCCGCTGGCCGCAATTCACCAGCGCTTTTTTGGTCCTTCAGCTCGAAAGCGATGTGGTCCTGTGCCGTCACCCGCAGGAAATCCAGCAGGTACTGCGCATTGAACCCGATTTCCAGATCCGGCCCTTTGTATTCGCTGGTCACCGTCTCTTCGCTCTCGCCCATCTCCACCGATGACGAGAACACTTTCACTTCACCCTCGGTAAACTGCACGCGAATGGCGCGCGAACGCTCGTCGGCAAACTGCGCCACCCGCTCAATGGCGGCGCGAATTTCGTCCTTTTGTAATCTCGCGATCAGTGTATGGTCTTTCGGTAGGACGCGCTCATAGTCGGGAAAATTGCCTGTCAGCTTGCGCGTAATCAGCAACCGCTCTCCCACTTTAAAAAACAAATGGTTGTCGTCCCCCGCGAACTCGGCTTTCGCTTCCGGAACTGCGTCCTCGGCCAGTTTCACCAACTCCCCCATGGCCTTCTTCGGGATCAGCGCGCGAAACTGCTGGCCTACACCCGCGTTTTCGCACGGGGTCTGAACATAGGCCAGGCGATGGCCGTCGGTCGCCACCATGGTCATGCTGTCCGGCCGCAGTATGAGCAACGCGCCGCTGAGAGTAAACCGCGATTCTTCCATGGAAATCGCAAATGACGTCCGCGCGATCAGCGATGCCAGCGCTTTCACAGGGATCTCCGCGATCGGATCCGGCATTTTCGGCAACTCGGGAAAACTATCGCGCGACATACCGGCGATGCGCGTCTTCGACCGGCCGCACGTAATGCTTACCCAATGGTTCTCCAGAAACTTCATATGCACGTCGCCTTCCGGCAACAGCCGCACGTAATCGAGAAGTTTGCGCGCCGGCACCGTTCCCGCGCCTTCTTTTTTCACGGTCGCTTTGCAGGAACAACGCACACCCAATTCCAGATCCGTTGCCGTCAGCGTGACACGATCTCCGGAAGCCTCCAGGAGAACGTTTGACAAGATCGGAATGGTCGTCTTCTTCTCCACCACCCCTTGCGACAGACTCAACTCTCGTACCAAATCGGCCTTGCTGACAGTGAATTCCATGCGCTACGGCTCCTAACTATTCTGACGGTATTAAATGAGCACAAAATAGAACCGTTTTCATCGGGCCTGTGCAAATGTTGAAGATCACCTAAATTATACTAAATTCAAGTACTTTTCGCTACATCAACTTGTGGATTGAGCTGCGCAAGAGCAAGTAAAAACAGCCTCAGCCGCAGTTCTTGCACAGATTTCCTGTCCGTCGTCCACCGGCCAGTGTGGAAAAAAGCATAACCTCATTGTAATGTTTCCATTAGACTGTGAATGAGTCTGTTCAATTCCGGGTTAGCCTGGCGTTCTTTCTCAATTTTACGGATGGAGTGAATTACGGTGGTGTGGTGCTTGCCGCCAAAAGCGCGGCCGATCTCAGGCAGCGAAGCGTCGGTGAGTTCTTTCACCAGGTACATGGCCACCTGGCGCGGCCGCACAACCTTTTGCGTGTTGCTCTTCTCTTTGAGTTGCGATGGCTTGATCTGGAAACGCTCGGCAACCGCTTTCAAAATTGCATCAATGGTGATCTTACGGTCCTGCACGTGAACGATGTGCCGCAGAACCTGTTGCGCCATCTGCAAACTGATCGGCGTCGAGGTGAGCGAAGAGTAGGCCACCAACTTGACCAACGCGCCTTCCAGTTCACGCACATTCGACTTGGTCTTGGTTGCCATGAATGACCGCACGTCATCCGGCAGTTTCACGCCCTCGGCTTCGGCCTTCTTGTCCAGAATGGCCATCTTGGTTTCCAGGTCGGGCGGCTGAATGTCGGCCAGCAAACCCCATTCGAAGCGCGACCGGAGCCGCTCCAGCAAGCCCGGTATTTCCTTCGGCGGCGAATCGCTGGAAATCACGATTTGCTTTTGATGATCGTGCAACTCGTTGAAGGTGTGAAAGAACTCTTCCTGCGTGCGCTCCTTGTTGCCCAGAAGCTGGATGTCGTCAACCAACAACACGTCCGCCTCGCGGTAGCGCTGCTGAAACTGCTGCATACGTTCGGTGCGGATGCAGGCGATCATCTCGTTCATGAAACGTTCGCTCGAAGTGTAGATAATCCGCATGGAGCCAAATTTATCGATCAGCTCACGGCCGATGGCGTGCATCAGATGTGTTTTACCCATGCCCACGCCGCCGTAAAGAAATAGGGGATTATAGCTGCGCGAAGGGTTGGTGGCCACCGAACGGGCGGCAGCGTGTGCAAACTGGTTGCAGGCGCCCACCACGAACGTATCGAAAGTGAACTTGGGATTCAGTGAACTGGCCGCCGGCTCGGGCTCCACTCCACTTCGATTCACCGATTCCCGCGCCCCGCTTGAGGCGCGGGTTTCGAAGCCGATCTGGCCGACTGGCAACCGCAACTCGCGAATCGCCTCTCGCAACTGGGCTCCGTATTCGTTTTCCATCCAGGCGCGGGTTTCGCCGTCCGGAACCAGCACCACCAGCGTGTCCCCATCTACTCCCAGAAAAGTAGTGCCCTTAAACCAGTTGTTGTAGCTTTCCTCGCTCACGCGCGGCTGGATATGCTGGCGAAGCTGATCCCATAAATTCATTGGTTTTACACACGAATCCCGCAAGTTTCCCACAACATTTTCCTTCACAATCGTTGGGGACGCGGATGGCCTACCGGAAGAACCCCGGCAGCAGAAGACTCGCCCTGTGCACGGCTGCCAGGCACCTCCGCTTTGGTCAACCGAGACTGTAGTCTAACACAGGGGCATCGCTTTGCCACAAGTTTCTAATTGCTTTAAAATCAGCTACATATTCGCAACGTTTGACTTTGAGAATGTTCTGAAGGAAAATTGATACTGCGGTCTGCGCGGGAGTAACTCAGTTGGTAGAGTGCGACCTTGCCAAGGTCGATGTCGCGGGTTCGAATCCCGTCTCCCGCTCCATGCTTTTGGGCCTGAGGGGTTATCATGCGCTTCATCTTGCTGCTCGTCTTCCTGCTCCCAACCGCTTGGGCTCAGGATTACAAGGTTGAGGCAGTGTCCGGCGCCCCGTCCGGCCTTCCAGCGGCTTACACTTCAGCGCTTCAAACGCAAGGTTATCGCGTCGCTGGACCCAACGGCGCGTGGTGTGAAATCTGGTTTCGCAACAGCATCCCCACCGGCGCAAAACCAACCGATGATGCCATCGTGTTTCCGATTCCGCAGGGCGCGTTAGTCGGCGTTCTGCGCTTCCCGTCCGAGGGCAGCGACCGCCGCGGTCAAACCATTAAGGCCGGGCTCTACACCATGCGCTACAGCGATTTTCCGGTCGATGGCTCGCATCAGGGCGTGGCCCCGCAGCGCGATTTTCTGCTGCTCGCGCCCATCGCCAATGACGCCGATCCCAGCGCAACTCCCGGCTTCGAACAGTTGGTGCAGATGAGCACCAAGGCTTCCGGCACGCCGCACCCGGCCGTGTTCTCGATCGAAAAACCGGGCCCAGCCAAGTTCCCCTCCATCACCACCGAAGGCGACACACCGGACCAGGTGCTCAACGCCAAAATCGGCGACCTGCAACTGGCCATCATTGTGGTGGGTAAGGCGCAGAATTAGGCGACGCTCAGCGTCATTCGACTTTCGAGCGCGTCGGGGAAATCGAAGAGAAGAAATGTCGAGAAGACTCTCGACACAGCAGCCAGGACTGGCCGCGCCACGTTTTTTCCAAAGTGTTCAAGCGGATTCTTGCCGGACGCGACATAATATACGTGTGCTCCGCCGATTCGGGATCGCGCCTCGGGTGGCGGCCGGCGTTCTGCTGGCGGCTCTCATTCTGCCCGCGCAATCCAAGCGCACTGAAGATCTGGCGGTTGGCAAGCTCCTGGTAACCCCGCGCGACGCCCCCGATCCGGCCTTCGCGGAATCCGTCATCCTGCTGGTTCACTATGACAGCGAATCCGCCGTCGGCCTGATGATCAACCGCCGCACCACCATTCCGCTCTCTCGTGCGTTGCGCAATCTGAAAGGAGCCGCGCAGCGTTCCGATTCGGTGTACATCGGCGGACCAGTGGAAACCGGCACCGCCATGGCGCTGTTCCGCTCCAACACCAAGCCGGATTCGGGCGCGCGGGTGCTGGAGAAGATCTACCTTATCCCGTCCCAACCGGCGCTCGAAAGTGCCCTGGCCGGCGGCAAGAGCGCCGACGATCTGCGCGTGTACGTGGGATATTGCGGATGGGGTCCGGGGCAACTGGATAACGAGACGCACCTCGGCGCCTGGTACATCCTGGAAGGCAACGCCGCGCTGGTCTTCGACCCCAATCCGGATGCCATGTGGTCCCGTCTGATCTCCCGCAGCGAATCCCGCGTTGCGCTGGCGCGCCCGCCACACGGCGCCCCCCGTGATATCCTGATTCGGCGTCCATGAAGATTTCGAGTGTCCGTTCTTTCCTACTGTCTTATCCCTTTCCGGAGCCGCTCAAGCTGCCATTTTGGGGTGGTGAGCGCACCATCGTAAAGCGCGACGCGATGTTCGTGCGCGTGGAAACCAGCAACGGCCTGGTGGGCTACGCGCCGGCGGCCGCCAGCGAAAGCGCGCAGCAGACCATCCAGTCGATTGTCGCGCCCTTTCTGGAGGGCCGCTCGTTGGCCGACCCGGACGCGCTGCGCGTGCTCTTTCTGGCCGGCCCCGGCGCCGACCCGGAAGTTGCCAAGGTGTACTGCGCCGTCGAGATCGCCCTTTACGATTTAGCCGGCAAAGCGCTCGGTGTGCCGGTGTCCGAGTTGCTTGGCGGCCGTGTGCGCGATCGCATCCAGCTTTACGGCAGCGCGGGAATGTACATGCCGCCCGAAGGTTTCGCCGCCGAAGCCGCGGCCATCGCGCAGCTTGGCTTTCGGGCTTACAAGATGCGTCCCGCGCTCGGGCCCGAGCAGGACGTGGAAGCTGTCCGGTTGATGCGCCAGGCGACCGGGCCCGATTTCGACCTCATGGTGGATGCCCACGGCTGGTGGCGCATGGGCGACCGTTCCTACAGCGCCGCCACCGTCGAGCAGGTGGCCCGCCAGATGGCCGCGCACCACATCGCCTGGCTGGAAGAACCGCTGCCGCCCGCCGCACATGCCGACTATGCCCGGCTCAAGGAGAAGGACATCGTGCCGCTGGCATCCGGCGAGCATGAACCCAGCGAAGACAGCTACTTCGATTTGATGGACAGCAAGGCCGTGGATTACGTGCAGATGGACGTCTGCTGCCAGGGCGGTTACGCCATGGGCCGCCGGCTGCTTGCCGAAATCGCCCGCCAGAACCTGCGCTTCGCCTTCCACAGTTGGGGAACCGCGCTCGAAGTGGCAGCCGCGGCGCATCTGGGCGTCTGCTGGCCGGACACCGTCGTCGAATGGCTGGAGTACCCATGCTACGCCAGTCCCGGGCGAGCCGGCATGTATCCATTCCCGCTGGCCGCGGAGATTCTCAAACAGCCGCTCGCCATCGAAGCCGGCGACCTGCTGGTTTCGCGCGAACCCGGCCTGGGCGTGGAAGTCGACGAATCGGTCGTCGATCGCTATCCGTGGATCCCCGGTGCGTGGTCCTTTTTCCGCACCGACTCGCCCGCCGAAACCCGGGCCGTCCTATCCGATCACAGCATCCCTTGGGTGGGGCAGGTCCCCGACCTGCCAACCAGCTAAATTAAAGACCCCGCGGCGGAAGCCCGCTACTTCCTCGGTATCGACAGCGACATCTGCAGGAACCGTGCGACGGCGTCGGTCAGTGCGCGCCGGTGGGGCGAGCGCGCCATGGCCAGGGCCTGCACGCGGACCAGCCGGTGACCCTTGACGCGCAGCGCGTGGAAGTAGTGGGGGTGCCCGTGCAAGGCGTATTCGGGCAGGATGGAATATCCGAATCCCGTCTCGACCAGCTTCTTGAGCGCTTCGGTATCGTCGGCTTCCATCACCACCCGCGGCGCCACATCAATCTCCTTGAAGAAACTGTCGATCATGGACCGCATGTTGCTTCGCTTGGGATAGAGGACGAAGGAAGCCTTCCCCAGCTCGGCCGGCTCGGCCGGAGCCACATGCCAGCCGCTGATTCGGTCGAGGGAGGGCTTCAGTACCAGCAGCTCTTCTTCGAACAGGGGGACGGTTTCCAGGTTGTCGCTGGGATAGGGTAGCGAGATCAGCGCCAGATCGAATCGCCGTTCGAGCAGGCCCGCGACCATCTCCTCGGTGGGGCAAACCATGATGTCGATGCCAAGGTGCGGAAACTGTTTGCGCAGCTTGCGCAGCGGCCTGCCCAGGTGGTGGATCAGAGCCGTGGCGCCGGTGGCGAAGTGGAACGGGTGCCGGTCGTCCATGGCACCGCTTTCGAATTCCTGCTCGATCAAGTGGAGCTGGTTGAGGACCTCGCGGGCGCGTTCCGCCAGGCGCCACGCCGCGGCGGTGGGCGCCAGCCGCTTACCCGCGCGCACGAACAGCTCGGTGTTGAGCTCCGCCGCCAGGCTGTGGAGTTGCAGGCTGACCGCCCCCGGAGTCAGGTTGACCCGTTCCGCCGCCCGCGTGACACTGGCGCAATCGAGCACCGCCAGAAACAGTTGCAACTGCCGAACGTCCATTGCGCCTCCCAAACAAGCATCGCACAGAGGAGGGGCGGAAGAGGCTAGCTCAGAGCCCCTTTATACTGATATATTTTTGAATGGTAGGTATCCGATGGAAGAGTGCGAGGAGTCACTGGTATAAGCCATGAGCAGTGCTGAAGCCCATACGCTGATTGAGGACCTTTTTTCGCTGGCGGGGAAGACCGCGGTAATTATCGGCGGGGGAGGAGTGCTGGCGGGTGAGATTGCCATGGGATTGGCCGGAGCGGGCGCGAACGTCGTGATTGCCGATCTGAACGAGGAGAATGCGAAGCGCCAAGCCCAGGCGATCCGCGACTTGGGGCGCAAGGCGCTGGCGTGCCAGGCCGATGTCACCCGGAAGGCGGACATCCAGCGCGTGCTCGAAGCCACGCTTGCCAATTTTGGCGGCGTCGAGATTCTGCTAAACGCGGCGGGGATTAATTCGGGCACGCCGTTCTTTGAAATCGAGGAAGCCGAATGGCAGCGTATCCTCGACGTGGATCTGCGCAGCGTCTTCCTGGCTTGCCAGGTGTTCGGCAAGGCCATGGTTGACTCGGGCAAAGGCGGGTCCATCATCAACATTTCTTCGGCGTCTTCCGACCCTCCGCTATCCAAGGTGTTCACCTATTCGGTGGCGAAGGGCGGCGTCAATCAGATCACCAAGTTTCTGGCGCGCGAATTTGCTCCGTCCCGGGTGCGGGTGAATGCTATTCAGCCCGGTTTCTTTCCCGCGGAGCAAAACCGCAAGCTGCTCACCGAAGAGCGCGTGGCATCCATCATGAACCACACGCCCATGCGCCGTTACGGGGCGCCTTCCGAGCTGATCGGCGCGGCCGTGTATCTGGCTTCCGACAAGGCATCCTCGTTTGTCACCGGTAGCATCGTGCGGGTTGACGGCGGCTTCGGCGCGATGACGATCTAAGCAGTGAGGCAGGTCGGGAACTGCCCCACTGCGCCTACCGTTGAATTCTGGCGGAGCCGCCTTTGGCGAAGGCGCGGACCTGGTCGACCGTCGCCATGGTGGTGTCACCGGGGAAGGTGGTCAGTAGCGCGCCGTGGGCCCAGCCCAGTTTGACGGCCTCGGCCGGCTCCGCGCCGGTGAGCAGGCCGTAGAAGAACCCGGCCGCGAAGCCATCGCCGCCGCCCACGCGGTCGTAGACATCCAACTCCGCCACCGGCGCATTGTGAACCTCGCCATTGACCCAGGCCACCGCGCTCCAATGGTGCCGGTTGGTGGAGTGAACCTCGCGCAGGGTGGTTGCCACAACCTGGATCTGCGGATGCTTGGCCACCGCCTGCTCAATCATCTTCACAAACGCCGAAGGATCCAGCTTGGATTTGGCCGCCACTTCCGGCCCGGCGATGCCGAGTCCTTTCTGCAAATCCTCCTCGTTGCCGACCAGCACGTCGACATTCTTGACGATGCGGCCCAGCACTTCGGCGGCGCGCGCTTCGCCGCCCGAGATATTCCAGAGCTTCTGACGATAGTTCAAGTCGAAGCTGACGATGGCGCCGGCCGCCTTGGCCGCCTGCATGCCTTCGATCACAACCTCCGCGGTGGTGGGGGAAAGGGCGGCGAAGATGCCGCCAGAATGAAACCAGCGCACGCCGCCCGAAAAAATCTCGCTCCAGTTGAAATCGCCCGGCTTCAGACGGCCCGCGGCTTCGTTGCAGCGGTTATAGAAAACCACCGGGGCGCGCGCCCCGAGGCCGCGGTCGCTGAAGACAGTGGCCATGTTGGGGCCGGTGACGCCATCGTGCGCGAAGTGCTTGTAAAACGGCTTGACGCCCATCGCGCGCACGCGTTCCGCGATCAGGTCGCCGATCGGATAATCGGCCATGGCGGTGACGATGGCGGTGCGCAAGCCGAAACAGTCGGCCAAGTTCGCCGCCACGTTGAATTCACCGCCGCTGACGTGAATGCGGCACTCCACGGCCTTGCGAAACGGAATGACGCCCGGATCGAGGCGGTGCACCACAGCGCCGAGCGAAACCAGGTCGAGCGCTCCCTCCTGCGGAACTTTCCAGGATTGACCCATGATTTTTCGTGAACCTTTCGTTTGCGACGATTGTCAAAAAGACGGCAGTTTTCCACGTTATGATCCGGCGCGACCGGCTGTCAAGGGCCAGAGATCCGAATCCTGGATTTAGCCGGGCTGAACGATGGACGCCAGGCGGCGCACCGACCGCCTGGCGCCGCCTTGGTAAACTGAGGTTGAACTGGAGGGACACGAAGATGAAATTCTTTCTCGACACGGCGAACCTGGATGAGTTGCGGAAGGGCGCAGCCTGGGGAATCGTGGATGGCGTTACCACCAATCCTTCGCTGATCGCCAAAGAGGGAAAACCGCTCGAGGAGCACATCCGGGAGATCTGCGGGATTATCGACGGCGATATCAGCGCGGAGGTGGTCGCGACCACATCGCCGGAGATGATTCAAGAAGGCCGGAAGCTGGTCAAGATTCACCGCAACGTGGTCGTCAAGTGCCCGCTGACGCGGGACGGCATCATGGCCACCAAGGCGCTGTCCTCGGAAGGCATCCGCGTCAATGTTACGCTCTGCTTTTCCGCCAACCAGGCCTTGATCGCCGCCAAGGCGGGAGCGTACATCATCAGCCCGTTCGTGGGGCGGATCGACGACATCAGTTGGACCGGCATGGACCTGATTCGCGACATCGTGCAAATCTACCGGAACTACGGCTACAAGACGCAGATTCTGGCGGCCTCGCTGCGGGGGCCCACGCACGTCTCCCAGGCGGCGCTGGCGGGCTCGCACATCGCTACCATGCCGTTCAAGGTTTTGGATATGCTTTTTAACCATCCTCTGACCGACAAGGGACTGGAGCAATTCCTGAAGGACTGGAACAAGGCGTTTCAGCCCGCTCCAGTGGGCGGCTAAGCGCAGCCCATGCATGGCGTCCCATTTTTCCCGTTTCCGCTTGGAGCCGTCGTGCTCGTATTGGCCGGAGTTCTGCTTGCGCTGGGGACGCTGGCGGGATATCAGGCATGGAAAGGCTCGCGCATCACGCCCGAAGAGCGCGAACGGTTACGCCGCACCGCGCTGGCAACGCGCGGCAAACTGGGCGATGCCTCGCTGGTGGATGTGCGCGGCGAGATGGTGGTTTATTCGTACGCTATCCGCGGCGTGGAGTACACGGCTTCGCAGGATGTGTCTTCGATCCGCGAGTTCTTCCCGGCCGAGGAGTCGCTGGGCGGCCCGGTGTGGGTGCGGTACGATCCCAAGAACCCCGCCAATTCGATCGTGCTGGCGGAGAACTGGACCGGCCTGCGAACCAGAACGCGGCGGTGACAGCCGTGGCGCGGGCTGTCGAGAGTCATCCCGGCTTTTCTTGGCCGCTACTCTGTCCCCTACACCGCATACGGCTGGGCGAGCAACTGATCCTTGCCGATCCCATTCTTAGCCGCCTGTTTCTCGAAGCCCTTGCCGCCCATCCATACATAAAGCGAGCGCCAGAGAGCAAAGGGAATGCGGGTCTTCGCGATCATGCTTACCGCCTCGGCCGGTACCGGCAGTCCCTCGGCCAGGGCAACGGCGGTCATCTCCAAGGCTGCAATCACATGTTGGACCGGCGGACCCGAGCGTTTCGCCCCCGTGAGAGGCTGGCCACCAATCATCCCTCCTCCGCCTAAGGCAAGACCACCGGCCCACATGAAGCCGCTTTGGGCGGCGAACTCGCGGCATATGGCCAACGCCACCGAATTCTGGTGTGTCTCGGGAAAGCCGCTGTTCACGATCCCCACCAGGCGCTGGGACGGCTCGCGACTCGCCTGTCCGTGAGCGGCAATCACTGCCAGGGCTTTGGTCACGAGATAGGGCAACGCATCGGCGTAGAGGGGAAAAACCAAAAGGATCAGCCTGGCGCGTTCCACCGACGAAAGCAGTTCGCGCTCACCCTCCGGTCGATTCAGGCTGGCCCGAAGGGTCAACGATTCGGTCTCCCAACCGCGTTCCTTGAGGCGATCCAAAAGGTAGCCTCCCAGCACGCCCGACGTGCTGGGCTCGTTGGTCTTGGGGCTGCCCACGATGAGCAAAGCCCGCCGCCCGCCGGCCGGCTCGACGGCCGTGCCGGGCACAACCGGCGCGGGCATTAACGACGCGGCTGCATCGCCGAAAGGCAACGCGTCGGACCTGGTCAGGATCGATTCGAAGCGCTCGCGCAACGCATCGGCGCCGTCGTCCGAGAGAACCACCTCCGCGGCGAAGCTGGCGGGACGCAAATTGATCGCGTTGCGTCCGGCGAGGGTTTTGAAGATATGAGCTTCATACGGGTCGGGATGGCGCTGGACTCCTACCGTCACCAGCCGCGGCCGGCGCGCATAGCGCGGCGTGTGATGAACCTCCCCATGATCCATCTCGAAAAAAGGGGAAATGAGCTGAACGAACCGGTCCACCATCTTCTTCAGCTCCGGCGAGTAACCGCCGAAAGTCACGGGGGTGAAGAGAACCGTTACATCGCTCCGGATAATTGCTTTAACGATCTCGCCGCCGCCGTCCGCTTCCACACATATGCCAGGTGTCTTGACCCAGCAACCAAAGCAACCGAGGCAATGGGCCAGTTTCATTTCGCGCAGGGGAAAGATCTCGACTTGAGCACCGTCTGCCTGGAGCGCGTGAGACAACACGTCAAGAATCGGCGACAGGTCCCCGTCGGCCGATCCGGCGCCATCCAGAATTACGACTTTCTTCTCCGTCATGCGAGTTTCCTCCTCGCGCACGCCCTTCGTTCCAGCGTTAGTTTTCGGTTGGGGACTTTTCGGCGTGATCGATCACCAGGACGTCGAGCGGGGCCTTGCGCGATTCCAGCTTGAGTCCCACCATTTGCAGCGCGCTGAACAACGAATCGCCGGACGCGTTCTGCATGGCCTGGATGGCTTCCGGTGGCAACGCCATGCCGGACGAGATGGCCGCCCGGATCATCATGGCGTGATAGTCCTCCTCGGTAAACGTGAGGGTGAAATCGTACTTTCCTTTCAGCTCGGTCATGTCCACCACCGGCCGGTCCTCGAACCGCGCCAGCATATCGGCCACATAGTTCATCTGCATTTTTTGGGCGTCGATGCGGTTGTTCCCCAGTGTGAAGAACGACCCGTTGCCGTAATTGGCCACCACGCCGCCGCGGCCGCCGCTGACCGAGACGTTGACGGCGCCCTGGTCGGTCTTCTTGTCGCCGTCGGCCGTAGCGTCCGCGGGATCGGGCGGCGCCTCTTTCATCTTGAGCCCACTCTTGGCGACCACCACGGCATAGACCGAAAAGTCCTTGGTTTCATGGTGCGTCTTCATCTGAAACCGGTCGAGGAGCAAGGCCTGCAACATCTCCCGCACCTGGTTGCGCGGGGCGCCCTCCGGCAGCTTGGCGACAATGTCAAACTTTTCGGTCGCCAGCCAATCCGGTCCGGAGACCTGATACTGCTTGAGGTTGAATGCCACCGCAATCTCATCTTTCAGAGCAAACTGGCGCATACTGACCTGCGAGCCATCGATATGCAAACCCAGGCCCACCTGTCCGAGAGCGGCAGGAGCCGACGGCCGGATTGACGCTACCTCGAACTGCGGCGGCGGCGCAGTCTGGCCAAAACCGGTTAGTGTTACAAAAGCAAGAATTGCCGGGCGAATCGTTTTCATACCTTTGAATATACGCGTTCGCGGCGGAAAAGATCCATTGAGTTGGGGGATCCACAGCCGGTCTGGGGAAATGAAGCCCAATCGATTCCGATGCCGATTCACGGCTACTGGTCTTTGCGTAACAAGACAGCACTTGCGGCCGCCAAGCCGAAAACCAATGCTATCAGGGGCAGTTCAATCAACGGCAAAAACAGATATCCCAGGTCCTCGAGCGCCTTTGGATGATAGCCAGGAAAGAGGGGCCGTATAGGGATGAACAGGTTCAATCCAAGAACGAGCACGAACAGGGTCAACAGGATGTATCTTTGAGGCGACCTGCCCTTGGGGATTCGGATTAAGGTTAAGACGAAGAATGGAAGCGAGTAGCACACTAGCGCGCCACACAGGAATAGCCAGAATCCTCTTGGCTCAGATGCGACCTGTTTTAGAAGGTGGACTACCACCAATGCGGACCCTAGGATCCATAGCGATATAACGCATTTCTTCGCCATCAACACGCGCCTCCCCGGCCGCGTGAGAACCTCAGCTAATCAATGTGTCAATGCGAGAGCTCGCGCCCGTTCCGGCAGCTCATTCGATCAGCCCTTCCACCGTGGCCGGCAGCGGGCCCGTCATTTCGCGGAGTTTCTCGAACAGATTGTCATAGAGGACGGCATAGGCTTCGATCGCGGGATCGCGGCCGCGCGCCTCCGCGAACGTGCGGCGCATGTGACGCACCGCGACCAGCAGCAGCTTCAGTTCGTCGTCGCTGAATCCGAGCGCTTGCGCCATCGAATGCTCCCAAGAAGAATCCACAGCCCGCCCCCGGCGAGCGCCAATACGCTGGCTGCGCGCGCCAACCGCATTTCCACACCACCGTCGTAGACCAGGTCCACCACGCACGCGCCATCGCAGCGCGGCTCGACCACGATCTGCCCCAGTTTATCGCCCCAGATGCGGCGCGGCGCGCCGTTCACGCTGGCGTGCCAGCCTTCATCGAAAGTCACCTGCACGCTGAGCAGGTATTCCGGCCGCCAATTGCCGGTGATGCGCGCCGCGCCAGTGCCGGTCCAGCGGAAATCGGCCGGCGGGAGTGTGGGATCTTCGAGCGCCGCGAGATAGGTCCGCTCCGCTACCAGGTTGTACGCAGCCGGAGTATCCGTCACCAGGTCGGCCGCGTGCAGGGTGTGCGCCAGCGAGGAGGAACCGCGCGGCACGGCGTAGATCACTTCGGTCGAATCGCGCCACAGCACGGGCAAGGCGTGGAGCTTGTCGGGGTGGTTGTAGGGGTGATAGACCTCGCGGGATTGTGCGTCGCCGCCGACGATGGCATCGACACCATAGACCTTCAACCAGCCGAGGCCAACCTCCAGCGAGTCTCCGAAATATTCCTGATAGATGATGTCCTGCAAGAGGACATTGCGCATGCCGTTATCGAAGCCGCCGGTCAGCATCGGCGTGTCGCTAAAGGCGTTCATCCAGAAACCGATGGTTCCGGGCGCGAAGACCCGCCGCCCGGGCAGGTGCTCGCCCAGCCAGCGCGAAACCCGGTATTCGGCGGTGGTTTGGATGTCGATGGGCTGCTCCATGCCGCGCGCGCGATGGAGCTGGTAAATCCAAATCGGCGCAGCGGCGAGCGCCAGCGCGCCAACGACGATCAGTGCCGCGCGCCGTGGCAATCGCGCGTAAGCGGGCGCGGCGGCCAGCGCCACCAGCAGCCAGAAAGCCAGATCCATCTCGAGGTGATAGCGCTGCGGTTGCGGCAGCAGGGAAAAATGAAACCAGTAACCCGCCAATGCGATAAACGCCGTGGCATAGAGAAACAGAACTCCGAAGCGCGCCGGGGCGGCCAGCCGCGTGCGCCGCATCGCCCAGGCCAGCGCCAAGAAACCGGCCGCGAAGACGGCGACCAGCGCCACGTGCATTGGGCCGGATTCGAACCTGCCGCCCACCAGCGGAGCATTGGCGCGTATGGTGGCGACGATGGAAGGCGCCACGAATGGCAGCGCGATGGCATACGCGTAGCAAGCGAGAGCGGCGGCGGTGAGCCACTGCCGGGCCGGGCGCGATTCAAAACCGGCAAAGAGATAAGCGCCCGCGCCCAACGCCAGCGCAAAAGCGCCGATCCAGTTGCTCAGCACGGTGGCGGCCAGCGCCAGCCCGGCCAGCACGTAATAAACCGGCCGGCGTTTAGTCAGAGCCAGGTGCAACAGCGCGATGGCGAGCGGCAGGAACACGAGCGAGGTGAGATGCGGGCCTTCACCATAAGGCAGCAGAGTCGTCAAGCGGCGAGCCCCGAACCAGCCGCCGCTATCGCCGCGGACTTCACGCACCAGAAAGCAGGTGGGCGAAACCAGCGAGTAGCCGAGCCCTGCCAGCCAGGCGGGCACGCGCCCCGCGCCCAATCGCCACGCGGCCCAGAACACCGTCACCGGGCCCAGGGCATAGAACACTGCCGTTACGATGTGGTACGCCAGCGCCGGCGAGATGCGCGCCGCGGCGGCCACGCCGGCTACCGTGAAGTGCAGCAGCGGCGGATAGGTGTCCGGGTAGGGGATGCCTCCGTACCACAGCGGAAACCAGGTGAGGTGCGGAAAGTGGGCGACGATGTAGCGCGCCAGGCCGATGTACGCGGCCTCGATCGACCCCATGTACTGGGTGTACGGAATGCGAAACAGCCGCCACACCAGGCCGGCATTGATCGAGAAAAGCGCCAGGCCAGCGGCCGCCGTCCTGAAAGCTTCGCGGAAACGGGGCATTGATTTCGATTATAGGAGGTGGGATAGACGATCGGTTTTTGTCGTCTGTTGGGATGGGCCGTCGGCCCGCGAAATTTCATAAAAGCACCGGTAACGCCGGCGGTCTTGCCGCCGGTGATTTGCCGGGATTCCTGGAACTTCGTGGCGGTTTTTTTTCGACCCTGTCACGGTGTTGTGCTTTAGGTGAGGCATTACAGACCACGAAAAGCGATGGTCTGTCCTACCTGGCTTGACGGCGGGCTGCGGTGTGAAGTAAGTTGGGAACGGCAATTCGAGGGAGACCACACGCCATGACCGGAATTCAGTTCCTCACTGACGAAAAGGGCCGCAAGACGGCGGCGGTAATCGACCTCAAGAAGCACAGGGCGCTCTGGGAGGACATCGAGGACGGCCTGATTTCGGAATCGCGCCGCAAGGAAAAGGGGATCCCGCTTGAAAAGATCAAAGCGGACCTGGTGAGACGCGGGCGGGTGCGTGGGTAGTTATTCCGTTGAGGTAAAGCCCGCCGCGCGAAAGGAACTTGAGGCGTTACCGGATAGCGTGCTGGCGCGCGTCCTCCAAAGAATGGAAGCGATGCGCCCTTCGCCACGGCCCGCAGGATGCAAGAAACTGCGAGGCTACAAAGATCAGTGGCGCGTCCGGGTCGGTGACTGGCGCGTAGTGTACATCATCGACGACGACGCGAAACTGGTTAGCATTACGCGCATCGCACACCGTCGCGAAGTGTACGAACGGTGACGGATCGAGGGCGCCGTCGTTACCATTGAGCTTCTCGATACGTAGACTCAAACCGATCGTGGCGACGACGCCAGAAGACCTGGCAGCGGCGCTGGGGCTTTCCGCTGCAGCGGCAAAGGAGTGGCAGGTTCAACACGCGCTACTCAAGCGTCGATCCGGCGTCGCAAGACGCTGCTCGCCGAATCGTAGACTGCGGTGTACTGTCCGCTGGCAAGCCGCTGCCGAAACACCTGCACCTCGCGCTCCGCTCTCGCCGTGATGCCGCGCACCCTCGTGACAGAGATCGAAACAACGATTATTAGGAGAATCGGGCTCGGAATGAGCAACCAGAATATCCAGGAACGGCGGCTGCCTAGGCTGGTCTGTGGTGCGAAAAGGGCCTGCATCAGAGAGTCTCCCTCTCGCCGCGTCACCCCGCTGCTCGCGCTGGAATCGCCACGCTAGTTTCTCCCCATCCCGACGGGCATTGGATTCTGATCTTCAGTTCGCGGGCTTCCCGGGACAGGGTCTGATAGGCGATTTCATAGCGCGCGTTGAGATTCAGATAGGCCTCCTCGATGCGGGCGATGATTTCCTCGGGCGCGGCGGCATACGTGTAGCTGATGCGGGCCTTGTTGCAGAGGTCCTCTAGGGCGGGGTTGGGGACCGACGAGATGACCTGGACGATGCCGCGGGCAGCGCCCATCGTAGCCACCAGGCCGGGCCCGGCGACGCCGCGAACCTGCTCGGCGGCGAAGACGATGACGTGGCGTTTGCCGCGCGCCAGGGTGGATTCGGCCCGCAGCGCGCGCCACAGGGTCTGCCACATATCGGCGCAATCGGCGCGCTGGGTCATCCGGCGGAAGGAATCGGCCAGGGCAT
Organism: Bryobacterales bacterium; assembly: GCA_003142185.1. Classification (GTDB taxonomy): domain Bacteria; phylum Acidobacteriota; class Terriglobia; order Bryobacterales; family Bryobacteraceae; genus Bog-375. The sequence continues at coordinate 206,055 of PLOR01000021.1, forward strand.
CCTGATTGAGCGTAAAGGGAAACTCTTGGTTGGCCTGTGCCGCGGGGGCGGCCGGCGAAGCCTCACTGGCCGGCCTCCACGGCAAGTACGCCCACAAATCCGAAGGCCGTTTTCCAGCCAGGCAACCGAGCGCACCAGTCACCCAGGGAGGCTCTTCGGCCTCGCCGCCGCGGGGGAACAGGAAGACCACGGACATGGGGGGCGGACTGGGGCGGACGGTCACGTGGTAGTTCAGCACCGGCAGCCCGTCCTCGGAGAGCATGAAGTGGATGGCGCGCAACGCGGGCGGCGCGAAGCCAGCCGCACCCACCGCGACTTGCAGGCGCCGCGTCAGCTTGGGCCCGGAGGCTGCGGCGGCGGCCATGGTTTCCAGCATCAGACTGGAGAGGCGCCATGGTTGCCCGGTGGCCCCCCGCGCCATGGCTGCCTTGATGCATGCGACCGACCGCAAGGCCCGCGACCGCACCATCGGGTGCGGGTCCCGCAGCAACCTCGCCACTGGCTCGCGAAACCGCGGATCCCCGGTCTCTCCCATCACCCAAGCGGCCGTGGCCCGGAAGACCGCGTCCGTATGAGCGGCCAGTTTGATGGCTTCGGCGAGAGACGCTGATTCCCCCATCGCATAGAGCCCATAGAGGGCGTTGCCCACCACGCGGTTGTTGGCATCGCGCAGGGCGGCCAGCATCAAGTCCCGTGCTTCTTCAGTCTCCACCCCCCACAATCCTTCCACCGCGTTGGCGCGCAAGCGGGGATCCGCGTCGCTCATGTGGCTTTGCACCCACGTGGCGCTGCGGTTGCTGCGCCCCATGATGAGCGCGGCCTTGGAGCGCAATCCGGCATCCGTCGAGTGCAGCAGGCGCGCGAGCGAAGGCAGGATGCGGGTGCCATCCGAGACGCGTGCCAGGATGTCCAGCAGGCGCGAGGCGTTGGCGGCGAGCAGCGGGCGCGTGCCGGCTGTCACCCCTTCCGCAAGGTGCCGGGCCAAGCCGATTTCCACCATGGGGTCGAGTTGGATCGCCATGCGGACAGCCGCCGCCGCCTGCTCAACCTGTAGAGACCCTTCGCACAACAGGGGCTCCAGCAGATCGTTGGCGACCAGCAAGCCAACCAGGAAGCGCAGGCCGCGGGACTGTTCCTGGGTACGCAGCACTCCAAGCGCGCCGCGACAAAACAGGTCGGGATCGTTCCCCAGCAACTCTTCGATGCGTTGCTGATTCCCGGCCTCCCCCGCCGACACGCTCGCCACCAGGGCCGCGAAACCCGCCGGAGTGACGTCCCCCGCCTTCCCGCTGCTGGTCGCATATGGCAGCACATTCAACAAATCGGTTAATGTCCTTAAAACTTTAGAGTGTTTACACGGCACTCCTTAGATGTGGGGTACGTAGGCTGGGGCGTGCCGGGCGTGCCCGGCCCCTACCTCGCCTATAATCAAGTTGATGCAAACCAATAGCTTTGGCGCGAAGGCGAAGCTGCGCGTGGGCTCGGCCGAGTACGAGTACTTCCGGCTTCAGGCGGTGGAAGAAAAGGGCGTGGGCAGTGTCGGGCGGCTGCCATTTTCGATTCGAATCCTGCTCGAAAACCTGCTCCGCTCGGAGGATGGCCACCGCGTGCTGGCCTCCGACGTGGAGTACGTGGCGCGCGGCCAGGCTGCCGCGGAGGGCAAGGAAATCAGCTTCATGCCGGCGCGCGTGCTGTTGCAGGATTTCACCGGCGTGCCGGCGGTGGTGGACCTGGCGGCCATGCGCGACGCCCTTTCCGCGGCCGGCGCCGACCCTAGCCGCGCCAACCCGCTGATGCCAGCCGACCTGGTGATCGATCACTCGGTGCAGGTGGACAGCTTCGGCTCGCCCGAAGCTTTCGGGATCAACGCGGTGCTCGAATTCGAGCGCAACCGCGAGCGGTACGCGCTCTTGCGCTGGGGGCAAACCGCGTTTCGCAATTTCCGCGTCGTCCCGCCCGACACAGGCATCGTCCACCAAGTGAATCTCGAATACCTGGCATCGGTCGTATTCCTCCGCGATGGGCAGGCCTATCCCGACACTCTGGTCGGCACCGATTCGCACACCACCATGATTAACGGCCTCGGCGTGCTGGGCTGGGGCGTGGGCGGCATCGAAGCCGAAGCATGCATGTTGGGCCAGCCGATTTCCATGCTGCTGCCGCCGGTGGTGGGGTTCAAGCTTCACGGTAAGCTGCCGGAAGGTTGCACGGCCACCGACCTGGTGCTCACCATCACGCAGATGCTGCGCAAGAAGGGCGTGGTGGGAAAGTTCGTCGAGTTCTACGGAACCGGCCTCAGCGCGCTGAGCCTGGCGGACCGCGCCACGGTGGCCAACATGGCGCCTGAGTACGGTGCCACCATGGGCTTCTTCCCGGTGGACGCAGAGACGCTCGCGTATTTGCGATTCACCAATCGCGATGCCGCGCTGGTGGCGGTGGTGGACGCGTACACCAAGGCGCAGGGCCTGTTCCGCACGGATGCCACGCCGGACCCCGTATACGCCGACACGCTCGAACTGGACCTGGCGAAAGTGACGCCTTCGCTCGCCGGGCCGAAACGGCCGCAGGACCGCGTGGAACTCGCCCGTGTGAAGGAGAACTTCCACGCCGCGTTTCCAGGCAACGGGAAGAGCGCGCAGGCCGAGATCGATGGGCAAGCCGCCACTATCGGCAGCGGCGCGGTGGTGATCGCCGCCATTACAAGCTGCACTAACACTTCGAATCCTTCGGTGATGCTGGCCGCGGGCCTGCTGGCGAAGAAGGCCGTCGAGCGCGGCCTCACCGTGAAGCCGTGGGTGAAGACCAGCCTGGCGCCGGGCTCGAAGGTAGTGATGGATTATTACCGCGAGGCCGGGTTGATCGAGTATCTCGAGCGGCTGAAGTTTCACCTGGTGGGCTTCGGCTGCACCACCTGCATCGGCAACAGCGGCCCGCTGCCCGAACCCGTCGCGCAAGCGGTGCAGAAAGAGAACCTCGTTGTAGCGGCGGTGCTGAGTGGCAACCGCAACTTCGAGGGCCGTGTGAACCCATTGGTGAAAGCCAATTACCTGGCCTCGCCGCCCCTGGTGGTGGCGTACGCGCTGGCCGGCTCCGTGGATGTGGATCTGGCGAACGACCCGCTGGGCGCCGATGGCGCGGGCAAGCCGGTGTACCTGCGCGACATCTGGCCGACCAACCAGGAGGTGCAGGATACCGTGCGGGCCGCCGTCAATCGCGGCATGTTCGAGCACGAATATGCGCACGTCTTCGATGGCGACGCCAATTGGCAGGCGATGCCGGTGCCGACCGGCAACACCTACGAATGGGACGACCTATCCACCTATATTAAGAAGCCGCCCTATTTCGACAAGATGGTTGACCCGGCCACTTCCATTCACGACCTTGCGGGGCTGCGCGTGCTCGCCATGCTGGGCGATTCGGTGACGACCGACCATATCTCGCCGGCGGGGTCGATTCCGAAGGACACGCCGGCTGGCCGCTACCTGATCGCGCAGGGCGTGGAGCCGAAGGATTTCAACCAGTACGGCGCGCGCCGCGGCAATCATGAAGTGATGGTGCGCGGCACGCTGGCCAACATCCGCCTGCGGAACCAGCTCGCGCCCGGCACCGAAGGCGGCTGGACGGTGCACCTGCCGGATGGTGAGCAGATGTACATCTACGACGCCTCAGTGAAATACCAGGCCGAAGGCGTCGGGCTGCTGATTCTTGCCGGAAAAGAATACGGCTCCGGATCGTCGCGCGATTGGGCGGCCAAAGGCGTGATGCTGCTCGGCGTGAAGGCTGTGATCGCCGAGAGCTTCGAGCGCATCCATCGCACCAACCTGGTCGGCATGGGGCTGTTGCCGTTGCAATTCGAGGACGGCCAGAACGCGCAAAGCCTCCGGCTTACCGGCAAAGAAACGTACCATGTTACCGGCATACCAGCCGCGTTAGGCGGCGGCCCGAAGAAAGCCACGGTGCGCGCCGTCGCCGCCGACGGCGCGGAGACGAGCTTCACCGTGACCGTCCGCGTCGATACGCCGCAGGAAGTGGAATATTACCGCAACGGCGGCATTCTGCCGTATGTGCTGAGGGAGTTGGCGAAGTAGGCGGAGGCTAGAGGTTCGAGTCCTACCTGGGGAGCCAACTCCAGTGGAGGAATCTCATTCCGCAAATACCTCTTGCAGCATCCTCAACGCGGCGGTGAGCGTCTTTGCCGGGACCACTCCCAGTTTCTTCGCCAGCCGTGTCTTGTCCACGGCGCGAACCTGATCGAGCAGAATTAGACCCTTCCGGCCACCATGAGTGACGCCGATCCGAAACGGCGCCTCGCGACCTGCCGTAGTCATGGGTGCAACGAGCACTGTGCGCAGATGATCGTGCATTTCGGCCGGGGACACCACCACACACGGGCGCGTCTTCCTGATTTCACTCCCGACAGTAGGATCGAGATTCATGAGCCAAATCTCTCCACGCGTCACCAGATCAGCTCCGAATCCTCCGCATTACCAAATTCGCCCATCACGAGTTCGTCGTCACCAGCCTCGGCAATTCTTCGGGCGGCCTCGGCCCAACCGGTGCGCGCCGCGCTCGCCGGCCTGCGCAACACAAGTGCGCCATCCTCGATTGTCATTTCCGCTCCCGCCTTCGCGTCCAGACCCAACTGGGCAAGTACCGGTTTTGGGATGACAACTCCTTGGGAGTTGCCTATCTGTCTTATGCTTACGTGTATAGCCCGCATCGTGATAACAATGTTATTCCGGCGGGCTTGGCGTGTCAAGAATGGAGGGCGCCGAAGGAAACCATGCTTGCTCCAGTCCTCGCTGCCCGGCTCCGGTGCTACGCCCCAATCAGGATGATGTCCTCGGCGGCTGCGGCGACCCGCAACTCCGCATCGAGGGTTGCCAGCGGAAGACTGCGGCGGCGAGCCAATTCCAGGTACGCCGCGTCATAGAGAGTAAGGCGGTGTCGCGCGGCCAATTTCACCGTCGCACCCCAGGCGTGACGATCAGTCTCCGGATCGACGCTGATCGGCAGGAGAGCAAGGTCGGCCAGCGCGGCATCCCGGAAAGCCGCGTCCGTCCGCCCTTTTCGCACGCCCATTTCGAGAACGTTGCCAATTTCCAACCGCCAGAGTCCCGGGACCCAAGCTCCGGACTCGATGACTCGGGCCAGCACATCGGAGATCGCTCCAGTGGTTTCAGCAGCGTAAACCCAGGCGAGAGTTACGGAACTGTCGAGAACCAGACTCAAGCCCGGCCTTCATCCCGGTCAGCCTTGAGGACATCCCAATTGAAGGACCCGGTCTTCAGACTGCTGGCACGGGAGCGGATACGGTCCGCTGCCCCTTTCGCCTGCACGCGGTCAATACCCCCGGCGCTGGCCACCAATCGAGCAACTGGTTTGCCGTGTCGGGTGATTACGATTTCCTCACCCCGCTCCACGCGGTCCAGTAGTGTACCGAGCGTGTTCTTGGCTTCAAAGGCTCCAACTTCCTGCATGGCTTCCTCTTAATCTAGCTTAAGCCAGCTTAATTGGTTCCCGCAACCCCTTCACGCTGCCAGGAAAGGATTACTAATCCGAATACCGGCCACGATTGCGCCGTGCTGCAGGTCTTCGCTGTAGAGAAGGTCCGTCCCCGCCAAGCGCGCCGCGTGAACGATCATCGCATCCCAGAAGGAAACTCGATTCAGCCGGTGCAATTCAATGGCTGCGATTACATCGTCTTCCACGAAGCGAACGACTCGGGCGCGCGCGAGTAACTGAACCTTCTGTTGCGCCGTTTCCGGATCGACGCCCAGTTTCCTGGTTGCGGCGGCAAAATACTCCTGCAAGACCTGAATGGAAACAACCAGCAGACCGGACCGCTGGTAGTCGGTGATGAGCTGAATTGCGCGCGCCTGCTTGGCTGGCGCAGACGCGTCGTCGGCGTAGATGAAAATGTTGGTGTCGAAAAATGCTGGCCGCTTCATCACCGCTCGTGAAGTTCTTCCCGATTGAACTTCCATCCGCGGGAATCGCCGTGAGCAAGCTTTGAGAGGCGCTCAAACTCTACGGCGTCTTCATTTGGATCTGACTTTCCGGCTAGTCGCTCGAGATATTCGCGAACCAGTTGATTGACACTCGTTCCCAGGGCCTCGGCTCGGCGGCGCGCACGGAGAATCACGTCGTCGTCGACGGAGAGCGTGACGTTCATATACCCATATTACGTGCGCACGGAATACGGGTCAAGCGCTAGAAATGGATGGAAACGGCCGAAACGTATCCAGTGTGGGGAGCCGAGCATATTGACCCCGCAACTTGCGCTACTATCAACCTTTTCGGAGGCATCTATGGCTGATGCGAGGGCGGTAGGCCGATGAAGGTCACATTCTCGGGCGCGGCGGGGACGGTCACCGGCTCGATGCACCTGCTGGAATCGGGCGGCCGGGCGTACGCGCTCGATTGCGGGCTCTTTCAGGGCCGCCGCAAGGAAGCGGACGAAAAGAACCGCCACCTGCCAGTCCCCGGCTCGTCGATTGATGCGGTGGTTCTGTCGCACGCCCACATCGACCACAGCGGCAAGCTGCCCATGCTGGTGAAGAACGGCTTCACAGGCCCCATCTACGCGACCCCGGCCACCATCGACCTCTGCAACTGGATGTTGCGCGACACGGCTCACATTCAGGAAAGAGACGCGGAGTTTCTGAACAAGCGCCGGGAGCACCGCAAGTCGATGGGCCTGGAAGACGGGCACGTGGTGCCGCTCTATACGACCGAGGATGCCGAGCGCACGCTGCCGCTGTTCCAACCGGTGCCCTACCACCAGCCGCAAATCCTGGGCTCGCACCTCAGCTACATTCCCTACGATGCCGGCCACATCCTGGGTTCCTCGAGCGTGATCTTGCACGAAAACGAAAACGGCGCGCACGTACGGCTGGTGTTTTCGGGCGACGTGGGCCGCCCCAACCTGCCCATCATTCGCGATCCGGAAGCGATGCCGGCGGCCGACCACCTGATCGTCGAAAGCACTTACGGCGGCCGCTTGCACAAGGACGTCAGCCACGTGGAAAACAAGCTGGCCGATATCGTCAACCGGACGGCGCGGCGCGGCGGCCGCATCATCGTCCCCGCCTTCGCGGTGGGCCGCACCCAGCAACTGGTGCTGCTGCTGCACCAACTCGTCAACCAGCAGCGCATCCCCAACATCCCGATCTTCGTCGACAGCCCGCTGGCGCTCAATGTTACCCAGGTACATAGGGACCACCCCGAGTGCTTCAACGAAGAGACCCGCCAGTACCTTCTCCATAGCGAGGACCCGTTCGGTTTCACGCGCCTGCAATACGTGCGCGAGGCCTCCGAATCGAAGAAGCTGAACGACCTGCATGGCCCATTCGTGGTGATCTCGGCCTCCGGCATGTGCGAGGCGGGGCGCATCCTGCACCACTTGCGCAACGGCATCGAGGACCCGCGCAATACCGTCCTCATCACTGGCTTTCAGGCGCAGGACACGCTGGGGCGGAAGCTCGTCGAAAAATGGCAGGAGGTCAAAATCTTCGGCGAACCGATGCGTGTGCGCGCCGACATTGCGAGCCTGGACGAATTGAGCGCTCACGCCGATTACAACGAGCTGCTCGCATGGATCAAGCCACTGGCGCCTTCGCTGAAAAAGGTCTTCCTGGTGCACGGCGAGCCGCGGCAATCGGCGGCGTTCGCCCAGCAGCTTCACTCCCACTACGGCCTGGAAACCGTGATACCCGCGCCGGGCGAGAGCTTTGATCTGGTGTGAGAATGGTATTGGTTTGATCCTGGCGGCACTAAGGCCAACGCAAGAATGACCTCACACTGCCTGACCGGCGAATGTGGCGCGCGCACTCGTGCGTGCCGCGTCGGCACTCCTGCCGACGCCCGGCGGAGCTGTGCGGAGAAACGTCGAGAAGAATCTCGACGCTGCACGCAGAACTGCCTGCGCCACGCGGCCGTGCTCCTGGCGCTGGCCGCCGCGATGCTCAGCGGGTGCGCCCATAAAACGCACGCGCGCAAATTTGCTTCGCCGGCCGCGCCCGCGCCCGCGCCCAAGATCGGGGACACCCAGACAGGGCTCGCCAGTTGGTATGGGTATCCATACCACGGGCGCGCGGCGGCCAACGGCGAAATCTACGATATGGAAACGCTTGTGGCGGCGCACCGCACGCTGCCGTTCAATACCTGGGTGCGGGTAGTGAACGTTTCCAACTCCAAGTCGGTAGACGTGCGCATCATCGACCGCGGACCATTCGTGGATGGGCGGGTGATCGACTTGTCGCACGCGGCGGCGCGCTCCATCGACCTGCTGGGTCCAGGGGTGGGCCCTGTGCGCCTCGAGGTGATCCGTCTGCCGCAAACCATGGAGCCGGCCATCTTCGCCGTCCAGGTGGGAGCGTTCCGCAGCCGCCAGAACGCGGATCGATTGCGCGACGCCATGGCCGCCCTCTACGGAGCGGCCCGCGTGGTCGAGCGGCATGGCAATCCGGACCTGTGGCGTGTGCTGGTGGGTGCGGAGGCGACCATCGACGCCGCCGGCGCCCTTGCCGAACGCATTCACGCCGAATCGGGTGAGAAAAACGGCTTCGTGGTGCGACTAGATTTTGAATAGCGCTCATCGGGAGCCTCCTCTTCACCGCAGGTCGACAAAGTGACTTCATGAACCGGGCCGTGCCGGACGCAGCCCAGCCCATAGTGGGCCGGACGCCCGTAATCGACAATCTTCGCCGCCTGATCGAGAAGGCGTCGCGCAACCGGCTGCCGGTCCTGCTGCTGGGTGAAAGCGGCACGGGCAAGGAGGTGGTGGCGCGCGCTATCCACGACGCCAACCCGCGCGGCCAGTTCGTGCCCATCGACTGCGGCTCGCTGGTGGGCACACTGGTGGAAAGCGACCTCTTCGGCCATGTGAAGGGATCGTTCAGCGGCGCCCAGGAGAACAAGAAGGGGCTGGTGGAGGTGGCCGATGGCGGGACGGCGTTTTTCGACGAGATCGGCGACCTGCCGCTCGAGATGCAGGTCAAACTGCTGCGACTGCTCCAGGAGCGCCAATTCCGCGCCGTGGGCGCGCTGCAATGGCGCACGGTAGATCTGCGAATCATCGCCGCGACGCATCGCGATTTGAGAGCGGAGATCGCCAAGGGCCGTTTCCGCGAGGACCTCTACTTCCGGCTCAACGTGTTCACTATCCGGCTGCCGCCGTTGCGCGACCGCAAGGCGGACATTCCGCTGCTGGTCGACCACTTCCTGGAGCGCGCGCGCGCCGCCGGTCTGCCCTGGTTCGACCCTGGTCCGGATACGCGCGCCCGGCTGAGCGCCTACGACTGGCCCGGCAACGTGCGCGAGTTGAAGAACGCCATCGAGCGCATGGCGGCGATGCATTCCGAGCACCATCCCGAAACCGCGCTGCCATCCGCGCTGGTGAATCAGAGCCGGTCGGCGGACCTGGAGCGGCTCTCGGCCGCGGTAGCGGTGGAGGACGCACCCACCTGCGAATTCGTGGTGCGGCCGAAGTCGCCTGTGTTCACGATCAGCGAAAGCGAAAGGAACGCCATCGAACGCGCCCTGGCCGCCGCCCATGGCGAGCGCGGTAAGACCGCGCGGCTGCTCGGCATGGGCCGCACCACTCTGTATCGAAAGATGAAAGAATACGGACTGGATTGAGAATCGCGCTCGACGCCACCTACGCCATTGGAGAGGAGCTTAGCGGGGTCGGACTGTATTCGCGCGAAATGCTCGACGGCTTGGCGGCGCTGCGGCCCGAGGTGCGCTTCGAATATTGGCTGCGCCCGCACCGTTTTTTTCGCGCGGCCGGTTTGGCGGCGAGGCCGAACACGCGGCGGCGTCTGCTCGTCTGGCCGCTGGGGCCGCGCGGAGCTGCGCTCTTCCATGGCCTGAACCAGCGGCTGCCGGCGATGCGCCTGCGCGCGACAGTGGTCACCTTTCACGACCTGTTCGTGATGACGGGCGATTATTCGACGCCGGAATTTCGCGCCCACTTCACCGCCCAGGCGCGAGACGCCGCGCGCCGCGCCGACGCCATCATCGCGGTTTCCGAATTCACCAAGCGCCAGGTGGTCGGGCTTCTCGGTGTGCCGGCGGCGCGGGTGCGCGTGGTGCATCACGGGGCGCGCGGGCTCGCATTTCCGAACGTCGCGCGCGAGCCGGTAATCCTGCACGTCGGAGCGTTGCAGACGCGCAAGAACATCGCCCGCCTGGTGGAGGCATTCGAGACGCTCGACGGGAACTGGCGGCTGGTGCTGGCGGGTGCCGCGGGCTTCGGCGCGGCCGGGATTCTGGAGCGCATCGCGCGCAGCCCGGCGCGGGCTCGCATTGAAATGCCGGGCTACGTCACGCCGGCTGAACTTGCAATCTGGTACGCGCGCGCCACGGTGTTTGCTTTCCCCTCGCTGGACGAAGGCTTCGGCATGCCGCTGCTGGAAGCGATGGCTGCGGGCACGCCCATCGTGACATCGAACCGCTCCGCGCTGCCGGAGGTGGCCGGCGATGCCGCGCTGTTGGTGGATCCGGAGGATACCAATGCTTTGGCGGAAGCCTTGCGCCAACTGACCGGAGACGTAGAGTTGCGGGAAGAGCTAGCGCGCCGCGGCAGAGCGCGCGTTCAAACTTTCACTTGGGATAAAGCCGTCGGCGAAACCTGGGACGTTTACCGGGACCTGCTCGGTCGTGGCGCAGGCTGTCAAGCCTGCTGAGCCGAGAGTCATCTCGGCTTTTTCTTCTGGGACTACCGGTTTTCCTCGTCCACGGCGATTTTCAGCGCACGCAGGAAGCGATGATCCTGCGTGGTGAGCTTGATCTTGCCGGTGGCCTCGAAGGTGCGTTTCGGCTCCTCTGCTTCGCTCTCTTCCAACTCGCCGTCTTCGTCGCCGGATTCGTCCCGCCGATTGAAGCCGATGGTTGCTTCGAGGACCAGAAACACGTCATACCCGGCGCGCTTGATTTCGCCGATCGCCTCCGCGATCCGGTCGGATTCGGACAGGGAATCGTTGATGGCATTCCCCAGTTCCTGCATGAGGTGCTTCAATGGCTCATCCACAGAGTACTCCTAAAAATAGCGGACGCACCGGAGGCGACCGGCGTTCCCGCTAGCAGGCCTAGCATCCACCCCCAACTCGATTGTAGTAGACGCTCAGCCGGTTCACAAGCTCGAACCGTTTCTTCTATCGACAGTTTATCAGCCGGACGTGACGGTGCGCTGACGGGTGCGCGGGCTTTGTTACGATAAGAAGGTGCGGAAGCAGGTAACCTGGCGCCACGGCGTGGCATTTTTGCGACATGTGGTGCCGGCCGTCGTGAAACCCATTCACGCTCTCTGGAATCAGATGATCGGCTTTCTTTTCATTTCCTTTGGGGCGATTTTCGGCCTCCGGACGGCGCGCTACATGATGTCGCACGACGCCATGCGCTCGGTTGTAGCCGGGGCAGCCACCGCCATCATGGCGTACTACGGGATCGGCTCCTTTCTCAGGGCCCGCAGGATTTCGCGCTCCTGAATCGCCGGGCGGCGGTAAAATGTTACATAGCTATGTCGCTGCGCGTGTTCCTCTCGATCATGGTTGCGGCGTGCGCGGCGACTGCCCAAAAGTACGACGGGCCGAAGCCGCCCAAGCCGGACCTGCCATACATTAAACACGCCGACAAGCTGCTCGCCACCGAAGCGGTAGAGGCGAAGACACAAAAGAAGAAGGACGACACGCTGTACACGGTCGATGGCGCCAACTCCTCCGCCAAAACACCGCTGGCGGCGCCGGTCCTGCTCTTCGAGAGCGCCAAGATCAACCCGGCAAACCTGCAGTTGTTCCGGATGGAATCGAAGGACGGCCACCGCGAATTTGTCGTGCGAGCGAGCGACGAGCCAATCCGCATCGAAGTCACCAAGCTGAGCGACACGCTCTCCAAGATTGAGCCTTACAACGGCCTCGACCCGGGCGAGTATGCGCTGCTGGCCGGCGGGTCCAACCAGGTGTTCTGTTTCGCCGTGTTTTGAAGGTAGGACCGACGATCGGTTTTTGTCGTCGGTCAACGCGTCGTATCGGGGCGAAAAGCGACAGACCACAAAGGGCGATGGTCTGTCCTACTAAGCGCGTTATATTAGTACATTCCCATGCAAATTGAAAAGGTGTACGAGCCCCAGCGGTTCGAGCCGCATTGGGCGCAGTGGTGGATCGATTCCGGCATCTTTCGCGCTGCCGGAACGTCCGCCGCGCGCTCGTTTTCCCTCGTTATTCCGCCGCCCAACGTGACCGGCTCCCTCCACATCGGTCACATGCTGGAGCACACCGAAATCGATGTCACCATCCGCTGGCACCGCATGTTGGGCGAGAACACGCTCTGGCTGCCGGGCACCGACCACGCCGGCATCGCCACCCAAATGGTCGTCGAACGCAAACTGGCCGAAGAGGGCATTCGCCGCCAGGACTTGGGCCGCGAAGCCTTCGAGAAGCGCGTTTGGGAATGGAAGGCCGAGTACGGCGACAACATCAAGCGGCAGATGATCCGCATGGGCGCAAGCTGCGATTGGTCGCGCGAGCGCTTCACGCTCGATCCTGGCCTCTCGCGCGCCGTGCGCGAAGTTTTCGTGCGCCTCTACGAAAAAGGCCTCATCTACCGCGGCGAGTACATGGTCAACCGCTGCCCGCGCTGCCGCACCGCGCTATCCGACCTGGAAGTGGCGCACGCCGACGTGCAGGGCCACATGTGGCACCTGCGCTATCCCGTCCACGGCCTGCCGGGCCGCTTCGTCACGGTGGCCACCACGCGGCCGGAAACCATGCTCGGCGATACCGCCGTGGCGATCAATCCGACCGACGAGCGCTACCGCGACCTGCACGGCCGCACCGTCGACCTGCCCTTGATGGACCGCGAGATTCCGGTGATCCTCGATGAGCTCGCCGATCCCGAATTCGGTACCGGTGTGGTGAAGGTCACGCCCGCGCACGATCCCAACGATTTCGAAGCCGGCCGCCGCCACAACCTGGCCAAGATCCAGGTAATCGGCGAAGACGGCGTCATTACCGCCGCCGGCGGTAAGTACGCGGGGCTGGATCGTTTCGAAGCCCGCAAGCAAGTGTTGGCCGATCTTTGTGCGCTGGGCGCGCTGGTGAAGACCGAAGACTACGCGCTGAATATCGGCAAGTGCGCGCGCTGTGGCACCATTGTCGAGCCGCTGGTCTCCACGCAGTGGTTCGTCAAGACCAAGCCGCTGGCCGAAAAGGCCATCGAAGCCGTGGAAACGGGCCGCATCGTTTTTGTTCCCGCCAATTGGAGCAAGACCTACTTCGAGTGGATGTACAACATCCGCGACTGGTGCATCTCGCGGCAGCTCTGGTGGGGCCATCGCGTCCCCGCCTGGCACTGCCAGGAGTGCCACGAAATCATCGTGGCGCGGGAAGCTCCCGCAAAATGCGACCGTTGCGGCTCGGCCGAGCTGGAGCAGGATACCGACGTGCTCGACACCTGGTTCAGCTCCGGCCTCTGGCCGTTTTCCACCCTCGGCTGGCCAGACCAGACCGAGGATTTGAAAGCCTTCTATCCCACCTCGCTGCTGATCACCGGCTTCGACATTCTCTTCTTCTGGGTGGCGCGGATGGCGATGCTGGGCATCGAGTTCATGGGCGACGTGCCGTTCCGCCAGGTCTACATCCACGGCCTGGTGCGCGACGCCGAGCGGCAGAAAATGTCGAAGACGAAAGGCAACACAATCGACCCGCTGATCGTGACCGAGAAGTATGGCACCGACGCTGTGCGCATGGCGCTGTTGCAAGGCGCTGCGCCGGGCACCGACATCGTGCTAACCGAAGAGCGGATGGAAAGCTCGCGCGCCTTCGCCAACAAAATCTGGAATGCCGCGCGGTTTCTGCTGGGCAAGATGGAATTCTGCGGCGTCGAGCCCTGGCTGCCCGCGAGGCTCGAAGACTTCCGCCCGGAAGCAGACCCGGCAACCGGCGCGGTGCCGATCGAGGACCGCTGGATTTTCAGCCGCCTGAACGCGTGCGCCGCGCAGGCCAACCGCGCCATCGAAACCTATCGCTACCACGAAGCCGCACAGGTGCTGTGGCACTTTTTCTGGCACGAATTCTGCGATTGGTACCTGGAGCTGAAGAAGCTCGAATTCCGCGAGAATTCGCGGCTAACGCCGGGCTGGTGCAACGCGCTGGCGGCGTTTGAAACCGCGTTGCGGTTGCTCCATCCGGCCATGCCGTTTCTCACCGAGGAGTTGTGGCAACGGCTGGCGACCGATCGCGCCGCTCGCCCGGTTTCGATCGCGCTGGCCGGCTACCCGCAGTTCCGCGAAGACGCAGCCGACGCTGAAGCCGAGCGCGAAATCGGCATCCTGCAGGAGATCGTGACCGTGGCCCGCACGCTGCGCACCGAAGCCAAGCTCGATCCCAAACTGCAAGTCGCGGGCGTGCTGTATTCTCTCGGGCCCGCGCTCGACGTCGCCCGCCGCAATGGCGAAGCCATTCGCAAGCTGGCCAACGTGAATCTGGAGTTGAAAGCCGAAGCTGCTCCCAAGGCGCCCGGCATCCGCTCCGGCCCCGAGTTCGACCTGGCGCTGCATCTTCCCAAAGCCCAGGAAGACGCCCAGCGCAAGCGCGACGAGAAAGAGCGCGAGCAGCTTCTCAAGAACATCGCCAACAACGAGCGCCAGTTGAACGACGAGAAGTTTCTCGGCCGCGCTCCCGCGCATGTGATCGACGGCATGCGCCAAAAGCTCGCCGATTACAAGACGCAGCTTGGCAAGCTCGATACGAGCGCGCAGTGACACCGCTCGACATCGGCGGCCTGCGGCGCGAGTTCCCGGATCGCCGGATCGATTACTACCCGTCCATCGATTCCACCATGCGCGTAGCCGCGGCGTTGGAACCGGGCGCGGTGGTGTTGGCCGAAGAACAAAGGGCCGGCCTCGGCCGCCACGGTCACACCTGGCACTCCGAAGCCGGCAGCGGAATCTATTGCTCGCTGGTGCTGGCGCCGGCGCCGGTTCTCACCCTGGCGCTGGGCCTGGCGGCGCAGGATGCCATCGCCAAATCCACCGGCATCGCCTGCGATCTGCGCTGGCCCAACGACGTGATGATCGCCGATCGGAAAGTCGCCGGCATTCTGGTGCAACTTTCCGGCGCGAAGGCCATCGCCGGCATCGGCATCAACGTGAATCACGAATCATTTCCGCCCGAGCTGGCGAGCGAAGCCACTTCGCTGAGCCGTGAAAAATGTGGGGCAGGCGCTTCCGCCTGCCAACCCGTTCCGCGCGAGCCCATCATAGCCGCGCTGCTGCGCGCCGCCGACGAGTATCTCGCATATGACACGTCCGCCATCCTGCGCCTCTTCACGCAAGGCTCTAGTTATGCCGCAGGCCGCCGCGTGGAAGTGCACCAACCCCGCGGCGTGATTCGCGGCGTCACCGCCGGCCTCAATCCGGACGGGTTCCTGGTAGTGCGCCAGGACGATGGAACCGATACTCTGATTATTGCGGGAGGCGTACGTGCTGCTCGCTCTTGACGCAGGCAACAGCAACATCACAATCGGCGCTTTTGAAGGCAGCAAGCTGCTCTGCCAATGGCGGCTGCGCACCGTCCACAAGCAGACCGCCGATGAGTGGGGCATCTTGTTGCACAATCTGTTTTCGCCGGTGAACCTCAATATCGAGGCCGTCGACGGTATCGTCATCTCCAGCGTCGTGCCGCCCATCGATTCCACCTTGGCTGCCATGACGCTGCGCTACTTCCACACGGAAGCTGTCTTCGTCGGCCCGAAAACCGATCTGGGGATCGGTATCCTTTACGATAATCCCAGCGAAGTGGGCGCGGACCGCCTGGTGAACGGCGTCGCCGGCTTCCGCAAGTACGGCGGCCCGTGCGTGATCGTCGATTTCGGCACCACCATCAACTTTGATGTGGTTTCGCGCGATGGCGATTACCTGGGCGGCGCGATTGCGGTGGGCGTCGGCATCGCCGTCGAAGCCCTCTTCGCCAGAACCGCGCGCCTGCCGCTGGTGGAGTTCCGGCCGCCGAAAACCGTGATCGGCACCAACACTGTGGCCAGCATGCAGTCGGGATTATATTATGGCGCGGTGGGAATGGTCGATGGCATCCTGGAGCGCATCATCAAGCAACTGGGCCCCGATACGAAGACCGTCGCTACCGGCGGCCAGGCCGGCCTGGTGGTTTCCGGCTCGCGCTATTTGAAGGTGGTCGACGAACATCTGACGCTGGAAGGCCTGCAAATGATCTGGGAGCGGTTGCACCGGCCGTGACGCCCGAGCCCGATTTTCTGCGCAACTATTTCAACTACTTCACCGAAGTGGAGGAGCACTTCCAGCGCGCCCGCGGCACCGCGCTGTTTCTGATGTCGCCGCTCGATTGGGCGCTGGTGGAAACCTGGAAGAATGCAGGTGTCCCGCTCGAAGCCGTGCTGCGCGGCATTGATGCCGCCTTCGAGAAGTGGCGCGGCCGCCGGGTGAAAACGCAGATGGTGAACTCGCTTGCCTTCTGCGCGCAAGCGGTTCTCACCGAGGCCCAGCTCATGGCCGCCCAGCCCGACCCGCGCGCGCGCCGCGAAGCCCCGCCGTCGTT
Source organism: Bryobacterales bacterium (assembly GCA_003142185.1). Lineage (GTDB taxonomy): Bacteria > Acidobacteriota > Terriglobia > Bryobacterales > Bryobacteraceae > Bog-375. Next base: position 222,629 of record PLOR01000021.1, read on the forward strand.
TCCGTTGGAAGATTTGCGCGCCTATCTCGAATCGAACGCCGCCGCGTTGCGCGAAGCCCACCCGGAAATCGCCGCTACTCTGGCGCGCTTGGCCGCCGAAGCAGAGGAGCATTATCAAGACCTGGAAGACTTGGAACGCCGCCTCACGGTTCTCGAAGAGAAAATGATCGCCGCCGCCCGCTCCCGCCAAAGCGACGACGACTTACTCCAAGCCCGCCGCGACTTAGACACCCAGTTACGCCCCTACCGCGGCAAAATGACCGCCGACCAACTGTCGATGTTAGAACGCCAATACCTGGAGCGCAGCCTGCTAGAGAAATCCAGGCTGCCAAGGTTGAGCTTGTTCTATATGAGGTAGGGCACGCCGGCGGTGCTAGTCCGCTACACTTGTGGGTTGATGATAATCTGCTTGCTTGCGGCCCGGCTCAGTTCCACGCGGTATTCCTTCCGCACCTTATTTGAGGGACGCTTGACCTCCTCCTGAGCATCAACGTCGATACATTTCAGTTCAGTGTGAGAATAGTTTAGAGGCAACGGATTGTGCTCAAGATCAAAATTCAACGTCCGCCCGTCGCCGGTAGGCAGGCACATCCGAGTTTGAGCTGCTGTCACGGCGAACACTCCCCAGCCCTCGAATCTTCGGTCCTCCTGATCGTGCCAAAGGACGTCTTCTGGCTCGCTTAGGCTCTGGCGATTGAAAGACGTTCGCGGGAACGGCAGTCCGATGTTAGAAAGCACATTCTGGACGAAGTGTTCAGCCTGAAACCTGCGGTAGACTTCTTCGCTCGCAGGGAATTCCGGCTGCGGGCCCCTCTCGCCAGTTATCATCCGGGCGGGGCGTTCACGCTGAGAGGTGGGCACGAATCTGTTTGATGGCCTCGGTGATTGAAGCATCGTCGGACTCGAGGTCCCAGATACGAGCCTCAGAATCGCCACGATAGGTTGTTGCTAGCATCTCTCCATCATTGAAGATCTCGATGTCGGCGTACTTCTCGCCCTCAACAAAACAAATACCGACTCCACCCTCCGCTGAGGCCGCCACCTTGCTCGGCGGCATGTTTGATTGTTGTAAAATCGACAAGATATGTTTGGCGATTGAAGCGGAAGCTGGCGTGGGCGCTTCCGCACCATAGCTGTCCCACCCGTACTGCAGCCCCGCGGTCTTCTGAAGCTCATTCAATGCCGCGATAAATCGATCTTGATTGCTCAAATACATGCTCCGCTCCCTTGCCTGCAGGATAATCTCCCGCATGTTTCTGTATGCCTCGGTGACGGGCTGGGAAAACGTCTCGTATATCGGCGGGTGAAGTAGTCGATCCGCCTGAAGCAGATCCGCGATTTCTTGTTGCGGCACTGGCAAAGGCATGTTAGCTTATTAGCCTCCGTGTAGCATCGGTGATGCAACCCTCAAAGACGTCGTTCTTTCTGTCACGAAGCAACTCCAGGAAGTCCCAAGCTTTCTTATCGTCGGTAAGCTTTAAGTCTCGCCCAAAAACGTCGATGTCCAGGACAACCGGGCAAACGTTCGTTGCCGTTGTAGGGATCATAGCCTCGGTTAACACGAGGTGTGCACCGATGTCACTTTGCGGCTGCTCGAGGCGCATGAAAAAGGTCGACAGCCCCTGCTCCAGATCCGACGACACCTGAGGGGTCGTCCTCAAATAGTCAGCGAAATCGTCCATCGGAAGCGGTATGTCGATCTGATTTATGTATCTCACCGCTACCCTCGTCATCTGAATTGGCTTCACCGCCGAACGATAGAGCTCCCAAAGCCGTCTGGCCTCGGTACGCAGATCCTCCCAGGTCTGATAAGGAGAGAGCCTGCTAAACGTGAATCCGTCGCGCCGAACCTGCACCACCTGCCTGCCGTCAGTACTGATGAAGGCGAATCCCCGAAGCGTTTGAGTCGTCCTCGCGGGGCCAGCCTGAGATGCGCTGAACTCAGCCTGCATCTGAACATCAAAACCCTCATTCTTGACCGGGTATTGAGATGCAATCGAGGCGTGGAACTCTTCGAGTTGGCCAGGATCAAAGCCCGCCGGCAAATCCACTTGGATATCGATCAACGCCTCGGTGATCGGTGCGCGCGAATAATGCCTGGGCGGCTTTACAGGCATTAGGTGTTCTCCATCGTCAGAAAGACGAACGGCTCCACTCCGGCTTTATTGTACCAGAAGCGTCAACAATATCAATGGCCTTCTGGTCCTTGGGTCCTTCGGGGGAATGCCGCACTGTTAATCCCCCGCCCCCACCGCCCTTGCCTCGTCCGCCGCGATCTCCGCGTTCACCTTGCACATATGGTCGTACCAGGTGTACTTCAAAATGACGGACGTCACGCCGACCACGGCCAGGCAATACCAGATGGCGGGAATGTTGGTGCGAATCACGATGTAGATCGGAAGCGCGACCAGCGCCACCTGCCACACCACGCCCACGACGATGTTGAACATGTCGCGCGGAAAATCCTGGTTCGGCTGGAACGTCGGATACTGCGCCATCACTTTGGCCTTAACCGGGCCCCAGAAACCCCACGGACGCACGCGGCGGTAGAACTCCATCAGAACTGCGTCCTCCTCTGGTTGGGTGAGCAGGGTGCCGAGCAGGCAGCCAATCATGCCGACCACGAACACCAACCCGAATCCGAGAGAGACCTCCAGGTTCAACGTGTGCAGGCTCGCATAGTTCTGCAACGAGGGAATCCTGGTCAGGATACCGGGAATCGTCACCGAGGCCGTGATGCCGGTCACCATACCCCAGAAGTAACCGTACCCGTTGAAGCGCCACCAATACCACTTCAGGAGGTTGGAGGCCGTGTAACCGCCCCATAAGCCGGAGACAATCCAGATCACCACCGAATTCACTGAAGAGACGAACCAGCCGATGAGAACTCCGATCACCACCACTAGGAACGAGCTGAGGTAGCTCAGCCGCACGTACGTCCGCGGGTTCGCGTTCGGATTGATATAGCGCTTATAGATGTCGTTGACGAAGTACGGTGGCGCTGCATTGACAGTCGCGGCGAAGTTAGACATGTAGGCTGCCAGCAAGCCGGCGATCAAGAATCCAAGCAGGCCCGCCGGGACGAAACGCCCCAGCGCGTAGGGCAACACCAGCTCGAAATCCACCTTGTTTCCCATGCCCCTGAGCTGGTCGCTGAAGAAGACGACGGCCAGAATGGTCAGCCCGGTGATCAGGAAGTAGCGCGGGAACGTGAGCACCACGTTGACCCAGCCGCTCATCATGGAAGCCTCGCGCGGATTCTTCGACGAGAGCACGCGCTGCATGTCGTAATTGGGGGCGGGGCCGGCCGCGCTGATGAGCACTCCCTTGAACAGCAGCGCCATGACGAAGAAGCCGAACAAGCCGTAGCCATCCTCGGCGATCTTGGTGTTGGCGGCCGGCAGCAGCGTGGACCAATCCAGGTTGAGATGCCAGCCGAAGAAGAGGTTATCCCAACCTGCGGGAACGTATTTGGTCAATGTCCCTGGCGCGATTTTCATCATGGCGATGATGCCGACCGCGAAGGAGGCGATGGAAAGAATGCAGAACTGGAGCACTTCGGTGACCACTACGCTGAACATCCCGCCCTTGATGACGTAAACGGTCGTGATGGCGATCAGGATCAGCGCGTATTGGTTGGGGCTCAGATGCCACGGCAGGAAGTTGGCGGCGAATTTTCCAATGCCCTTGAATCCGTAAGTGAAGAAACCGATGATGCCGAGGAAGGCGTAGACCACCACGATGATGTGCGCAAGCTGCGCACCGCGGCCCTTGCCGAACCGCGTCTGAATCCAATCGGCGCCGGTCATCGCGTTGGAACGGCGCAGCCAGCTCGAAAGGAACACCATCAGAAAGATCTGATTGAAGGTAGGCCACAGCCACGGAATCCACACGCTCTTCACGCCGTAGACGAACGCCCAGTACACCAGCAGCATGGTGCCGCTGACGTCGAACATGCCGGAGGCGTTCGAAATGCCCAGCACGTACCACGGCATAGTGTTGCCGCCCAAAAAGTAAGCCTTCATGTCGCGGGAAGCGCGATGGGAAACCCAATAGCCCACCACAACCGTGGTGGCCAGATAAAGGACGATAATCGCTATGTCGATAACATGCAGGTGCATCCGGGACCTAACCTCTCACGGCCCGCAACCGGTCGTTACACGTGGGTGCAGGCACACTCATTGCGGCCCGCGCCAGAGCCGCTCGTTGAACCAAGCATCATAACAGAATGGGTGCGGGAGAAATGGGCCTGTTTATATGTCAAAATCTCGCGTGCGCTGGAGGCGGACCTGGAAGGCTAATTGGCGGGGACTTGCGCGGTCATTTTTTCGGCTTCCGCGAGACGCGACCGCGCGTCGGCTGCATCATCGGCATTGGGCGTCAGTTGAAGGTAGGCGCGAAGATGTTCGACAGCCGCGCTGTAGTCTTTCCGGCCGGCCAGGATCACTCCCGTCATGCGTTCAATCTCCGGAAAGGCGTGCCGCGAATCGAGCGCTTGCGCCCGCTCGATGTTCCGCTCGGCTGTCTCCGGTTTGTGCAGATTGTAATTGGCCACGGCGGCGTACAGGAACAGTTGCGGATAATCGACCGGATCCAGTTCCAGCGCTTTGGCGCTGAGGTCGGCTAGTTCCTGCCACTTTCGGTCCCACAACGCCACGGTGGCCAACTGAAGGTATGGATCGACCTGCTTGGGGTCGGCGTGGAGCGCCCGCTCGAACGAGGCGCGGCCGGAATCGAGACCCCCGCTGGCCACCTCCAGCTTGCCGAGTTCGCACCACGCGGCGGCAAATTCCGGGTAGACCGCGACCGCTTTCTCGAGGCGCTGCTTGGCCCGATCGGTCTTTCCGGCCGTGGCTTCCTGCTGCGCGCGCTCGAAGAGTTTGCGAGCTGCTTTGGGGACCGCCAGCGATTGGGCGGTAACCACGGCGCCGTCACCTTGCGCCCCGTTGGGCCGGATAAGGATCACTCCGAGATCCGGGTTGTCCATCAAATGTAGTTGCTTGATCGGCAAGCTCGACGAATGGTAGCCGGCCAACACGGCCCGCAACTCGCAATCGAGCAGCCTTTTGTCGGTAGTGAGGGAGGCGCCGGCCTCATCGCCGAGGGAAGGCAAAACCTGAACTGGCGCGGTAACCGAAGGCGAAAGCCGATCCTGCTCGCTGGCATCCTGGGAGACCGTTGCGGTGGAACCGAAATGGATTCCGAAATAGCCCTGGGCGTCGGTGAAGCCTTCGGAATGGGCAATCGAATTGCAAACGCGCGAGACCTGGGCCGGATGCGGCGGCGGCGATCCATTCTCCAGTAGCACGCGGCCCGTGAGCAGGACCGGTGCATGGGTCAGAGCGGTAGGAACGAGCGCAGCACCGGCGGCGGCAGCGGCCATCGCCTCGGAAGAATTGGCGCCGCTTGGCAGTCCCTGACTCCGCGCCGGCCCGAGCGGCGACAGCGCCGCAACGAGCAACACCAGCGTCCGCGTTCTTTCGAAGCGGGTCACCCGGCACTTCCCTCCTGGATCGCTGACGATATTATGTCACGAATGGAGGCCGCTGGATATGGCCAAGTGAGGCAGGTCCCCGACCTGCCATCGCCCTATTTACATTCATCAACTAACCCGCCAACTCTCCCGCGCACCCTGGATCATCGCGCCCGCACCAGCGTAAGGGTGCGGTTGAAAACCTGCTGAAACGTGCCGGCGGCGCGCTCGGCGCCCCACTGTTCCAGGTCGATGTCGCCGGTCGAATGAACCAGCAGCGTCACCTCGCCGTTCTGCACGCGGCAGGTCAGGCTCTCGATGCGCCGCTCCGGCCCGCGCACCATGTTGTCGGCCAGCCGCAGCAGCGGGATCAAAACCGTCAATGCGCGCTTTTCCTCCGGCGCCAGGGATTGAAAGGCGGTGTGCACCGGGTTGGGTAGTGCTTTTCGGTGATACCGGCACAGCGCTGCCACCAGCACGCGCTCGCGCTCGGTGAAGCCCGGCATGTCCGAGTTCGCCACCACATAATACGAGTGCTTGTGATGGCTGGAACTGGAGATGTAGTGGCCGACGTCGAGCAGGTGGGCGGCGGCTTCGAGCAGTTTGCCCGCCGCCGGCGGCAGGCGATGCAGCGGGTGCAGCGCCGTGAACAACAGGCCGGCGATGTGCGCCACGCTCCGCGCGTGTTCCACCGGTACCCCGTAGCGGCGGCCCATATCCTCCACCTCCCGGCGCTGCTCGCGGGTGAGGCGGGATAGCTCCGCGCCCACGTTGCGCGCCGCCAGGTCCGCAATCACGCCATCGCGGACCCCCGCGCGCGAGTAGTATATGGCCGGCAAGTGGAACCGCTCCAGGAACGTCAGCAGCACCGCCATGCCGGGCACGATGATTTCGGCGCGGCGCGGCCCGATGCCGGTCACTTTGCGGCGGCCCGCCAGGCTCAACCCGGCCAGCTTCCAAAAGAGCTTGCGGACCTGCGCCGTGGAAATGCGCAAGCGGTCGATTTCGTCGCGCCGCGACCGCGGCAGCCGCGCCACCGCCGCGGCCACCGCCGATGCCGTGGCCGATGTGCCGATCGCGCGCTCCCACTTGGCCGGTCCCAGCCGCCGCACCACGCTCGATAGCTTGTCCTCGATGAACTCCTGCATCTGGTGCAGTTGCCGCGGCGACGGCGGATCGTCCTTGAGGAAGATCTCGCGCAGCCGCACGGCCCCCAGCGGTTTCGAAAACCCCGTGTGCAGGCCGTTGTCCTGGCTGGCAACGATTTCCGCGCTGCCGCCACCGATATCGCAGATCAGCACCCGCCGCTCGCCCTGCGGCCAGACGCTCTCCACGCCCAGGTGAATCAGCCGCGCCTCCTCGCGGCCGGAGATGATTTCCACGTGCGTCCCGGCCGCCTCCGAAGCCCGTTCCAGAAATTCGCGCTGGTTTCGCGTGTCGCGGATGGCGCTGGTGGCTACCGCCCGCACTCCCACCACCGCCAGCTTGCGGTAGAGCGCGGCCATCCGCACCAGCACCGCGCAGGTCGCCTTGATCGCTTCCTCGCTTACCGCGCCGTTGCGAAACACGCTTTCGCCCAAACGCGTCACTTCGCGGTCGGAGGCCAACACACGGGTTGGCTGCCCGCCGGCAACCTCGGCCGCTTCCATGCGGATGGAGTTGCTGCCGATGTCGATGGCTGCGTAGCGGGGCACTTATCTTCAATCTAATCGACAGCAGCCTCGGGTAGGGCATGCTTTAGCTTGCCCGTTTGTTTTTTTTCGCGTAACAAAAACGTAACACACCCGGAAAGTGGGGCAGGTCCCCGACCTGCCAACCGCCCGCTTGCGGGTGGCGTTTTCCACACCACGGTCCCCAATCGACGGCCTGGAGTCCCCGCTCATCCTATCCCAACCCTTTTCGCTGCTCCCATCCATCGCGGACAACCAGCGCGAGAATCACCGGGAGCACTATCACCACGCCGACGCTGATCCAATCCACTCGCCCTGCCGTCTGCCACTGGTTCCAGGCACCCCGCCCGTGTGAGCGCAGCGAATGTAACGTGAGCAGCGCGAACGGGAAGGCAAGCCACCACGGCCTCCGCAGCAGCAGCCAGGCAAAGGTCAAATCGATTCCCACAAACAGGACATGGCGCCATTGCTCCCCGCGGATTCCGAGCGCGGGTGCCGCTGCGGCTACGAGATGATATATTGCCGCCAGCAGGAAAACCGTCGCACAAACCTGGAATTGCCGCCCAGAGCCGAGTCGCGAACGGATTTGTCTCGTAGACCATGAGCCTATCACAGCCACGCGACGCCCCCGCTCCTACTCGCGATAGCCGGCAGCCAGGCCCTCTGGTAACGCCCTCTGTTAAGCTCAGGGGCGGAGGGATCTCATGCAGCCCTTTCGCTATCACGTATTCGTTTGCGACCAGCAGAAGCCGGAAGGCGCGCCGAGCTGTGGTGCCCGCGGCGGCCTTGCCGTAATCGAAGCCTTGCGGCGCGAGGTGGCGGCGCGCGGCCTCGAAAGCCAGGTGCAGGTGACCGCGTGCGGCTCGCTGGGGCTTTGCGAAAGCGGCCCCAACGCGGTCGTGTATCCGGAGGGAACCTGGTACTGCGGCCTGACTCCAGCCGATGCGCCGGAGTTGGTGGAAGAGCACTTCCGCCACGGCCGGCCGTTGGCGCGCCTCGAACGCGGCGATGTCGACCAGGTCCGCGCCGAAATGGCCGTCACCCGCGAGAAGCGCCTGGCCGTCATGCACGCGCGCGAAGCTGCCGGCGCGTTGCCGGACGATCTGAATGACCGCATCCGCGCCTTCCAGCAGAGCCGCGCCATTTTGACCGCGCTCGAGCTCGACCTGTTTACCGCCATCGGCGACGGTGGCGTGGCCGCCGATATCGCGGCCCGCATCCACGCCGATCCCCGTGCCACCGAAATGCTGCTGCACGCGTTGGCATCGCTCCAACTGGTCGCGAAGCGCGACGGCGTGTTTCACAACTCGCCCGCGGCGGCCCGCCATTTTTCCGCCGCCTCGCCCCACAACGCTCGCCCGGCGCTAATGCACACCGCGGCGCTGTGGAAGAACTGGTCCACCCTCACCGAGTGCGTGCGAGCCGGCACCTCCGTGATCCACCGCGAGGTGGACGAGCGCTCCAGCGACTGGACGCAAGCTTTTATCGCCGCCATGCACCGCAACGCCGTGGAACGCGCCGTTCCGTTGGTGGCCGCGGTGGGCGCACAAGGCGTACGGCGCATGTTGGATGTGGGCGGCGGCTCCGGCGCCTATTCCATCGCCTTCGCCGCCGCCAATCCGGAACTGCAGGCTTACATCCTCGACCTGGTCGCGGTGGTGCCGCTGGCCCAGCGCCACATCGACGAGGCCAGCCTCGCCGGCCGCGTCCACACCCGCATCGGCGATTTGCGCACCGACCATTTGGGCGAAGGCTATGACCTGGTGCTGGTCTCCGCCATCTGCCACATGTTGGACGAAAAGGAAAATGCGCACCTGATCGGCCGCTGTTTCGACGCGCTGGCGCCCGGTGGCCGTTTGGCGATTCAGGAGTTCATCCTCGAACCGGACAAGTGCGCGCCCCAATCGGCCGCCCTGTTTTCGCTGAATATGCTGGTCGGCACCCGCGCCGGCGCCAGCTACAGCGAGCCCGAATATACCGCATGGATGCACGCCGCCGGCTTCACCGCCATCCACCGCGTCCGCATGCCCGGCCCTGCCGGCCTGATAATCGGGACGCGCTCTTGAGCCGTGGCGCAGGCCGTCGGGCCTGCTGAGCCGAGAGTCATCTCGGCTTTTCTTTCCTGACGCGCCGGCCACGGAGTCGACCAACTGGTGGCCGCCCACACTATTTATCAAATGTACCGGTTTGATGCAATATCCACCGGATTGGGAGAACCGGCCGTCACTATGTGATGGACAGGATTGTTGAAACGGACAACAGGACATCACGCGTCGTAAATGGTCCGCAGCGCCTGCGCGGCGCCTATCGGCCCACCGGTGTGTCAGGTTGACTCCGGGTGTGTACTATCTGCCAATGTGCGGAGGGGTCTCCATCATGGCAAGAAGCAGGCAAATCACCACTAAAACCCCAAGTCCGGCGGCCACCATCATCGTTTCCACCTCACTCTGCGTATCGGCTGAGCAATTCAATTGCCTTAACCGTTTGGTCGATAAATCCTTGTTCTCGCATTCTCGGTCCAGGCCGGCTCATCCGGGGACGGCTCGTCCGCTGCCGGGAATACGAGACCGCATTTCTGAAACGGCCGGCCAGTCAACTTCAGGCAGCGCCGGCCGAAGACGTGCGCCCCAGCAGCCTCAAGATAATGCAGGCGAACCGCTGTTCGTTTCACTCCGCATCCGCCGTGCCGTCCTGGGCGTTCACCGGCGGCGGCCCGCCGTTCGCCGATTGGCAGGTGCGCCGCGCCTTCGCCACGGCTTACGCTGAGGCCATGACACTTCAAGACAACCAACCAACCCCTCAGGACGGTCTGCCCGCCCAGTGGATTCCGGCACTGATCCTGATCGCCGTCGGGGCCCTCTTCTTTCTGAATAATTTGCACATCATTGCCTTCCACGACATTTTTGAGTACTGGCCGGTGGCGCTGGTCGCCTGGGGCATTTTCAAGGTGGTCGATCAGCCGGAGCCGAAAGACAAAGTGGTGGGCGGAATTTTGATCGGTATCGGCGGAGTGCTGCTTTCGATCAACCTGGGCTTCCTCCATATGGGGTGGGGTGACTTGTGGCCCCTGATCCTGATCGCGGTGGGCGTGTTGATGCTGACCGACCGGCTGTTCGGGCCGGGCATGGGCTGGGCCGCTAGAAGCAACCGGCACGCGGACTGGGCCGACAAGTTCAATTGGCGCGGCAACAAGCTGAACGAATCCGCGGTCTTCTGGGGCGGCAAGCGCGTGATCACCGACCCCGACTTCCAGGGCGGCAAAGTGGAGTGCGTCTTCGGCGGTCTCGAGATCGACCTGCGCGGAGCCACCATGCTCCGCGATTACGCCGTGCTGAAGCTGGACGCGGTATTCGGCGGTGCGGACATCAAAGTTCCCGCCGCCTGGGAGGTCGTGATGAAAGGCTCGGGCGTCTTTGGCGGCTTCGCGGACCAGACGCAGCACCCCGATCACAACCTGAACCCCAATCCCAAGCGGCTGATCGTCAAGGGCGGAGCGGTATTTGGCGGCGTGACCATCAAGAATTAGGCGATGCATCCCATTCTGGCGTCGCGGCGCCTGCTCTTTTACCTGCTGGCATGGCTTCCGGCCTGCGCGCTGCTCACCTACCTGACTTGGGCCGGCGGCGGATTCCGCCTGTCGCAAGCCGCGGCTGTGGTGGCGCCGGCCTGCTTCGTTTACGCCTTCGTCTGCCTGTCGCCCTGGTATTTGTGCCGCAGCCGCCCGTTCAGCCTGGCGGCCCTGCCGGAACTGGCTGTCACGTTCAGCGCCGCCGCCGCGGCGGGAGGCCTCCTATTGGCCGGTATCGCCTGGGCGGTTGCGCTGGAGTTGAAGATCGATGCCACCGGCCATCTGCCGCTCTGGTTCGGCGTCGGTGTGCTGCTCTACCTGCTATCCACCGGCCTGCACTACGCCGGCCTCGCGGCCGAGGAATCCCGCGCCGCCGAGGCTCGCGCCGCCGAAGCCCGCACTCTCGCGCGCGAGGCCGAGTTGCAGGCCCTCCGCCTCCAGATCCATCCCCACTTCCTCTTCAATAGCCTGCATTCCATCGCCGCGCTGGCCTCCGTGGACAGCGCGCGCGCGCGCGAAATGTGCATCCGCCTTTCCGATTTTCTGCGCATCAGCCTGGGCCTTGGCAGCCGCCCCACCATTCCGCTCGTCGAGGAGCTGGACCTGGCCCGCAACTACCTCGAGCTGGAGCGCGTGCGTTTCAGCGACCGCTTGCGCGTCGAAATCGAGATCCAAGCCGGCTGCGAAAACTGCGCCGTCCCCGCGCTGCTGTTGCAACCGCTGGTGGAAAACGCCGTCAAACACGGCATCGCCGGTTTAGTCGAAGGCGGCACCATTCGCCTCGAAGCCCGCCGCGACGCCGCCGGAGTCGTCGTCACCGTGACCAACCCCTTCGATCCCGAAGCCCCGCCCCCCGAGCGCCTGGGGGTAGGCTTAGCGCAAGTCCGCCGCCGCCTGGAAGTCCGCTACGGCCCCCAAGCCCGCATGGACACAGGCATCGCAGATGGCCTCTACCGCGTGGTATTGCGCCTGCCGTGCGAGGGGGAGTAGCCCGAAGTGCGCGGCGGCCGCCCGCGGTCGATCATGCGGGACACGCCCGGGTCACGGCACCGTTTTGGGCGCGCACCGGCCCTGGCTGAACGTAAGGGTCAGATCCGAAACCAACGGATTGCCACCGTCTATGGTTACCTCGTTCGTCTCGGCTTTCGCCGTTCCTCCGAGTCTGCAGAGAGCCTCAACGTGGATAGTGTATCGGGCACTCAGCAGCACATTCAGCGTATAGGTGTCTGGGCCGTTTTCGAGGAGATAGGGTGCCTGCCCGGCGCTCGATTTCGCGGTTACTTGCGGCGGAAAATAATCCTGTGACGTCCTCCCATCCCAGTTCAGCCGTATCGTGACCTTGCGGGTCGGCAGTGGGTTGCCGACACGAATGTCTGCATCGAGAATCTGCTGCCCGTCGGAGAGGTGAATCGGCTGTGAACCCTCCAGGTTGGTGGCGTGGGGATAGAAGGTTATCGGGAACGGTTGGTTCGGATCTTCCTTGTTTTCGGGATTGAACACCAGCACATAGTCGTCGGCCGGAAGGTGGGTGAATTCGAAGGTTTTCCCTCCTTTCGCGCCTCGCCAGTTAGACAAGCCTCGCGCCCCATCCTTGTACCTGCTGCCGCGATACAGAGTCACGCCGGCGAAGGTCAACGGCTTCCCGTCCGGGCCAAGTACCCTGCCGGCGACCCGAGCCGTGGGGTATGCATAGAGGTCATTTTCGAAGCAAGTCCGCCGAGGCAGTTCCAACGGCGGCGCAGGATCATCTCCATACCCTAAGAAGTCCCCGAGCACGAGGTTGGGCGGCAAATCCGCGGAGACCTGATATTTCCCCGGGGGAAGCCGGTCAAACGCGAACGCTCCCCGCTCATCGGTCCTCGTTTCAAAAGGCTTTCCGTCGGACTGCAACCCGATCCGAATATTCGACAGGGGGCGGATATAGTCCTCGTCCGAAATCCCCCCATCTTCGGCCAACTTGCGCATTAGCATTCCGTAGATCGCCGCCACTCGCCTGCCGCCCTTTTCGGCCCGCAGTTGCTCCAGAACCGCCGCGGCGTATTTCAAAGGGAGTGTGGGAGAGCAAGGGCTCCGCTTCAGGAATCGGTCGCCGGTATCGTGCCCTTGGAGATCGGCAAAAACGAGGTATTGCTCGCCAAGTTCAAAATGACGGCCGTACATTTCAACCACGTCAACATAGCTGCCTTTGACGCCTTTGAATGCCTCCGTTACCCGGAACCTGCCTGTGTTCTCAACTAGGGTGCCGACAAAGATAACGTCGTCGTAATCGAGTAAACTGCAACGACCGGGTATCGGCCAAGCACAGTCTTGCGCCGGCGCGGACGTCAGGCCCATCAGGAGGGCTCCGAGAATAACCACGGTTCGCCGCACCACTGCCTCATTTTAGTGCACGCAGAGGGGCCCTGGGTGCCCTTGCCCTCCGATCCCTCCATCGCCTCTAGCAGCCGCGCATAACCGCTGCGGCTCATCGGCAGGCGCGTGCCATCCGTCAGAATCGCGAGGCCGCTGTCTTTCCCGTACGGTTCGATGCGCGCCGCCCCCCTAAGCCGTGGCGCGGCCTGGCTGCAAGAGCCGAGAGTCGTCTCTTGCCCGCGCCGTATCCTCCCCGGCCCGCGCTAGCCGCGCTTTGACCCCTCCATCGCCTCCAGCAGCCGCGCATAACCGCTGCGGCTCACCGGCAGCCGCGTGCCATCTGTCAGAATCGCCAACCGGCTCTCTTTCCCATACGGTTCGATGCGCGCCACCCGCTCCAGGCTGACGATCGCCGAACGGTGGATGCGCACGAAGCGCCTGGCATCGAGCTGCCCCTCGATTTCCGCGATCGGCTGCTGCTTCAGATAGCTCTTGCCGCCGCTGTGCAGAGCAATGTAATCGTCCTGCGCTTCCACGTAGTCGAGCTTGTCGAGCGGGATCACGTGTACGCGCGCGCCATCGCGCACCACGATGCGGTCCACTCGCTGCTCGGGCGGCCGCGGCATCGGCGGCGTCCGCTCGCCCAACCGCGCGCGGGCCCGCTCCAGCGCCCGCTCGAAACGCTCCGCGCTGAACGGCTTCAGCAGGTAGTCCACCGCGTGCGCGTCGAAAGCGCGCATGGCGTATTCGTCGTAGGCCGTCACGAATACCACCGCCGGACCGGGGTCGATCAATTCCAGCACCTCAAACCCGTCCAGCTTGGGCATTTGAATGTCCAGAAAGACCAGGTCGGGGGCGGTTTCTCCGATCGCCTTCACAGCTTCGAAGCCGTTGGCGCACTCGGCTGCGATTTCGATTTCCGGATGCGCCCGCAGCATCTCACGCAGGTACCCGCGCGCCAACGCCTCGTCATCCACAATTACCGCTTTGAGCGACGTTGCCTGCACCTCACATGCAACTGTAGCAGCCAAGACGCGGGCCGTGGCGAGGCCTAGGCGTGTGTTGCTAGCGACCGGGCCGGACGCCCTTTCCGAAGGCTTCGCTTTTGGAACAAAATCTGATGACCGTATGATGCAGTTCGTGTGTGCTGATTTATAAGCGTGGTGCGTTGCCAATATTATTGGGCTAGTGGATCATTTTAATGGTTTCTATAAAGTACCTAATTTAACGGTCAATAGAGTCGGCCACGGAATCATTGGAGGGTACCCGGGTTAGTTGACTCCCTTAGACCGCCTAGGAGATTCGCGGGAGACGCAGCAAAAGCGGATGGGACGCTCCAAGATTTTATTAGCCTGCCCCGGCTAAGGATTCCGCCAAGCCTGCCGATAACTCCAGTAGCCATGGAGCGCGGACAAGTCAGGCAGGACTCGCAGGCTGGGTGGAACTTGGATGGCGTGCATGCGGCCGCGCGGGACGACTGGACGGATCTGCTGAAGACCTGTGCGCAGCGCACCGAGGAGATGCGCGCGGAGCACCGCGGGCGGGCCGGCCTGGATGAAACCGAAGAGATTGTCTTCGCCTTGGCGCGGGCCGTTGAGCAGCGCGACGCGAATACAGGCGGGCACTGCGAGCGTCTCGCGTTTACCGGCGTCGCTCTCGGCATCGCTTTGGGGCTGGATCGAATGAGTCTGCTCGCGCTCTATCGCGGCGGCTATCTGCACGACGTCGGCAAAGTTGGGATTCCGGATTGCATCCTTTTCAAACCCGGCAAGCTGACGGAGGACGAGTGGGTGACCATGCGCAGTCACACTGTCCGTGGAGAGGAGATTTGCGGTCATCTGAAATCTCTGTCCACGGTGCTGCCGATCATTCGCCACCACCACGAGAAGTGGGATGGCTCCGGGTACCCTGACGGACTTCGAGGCAATCAGATTCCTCTTCTGGCCCGCGTTTTGCAGATCGCCGATATTTATGACGCGCTCACCAGCGAGCGCCCATACAAGGCTGCCTACACACCGGCGGAAGCGATGGGCATGATGCGGCGGGAGACCGAGAGTGGCTGGCGCGATCCTCGCATCTTCCACCTGTTCACGAGTCTGCACCACGTCGTCATCTCGAAAATGGGAAACCTCGGTGGCACGGAACGTGGCTTGCTTTCTATGCAGCAGTCGCTGGCCAGTCTGCAGCGCTCACTGGTTTCGGAATCCGCGGCGCTCACGCAGTCGCATCTGCAAGTAGCGTAAGCGCGAACCTCTTCCCGCCGACGGCACGAACGCCAGGACGACTGATGAGAGGCAAACCACAATCACGCGTTCTTTAAGTATCGACAAGTCCACGCCAGACCTAGACTTACATCATCTGCCGCCCAGTCCCCAGCGGCCCTCCCGCCGCCTCGCATGCCACTCTAAGAGTGGCAGAGGTTCCCGCGCAGAGCGGTAAACCGACGAAAGTGGGAATGATCGGACCCACAAGATTGGGCAGGCTTTCCCTGTTATCAATAAGTTAGCGTCTATCCGTGGGAACAATCGGGCCCACGGCGCATCTGAGGTGTCATGCGAACTCCAAACGCCGCCCCGGCGGCCGAAGTCGCCGAATCGCTCGACCTGGGCTCCGTCCTGGGCCAACTTCAGGCCTTTGAGATGATTAGCGGCCGTTGCTCGGCCGCTCAGGCCGCCAGGCTCCGCCAACTGCGGGAAGACAAGGCGTTTCATCGGATAACCCGGCGGTGGCGGGAGTTCTGTCCGCGCTACTTGAAGATGTCCGGCCGGCAAGCCGATAAGATCATCCGGCTCTGGGAGGAACTCGGTGCGGGATATTTCGCGCTCGCTCAATTGACGCCTATCTCACCAGAGGCCTACCGCGCAATCGCTCCCACGGTCCGTGACGGAGCTCTCCACTTTAACGGCGAAGCCATCGCGCTCACCGGCGATAACTCTCGCCGCGTCGCCGCCGCCGTTGTCGAGCTCCGGCGCCGCGCCTCCCACAATTTCGGCCGTTACCTTCCCATCCATCGACGCATCGCCGCTCTCGACAAACGCGCCACGCTCCTGGTGGCTGAGTTCGAGGAAATCTCCCGCAAGGAACGCTGTGGTGAGAACTGGCTGCTCTTCACCGGCGTCCTCTCCCGCCTCTGTGCCGCGCTCCGGCGCATCGAGGCCGAAAACGCCCTGTCGTAACGCCTGGGACTGATTGTTTCACGTGAAACGCGACGCCCGGCCCGGTGTTTCACGTGAAACTCAAGCTTCAGTCGCGTCAAGCTTCGTGTTAGTATGGCCGCTTGAGCAGGGTATTTGCAATCGCAAACCAAAAAGGTGGCGTCGGCAAAACGACAACCGCCATCAACCTCGCCGCCGCGCTGGCAGCGAACGATCTCAAAATCCTGGTCATCGACTCCGACCCCCAAGGCAATGCCACCAGCGGTCTCGGCATAGCCAAGGATCCCAATCGCCCCAGCCTCTACCATGTCATCCTGGGCGACGCCTCGCCTCGGGACGCCACCGTAGCCACCGCCTTCGATGGCCTTTACGTCATTTCCGCCGACAAGAACCTCGTTGGCGCCAACTTGGAGTTGGTGGACATCCCCAACCGCGAGTTTCGCCTGCGGGAGCGCATTCAAGGCATTCGCGACCAATACAACTTCATCCTGATCGATTGCCCTCCCGCTCTCGATCTCCTCACGCTCAATGCCCTCATTGCAGCGGATTCCGTCCTGGTCCCCATCCAGTGCGAATTCTTCGCGTTGGAAGGTGTTTCAGAGCTTATGGACACCATTGATCGAATTCGCGATGCTTTCCAGCATCCACTGCAGGTGGAGGGTATACTCCTCACCATGTACGACGATCGCACGAACCTCACCCGCCAGGTCGCGGCTGATCTCAGAGAGTTCTTCAAAGACGAGGTCTTCACCACCATCGTCCCCCGCAGCGTTCGCTTGGCCGAGGCGCCCAGTTTCGGCAAACCCATTCTTGCTTACGACCCCCGCTCCAAGGGCGCCGAAAGCTATATCAGGCTGGCCAAAGAGATCCTCGACCATGAACAAAACAGAGAATCCTCGCAAGGCGCTCGGTAAGGGCCTCAGCGCCCTGCTGCCTACCCGCCCGACGAACCAACCCGTGCCTTCGCCCGCGCCAAACGAGGAAGCGTCGCTCACCATTCCGATCGACAGCATCGATCCTAACCCGCTGCAACCGCGGCGCATGTTCCAAAGTGAGCGCCTGTCCGAACTGGCACAATCCATCCGCGCCAACGGCATCATTCAGCCTCTGGTAGTCCGCCGGTCTGGTGAACGCTACCAGTTGGTCGCCGGTGAGCGCCGCTGGCGTGCCGCCAAGCTGGCTGGCAATCAGTCCGTGCCGGTTGTTATCCGTGAAATCCCCGACGACCGTCTGCTCGAAATCACCCTCATCGAGAACATCCAGCGCGAGGATCTGAACCCCATCGAGACCGCCGTTGCCTTTGACCGGCTGGGCCGCGAACTCCTCCTCAACCCCGATCAGATCGGACAGCGCACCGGTAAGGACCGCACCACCATCGTCAATTTCCTCCGCCTCCTGCAACTCCCGGCCGATATCCAGCAACTGGTCGCTGAGCGACGCTTATCCGCTGGCCATGCCCGCTGTCTCTGTTCGCTTCCCAATGTCGATCTCCAGCGGGAAGTGGCGGAAAAAGCCGTCGCACAGGGATGGAGCGTGCGCCAAACCGAGCGCACCACCCAGCGCATGCTCGAGGGACGCAAGCCTAAGCACCTCGATGAGCTCGAAACCGATCCCAACGTTAAGGCCGCCATTCTTGAACTGGAGCGCGTCCTCGGCACCAAGGTCCGCATCGTCGAGAAGGCCAAGCAGAAGGGCCGCATCGAAATTGACTACTACTCTCCGGAAGATCTGGACCGCATCTACACAGTGATCGTCAGTCCCCCGTCCTGAGAGTAGAGCGACACCCGGCGCACGCTCTGCGCAATTCAGGTGACAGCTCGGATACCGACTCGGCCCCATTCTCGCTGCCGCTCGGGATTCTTCCCGAACCCTCGTTGCTTCGCAGGTCTCATTATGCTATTTATGAGTCAAGTCGAAAATCGAACCCAACGACAAAGCCGCTCTTGTTGTGCCGAGAAGCGGCGGTCAATCAGACTTACTTCATAAGGATGGCATTCAGTGGAGACCGTCAATCGCAAGCTCATTCGTCCGTCGCTGAACGAGATCAAGGAGCAGATTAGTCCACCCCGCCGCCCGGCCCTCCAGTCGCAGAAGAAACCGGTCCCGCCGGACCAGACCAATGCGGAGAATTTTTATTACGTGAAGCAGATGCAGGCCAGGACCCCAATGGTCTTCGTGCTGCGCGACGGCGAAACCCTGCACGGCATCATCGAATGGTATGACAAGTGTTGCCTCAAGGTGACTCGCGACGGCCAACCCAACGTGGTGATCTATAAGCCTGCCATCAAGTACATGTACAAGGAAGCATAGCCGCCGCCAAAGACCGGTTGGTTCGCCCG
Source organism: Bryobacterales bacterium (assembly GCA_003142185.1). GTDB lineage: Bacteria > Acidobacteriota > Terriglobia > Bryobacterales > Bryobacteraceae > Bog-375. The sequence goes on from PLOR01000021.1 coordinate 241,186, forward strand.
CCGGAGGGGCCGGGCATGCCCGATCCGGTCACGGCAATCCACAACATTTTGTGGTCTTTATGTTTTTGGACTACAAAATACCCCGTATCAGAATCCGCTCACCGGGCCGCGGCTGGAGCAAGTCCAATACCGGTTGCCCGAGCGCGGGCACGAAGTGCGCGTTGGCCGCATAGCCGGCCCCATTCCAGGTTTGGACAAGCGGGGATTGGGAGGGCCACGTCATGGAAAAGACTCCTCTTCAAGAGTTTCGCAGAATCCAGCAGCCGGATCGGGGAATCGTGCGATCTGGCACACCGTCGCCGCCTCCGCAAGGGTATACTGCCAGAAGCTCAGAGCTGAGATCGAGATTCCGGCTTGAGCCGAGTTCTCGAGAGGAGGAACTGATGCCCGATACCTTCCGTGCGGTCGCCACCGACCAGCTTGTCACGAGGTACAACCGCGGAAATCTGATCGCCCTGGCGCAGGTGTCCACGAACTACGTTTTTGAGTTCCATGGCGGACACGAAACAGGCAACCCTGTTTACGTTCGAGTGGACGGAAACAAAGATAGCTCGAACGTCCCAAAGTTCGACACCAAGAATAAAACCGCGGCAAGCTACACTTCCTATTCCAAACTGGCCAACTCTGGAAAGCTCGACCAGGCCAAGAAGGACAAGGACCTAACCAGCGCCGATCTGACCGAAATCACGAACCTCATCGTCCATAACTTTGCCTTCTTTCAGCAACTCGCGAGTGACTATTACGGAAAATAGACCACCTATGGACCAGTAAGACTCGAGTTCCGCGAAGCCTTACTGGCCGGCGCGCGCGGCGGTTTCCATCACCAGGAGGCCCATCTTGGGATGGGAGGGTTCCAGGTTCGGGTGGATGCCGAATTCCTCCAGCGCTTCGGTAGTGGTGGGACCGATAGAGCCGATCAGGCACTGCCGCAAACCCGTGAGCATGGCGGCTTCAATCCCCTGCTCCGCCGCCACCCGCACGAGGTGCTCGATCTGCACCGCGGTGGTGAACAGCGCAGCCTGGAATTCGCCCGCCGCCAGGCGGCGCGCAGCCTCCCGCAACGGCTCGACATTTTCCGGCAGATCGTATCGATATACCCGGACCGGGGTGACTTCGGCTCCGCGCCCGGCCAGCGCAGCCAGCAACTCCGGATTCGACCGGCCATACTCCTGCACCGCAATGCGGCGCCCGATGCGGCCGGCGGTGGCGGCTACCAGTTCGCGCCATGTGTTCGGTTCCGGCGCCACAATCGCCGGCGTCAAACCCATCTCACGCAGCGCCGCCACCGGCTTTGGGCCGCGCGCCACCACCGTGACCCGGCGCAGCGCATCGGCGAAAGCGCCTTTCGGATAGCGCGACTCGAGCAGCCGGTTGAGCCGCCGCGTGCCGGCGCCGGTCAGCAGTATCACCGTATCGAACTCTCCCGCGAAAAGGCGCTCGGCAAAGGCGAATGCGGCGTCATCATTCGCAATCGGTGCCTCGCGCATCGCTGGCGCGACAAACGGCTGCCCGCCCTGTTTACGAACCAGCTCCGCGATCTCCGCCGCGCGCCGGCTCTCAAACGCCACCACCCACATGCCCTGAAACGACATACCGAATTATAGCCGGGTGCTGGGCCGGTTCCGCCGTACCGTTACCGGTCTCGAAAGCATGTGCACGACTATACTGGAGCTACGCCGCTGCCATCGAGCGGCAGTTGCCTTCATTGCCGATGCGGATCACGATAGACGCGCTGCCGCTGCTTTTCAGAAGTGCCGGAGTGAAGAACTACCTGTACTACTGGATCCAGCATTTGCAGCGGGAGCCCGGAGCGGACGTGCGTCTGTTTCCCTTTTTGGGAGAGGCGTCCAGTCTGGATCACCGCAGGGCGCTGGAGGGACGCATCCCAACGTTTTTCCGCCTGGGCCTCTTCTTCCTGATGAATCGATTGCCGGCAGGTTTTTCCCAGCCCTGGTTTCCCGCCACGGACGTCTTCCATTCGACGAGGATACTGTACCCGCCCAGGCGAGCGAAGCTGACGGCCACCATCCACGATCTGACCTGCTGGCTTCTCCCGGACGCTCATCTGCCGGCCAACGTAGCTTTCGAGCAGCGCTACGCGGAAATGATATGGAAGCGCGCCGACGGCTTGATTGCAGTCTCGGAGAGTTCCCGAAACGATGCGGTGAGGCTGTTGGGCATTCCGCAAGAGAAGATACAAGTCATTTATCCGGGCGTTCCGGAAGCGTACTTCTCGATTGACCAACGGCATGTCGAGCGGGTGCGTGCCGAGCTGCGTCTCGGGCGCCGGTACCTGCTCTACGTGGGAACCATCGAGCCGCGAAAAAATGTCGACTTGCTGCTGGATGCCTACGGCGACCTGGCTCCTTCGATTTCGGGCGAATTCGACTTGGTGATTGCTGGTTCGCACGGATGGGCGAGCCAGGCGACCATGCGCCGGCTGAAGAACTCGCCGCCCAATGTGCGCTACCTGGGCTATGTGCCTGAAAGCGACCTGCCGGCACTCTTCGCGGGTGCCGCGGCATTTGTCTATCCCTCGCTTTATGAGGGATTCGGATTCCCAGTAGCGCAGGCCATGGCGGCCGGTGTGCCGGTGATCACATCGGGCGTCTCGTCGCTGCCGGAGATCACTGGCGGCGCGGCCGTGCTGATCGACCCGCGCAGCCGGATCGAGCTGCGGGATGCGATTGAAAACCTGCTGACGTCGCCGTCGCGGCTTACTGAGTTGAGTGAGAAAGGCCGGACTCAGGCGCTGAGATTCTCCTGGCCCGCGGCTGCCGCACGGTCCTTGGATTTCTTTCTGCGCGTGGTTGGTGGATCTTGCTACTGTTAGGAATTCACGTGCAAGAATGTGGCGGACGCGGCCTGCGCTGGCGGACTCCGGCGCGAACGCGCTATGTGGGGGCGGATTGAAGGTGCACGAACCGTTGCCCATGGTTTTTCGGTTGGTCTGTTACGGACAACTCGCAGCAGTGGTCGAAGTAGCCAACTGTCGCGAACAAGACGGCGCGTCCAAGCGGATTTCCGTGCTGGAGGTGTGAAATGCGGATCGTCTTCGTGGTGCACACTTTTTTCCCGAATTGGAACGCGGGAACCGAAGTGTACGCCAGGAGCCTTGCCCGCAAGGTCGTTGAAAACGGGCACGAGGCTCTGATTGTCTGTTACGAGCCGCCGGCGCCGCACGATGCCTTCGAAGGTATCCGGGTCTTCGACACAGTGTACGAGGGCCTTCCGGTACACCGAATCTCATTTCATAAACGGCATCAGTGGTCTCATCTTGCCGATTATTACGATCCGAACATGGAAGAGCTTCTTTTCCGCTACTTCTCGACGGCGAAGCCTGACGTCGTTCACGTAGTGCATGCCATGCATCTGACCACGGCGTCCATTTGGGCTGCCAAGCGGTTGCGGCTTCCAGTCGTCGCAACCGCAACGGACTTTTGGTCGATTTGTCCGACCTTCCAATTGGTGAGGTGGGACGAATCTCTCTGCGGTGGACCGAATGCGCTCGCTTGTCTGGCATGCACAGGCCAGGACGTGGCCGGGACATGGCCGCGCAGGCTGGCTGGGAACAAACTGTCGAGCGCTATTCTGGCGCCCGTAATTACCGCTTTGGCGGCTGTGCCGGTCGATCGCGCGCCGTGGCTGGCGAGCCTGCTCTGGCTCTCGCACCGGCGCCGCTGGATGAAGGCGGCGCTCTCGCAGGTAGACGTGCTGGTTTCGCCAACCTCGAACACGCGGCGCCTGCTGGCCAAGACCGGATTGAAACCCGCCGAGATGCGCGAGTGTAGTTTCGGCCTCGAGGACCATGCGCCGCAACCCGCGGCCGCGCAGCAACGAACCGGTGTTCTGCGATTGGGATACGTGGGGACTTTCCGCCATTCGAAGGGTGTCCACGTTCTGCTGGAGGCCGTGCGGCGGCTGCCGTCCGATAAGATCCAGCTCGCGGTGTACGGCACCCCGGGGCATTTTCCCGAATACGATGAACGGCTGCGCGAGCTGGCTTCCGGCATGGAAAATGTCTCGTTCCGCGGCACCTTCCCGAACGAGAAATTGCCAGAGGTGTTCGCCGGTTTTGATGCCCTGGTGATTCCCTCGCTTTGGCACGAGAATTCTCCTCTGGTGTTGCTGTCCGCCTTTGCGCTGAAGACGCCAGTGGTGGCTTCTCGCGTGGGCAGTCTGGCGGAGATGGTGGATCACGGCAAGAACGGTTTGTTGTTTACGATGGGCGACGCCGGGAGTCTCGCCGGGCAACTGAAAATGTTGATCGCCCAACCGGAATTGATCGATCGTCTTCGCGCCGGCATGCCTGTGGTAAAAACCATGGACCAGAACGCCGAGGAGATGCTCGGGGTTTACAGCCGCCTGCAACGGGATTACGCCGCCCGGCGCTCCGCGGCGTCCCGGCGTCCCGGCTACCTGCCGTCCGGACCGCTGGCCTGGGGCACGATTGTGAAATCGTTTCGCCGGATCCGGTTTGGCGCACAATTCGGCGACTCCCTCACGCTGCTGCGCTGCAACCGTCGTACCGACGGCAGCCGGCATGTGATTTTCGACTTCGAGTGGCACGCCGCGGACATGGATCCCGATTGGACCGCGTTCATTCATTTTCTGGATGAGAGTGGCGCGATCCGCGTGCAGGGCGACCACGAGTTGTGCATTCACTGGCAGGACCCCTGGGGTTTTATCACTTACTCTTTCAGCGTCCCCATTGCGGAGGCGGATCTCGGAAAGACCTACCAGTTGCGTCTCGGGGTCTGGAGCCCGCGGAGAAAGGAGCGATTGCCAGTGACCCGGTGTCGATCTCTGCAAGTCGAAGCGGCAGACTGTGCGGTCCTTTTGGGCCCCTTGAAGATGAGCTGATTCCCGCCACTCCGGCTTGGTCTGCGGCCGATACATCGATCGACAGGCGGTCT
>PLOR01000033.1 GCA_003142185.1 Bryobacterales bacterium
ATGGAAGCCACTGAGGCTTTCCGGCGGGCACAGGGGCTGAAGCCCAGACCTTTCTTTCGATCTTTCGGCACGGATGAATCCGTGCCCTGATACAAAGCCTACTGAGAGAGAAGCCTTGCGTACCTCTACGCTCGGATACGAGCGAATTCATTAACAATGGATGGTTTCGCCATTCCTGTGTCGCGCGCCCTTCCGAACCCGAAAAGCCCCGAGTTCGCCCGAATGGGGTTAGAATGCTGTCTTAGTTTGAGCGGATTGTTGCTGCGGTTCCTGTGGAGGCGCTTCATGTCGAAAATACTGTTATCGATGATCGTGACGGGCGTTGCCGCGTTGGCGCAAACGGCTCCGGCGCCGCCAGCGCCGCCGGCGAATCCTCCCGCGGCGGCGCGGCCGGACGGGCTGTACGCCCACTTCAAGACCTCCATGGGCGACATCACCATCCAGCTTTACGAGAAGGACACGCCGATTACGGTGCGCAACTTCGTGGGGCTGGCCAAGGGCACCAAGCCGTGGAAGGATGCGAAGGGCGTCATGGTGCGGCGGCCTATGTACAACAACACGATCTTTCATCGCATCATGATGGACGGCATGATTCAGGGCGGCGACCCGACCGGCACCGGCGAGCACGAGTGCGGCGTCACGATTCGCGACGAATTCCTCCCCGGACTCAGGTTCGACCGGCCGGGCCGGCTCGCTATGGCCAATGAGGACAAGCCCAACTCGGGCGGTTGCCAGTGGTTCATCACGGTAGCATCGCGGATCACGAGTTACGACGGCAGCTACACCGTCTTCGGCCAGGTGGTGGAAGGGCAGGACGTGGTGAAGGCGATTTCCCGCGTACCGGGCAAGCATCTGGCGAATGGCGGCGTCCGTCCCAGCGTGGACGTCAAGCTGGTCAGCGTCACCATCGAGCGCGTGGGACCAGAGCCCGCAGCGCCGCCAGTGAAGAAGGCGCCGGCGAAGAAGTAGGAAGGTAGGACAGACGATCGGTTTTTGTCGTCTGTCGAGGTGCCGCGCAATCGCGAAAGATGACAGACCACGAAAGGCGATAGTCTGTCCTACCGCGCGACGGCGGTGATGGAACGGTAGGGCTTGCCGACTTCCTGCGCGTCGACTACGGCGACGGCGGCCACGTGGACGATGTCGTTGACCTCCGAGCCGCGCTGCAAAACGTGGACCGGCTTGGAGAGGCCGGTGAGCAGCGGGCCGATGGCTTCGGCGCCGCCGATGCGCTGCAGCAGCTTGTAGGCGATATTGCCGGCCTCGAGGGTGGGAAACACCAGCACGTTGGCGCCGCCCTTGAGCGTGCTGAACGGGTAGGTTTCGTCGATGATCTGGGGCGTCACCGCGGTGTCGGCCTGCATTTCGCCATCGATCATGAGACCCGGCGCCCGCTGGCGCACCAGCTCGACGGCGCGGCGCACTTTTTCCGCCAGCGGATGGCGCGTGCTGCCAAAGTTGGAGAACGAGAGCATGGCGATGCGCGGCTCGACGTTGAAGCGGCGCGCCTTTTCGGCGGCCATGATGGCGATTTCGGCAAGCTGCTCGGCGGAAGGTTCGATGTTGACGGTGGCGTCGGCCAGGAAGTACAGATCGCCCTTGGCGGTGATCAGCAGGTAGACGCCCGCCACCTCGCTCACTTCCGGGCGCACGTCGATCACCTGCAAGGCGGGACGGATGGTATCGGGATAGTGAGTCGTCAGGCCGCCGATCAAGCCGTCGGCGTCGCCCAGCCGCACCATCATGCTGCCGAAGGTAACCGGATTGAGGATAGTCTGGGCGGCTTCGGTGCGGGTGATGCCCTTGCGCTGGCGCAACTGGTAAAACTCTTCGAGGTACTCTTCCAAGCGCGGGAAAGTGGCCGGTTCGACCACCTGCGCGCCGGTCAGATTGAGCCGCAACTCAGCGGTGAGCGCCTGGATCTTCTGTGGATTGCCGAGCAGGATGGGGTAGGCGATTTTCTCATCGAGCAGGATCTGGCAGGCGCGCAGGATCTTGGGCTGCTCGCCTTCGGCGAACACGATCCGTTTGGGCTGCTTGCGCGCCTTGTGGATCATGGCGCGCATCACTTCGTTAGCGCGGCCCAGGCGGCGCTCCAGTTCCTCGCGATACTGGCCGAGATCGACCGGCCGCCGCGCCACGCCGGTTTCCATGGCCGCCTGCGCCACCGCGGAGGCCTCCCAGATGAGCACGCGCGGATCGAAGGGCGTGGGAATGATGTACTCGCGGCCGAATTCCATCCGCTCCACGCCATAGGCGCGTAGCACCGAATCGGGCACGTCCTGTTTCGCCAGCGAGGCCAGGGCGAGCGTGGCGGCGCGCTTCATCTCGTCGTTGATGGTAGTGGCGCGCACGTCCAGGGCGCCGCGGAAAATGAAGGGGAAGCCGAGGACGTTGTTGATCTGGTTGGGAAAGTCGGACCGGCCGGTGGCCACGATGGCATCCGGACGCGCGGCCAGCGCCACGTCGTAGGCGATCTCCGGATCCGGGTTGGCGAGGGCGAAGATGATCGGGTTGGGCGCCATCGTCATCACCATATCCGGCGTCACCGCGCCGCCGCTCGAAAGGCCGAAAAACACGTCCGCGCCCACCAGCGCTTCGGCCAGCGTGCGGGCCTCGGTCTTGGCGGCGTAGCGGGCCTTGTAGACATTCATGTGCTCGGTGCGCCCTTCATAGATCACACCCTTGGTGTCGCACATCAAAATGTTTTCGCGGCGAACGCCCAGGTTGCAGTAGTGGGCGGCGCAGGAGATGGCGCTGGCGCCGGCGCCGTTGAACACCACCTTGATTTCACCGATCTTTTTGCCGGTGATCTCGAGCGCGTTCAGCAGACCGGCGGCGGAGATGATGGCGGTGCCGTGTTGATCGTCGTGGAAGACCGGGATGTTCATGGTCTTCCGCAGCTCTTCCTCGATCATGAAGCACTCCGGCGCCTTGATGTCCTCGAGGTTGATGCCGCCGAAGGTCGGTTCGAGTATCTGGCAGGTGCGGATGATCTCGCGTGGGTCTTCGGTATTGAGCTCGATATCGAACACGTCGATATCGGCGAAGCGTTTGAACAGCACCGCTTTGCCTTCCATCACCGGCTTGCCGGCCAAGGCGCCGATATTACCCAGGCCCAGTACCGCGGTGCCATTGCTGACCACCCCCACCAGGTTGCCCTTGCCGGTGTAGGTGTAGGCAAGGGATGGGTCGCGCTCGATTTCGAGACAGGGGACGGCAACTCCGGGCGAATACGCCAGGCTCAGATCCCGCTGCGTGCGGCAAGGCTTGGTGGGAGTCACCGCCAGCTTGCCGGCAGGGGGTCTTGAATGGTATTCGAGAGCGTCTTCAGGTCGAATTTTCATAAAGCAACGGGCAAGCTAAAGCATGCCCCACCTCGTCCACATCTCTTCCAATTGCAGCAGGCTAAGTTGTTCGGCGCGCAGGGCAGCTTCCGGCCAGCTTTCAATTACACCCTTACCATACATCACGGCGAGGTTGTTGCGTATGGTTTTGCGTTTGTGGCGGAAGCACTGGGCGGCGAATTTGAGGAAGGCTTCCGGATCGGGCATGGCAGGGGCGCAGGGGGAAAACCCGACCACCGCGGAATCCACTTTTGGCGGAGGGCGAAAGGCGGAGGGCGGAACTTCGCACAGCAGCTTGGCGGTGGCGAACAAAGCGGTGGCGACGGTCAGGTAGCCATAGTCGCGCGATCCCGGTTGGGCCACCAGGCGGTGGGCGACTTCCTTTTGCAGCAGAAACACGGCGCGCGGCGGAAAGAGGCGGAGCGCGCGTTCCAGGATGGGCGAGGCGATGTAGTAAGGCAGGTTGCCGGCGATAGGCGCCGGTCCCCACTGCGCGAGGTCGACCGAGAGGACATCGGCTTCGATCACTTCCAGGCGGGCGTCCCCGGCGAACCGGTGGCGCAGATAACCGGCGAGATCGCGATCGATCTCGATGGCGACGACGCGCGCGGCGCGCTCGACCAACTTGGCGGTAAGCGCGCCGCGGCCGGGACCGATTTCAATGACTAAAGGTTGGGGATCGGGACACGCGGCGCTGGCAATGCGCTCCAGCACGGAGCCCTGGATCAGAAAATGTTGTCCCAGCCGTTGCCGCGCCACGCGAGGCGGTCAGCTCCGCGCCGCGCCGGGGACCGAATGCAGCGACACCAATACCTTGCTCTCGGTGGGAAGGCCGAAATAAGTGCCCGGATCGAAAGTGGAAAACAGGATGACGCTCTTGACCTCGGGCGTCAATTCGCCCTGCAGCATTTTCCAGTTGAGGACGTGGCCGTAACGGTCGACCGTTAGTTCCAGAAGCGGGCTGTCAGTCGACCGGGGAATCGAGCAGACCGACTCCACGCTGACGAAGCCGGCCATCTCCACACTGACGACTTCACCGGGCGCACCTACCGGCCTGCCCGGTGCTGGAAGTTGCCGAAGACTTCCCTGCGGGAGGGTGACCATCGAGACGACCGAAGGATCGAAGTCCAGACTGCGTGTAGAGCTCAGACCGGGGGCCAGAATGCCGAATAGAAGCAGGGCGGAAATCAGGCCGCCGCCGACCGGGAGTGCCACCGGCCGCATCATATTGTCCCGGAAGAGCCGGGCGTTGTCCGCCATGTTCCGCAGACGCGCGGAAACGCTGGCCCGCGCCATCTGCCGCGAGCGCTCGTGGGAGGCGAGCACGCGCAGCCGGTGGGTCACCAGCGGCGGCACCGCCAGCTCCTCCATGGACCGCATCCCCAGACGCTGTTTCTCGAAGGCCTGGTACTCATCGTGACACCGGCCACAGGATCCCAGGTGCGCCAGTGTGTCGCGGCGCTCCTGGTCCTCCAGCCCGTGGTCGAGGAGTGAAGAGATTCTTGCTCGGGCGTAGTCGCAGCTCATACCTTTACTCTGCCGTCTTCGGCACCAATCGCAGGACCGGCCTCTCATCGAGACTGCCCGCGAGTTCCAACCGCAGGGCTTCCCTGCCCCGCAGAATTCGTGACTTCACGGTTCCGAGGGAGACATCCAGCACCTCGGCGATTTCCTCGTAGCTGAGGTCCGCGATATCCCTCAGCACAACGGCCTCCTTAAAATGAGGATTCAAGCGCAGCAGGGCAGCTTCGATGATGCGATGCTGCTCCTGGCTGCAGGCCTCCTCGAACGGGGAACGGCCATGGTCCGCCACCGTCTCCCGCCAATGGTGGTTGGTTTCCTCGACCGGCCCATCCAACTCCGTCTCGCGGCGGCGATGACGGAAAAACCAGCGGCGCGCATTGTGCGCCTCATTGACGGTAATGCGGTAGAGCCAGGTCTTGAGGCTGCTCTGGCCGCGGAAATGACCGATCGAGCGGAAGACCTTGAGAAACACCTCCTGCACCACGTCGGCGGCTTCGGCCGGATCGTTCAACAAGCGGCTGGCGAGCGTGAAGACCGGCTGCTGAAAGCGCGCGATCAATTCTTCGTACGCCCGTTCATCGCCCTGGCGCAGATTCTCGGCCAGGCACAGATCCTCGCTGGCCGCCGCTCGCGCGGCGGGGCGTTCGGTGAAATCCAGGATCGCTGTGGCCACCGGGTAGCCTCTCATTCTCGGGATCGCTTCCTGATTTCACGCTATCAGGAAAGTCCGGGCTCTGTAAAGGTATAGACACCGTCATTTAAGAGAAAGTTCCGGCGGGCCAAGGAGCTGACCTGGGTACTACGGGGGTGACCCGGTACCAGAGGTAGGACGGACGATCGCTTTTTGTCGTCTGTCAAGTTGCGCTTCCGGGGGCCTGACAGACCACGCAGGGCGATGGTCTGTTCCTACCTGTCAGGCCAGGACCAGGGGCGTCTTCGGCACGCGCAGCTCGATTGGCACGACGTCCCGCTTGTCCTCTCCGGTATACACCTGGCGCGGGCGGGCGATCTTGCGCTCCGGATCCTCCATCATCTCCTGCCATTGGGCCAGCCAGCCCACCGTGCGCGGGATGCCGAACAGCACCGTGAACTGGTCGGGAGTGAAGCCCATGGCCTCGTAGATGATGCCGGAGTAGAAGTCGACGTTGGGATACAGCTTGCGGCTAATGAAGTAGTCGTCGGAGAGCGCGATGCGCTCCAGTTCGATGGCGGTGTCGATCTTCGGATTGCGGCCTGTCACTTCAAACACTTCCTCGGCCACCCGCTTGATGATGCGGGCGCGCGGGTCGTAGTTCTTATACACGCGATGGCCGAAGCCCATCAGCTTGCGGTGGCCGGTTTTCACCTGCTGGATGAAACCGGGGATCTGATCCTTAGATCCGATTTCGGCCAGCATGCGCAGCACTTCTTCGTTGGCGCCGCCGTGCAGGGGGCCGGAAAGGGCGGCGATGGCCGCGGCGGTGGTGGAATACGGGTCGGCGTTGGAGCTGCCGACGGCGCGCATGGTGCTGGTGCTGCAATTCTGTTCGTGGTCGGCATGGAGGATGAACAGCACGTCCAGGGCGTGCGCCAGCACCGGATTGGCCACGTATTTCGGCTCCAGCCGCTTCCACAGCATGTTCATGTAATTCTTGGCGTAGCCCAGATCTGGATCGGGCGCCACGTAGGGAAGGCCCAGGCGATGCCGGTAGGCGTAGGCGGCCAGGGTCGGCATTTTGCCGATTAGCCGCACGATCTGCTTCCGCCGGATCTTGGGGTCATGCACGTTGCGCGATTCCGAATAGAAGGTGGAAAGCGCCGCCACGGTGCTGATGAGAATGCCCATCGGGTGAGCGTCGTAATTGAACCCCTCCATGAACTTCTTCACGCTCTCGTGGGTCAGCGAGTGGGCCATGATTTCCTGGCTCCAGCAGTCCAGATCCACCGCGTTCGGCAGCTCGCCGTACAAGAGGAGGTAGGCGACCTCGAGGAAAGTGCAGTGCTCGGCGAGCTGTTCAATGGGGTAGCCGCGGTAGCGCAAAATGCCACGGTCGCCATCCAAATAGGTAACGGCGCTATGGCATGCGGCGGTGTTCATGTAGGCGGGGTCATAGGTCATCAGGCCGAAATCGTCGGGACCTGTCTTGATCTGGCGGAGGTCCATGGCGCGAATCGTGCCATGGTAGATTGGCAGCGTGTAACTCTGATTCGTCCGGTTATCGACGATAGTGATGGTCTCGTTGGCCATAGGCTCAGCCTCCTTGCGGTCACGGTTGGCAGTTCGGCGCATGCAAACGGCATTCCACGACGAACTGTCTAAAATCTCTTCAATTTGAGTATAGTTGAGGCGGGTGGCGACGGTCATCCGGGGCTTATCGCGCAAGGCGCTGGGTGTGGTCATCCAACCTCGGGTGTTGCGCCGCACAGCGTGACGTTTTGGACACGGGCGCGTCGAATGGCATAGGGGAAAGAACGGGAGTTAGCAGCGCGGCAGCAGCCGGTTTATGCAGGACGCAGCCGGAACGGCCGGAGCCCGGGTGAATTCCGAGATGGATTCGCTGGTTCGGGCAGCGCAGCGCGGGGACCAGGACGCTTTCGAGCAACTGGTTCGCGCCTACGACCAGAGTGTGCTCCGGCTCGCCATGAACCTGTTGCGGTCGCCCGAAGACGCGCGCGACGTGTATCAGGAGGCGTTCCTGCGGGTATACCGGAACCTGCACACGTTTCGGTTCGACTGCAGCTTCCACACCTGGCTGTACCGCATCGTGACGAACATTTGCCTGGACCAGTTGCGCAAGCGGAAGGTGCGGAAAGAGGAACCGGCGGTGGTGGAAACCTCGGAAGGCGCGATTGACCGGACCGAGGGGTTTGAGGAAGTATCGGCGGCGGCGAATCCGGAGCGCGTGACGTGGAACCGGCAGTTAGGGCAACGGATCGGCGACGCGCTGGAGGAACTGACACCGCGCGAGCGGATGGTTTTTGAGCTGCGCCATTACCAGGGTTTGCGATTGCGCAATATCGGCGAGATTCTGGGTACCAGCGAGGAAGCGGCGAAAAACTGCTTCTTCCGCGCCACGCAGAAGATGCGCACGATGTTGGGAGACTTAGTATGACTTGCGATGCGGTGCGGAAGCTGATTCCGCTGTATTACTACGGCGAGTTGACGCCGGAGGAAGAAGACCAGGCCGAGGCGCACATCCACGAGTGCGGCGCATGCGCGCGCCAGATGGAAGCGGCGCGGGCGCTGGCGGCGGCGCTGGACCGGCGCCGGATGGAAGCGCCGGCTTCCCTGCTGGCCGATTGCCGGACGGATCTCGCGGCGGCGGTGCGCGGCGCGCCGGCGGAACCGGCGTGGAGGCTGTGGCTGGGGGCGGCGGGCGCGACGCTGGCCGGCTTCACCCGCTGGCGGCAGCCGCTGGGCGCAGTGGCGCTGATCGCGATTGGCTTCTTCGCCGCCAGGCTGGTTCCGGCACCGGCGGGCTCCCAAGTTTCCACGGCCTCCTTGGCCCCATCGGAGGGAGTGTTCGTCAATGTGCGATCGGCGCAGCCGGACAGCTCCGGCCGGGTACGGATCGCCTACGACGAAACCAGGCGGCGCGAGATCTCCGGAGCCATCGACAACCCGGAGATTCAGAAGCTGGTGTTGGCGGGGGCGCACGAAGAGGACGATCCGGGAGTGCGGGTGGAATCGGTCGGCCTGCTCAAGGACCGCGCCGGCTCGGGCGAAGTGCGCGAGGCGCTGATGAACGCGCTGCTGCACGATACCAACCCCGGCGTGCGGCTGAAGGCGCTGGAAGGCTTGAAACCGCTCGCAGCGGAACCGCCGGTGCGCGGAGCGCTATCCCAGGCGCTGCAGTTCGACGACAATGACGCGGTGCGCATGCAGGCGGTGGACCTGCTGACGTTGCGCCGCGACGAGGCCATGGTGGGCGTGCTGCAGAATCTGGTGCAGAAGGAAGACAACAGCTACGTGCGTTCGAAGTGCACCAAGGCTCTGAAGGAAATGAATGCGTCGATCGGCACTTTCTGAGCCGCGACCATAGGGAGCGGTTTCTTCGCAAGAGGACTGAATTCAACGCCGCAAATTTCAAACGGCAAAACGGAATGGCCACGGATGAACACAGATGAACACGGATAAGCAAAAGACGCTTTTATCTGTGTTTATCCGTGTTCATCTGTGGCTCAAGAGAGCTTTTGGAGGAGTTCCCGGACGACCTTCGATGGACAGAACTAAGACGGCAGGATTTCGGAAGAACTTGACTGTGGCGGCCTTGCTGGCGCTGTTGCCGGCGGGCGGAGCGTGCCAGGAGGCGCAGAAAGCTCCGCTGGAGCGGGAACCCGGCGGCTGGGCGCTGACCTACCGGGGAAGCGTGCCTGCGGCTCGAACGCTGCGCATCAATGGTCATGGACCGGTGACTTTGGAGGGCGGGACTGCGCTGACCTTCGAATACACCGTGCGGTTGAGCGTGGCCGCGCGCTCCGAGGCCGAAGCGCGGAGCATCCTGGTCCGCGCGCCGCTCGAAGTGAAGCGCGGCGAGAGCGTGATTCTGACGGCACCGGGCGGGCCGGTTCGGGCGCGGATTCTGGTGAAAGCGCCGGCTCTCGGCATGGCCAGGATCGTCGACTCCGATGGCGTCGTCGATGCCAGTGGAATCGAGGGCGAGCTGGACGTGGCATCGCGCAGCGGCGAAGTGACCGTCGACCGGATCGGCGGCCCTTGCACGGTGACGACGGGCGGCGGCGATGTTCGCGTGGGCGAGGTGCGCGGAAATCTGCGGTGCCTGACCGGCGGCGGCAAGATCACGCTCCAGACGGCGCATGGCGAAGCCGTGCTTGAAACATACGGCGGCGATATTGTGGTGGGCGAGGTGGCGGGCGGCGTGCGCGCGCAGACCGCGGCGGGCAACATACGCGTCCATGCGGCGGGAGGTTCGGTCACCGCCATCACCGGCGGCGGCGAAGTGGCCATTGAGAAGGCCGGCGGAACGGTCACCGTGCGCAACCTGGCAGGGCCGGTGCAACTGGGCGCGGCGCGGGGCGGATTCGAGTGCCAGTCCGCTTCGGGCGGCATCCGTTTGAGCAGCGTGACGGGGACGATGCGGGTTTCCACTTCGCTCGGCAGCATTGTGGCCGACCTGACCGGCGCTCATTTGGCCGATTCGTTTCTGGCGACAACGGGCGGTGACATTACCGTGCTCATCCCGTCTAACCTGGGTGTGACGATTCACGCGGAGAACCGGATGGCGGACACGCTGCGGCGCATCGTATCCGAGTTTCCGGCGATTCCGGTATCGCGCGTGGGCAGCCGCGTGGTGGCGCAAGGCGCCGCCAACGGCGGTGGACCGCTGCTGCGCATTTCCGGCGCGGGCGGCACGATATTCATCAAACGGCGGTAGAGACGATAGGCGATTGAGGCAATAGACGCGAGGTGGAGCATGACGACGAAATGGGTGTGGGCGGTTGCGTTGGTGGCGGCTGGCGCGGTGGCGCCGGGCACGTGGGCGCAGAATCCGGCGCCTCGGGCGCACACGGCCACGATTTTAATGACGGGCGGCACCTATCTCGGGGTGGGCGTCGTGGATGTGGATTCCGAGCGCGCCAAGACGCTGAAGCTCAAGGAAGACCGCGGCGTGGAAATCAGCAGCGTGACCGAAGGCGGCCCGGCCGACAAGGCCGGCATCAAGCAAGGCGACATAGTGCTGGAATACAACGGCCAGCCGGTGGAAGGCTTGACGCAATTTCAACGGCTGGTGCATGAGACGCCTGCCGGGCGCCAGGTGAAGGTCGAAGTATGGCGCAACGGCGCCCCACTCACCTTGACGGCAACCGTGGAGACGCGAAAGGGCCTCTCGATAGAATCGCCCGACCTGGACATTAACGTATTCGGCAATCCGCCCACATTTGAAATGCCGGCCATTTCCGAGTTCGACATGCCGCACATCATGGCCCTGATGCCGTCGCGCCGGCTGGGAATTGAGGGCGAAGGGCTGGGAGAAGAGCCGCAGTTCGCCGAATTCCTGGGCGTGAAAGAGGGCGTACTGGTGAAATCGGTAGTGAAGAATTCAGCCGCCGAAAAGGCCGGCATCAAAGCCGGCGACGTGATCACCAGGATCGGCGACACGCGAGTCTTCAGCTCGCACGATATCACTGGCACGTTGCGCGCCAACCACCAGAACCAAACCTTCACCGTCACCGTGGTGCGGAACAAGAAGGAGATGCAGATAACGGTGACGATCGAAGACCGCACCGGCCAGAACGCCATGAGCGCCGTGGCGCAGTGCTGAAGCGAGGGCGGCGCTAGCTGAGCCTGAATTCCGAAGTTGGACGCCTTGTATCAGGGCACGGCTTGAGCCGTGCCGCCGACAGCGCGTATTCTGAGGGCTTTAGCCCCTGCCTGCTGACCAGGGGCTAAAGCCCATCAGGCTCATCCCGTTCCGGCACGGCTGAAGCCGTGCCCTGATACAAAGCTCTGGAATCAAGTTGCGAACTTGTGAGACAGGACACTACGGGAGAGCATTGGGCCTCGGCGCGCAGTGCTCACACTGACGGCCAGCGTGGCGCGGCCAGTCCTGGCTGCTGTGTCGAGAGTCATCTCGACGTTTCTTAATGCCCGCGCCACGCCATGGAACCAGGGATCCGAAAAATGCCAAGCTGCCGTCAGTTGACGCCGAAAGTTTCCTGGATGTTTTCCGAACCCAGCAGCCGGCACGCTTACGGTATACTGGCTCTCTCGCATGCCCAAGCTGGTCTCTATCGTTGGCCCGTTATGCGGAGGCGTCTTCGCGCTCCCGGAAAGCGAAGCGGATGCCTTCTCGATTGGCCGCTCGGTGAACAACACCCTGTGCATTCCGGATCCCTCTGTCTCGCGGAACCATTGCGTGCTGGGCCGCCGCGCCTCCGAGATCGTCATCACCGATAGCGGCAGCGTCAACCGCACTTACGTCAATGGCATGCCGCTGGTCGAGCACACGCTCCGCAACGGCGATGAAATCAAGCTCGGCGAGTCGCTGTTCCTCTTCGTCACCGAAGCCGGGCCGGGCACGCCGCGGGGCGAGCCGATAAAGCCGGCCACCGGAATCTACTCGGCCAATACCCAGATGCTCCGCGTGCCGGACAGCATCCGTCTCAGCGGCGCCCTCGGGCAATACTTCGACGCATTGCTGGCCGTGGGCGAGATGATTCCGTCCGCCGCGCGCGTGGACGATGTAGGGCGCCGGATACTGGAATCGTTGTGCTCCGCGCTCGCGGCCGAACTGGGAGTGTTGATCATCGGAGGAGCGAGTCCCGGCGAGCCCGACTCCGTAATCGAGTGGCGGAAAACGCACTCGAGCGAGGGTGTTTCGGTGTCGCCTGCCGCGCTGCTGGACAAAATGACGCGGGAACCCGCGCCTGTTCTGTGGCGGCGTCCCGTCGCGCCGGCCGCCGCGAGCACACCAGGCATGGCGGTAGGACCGCGAGTCAGTTCGATCCTGGCGGTCCCTCTGCTGGCGTTCGAGCGCTTCATCGGCGTCCTCTGTTTCGCCACAGCCGATCCCAAGGCGGGCTTCGAGGAAGATCATCTTCGCTTCTTGACCAAGGCCGCCGGGCTCACGGCCGCGCTGGTCGATGCCGCGCTCAGCGCGCGCTACAGGGAAAGCGAAATCCGGCAACGCTCGGCGGTTGCCAATCTGGAACACAACATGGTCGGCGAGAGCCCCCGTATGCGCCGGGTTTACGACACCATTGCCAAGGTGGCGCCGACCGATTCCACAGTGCTGATTCTCGGCGAGAGCGGTACCGGCAAGGAATTGGCCGCCACGGCCCTCCATCGCAATAGCCTGCGCGCCGGCAAGCCGTTCCAGGCCATCAATTGCGCGGCCATTACCGAGACTTTGCTCGAAAGCGAGTTGTTCGGCCATGAAAAAGGCGCCTTCACGGGCGCGGTCACGCAGAAAAAGGGAAAGCTGGAAGAGGCCCAAGGCGGTACGGTCTTCTTCGATGAGGTGACCGAGATGTCTCCCACCCTGCAGGCCAAGCTGCTGCGCGTCCTGCAGGAGCGGGAGTTCGAACGCGTGGGCGGCACGCGCCCCATCCGTGCCGATGTGCGAATCGTGACGGCCACCAACCGCGATCTGGAGGACTCTATCCGCCGTGGCGCGTTTCGCGCCGACCTTTATTACCGGCTCAACGTGGTCTCCTTGCTCATGCCGCCATTAAGGGAGCGGCGCGAGGACATCGAACCGCTGGCGAACCACTTCGTGCGCAAACACTGCCGTAAATTGAAGAAATGGATTACCGGCATTTCACCGCAGGCCCTTGCGCTCCTGCGCGGGTACGATTGGCCTGGCAACGTGCGCGAATTGGAGAACGCCATCGAGCGCGCACTGGTGCTCGGCGGTACCGATAGCATTCAGCCGGAGGACCTGCCCGAATCCGTGATTGAATCGGGCGGGTCCCCGGCCGTCTCTGCAGGCGGCTTCAACGACTCCATCACGGAAGCCAAGAAGCGCCTCATCCTCGAGACGTTTCAAAAAACCAACGGCAATCACGCGGAATCCGCCCGGTTGCTCGACCTACATCCCAATTCGCTGCATCGCATCATCCGCAACCTGAACTTGAAGCCCAGACTTGAGGCATGAGGCGTTCCGGTCGGCTTCTACCAGGAAGAGCGACGGACGGCAGGTCCGGAATTCGTATTTCTGGATTTGCAGGGCCGCCTGTCCCGGCTCCACGCGCACGATCTTGCCTACCACAACAAGGCTCAGGTTCACCGAGTCGAGCAGTCGCACCGGCCATTTGACGATCAACTTCGCCTCCGAATGCAACACCAACGGCCGCTCGGTCGTGAACAACGCGCCGCCACTGCTGATGTTCAGAATCTGGCCGCAACCTGCATCGTCCGCAGTCTTGTAATGGACCGGAAGGGCCAGTTGAAAGCGTACCGCTTTGCGGTTTCGTCCGCCGTACACCGAATCGTCGGGCGAAGGTGTCGAACAGTACCTGCGGGCGGCGGCGAGCGGTTTGATCAAAGCTGCTGAGGTATGCATATGCGTCTCCAAGGGCAATCGCGGGGCCACCCGCCTCGCCGATATCAACGCATTGAAAACGCGTGATTTGTGCGGTCACTCGCGCGTCGCCGGTGCCCGCTCAGGCGAACCGAAGTGTTTCGACTCTAACCCGATGGTTAGCCTGCGACCTCGCTGGCTCGCCGGGCTATCCCTGCTTAACGGTTTTCGCCGCCGGCAGGAAGCGGTTGATGAAGCTGGTATCGAAGCGGCCGGCCTGGAAATCGGGGTCGGCTAGGATCCGCTGGTGCAGCGGAATCGAGGTGTGAATGCCCTCGATGACGAACATGTCGAGTGCGCGGCGCATACGCGCGATGGCCTCGGCGCGGTCGTTCCCATAAACGATCAGCTTGGCCACCAGCGAATCGTAATAAGGCGGAATCACGCAGTCCGTATAGGCCCAAGTGTCGACGCGCACGCCGATACCGCCGGGGAGGTGGAAGCCGGTGATCCGGCCGGGCGAGGGCGCAAACGTTTCCGGGTTCTCCGCGTTGATGCGGCACTCGATGGAGTGGCCGCGCAGTTCGATCGGACCGCACAAAATCTGCGGCAGCGTTTCGCCCTGCGCGATGCGGATCTGGCTTTTCACGATGTCCACGCCGGTGACGAACTCGCTGACCGGGTGCTCCACCTGGACGCGGGCATTCACCTCGATGAAGTACAGCTTGCCGGTCTCGTCCATCAGGAACTCGACGGTGCCCGCGTTGGTATAGCCGGCCGCCTGAATCGCTTTGCGCAGCGCCGCCGAAATCTCCGCGCGCTGCGCGTCGGTCACCACCGGCGAAGGCGATTCCTCGATCAGCTTCTGATGACGGCGCTGGATGCTGCACTCGCGCTCGCCCAGGATCTCCACGTTGCCTTGTTGATCGGCCAGAATCTGAAACTCGATGTGGCGCGGCGCGGCGATGAACTTTTCGAGGTACAGATCGGCCGAGCTGAACGCAGCGCCTGCTTCGTGCTGCGCCTGGGCGAATAGCGCGGGCAGATCCTCGGCGCTATTCACGACGCGCATGCCGCGTCCGCCGCCGCCCGCCGAAGCCTTCAAAATCACCGGGTAGCCGATTTGCTCCGCCAGCAGGAGCGCCTCTTCCGGGCTGGCCAGCACGCCCGGCGAACCGGGCAGCACGGGAACACCCATCTCGCGCATGAAGGCGCGCGCCTGCTCCTTGACGCCCATCAGCCGGATTACCCGGGGCTGTGGGCCGATGAACCGGATGCCCGACGTCTCGCAGACTTCGGCAAACCCGGCGTTCTCGCTCAGAAAACCGTAGCCGGGATGGATGGCGTCCACGTTGGTGACTTCGGCCGCGCTGATGATCGCCGATACGTCCAGGTAGCTGCGCGCGCTCTTGGCGGGGCCGATGCAGATGGCCTGGTCGGCGTAACGCACATGCGAGCTGTAACGGTCCGCTTCCGAATACACGGCGACCGTGTGGATGCCCAGCTCCTTGCACGCCATGATGACCCGGACCGCTATTTCGCCGCGGTTGGCGATGAGTATTTTCTTAAACGGTACGGATGGCAAACAACGCCTCCCCGTACTCCACCGGCTGCCCGTTCATCACCAACTTGCTTTCCACGATGCCCGAGGTCTCGCATTCGATCTCGTTCATCAGCTTCATGGATTCGATGATACAGAGCACCTTGCCCGGCTGCACCTTCTCGCCCAGGCGCACGAAAGGCGGCGTGCCTGGCGACGGACACTCATAAAAGGTGCCGACAATGGGCGATTTCACCAGCGTCAGGTGGGCGTCGATGGCTTTGTCGCGCTCTTGGGGCGCCGACGGATCGGCTGGAGCCCCGGGTGTCACCGCATGGACCGACGCCGGTGCCGCGTAAGATGGCGGCGCCAGCACGATCTCCTGCGGCGCAAACGCGGCGCGGCGGATGCGCACGCGGTTGTCGCCGCGCTGCACTTCGAGTTCGGCGATCCCGGTTTCCGACGCCAGCTTGATCAGCTCTCGTATTTCGTCAACAGTCATCTTTCGATAGCTTAGCATCCCCGCCGGCTCCCCCTGCGAGCGGCGACCGGAGTTGGCAGGGGGTGTGCGACATGGAAGTGGAAACTTCGCGGCTGGCTTTGTATCAGGGCACGGCTTCAGCCGTGCCGCAATACAAAGCCTCCTGGCAGAGAAAAGCCGTACGTACCCCTACGTTCGGATTCGTGCGAATTCGCTGGGAATGGAGAGTTTCGCCATTTCTGTGTTGCACACCCGCAGAGACTTGCATCACATCGTCATGCCAAACGATTTGCTACAATCGAAGATCCCGCAATGGTTAAGACAGAACGCGAATACCGCGAGGACATTGTCCAGATCGGCAAGCTCGTCTTTCAAAAAGGCTGGGTAGCCGCCAACGACGGAAACATCAGCCTGCGCATGGATGCCGAGCGGATTCTGGCCACGCCCACTGGCGTCTGCAAGGGCATGCTGAGCGTGGACGATCTGATCATCGTCGATAACCAGGGCAACAAGATCTCGGGGCGCCTGGAGCGCACCAGCGAGATCGCCATGCACTTGAAGATCTATGAGATGCGGCCTGATATTCGCGGCGTGCTCCACGCGCATCCTCCTGTCGCCACCGGGTTCGCCACCGCCGGTAGGCCGCTCAACCTGGGGCTGCTGCCGGAGGTGGTGATCAGCCTCGGTTGCGTTCCGATTGCCGACTACGGGTTGCCCGGAACTCCGGCGCTGACCGAGCCGATGCTGCCGCTCATCCCCAAGTACGACGCGATCCTGATGGCCAACCACGGAGCTGTCTGTTACGGTGAGGACGTTTTCAAAGCCTATTTCCGCATGGAAACCATGGAGCACTTCGCGCGCATCCAACTGGTGGCGGAGTTGCTGGGCGGCCCGAAAGTGTTGCCGCGCGAGGAAGTGGACAAGCTGCTCGATTCCCGCACCCGCTATGGCGTCAAGGCGCGCAGTGCCGGCCAAGCGGGTTGCCCGTTGGCCGCCGAGGACCTGCCTGGCGGCGAAGAGAGATTCTATGTAACGCGCTCCGAACTGATCGGCCTGGTTGACGAGGCCCTACGGACGCGCGGTATGGCTTAAAGTGGATCGTGGAGAGATATAGATGGGTGAAGCCTTAGGAATGATCGAAACGCGCGGGCTGGTGGCCATGATTGAGGCCGCCGACGCGATGGTCAAGGCCGCCAAGGTAGACTTGGTCGGCTGGGAGAAAATCGGCTCGGGCTACGTTACCGCGATGGTGCGCGGCGACGTCGCCGCGGTCCGCGCGGCCACCGATGCCGGTGCCGCCGCGGCCCGGCGCGTGGGCGAGTTGATCTCGGTCCACGTGATCCCGCGTCCGCACCAGAGTCTGGAAGACGTGCTGCCGATCGGCAAGTCCCAGGCCGCCAACAGCAAGTAGCCGGAAGCCGGAGCGACAAATGATTCTCGCCCGCGTGGTGGGTACCGTCGTGGCCACCCGGAAGGACCCGCGCCTGGAAGGCAAGACGCTGCTGGTCCTCAAGCCGGTTTCGCCGGAGGGCAAGGACGAGGCCGGTTACGTGGTCGCCGTCGACACCGTCGGCGCCGGCTACCGCGAACGCGTCATCGCCGTCTCCGGCAGCTCCGCGCGCATGGCCGAGGGCTGCAAGGACGTTCCGGTCGATACCGCCATCGTTGGCATCGTCGACGACGTAAGCCTGGATTAGATTATGCAATTGGGGCGCGTAGTCGGTTGCGTCTGGGCTACGGTGAAGAATGCCAGCCTGGAAGGCTACCGGCTGTTGCTGGTACAACCGCTCGCCGCCGATCTCCGCGACACAGGTAAGCGGCTGGTGTGTACGGACTGGACCGGCGCCGGGGCAGGCGAAACGATCTATTGGGTGCGGGGCAGGGAAGCCAGCATCGCTTTTTTCCCCGATCAGCCGGCGTCGGACGCCACCATCGTCGGCATCGTCGATTCCGTCCACTGCGCGGCGACGAAGTCCAAGCCGGCGCGCCGGCAGGCGGAACGGCATTAAGCCATGCTGATTGCGCGCGTCATCGGCGAGCTGGTTGCGACCCACAAACACCCGAGCCACGAGGGCGCGAAGATCCTCTTGGTCCAGCCGCTGAACCTGGACGGCTCCAACCGCGGCGATGCCGTGGTGGCGCTGGACGCGGTGGATGCCGGTGTGGGCGACCAGGTGCTGGTTACCACCGAGGGCTTCAGTGCGATGACCGCGGTGGGCCGAACTCAGTCACCGATTGACATGGCCGTAATCGGATTTATCGACCATGTGGAACTGGTCCCCGGCGTCGCCTGACCGGTGGTTGCGCCTTAGCACCAGCACCGCTGCCAGCGCCGCCTCGACGAGCCACTTGACGATCTCAAAACCTTCGTGGGTGGAGCTCAGGACCATCCTCCGGATCGCTTCGGCCGAAGCTGCGCGGCCGGTAGCGAAGCTCGCAATCCGCGCCAGCGACAGCGCTTCCGGCGTCAGCAGAAACCGTTCCAGCAGCACCATCCCCACCAGCAGCAGGGCCATCGCCAGCGGTAGCTTGCCTTCGCGCGTGCCGAACAGCAAGAAGAAGAAAAACCCGAGGCCCAAAACCAACTGGACGTCCTCCCAGCTCCGGATCGTCCGTTGCCGCTGCTCCGACGCCACGTGCCCCATTAGCAGATACGCTTCGTGCGCGCCCAGCGCTTTCACCCGCTCCGCCACCGCGGGGTCGGGCTGCGACAGCACGTCCTGAATGGTTTGGAAGTCTGCCCTTTCCAGCCAGGCCACCGTGATGCCAGCGGCCAGCCACATTCCCAGGATGAAACAAGCCAATCGGCGAGCGTGCATGGAAGCGATCCCTGATTCTACCGCACGGCGACGGGGACGGACTGTTTGTCCATTAACGCGCATTCTGTCGAACCCAGTGATTAGACCACGACTCGCAGACATGTCAGGACGAACGATGCGTCAAGCGGTTCCGCCAGTTTCCGACGGGCGACAACGCATACCGCTCGTCCGGTTGTGCAGGGCACAGCACCTAGCCGCGTGCGGCTTGGATATTCTTCACCACTTGACCAGTTCGACGCGACGATTTTTCGCCTGGCCGTCCTCATCGGCATTCGATGCCACCGGCGCGTACGGGCCGCAGCCGAAGGAATCCAAACGAGCGGGGGCAATGTTGTAATGCGAGGTCAATGCGTGCACAACGGTGGCTGCGCGGCGCCGGCTCAGGTCCAGGTTGTGGTCTGGAGTACCCTGACTGTCGGTGTGCCCAACCACGTGAAGGCGGACTTGCGGATTCGAGGTAAGCAAGTGGCTGATTTCGTCGAGCATGGCGTTCGAATCAGCCCGTAGTGTGTCCTTGTCGGTATCGAAGTGAATGCCGTAGAGCGCGATCTTGCCGGAGTCTTTCAAAGCGCGAGCCATGTCGGCCGCATTGACGAACTCCATATTGTGTTCCAATTTCTCCGGGGCCATGATCGCGATGTGGATCAGGGTACGATCCTTTTTCACCACGCGCTGCAAGCGGTCCGGGATCAAGCCGTCTTTGTATGCCGTTATGAATACGAAATACCATACCGGCTGCGAATCCTTGGATTTGCCCGTAAGCACACGTTCCTGCGCCTGGTTGTAAGTCAGGATCTGTTTGAGTCCGTCTTCATCGTCCGCCCGGCCCAACGTGGGACCAAACCAACCGGGCGCATCGGCGCCCTTCTCATACATCGTGACAAGATTCATTCGTTGGAACTCGAGCTGATAATTGCGAAAGACTTCTGCCGGCGTGCGGCCCTCCGGTGCAACGTAGGTGTAGCGGCTTAGGAGGCCTTCCACTTTCTGGCTCTTCTTATATGCGGGCGGGTCCTGGGATGTGGGCTCTCCCAAGGGCATGAGATACTCGTCGAACTTGGGAGCGCGGTAACCGATGATTTCACTGCCGGCATAGCGCTTCATGAGCGGCGGGTCCTGGGACCCCGGCAGGTCCGCGGCAATCGCTGGCAACACGAGGAAGAACAGCAAACCCTTGAATTTCATATGAGCCTCCACAATAGGGAAGATATCACGTTCAGTCTGGGGAAGATACAGGAAGATACAGGGACGGAAGATACAGGAGATACGGGGAGATACGGGGAGATACGGGGGGAGATACGGGGACAGGGGAGATACGGGCCACGAGACTCCGGACTATGAGGGCGTCGAATTTCGGTGTTTCGTAGCCTGAAATGCCCTGCCCTGAAACGCCCCGCAAGCGATGAAGAATCCGAAGCCCAGGACCAACTGGAGGTCCCCGCAGCTCCGAATTGTCCGCTACCGCTGTTCCGCCGCCACCCCCACCCGCCATAAAGTTTCGGCCAAAACCGCCGATATCCAATCTGGGATGGATTGCATGCCGTCATTCGACACCAAGAGTTTTGGACGCATCGCATTTGAAACGCGGGACACGATTGAGTTTCCGCGCGGCCTGCCGGGGTTCGAAGACCGCCGGAGGTTTGTGGCGATTCGCCAGGAACGCGCCCGCCCGCTGGTGTTTCTGCAGAGCCTGGAGGATCCGGGGCTGTGCTTCATCACCGCGCCGGTGCTGGCGGTGGACCCGCGGTTCCGCCTGAAAATGTCGGAGGAAGACCGGGAGGCGGCGGATCTTTCGTCGGTTCGGCGGCCGCGCATCGGGAAGGATGTCTGGGCGCTCGGCGTGATCTCGGTGCGCGAAACCGGCCCCACCGTGAACCTGCTGGCGCCGCTGGTGATCAATCTTCGCTCGCTGCGGGCGGTGCAGGCGGTGATGCGGGATTCGGCGTACTCGCATCGGCACGCCCTGCCGGAGCCGGCGGAGGCCGTATGCTCATGATGTCGCGCCGCGCGGGAGAGACTATCCTCATCGGCGACCGGATCGAGATTGTGATTGCCCACATCGGCCGCTCGCGAGTGAAGGTGGGAATCCGCGCGCCGCGCGACACGCCGGTGATCGCGCGCGAGCTGAAACTGGTGCGCGAGGAAAACCGGGCTGCCGCCGGGGCGGGGCCGGTGGCGGATTGGGGCGGCCTGCTGGCCCGCCTGGAGACTTCCCCTCAAGTTTCCGCGGCCCTCACCGATAAGGATATTGCGCGGCAAGAAGCCGCACCCAAAAACTGAAAGGATTTCCCAATGTCTCTCTCGATCCAAACCAACACCGATTCTCTTATTGCGCAGGAAAACCTGCTCACCAACAGCATCTTCCAGAGCAACACCATCCAGCAGTTGACGTCCGGCTATCGCATCAATACGGCCGGCGACGACCCGGCGGGTCTGGCGGTTGCCAACCAGTATGCGAGCGCGATTTCCGAGCTCACGCAAGGTTACGCGAACGGCAACGATGCTACCGCCCAGTTGCAGATCATGGACGGCGGCATGAGCAACATCAGCCAGATCGTCAACACGCTGCAAACCCTGGCCACGGAATCGGCCTCGGGCAGCTTCACCGGTAATCGCAACACGTTGAACCTCCAGTTCCAGAATGACTTGGGCGAAATCGACCGCCAGGCGCAGTCGATCGGCCTGAATACCGGCGGCACGTTCGCCAAGCTGATGAGCGTGTACTTCGGCGCCGGCACCGGCAGCCAGAGCACCGCCAACGGCATCGTGAACATCAATTTGAGCAACGCAACCGTGGATACGCAGAGCCTAGGACTGGCGGGCGTGCAGGCGGTCAACACGGTCGCCAACGTAGGCAATGACTACGACCTGGGCGCTTCCAGCGCGAACAGCGTGAACGCCATTGCCACCAACGCGGCCAACATAGCTGCAATACCCACAGGCGACACCTCTTTCACCTTCACCGGCCCGGGATTCGGCGACGTCGGCGGTACCCAGAACGGCGTGACAATTAAGGTCAATATGAGCGGCGTGGATGATACGGCCAGCCTGGTGCAGGCCGTCAACGCTGCCATTCAATCCGCCGACACCACTGCCGGCGCCAGCAACGGTGCCTTCGCGGCGGCCAACGTCACGGCTTCCATCCACACCGATTCCGCCGGCAAAGAGCAGCTTTCCTTCAACTCCAGCAACACCGCTTTCCAGGTCACCGCCGATGACCTCATGTCCAACGCCCTGATCGGGAACTTCAACGGCTCACCGCAAGGGAATATTGCGGGGAGCACGGGAAGCAGCCTGATCGCGGGAGGGGCCTACATGCTGGCAACGAAGGCCAGCCCGAACACCGAAAACGACCTGGGGTTCGTTCCCATTACGGCCGCCAGCGGCGAGACCCAGGCGATTACGCTTTCCGCCAACGATGCTTCCGGCGCGGCTCACACCCTGACGGTGACGTTAAACGACAGCACCACCGGCGACTCCATAACGGACGCGCTCAACACGATTAACAACGCCCTGCAGAATTCCGACGACTCGACCCTGAAACAGATCACGGCCGTCCAGAACCCCGCCGGCACGGCGCTGAATTTCGTCAGCACGATTCCTGGCTTCCAGATCTCGCTCGGCACCACGACGGATAATACGGGTCTGGGAACGGCCCTCCAACAAGGCACCACCCTCACTGCGCTCCAGGTCGGCACCGGTGGCACGGCCGACATCAGCACCATGGCCGGCGCACAGGCAGCCGTCACCGCCATCACTAGCGCCGTCTCTTTGCTCGGCACCGCGCAAGCCGCGGTCGGCACTGGCGAAGATCAGCTCGGCTTCGCCGCCAGCCTGGCGCAATCGCAGATCACCAACTTCAGCTCCGCCGAATCGCAGATTCGCGATGCCGACGTGGCGCAGCAAGCGGCCAATTTGAGCAAAGCCCAGGTCCTGCAGCAGTCTTCGATTGCCGCCATGGCCCAGGCCAACGCCGAGCCGCAAGCGCTGCTCACCCTGTTGAAGGGCGCGTAGCCAACGTCGTAACCGCCGGCGGGCGAGACCGCCGGCCATGAACCGCGGTCCGGGCCGGACCCCACTTCGGCCCGGACCGCTTGAGCATTTATGAGCACCATCAGCAGCGCGTTGTCCACCATTCTCGATCCCGTCACGGTCGATGGATCCAACAGCTCCTCATCGAGCTCCGGCACCGGTTCCAGCGGCAGCGG
Organism: Bryobacterales bacterium; assembly: GCA_003142185.1. Classification (GTDB taxonomy): domain Bacteria; phylum Acidobacteriota; class Terriglobia; order Bryobacterales; family Bryobacteraceae; genus Bog-375. The sequence goes on from PLOR01000033.1 coordinate 22,883, forward strand.
CAGCACCGGCGGCACGAGCAGCAGTTCGGGAACGTTCACCGGCGCGAGCGACTATTCACAAGACCTGCAGGACGTGATTAGCCGGGCGGTGGCCATTGCCGAGTTGCCGGTCACCCAACTGACCAATCAGGAATCCGTGCTGCAGAGCCAATCCACCGAGCTTTCCACTATCGCCAACGATCTGACCGCGCTGCAAACCGCCGTCGAGGGAGTTGGCACGGCCATGAGCGGCTCGTACCAGGCCGAGGTTTCCAATCCCGACGTGGTCAGCGCCTCCGTCGGTGCCGGTGCTGTCGCGGGCACCTATTCGATTGAGGTGGATTCGGCGGGCGCTTACGCCTCCAGCTTGAGCGCCAGCACCTGGACCGGAACCAGCAGCGATCCGGGCGGAACCTACAGTCTCGTCATCGGCGGCACGCCGTACAGTATTCAGTCCACCGATGGCAGCGCCACCAGCGTCGTCGCGGCCATCAACCAGCAGTACGGCGACCAGGTGCAAGCTACGGTGGTAAACGTAGGGTCCGCTGCTAGTCCCGACCAGCGCATTTCCCTGCAAGCCATCACGCTCGGCGCGCAAACGCTCGATATCCAGGATTCCAGTGGCGACAGCCTGCAAACCCAGGGTTCGGCCGGCAGCCTGGCGAGTTACATCGTCGACGGTTCCGGCAACACGGTCACCAGCGACTCGCCATCGGTGACCATCGCCACCGGCCTCACCGTCAATCTGCTGTCGGCCGATCCCGGCAATCCGGTGGCGGTGACGGTCAGCGGCACCGACGAAGCCCTCAGTAGCGCGCTCTCTTCTTTCACCTCGGCGTATAACAAGGTGGTGACGGATGTGCAATCGCAGCGCGGCCAATCCGCCGGCCCCCTCCAGGGCAAGCCCATCCTCTCCGAGATCACCGAGGTGGTCGATAACATGGCTACCTACTTCACATCGTCGGGGAGTGGAGTGAACGGTCTGGCGTCGCTGGGGCTCCAACTGGGCGAAAACGGCCAGTTGACGTTCAATTCCCAGACACTGGATAGCGCCTATAGCAACAGCTCCGGCGCGGTCGCGTCGTTCCTCGGTTCAGCCACCGGCGGAGGGTGGCTCGCAAGCGCCACCAACGCGCTCACCGACCTGGTAGACCCAAACGTGGGACTGGTGACGAACGAGGAAACCAGTCTGCAGAGGCAGACGACCTCCATCGCCAACCAGATTACGACCAAGAATGACCAGATCACTACCCTGCAGAGCAACCTGACGCAGCAGATGGCGGCGGCCGATACGCTGATCTCGACGATCGAGCAGCAGGATACCTTTCTGACCCAGATGTTGCAGGCCGAGCAGATCGACACCCAATCGATCATAAATGAATGATCGGGAAAAAATGAACGATCGGGAAAAACCGCTGGAAGATCGCATCCGGAACGCCGTTGCCTCCGGCGAATTCGCCAAAGCCAATGCGCTGTGGGTGGAATTGGGCGACCGGCTGCGGTGCGAGATGGCTGGCCGTCCAGCCCCGGCGGCGCGCCTGCGGCAGGTGCGCGAATTGATCGCGTGGTGCCGAACCATGGCAATCGTCGACCGCGCCCGCTGCCAGCAGCGGGTCAACCAACTCGCCATTTCCAGCCGCTACATGCCCCCGCCTGCCGCCCCCCGACAGCGCCTATTGGCGCGCTTTTGACGCTCGTGGCGCAGGCTGTCCAGCCTGAAGAGCCGAGATTCGTTTCGGCTTTTCTTGGCCACTATTCTCTTCTGGCCCCTATTTCAGTGAACGGGATTGGGATCAGAACGCCTGCCCGAGTTGCAAGAATGCGCTCGGAAAAGCCGGCAAGAGCCGAGCCGAGCTAAGCGCACCGGCCGCTACGCTTCCAGGCCCATCTGGGTGAGGCGGTATCGCAAGGCGTTGCGCGTGAGGCCGAGCAGTCTGGCGGCATGGCTCTTGTTGCCATCGGCGCGGCGCAGGGCCTCGCGGATGATCTCCTGCTCGTAGGCATCGAGCGTCAGCCCCTCGGGCAGGAAATGCGTGTCGGCCTGCGGGCGTGGCCGGCGGTCGGCTTCGAGCTTAATATCGGCGGCATCGAGAGCGGTGCCGGTCGACATCACCAGGCTGCGCTCGATCACGTTTTCGAGCTCGCGCACATTGCCGGGCCAGTAATAGGCGATCAGCTTTTCCATGCCGGCATCGGTGATTCGCTCCACCTGGCAGCCGTTTTCCGGCGCCAGCTTGTGTACGAAGTGGTTGGCCAGGAAGGGAATGTCCTGCTTGCGCTCGCGCAGCGGAGGAATATTGAGCGGCACCACGTTGAGGCGGTAATACAGGTCCTCGCGAAAGGTGCCCTGCTCGAGCGCGGCGCGCAGGTCCTGATTGGTGGCGGCCACCACGCGCACATCGATGCGGCGCGTCACGTTGCTGCCCAGCCGCTCGAACTCGCGCTCCTGCAGGATGCGCAGCAGCTTCACTTGAACGGCGGCCGGCACGTCGCCGATCTCGTCCAGAAACACGGTGCCCGTGTCGGCCTGTTCGAACTTGCCGGGCTTGGAGGTTTGCGCGCCGGTGAAGGCACCTTTCTCGTAGCCGAACAATTCGCTTTCCATCAGGTTTTCGGGCAGCGCGCTGCAGTTGATCTTGACCAGCGGGCGGTCGCGCCGCGGCGAATGGAAATGGATGGCGCGGGCAATCAAATCCTTGCCGACACCGCTCTCGCCGGCCAGCAGCACGGTGGCGCGGGTGGGCGCCACGCGCTCGATCGAGGCGAAAATTTCCTGCATCGCCGGGCTGCGGCCGATGATGTTGTCGAACTCATAGCGGCGGCCGAGCTCCGCCTTCAGCTCGCGGTTCTCCTCGCGCAACGCGCGCACTTCGAGCGCCTTCGACACCACCTGCATCAGGTGATCGAGGCCGAACGGCTTGAGCAGAAAATCGGTGGCGCCGGCCTTCATGGCTTCCACCGCGGTTTCGACGCTGCCAAACGCGGTCATCATGATCACCGGGACGTGTGCGTTCTGGCGGCGGATGACGCCGAGAAATGCCAGGCCGTCCATGGAAGGCAGCCGCAAGTCGGTGAGCACCAGGTCCGCGCGATCGACCACTTTGAGCGCCTCTTCGGCGGTGGCGGCTTTGTCGACGTCGAACCCGCCGGAGACGAGTTGCAACTCGATCACGCGGCGGAGTTTCTCTTCGTCTTCCACCACCAGAATGCGTTTCTTCATAGATGTTGGTGGGGCAGGCGCTATCGCCTGCCAACCGTTCTCTTTCGCTTCTTCGCCCCGCTCCTACACCGCCGCTCGAACCTCCATCGGCAAATGCACGCGGAAAATGCTGCCTTTTCCCGGTTCGCTCTCCACCGTTATATTACCGCCGTGTTCGTCGACGATTTTGGAAACGATGGCCAGCCCGAGGCCAACGCCCTGCGGCTTGGTGGTGAAGAATGGATTGAAAATGCTGTCGCGCTGGGCGGGATCGATGCCGCAGCCGCGGTCGATCACCGAAACTTCCGCATTGGCTCCGGCGGCGCGGGTTTTCACCGTGACGGCTCCGCCCGGCGGGCTGGCCTGTGCGGCGTTGATCAGCAGGTTGTAAAAAACGCGCTCCAGCAGTTCGGCATCGAAAGCAAACGGCGGGATGCCGGGCTCATAATTGCGATAGAAGGCGATGCCGGACGCCTCGCGCTCGGCCAGCGCCACGGCGCGATCCAGCGTCTGCGCCAGGTCGGCTTGGGCGACCTGCAGTTGGAGCGGGCGGGCAAATTGCAGGAAGCGGGTGATCAGCGAGTTGCAGCGGTCCACCTCGGAGGCGATGAAGCCTGCCATTTCTTGCGCCACCTCGTTTTCCGCTGCCAGGCTGTGGGTGAGCATTTCCGAAGAAGCGCGAATGGTGCCGAGCGGGTTGCGCAGCTCATGGGCGAGGCCGGCGGAGAGTTGGCCGAGCGCGGCCAGGCGGTCGGCGCGCCGCTTCTCTTCCTCGGCTTGCTGGAGCTGGAGATTGGCTGCGGCGAGCTGGTCGGCGGTGGCGCGCGATTTGCGAGTCTGGCTCCGCAGGTCCTCGGCCACCGAGTTGGCCAGGTTGCCGATCATGGCCAACAGCACCAGACGCGGGACCGGGTTGACGGTGACCTCGGACGGATCTCGCACCAAAGCCAGAAAAACCAGGTACGCCGCGCCGGCCAGCGCGGCGCACAGCGTGGTTCCCATCACGCCGAACATGGTGGCCGCCGAAACTACCGGCAACAGCAGGACCGGCCAATACACGCTGTTGATGCCGCTCGTATAACCAATCAGCATGAACCCCAGCGCCAGTTTGAGTGCGATCCAGAGCACGCGGCTGCGGGTGGTCGGCTCGGCGGGGATCTTCGGCTCCAGCACCTGAGCCACGCCCAATGCCACCAGGAAGACGATTTCCAGCGCTTCGTCCGGGTTCTGTGGCCACGCGATCAGCACGCCGAACAACGCCAGCCACACGAAATCCCGCGGCCGGACCAGGCGAAAGCACCGGGCGAGGAATTGGGGGGGGCGCGACATATGGTGTGGATGCGGGCGGCCCAAGGCGACTGCGTCAAGAATGCTGTAAATCGAAAAGCGAACAAGACTGTCGCCGCTACATTATGCCACAATGAGGTAGAAACGTCTCATGCCCAAATCGAGTATCTTGGATCAGGACCCGTCTGCCGGTCCGGATTCTCAAATCAACAGCGAACCCGTCGAATCGTTTGCCGACATTCTTTCGCAGTACGAGCAGACCAGCTCCCACGCCGGTGAGGAGCGCCGCGGGTTCAACGGCACGGTGGTGGCCGTGACGGCGGAGTCGGTCCTGGTGGATATCGGCTTCAAGACGGAAGGCATCCTGCCGCTGGCGGACTTCACCAAAGCCGGAGAAACCGTGAAGCGGGGCGACAAGATCCCGGTTTCCATCAAGGGGCGCGATCCCGAAGGCTATTACGAACTGTCACGCATGAAGGTGGAGAGGCCGCGCGATTGGTCGGCGCTCGAGAAGGCGTTCGCCGATAAGGCGCCCATCGCCGGCGTGGTGACCGCGGTCGTCAAGGGCGGTTTGAGCGTGGACGTGGGCGTTCGCGCGTTCATGCCGGCCTCGCGTTCGGGCGCGCGAGAAGCGGCCGACGTGGAGAAACTGGTTGGGCAGGAGATCCGCTGCCGCATCATCAAACTGGATACGGCCGACGAAGACGTGGTGGTGGACCGCCGCGCCGTGCTGGAGGACGAGGAGCGCGAGGCTAAGGAAAAGCGCTACAGCCAGGTCAAAGAAGGCGAGACCGTAACCGGCACGGTGCGCAGCCTGACCGATTTTGGAGCGTTCGTCGATATCGGCGGCGTGGATGCGCTGCTGCATGTGGCGGATATTTCCTGGGGCCGCGTCAACAAGCCGGCCGACGTGCTGAAACCGGGCCAGGAAGTGGAAGCCAAAGTACTCAAGGTGGATGCCGCCAAGCGCCGCATCGCCATCGGCCTGAAACAGCTTCAGCCGCACCCGTGGGACCTCGTCGGCGAGAAGTACAAAGTCGGCGACCGGGTGCAGGGTACGGTCACGCGGCTGGCCGAATTCGGCGCGTTCGTCGAACTCGAGAAGGGCGTGGAAGGGCTGATCCACCTTTCCGAAATGTCGTGGTCGAAGAAGGTGCGCAAACCGGCCGATGCCGTCAAGGCCGGCGAGCAGGTGGAAGTGGCCGTGCTGGGCGTCAACCAGGCCGAGCGCCGAATTTCGCTGGGTCTCAAGCAGGTGCTGGGCGACCCGTGGGCTGAAGTGCCGCGCAAGTTTCCGGTGGATTCGCAGGTGGAAGGAATCGTCACCAGCCTGCAAAAGTTCGGCGCGTTCGTCGAACTCGCCGAGGGCGTGGAAGGCATGGTCCACGTGGGCGACATCAGCGCGGAGAAGCGCATCAACCATCCTCAGGAAGTGCTGAAGGTGGGGCAAACGGTGAAAGCGCTGGTGTTGGAGGCCGACGTCGCCAAGCGCCGGCTGCGGCTGGGCATGAAGCAGCTCGTTCCCACCGGCCTGGACGAATATATCGCCGAACACAAGGCCGGCGACGTGGTGACGGGGCGGATGACCGATGTTTCGGGCGGACGCGCGCGTGTCGAACTGGGCGAGGGGGTGCCGGCCACCTGCCGCATCCAGAGCGACCCGGCGGGCGGCGCCCAATCGGAACCGGCCAACGACAAGACGGACCTGTCTTCCTTGACGTCCATGCTGGAGGCCAAGTGGAAAAAAGGCGGGGCTTCCGCCGGCGCAACCAGGGACGAAGCTCCGCGCTCCGGCCAAATCCGCAGCTTCCGCATCGTGAAGCTGGATGCCGCACTAAAGCGAATTGAAGTGGAGCTGGCCTAGAAGTTGCACTATTACTCAAGCTCGGTCAGGCGGGATGATGATACCGCTTCATTCCGTCAGCGTACTGAGCAAACTAGGAAAGGCAAAATCATAAAATGCGTCGCGTGGCGATAACGGGAATTGGCGCGGTGAGCCCCAATGGAATCGGTCGTGAATCCTTTTGGCAGGCCAGCCGCAACGGTGTCAGCGGAGTGAGGCGCATCACGCGCTTCGACCCGACGCCGTTTCAGGTGCAAGTCGCCGGGCAAATACCCGACGAGTTCGACGAAACGCGTTATGTGGAGGTGAAGGACCGGCCCCACGTATCGCGCGCCGTGCCGCTCGCGATCGCCAGCGTGGGGGAAGCGCTGGAAGACGCCCACCTGGAGACGCAGCACATGACCCGCGACGAACTGCGCGGCATCGGCGTCATGGTGGGCTCCGGCGGCGGTAGCCAGGATTTCAGCGAGGAGCAGTACCGGCTCTACTACACCGGCCACCAGAAGCAGTGCAGCGTGTATACGATTCCCACCGGCACCATCGGCACGCTGGCTAGCGAGGTATCGATGCGGTTCGGTTTCCGCGGCCTCAGCCACATCGTTTCCACCGGCTGCACGTCCTCCACCGACGCCATGGGTTACGCCTTCCGCCACATCCGCGGCGGGGTTCTCAATACCATCATCGCCGGTGGCGTGGATTCCCCGATTGCGCCGCTGATCCTGCGCGGGTTTCAGTTGATGCGCATCATGTCGACCCGCTGGAACCAGCAGCCGGAGCGCGCTTCACGGCCTTTTTCGCGCGACCGCGACGGGTTCGTCATCGCCGAAGGAGCGTGGTTCTTCGTTTTCGAGGAAATGGAGCAGGCGCGCGCCCGCGGCGCCAAGATCTACGGCGAAGTCACCGGCTACGGGTCCACCTGCGAGGCTTTCCATCGCGTGCGGCTGGAAGAGTGCGGCGAAGAGCCGGCGCGCGCCATCGGGCTGGCTCTGGAAGAATCCGGCATCGCCCCCTCCGACGTGCAGTACATCAATTATCACGGCACCTCCACCGAGCTGAACGACCGCATCGAAACGCGCGCCGTGAAACTGGCCTTCAACGGGCATGCTTACAAGCTCCCCGGGTCGTCGCTGAAGAGCCTCATCGGCCATCCGCAAGGAGCCTGCGGCGCAGCCGGCGTGGCGGCCACTCTGCTCGCCATGCGTGACGGCGTGGCGCCGCCCACCATCAACGTCGACGAACCCGATCCCGCTTGCGACCTCGACTACATCACCACTCCCGGCCGCAAAATCGCCATTGAGCACGCCGTGGCCAATTGCATCGCCTTCGGAAGCAAGAATTCCGCCATGGTGCTGCGCAAGGTCGAGTAGGCGCACTGGCAGCGGTTAGGTAGGCGATACGTTCCCGTACTACTATTCCGAATGCAGGCTGGGGTTGTACGCTCGTTGGAAGCTAAGCGCATAAAAGGAAATGCAGGCCTTTAACTGTGCGAGGAGGTTTGCCACGATCCTAAATCGCCAGGATTGACGCTGATTGGTGGCGGTCCCTCCGGGTATGAGTACTGTCACTGCTATACCGCGCCGCCTAATCGAATATCCAGGAGGGAGCGTATACTCATTGACAGCCGGAGCAAAATGGAAATCCCGGCATTCGATTTTACGGTTCGAGGAATTATGGCTCGAAATATCCTGCTATTAGCGATTGCATTGGTTCTATTGGCGACGTGCGCTAGCGCTTCGGGTATCAATCTGGTTGCGAATGGCGGGTTTATAGACAGCTTCAACAACTGGACCGTCGACACCTGCTCCGTCGGGTGTTCGTATCCGGGATGGTCGGTGGTGACGGGGAGTAATCCCCCTAGTGGCTCGGGAACGACCGATGCCGCCTCAACCGGCTGCACGTTCTCGGGTTGCAGCAATCCCACTACCGGAGACACTATTTCCCAGACTCTCGCGACCGTGGCGGGGCAAGCCTATACGCTGACCTTCTACTATGACCCCGGCTCGCATGCAGGAGGGGTGGAAGGCATGACAACCGAACTGGATGTGTACTGGAGCGGCACATCCGTAGATACGATTACCGGTGCGGCGGTTGGCACATGGAACGAGTACACTGTTACCGGTCTCACCGCCTCCAGCGTCTCGACGGCTTTGGAGTTCACCGGGCAGGCGGCTGAGAGTTACCTGTATCTCACCGATATTTCGGTGACTCCCGATGCGGACCCCCCGGCAGATCCACCCGTTCCCGAGCCGGCGTCTTTGACGCTGTTCGGCGGTGGACTGTTGGGCATGGGCGCCATCGGCATTGTGCGCCGCCGCCGCAAGTTTTGAACGCGCTCATCGGAGCCGGCAGGCCGTATTTAGTGTATGCTTGCTAGAGGTCCTGAAGCGAAACAGTAATCCAGGCCGGTAAATCTCTAATTGTACGAGCGAAGGGATTCGGGAATGGTGACGCGAAAAATCTTGTTTCTTGGAATCTCGATGGCGCTTTGGGCGGCGTCCGCCAGCGCAGGGGGTATCGATCTCGTTGCCAACGGCGGATTCACTACCGGCGACTTCACAGGCTGGACCTCCTCATCCGACGAGAATTGGTACGTGAACGGGATCGACACCAATCCGGGCGCACCTTCGGATACCAGTTACGCCGCCGAAAACGGATGCGTCGGCGCGTCTTGCAACGATCCCGTGAATGGGTCCTGGATTACCCAGTCTCTTGCCACCGAGGTTTCGCAAACCTACACGCTGACATTCTTCTTTGACCCCGGCGCGAGTAGCGAGGACGACGGAGGCGGTGGAATCGACGCGATTGCGGACGCTTCGGTGATTACCACAACCGAACTGGATGTACTGTGGGACGGCAGTCTTGTGACCGGAGGTCAGATCGTCAATGCCACGTCTAGCACGTGGGAAGAATACACATTTACCGGTCTCACCGCCTCTACCACCTCGACGGTTTTGGAGTTCACCGGGCGCGAGGATCCGGACTACCTGCAGCTCACCGACATTTCGGTGACTGCCGATGCAAGCCCAACGGTTCCCGAGCCGGCGTCGTTAACGCTGATCGGCGGCGGACTGCTGGGCATGATCTGCACTGTCCTGCGCCGCCGGCGCAAGGCCTGACCGGGTTTCCAGAGTCGGCCCCGTTCCATTCCTCCGGGACGATTGGCCAGTATCACCTAGAATTCCGTCAGCCAGAATTCCGTCAGCCACCCTTGCTTTCCGTTGCGCGGCGTTGTATGTATCGGCTATATGACGGCTCTGTGGACAGAGAACCACCGCCTTGCGGTCGGCTGGGCTGGACTCGATGCGCCGGCCGCGCGCGTCAAATTCGGCTGCCTGAAAGACCTGCGCCGCCTCAGCCAAGAAGCGCCGCAATCGCTCTACCCGGATTTCGACAGGTTCGCCCGCCTGTTGGACCACCCCAATAGCATTTTCCGCTGGAACGCGGCGCACATCCTGGCCAACCTTGCGCGCGTGGACCACACGCGCAAGATCGAGCCGCTGCTGGGAAAGTTCTTGCAGCCCGTCGGCGGCCCGCAGATGATCGCCGCGGCGAATGTCATGCAGGCGGCGGCCGTGATCGCCGCCGCCCAACCGCGCCTGGCGGACACGCTCGCGGCCGGCATTCTCACCGTCGGCCGGGCGAAGTACGAGACCGAAGAATGCCGCAACGTGGCGATCGGGCACGCGATTCAGGCGCTCGATCGATTCTTTGCGTCGATTCCACGCCAACGCGCGGTGGTCAGCTTCGTGCGCCGCCGACTGGACAACCCGCGCCCCGCCACTCGGAGCAAGGCGGAGAAGTTCCTGAAGAAATGGGTGGAGGCAGAAAAAAAAACGGCGGGCGCTCGGAGGATGTGCACCCGCCGTTGGGGGCCAGCGGGAATCCTGAAAATTCCCAGACCAACCCAGTAATAGTGACGCTTGCTTTTCAACGAGGGTTACAAGGCCGTGAACGGAGCACCGAGGACCGCAGTGCCGCGTCAAAGCCTATAATCTTAGGACGAGGCTCTCGTGAAAATCGCTGCCATTGTCGCCCTGGTCCTCTCCGCGTCCGCCCAAACCTACTCCCATAGCGGCTGGAGCTTCTCCGATACTTTGCAAACCGCCAGCGATGTCCTGGTCGCGGACATCACCAGCGGCTCGGCAGCCGACAACGGCTCGCAGGTCACGGTGAAAGCCACGCTGCACGCCGTCCGCGTTCTGAGCGGCGATATCAACGCCGGCGCGGACCTCGTTGTCGAATGGCATTATCGGCCCAACCCGGGAGAAAGCCCGGCCGTCACCACCAAGGTTCCGTACGTGCGGGGACTGTGGTTCCTGCGTAAGAAGCCGGGCGGCGGGCTGGAGCGTTTGCAGGCGGGTACGATGGGCCCGATGGGCAACTCCTTTCTTCCGCTCGGCACCAGCGCGCCCGCCTATGCCGATGGGGAACCCCTCGAAACCAAAGTCGCCCGCGAAATTGCGGCAGCTCTCGAAGATCTGGTGACCTATCATGCCGCGGACCTCCCGTACCGCGCGGGACCGGATGGGCATTGGGTCTCGCTTTCGTGGACGAACCCGCACATGCAGTATCAATCGCTGACCATGGCGCTCCAGTCGATGAATCAGTCGGCGATTGCCGGAGTATACCAGTCCTTGTCGGCGCTTCCGGATCCGGACCTGAAAGCGCTCGGTATCTTCGGCCGGATCGAAGCCGGCGATGCCTCCGCGGTCTTCGAACTGGAGAAGAACCTGCCGACGGTCGTGTCCGCATACACCACGCTACGTTGTTTTCCGCTCCTCCTGGTTCGCCTCGACCTGAAAATGGACCTTCCCGCCGCCCACGCGCTGGCGCGAACTGCACTGAGCGATACGACCGTCGCGAGCCTGGAGGGCCAACTGGCGTTCGCGCTCGCCCGCACCCGCAGTCCGGAGATGCTGCCCTATCTGATGGTGATGCTCGGCAGCCCGGAGCCCGGTATTCGCGACAGCGCGCTGATGAGCTTCCGCTTTCTCCTCGGCCCGATGCCAGATCCCAGCGCGCTCTGGAAACCCGAAATGGCCGGCTACTGCCCGATGGGATCGCCTGTCAACGATCGCGAAATCGAACAAAAGGACATCCAGTTCTGGACGCAATGGTGGAAGTCGCATCGCGAGGAGATCGCCAAAACGGTCGCGCTGCCAACCGCGGCGGCGCCCGCCCGCTACGGCGCGGCGCGGCGCGAAGAGGGCGAGATTCCGATCGAAATACGCTTCGAGTTCCTGCTGCACATGGCAGCAGACAGGCAACCCGAGCACTATCACGCCGCCGATGGCACGATCGTCGAGGGTCCGCCGGACACGCCGAACGCCCCGCACGATCCGGTCAGCGGCCAACTGGAGCCGGCCGATCGCGAAATCTTCCATCAGGTGATCGAGTCGGTGAACGGCAAACTCGCCGCCGTCCAGGAGCGGGGCCGGCAGATCGCGAACGCCGTGCGCATCACCGGAACCATGCCCACCCGCGAGCAATCAAGAGAGCTGGACGCCGGCCGCACGGCCGCGCTCCGAACTGGCCTTGCCGAACTGCAATCCAAGCTCTCTCCGGAAGGCTGGCAAACGGTGGAGCGGTTTCTCAAGCCCACGGGAGCCGCCGCAGTCGGCGCCGCCAGCAGCGTCATCATCACGTCGCCGCGCGAGACTTCGCCGCCTGAGAAGTAGCGTTCGGGCTGGTGAATCGAAGCCCGTTACACTCGGGTTAAGGACCGGTGGCTATTGCGCCAGCAGCGTCTGGCAGCGGCCGAGGCCGGCCTTCAAGTCCGCCACGGCGGCCAGCACTTGCGAGGGCAAATCGCCAGCCGCGTTTTGGCCGGGCGTGACTCCCAGCAGGACCGAGAGCAGCACTTCGAGGCGCCGCGAAGCGCGGAAGGTGTCTTCGGCTGCCTGCTGCCATGCGGCATCGGCACCAGCCGCGGATGGAACCGTAGTGGCCTTGCCACCTACGCCGGCCAGCACCGGATCGAGCGCGCCTTCCATCACCCGCACCTGAGTTTCCAGCGCCGCCACGTGATCGCGCGCGAGCCGATGGAGTTGCGCGCGATCCGGCGCGGCCATGGATTGTTCGTTTGCCGCCGGGAAGCGCTCCGCCACGCTGCGCAGCGCGTAAGCGTGCGCCATGGCGGCTTCATTGCCGTCGAGCACGTGGGTGCTGAAGCGCTCGAAGGCCGCGCGCCCGCCGAGTTGCTTCTCGAGACGCGTCTGAATGCCCACGTTGGCCGTATCGCCGCCTGTAGCCGGCGCATCCGCGGGCGGCATTATCAGAGCCGCTTCCGGCTGGGAGAAACGCACCTCCACGTTGGCAGCTCCATCCAGCAGTTCGTGGACCTGCCGCTGGCGCTCGGGCGAAACCCCGGCGCCAGACACCAGCACTTTGCCATCGGTCAAATTGACTTCCACAGGATCGCCCAGGTCGGCCCCGATTCGGTGCAGCAGAGTAACCACCTGCAATTCATCCGAAATCGAGGCCGATAACCTGGGCGCAACTGCAGCCGGCCGGCTTGGTACGACTGGCCGCAAGGGAGCCTCGTGAGTAGTCGCAACGGGAGAACCGTCGGGTTGGAATGGAGGCTCCATAACCTGGATAAATTCAATCCAATTCTGATCGCGAAACTCGAATTTGCTTTCCACCGGCGCCAGGTCCGCGACGCGCAGCAGCAGCGTGACGGACGCCAATTCGCCTTCCGGCGCCTGGGTGCGGATCTGGTAGCACGGCTCGTGGGGATCTTCCGCGGCGGGCTCGGTCTTGACATCGTCCGTCTTGCGCGGCAGGCTGTCGCGCCACGCCTGGAAGGCGCGCGCGCTGAGCGGGTCCGCATCGTCGTAGTGGGCAGCCTGGAACGCCATCCGGATCTCGGGCGGCAGGGGCAGCCAATTTCCCGCGGCGCCGCCCACCGTGTGCAGCGTCGGCAAGCCCGAGCGCATGTGGATACCGATGGTGCGAACCGGCGCCGGGTGTGCGCTGGCCGCGGCCACGGCTTTTTCGAGCAAGGATGCCGCCTGCACGCTGGGTGTCCGGCCGAATTGCACGATGGCCACGATCAGCAGCGCGGCCGCGGCCACTGCCGCCACTCCCCACTGCCAGGCAGGGGCCAGGCGCGGCAAACGCTTCCAAAGTGGCGCCGCGGCAAGTTCCGCATCCACCCGGTCGAAACCGCGATCCAGCGTCTGCCAGGCGTTCGGCGCTTCCGGCAGAAGACCCGCCAGCACCTGCTTGCGGTAGCGGATGCATTCGGCCACCGTGGCTTCGAGCGATTCCATTTCCGCGCGGCACTGCCAGCAGGCTTCCAGGTGCTTGCGGACCTGCCGCGCTTTGCGCGCCGGCAACTCGCCATCGAGCGAGCGCAGCAGCAGGCCTTCCTCGGGATGTCCGGACGGCCAGTTACTCATCCCGCACCTTCTTCAGCCGCTCCATGGCCCGGCGCAGAAATTCGCCGACCGCCGAAGGACTGATGCCCATCGCCGCCGCGATCTCCGGATACCGCAGTCCCTCCATGCGCAGGAACAGGCACCGTTTCTGTTGCTCCGACAGAGCCTCCACGGCGCGGTGAAAGAGCAGCATGCGCTCGCGTTCCAGCAGGTCGTGTTCCGCGTCGTGTGCCGGTGCAGCCAGCTTGGCCTCCATGTCCGCGTCGAACGGGTTTTCCGAGGCGTGGCGGGCGCGCACTTTCAAACCCCAGTTGTGTGCAACCCGAAATATCCAGCCTCGCGGGTTTTCGATCTCTTCACCACCCTTGAGCGCGGCATAGAGGCGGAGGAAGACTTCCTGGGTGGCGTCCTGCGCCCGCGAGGGCGTCAAACCGAGCGTCATCAGGTACCGGTAGACATCCTCGCGCGACTCCTCAAATAATTGAGCCACTTGAGTTTGCAGTTCCGACGCAGCGCGTTCCTGACGCAAGATGCCCACCAATTCCTCACTCATGTAGAACGCGGCCATACACGAAACTCACCACTAAGACCCCACACTACGCTTTTCAACTACACCCCAAGCTACTTTTTTTTCGATTTATTTTTGGAACTCCGGCGGTTTGGTGTAGTTGGAACGGCGGGGTACCGGGTCTTTGTAGCAGACCTTCAATGCCCGACCCAACCGTCTGTGCAGCCATCGTCACGTATAACAGCGCGCGGTACATCCGGCGCTGTCTGGAAGCGGTAATCCGCCAGGAGGGCGTGCCGATCGAAATCGTGGTGGTGGATAACGGGTCCACCGATGGCACCGCGGCCGTGCTGCGCCAATTCCGCGGGCGGGTGCGGGTGATCCACTGCGGCCGGAACCTGGGTTTCGCCGAAGCGCAGAACCGCGCCATCCGTGCCAGTTCGACCGAATGGGTATTGACGCTCAACCCCGACGTGTTGCTGCGCCCCGGCTTCGTTCGCGCCCTGGTGGAAGCCGGCCAGGCCGACCCGGAAGCGGGCGCCGTGTGCGGCAAACTGCTTTCCATCGGGCCGGGTTTTACGCCGCTGGATGAGGCGCGCATCGATTCGACCGGCATCTGTTTCACGCCCGCCCTGCGGCACTTCGATCGGGGCTGGCGCGAGCCGGATCGCGGCGGCTATGAGAACCTGGAATACGTCTTCGGCGCGTCGGCGGCGGCGGCGCTGTACCGGCGCAGCATGATCGACGACGTGGCCATCGACGGCGATTTCTTCGATCCCGATTTCTTTGTTTACCGCGAAGACGCCGACGTCGCCTGGCGGGCGCAGTTGTTGGGCTGGCGCACCCTCTATACCCCGGCGGCGGAGGCTTTCCACGTGCGCACCGTCACCCCGGCCAACCGGCGGTCGGTGCCTGCCGTCATCAACATGCACTCGGTGAAGAACCGCTTCCTGATGCGCATCAAGAACGTCACCGCCGGCGTCTATGGCCGTTGCTGGCTTCGCGCCACGCTGCGCGACCTGCTGGTGGTCGGCGGGTCGATTCTGTGGGAGCCCACGTCTGCAGCCGCTTTCTGGCACATCGCGCGCTGCCTGCCCCGTGCGCTGGCCCGCCGCCACGTCATCATGGCCCGCCGCCGCGCCGGCGACGAGGAACTGGCGCAATGGTTCAACTTCCATCCAACCGCGCAACCGGCCGAGATGGCGGGATCCACCGCGGCGCCTCCGGCGTTTGCCACGCCCGCCTCGCCGATCCTGCTGCCGGCCGATCCGCACAGTTAGGCGCATAAGCAACGTGGCGCACGCACTCCTGCGTGCAGCGTCGAGACTCTTCTCGACGCGTCTTCAACTCACATCGCCGGGCGTCGGCAAGGAGTGCCGACGCGGCACGCACGAGTGCGTGCGCCACGTTAAACGCGGTTTTGCGCTTCTCGTCGGCTGGCGGTTATTTTCCGGCCGGTTTCGGATGGATGGCAAAATCCCAAATCTGAATGTTCACCTCGTTGACCGTGTACTCGATTACCGCGTACTCGCCCTCCGGCAGCGGATCTTTGGGCCAGATCTTGTATAGTCCCGCCGGGTCCAACTCCCGCTGCAAGGTCTCCACCAGCGTGGGCGTTTCCTCCACATCCTTATCCACCGGCAAATAAGTGAGGTTCTCCACGATCCGCAGATTGCCCTTACTGGTCAGTCTGGCGACGCCGAAGCGTTCCGGCTCGGAGAGCTGTATGTAGAATTCCTGTTCCGCGTTGCTGAAGACGTTGGCCGAATGCGCGCCTTCGATTTCGAGCGTGCCCTTGCCGCTCAGCGCCTGCCCGATCGGCGCCAGCACCTTCAGCACCTGCCGTTTCTTGTTGATGTGGACCGACGCCTCGGCGACTTGCATCGTCTTGGTCTGGTCGCCGTCCAGCCAGTACACGCCGGGAGCTTGCGGGATGCGCGAGGTTTCCTTTTCGAGGGCCTTCTCGGCCGCCGTCTCTTCGGAAAGCGCCTTGGTGTCCTTGGCCAGCTCCGCCTGCCGCTCGGCGGCCTCTTTTTCGGTGCGCTTCAGATCCACCAGATCGAGCGGGATCTCCTCCCAATCGCCGCGCTCCACACTGTAGTAGCGCACGCGATCCTCGATCACCTGATATTCGCGCACCAGGTGGTAGCCGCCCTCCTTCAGATAGAGCCTGACGTTGGCCGCCCACATCGCCACTGCGAACAGCAACCCGACGATCACGCTCCGCCGCATATCCTCTGATCACTACTGTAACCCGTCCGGCGTGGCGCGGGCTGAGTCCTCTCGGCTTTTCTTGCGACGCTGGGCTGTCCGGCTGCGCTCCGTAGGGGAAATGACTCTTCCGAAGAAGAGTCGAGATGACTCTACCGACTCATCAGGCTGGACAGCCCGCGCCACGGGCGTTGCCCATTATCTAAAGGAAAGGCATTGCCGTCTACAATGAAACTATGCGCATCCTTCTGTTCAGCGGCAAGGGAGGCGTGGGAAAAACCAGCCTGGCGGCCGCCACCGGCCTCGAGCTTTCGCGCCTGGGCTATCGCACGCTGGTGATGAGCGTGGACCCGGCGCACAGCCTGGCCGACGCCTTCGACCTCGAGACGGACCTCTTCCACGGTAAGACCGGCGACCCGTACCCCATCAGCGACCGCCTGGCGATTCACGAAGTCAACATCCAGAAGGAGATCAAGCGCCACTGGAAAGAGATTTCCTCGTACGTGGTTTCGGTGCTGCGCACCACCGGCATCAGCGACGTGGAGGCGGAAGAACTGGCCATCCTGCCGGGCATGGAAGAGCTGAGCGCGATGATGTGGGTGAACCAGTTTCGCCGCGAGCAGCTTTACGACGTGATTGTGCTCGACTGCGCGCCCACCGCCGAATCCATGCGTTTCGTCAGCATGCCCACCACGCTCGAATGGTATATGAAGCACATCTTCCCGTTCCAGCGCGGCATCATCCGGGCGGTGCGCCCCATCGCCAATCGCGTCTCGCCAGTGGAACTGCCGACGGAGGGCTACTTCTCCAATATCCAGCAACTGTTCGCCAAGCTGGATGGCATCGCCGAGCTGCTGGAGGACCCGGCCCAGACCAGCGTGCGCCTGGTGACGAATCCCGAGCGCATGGTGCTGCGCGAGACCCAGCGCGCGTTCGTTTACTTTTCGCTGCACGGCCTGACGGTGGATAGCATTATCGTCAACCGCGTGCTGCCGCAGGCGGTGACCGACGCGTGGTTCGAGGAGTGGCGTGCCTCGCAGGCGCGCGTGCTGGAGGAAATCGACGCCTATTTCGCGCCCGTCGAAGTGACGCGCGTACCGCTGTTCACCCACGAGGTTTTGGGCCGGGAGCGGCTGGAAGAACTGGCGCGCGCTCTCTACGCGGCGGGCGAGGACCCGGCGCGCGTCGTCCGTACCGAGGCGCCTTACACGTTCACCAAGCAGGACGGCCACTACGAGGTGAAACTGCGGTTGCCTTTCGCCGCCAAGGGCGAAGTGGGATTATTTAAGAAGGGTGATGAGCTGGTGGTGGAGATCGGCACGCTGCGGCGGCACATCGGCCTGCCGACTTCCATGGCCGGCCTGTCGCCCGCTCGGGCCAGGCTGGAAAACCGTATTCTGACCGTGGAAATGAAGGAGAGCTGAAGATGGCTGAAAGCAACAACCAAACCGCCGGCGAGGGCGCACAGGCCGCCGCTCACGGCTGCTTCGTATGCAACGTGGCGATGCCGTTCCTGGAACAATTGTGGCCGGCTGACGCGGGCGATCACTTCCGCGCCTCGCGGGTCGAGTTTCTGAAGGGCATCCGCAGCCTGATCGACGACCGCATTGCGCACCTGTCCAAGCAGGAACACAAAGGCACCCACGTCCCCGTGGAGTGAGTGGGGCAGGTTCCCCGACCTGCCTAGCGTTTTGCCTAGCGTCGGCACTCGTGCCGACGCAGGGCCGGGCATGCCCGGCCCCTAGGAGGCCATTGTAGGGGCGAGGCACGCCTCGCCCCACACCGGCGGCATGACCGCCGGTGCTGCGGCACGGCTTGTTCCTACTGCACCCACACCGTCACGCCGTTTTGGCTGATCTGCTTGCCCACTTGCACCGTGATCGGGATCGCACCGGCGCCCGTTGTCGGGGGCACCACTGCGTCCACCTGCAAGACGCCGGCTACCAAGCCCGGCGCTTCGCCGACGAAGGCGATCTGCGCAGGCTGATTGCCGATCAGTACCGAAACCGCGAGTTGCGGCACTGGCGTAATCGGACCCACCCCGCTGAGGTTTGCCGGAGTCACTGCCCCGGTGGCTTGGGCGGGAGTGGTCAGCCCTTCTCCGGTCATGAAAATCTGAATAATGCTCCCCGGGGCCGCCGGGTTCGTCTGCGTGTTGACGGAGCTGTTGCCGTTGAGAATGGCGGCCGGACCGGTGCCGCTGGAATTATAGGTGAAGAGCCCTGGGGCGGAGGTCGTGAGCTGCAGGCCGAAATCGTTGGATGTCTGCCCGGCGAACTTCACCTCCACGAACGGCTCCTTGTTCCCCGCGAACTCATACGGCACGACGGCGTTGATTTGGGTTGAGCTGACGTAGGTCAGAGGGGCCGGATAGCCGCTGAAGCTGACCGTAACGTTGCCGATCGAAGTGGAAACCTTGCCCGCCGAGGTAAGGGTCAGGGTGGCAGGGTTGGTGGGACCGATCGAGGTTCCGAAGATGGATACGATCTCACCTGGCGAAACCGGCCCGCTCGCGTAGCTGCCCGCGTTCAGCACCGCCGTGATGGTGGGCAGCGGAGCGGTCACGGTCAGCGTAACATTCACCGTCGTCGAGCCCTCGGTGCCGCTCACCCCGGTGATCGTAATGGTGCCTGTGTAAGGCGTCGTGTTGGCCGCCAGGCCCGCCGGATTCACCTGCACCGTCAGGACCTCCGAGGTGGACGTGGTCCCGGAGGTCGGTGTTACCGAAAGCCAGTTGCCCGAACTGCTGGCGCTAGCCTGGAAACTGGATGCGCCACCGGTCGCGCTCACCGTCAATTGCCCCGGCGTCACGCTGCCGCCGCTGCCGGCCTGGAAACTGAAACTGAGCGATGCGGGGCTCGCCGTGACCTCCGGTTGGCTCAACACGTCGAGGGTTACCTGCACTACGACGGCGTTGCCGCCGGTCGGCGAGATCGTGATACTGCCGCTGTGATTCCCGGCGGTCAGGTTCGCCTGATTGACGGAGACGATCAAGTTGGCTTGCGTCGTCCCCGAGGTGGGGCTGACCGACAACCAACTGCCGTTGCTCGAGGCCGCCGCCGTGAATGACACGCTCGCGGCCCCGGCCGCGCTCGACACCGTTAGCGTCTGCGTTGCCGGCGCGGCGCCCCCGGACATCGCCGAGTAATTCAGCGTGGAAGCGCTCACCGTGACGTTGCCGCCGGATGTGCCGGTGGTGTTGACCACCAGGTTCACCGGCACAGTCACCGTCGAGCCGTTAGCGGTCAGACCGATGTCGCCGTTGTAAGTTCCCGCCGCCAGCCCGGACTGGTTCACCGACACCGACAGTACCTGGTTGGTGGCCAGGTTGCCGGTGGGCGTAATCGTAAGCCACGTGCCGCCGACCGGCGAAGACACGGAAACCGCCGTCGAAAACGCCGTACCAGTTGGACTCGAGCTTACCGTCAGCGACTGAGCGGTTGGCGCACCGCCCCCCAACTGCGCGGCGAAGGTCAGCGACGGCGAGCTGAGGGTCAAGCCGCTCGGATTGATCGCCCCCGACACAACCAGAACCACGGGCACATAGAGCGGCTGCTCGCTTCCTCCCGTCACCGTAACGTTGCCCGAGTATAAACCGTTGGTCAGCGAGATCGAGTTGGCCGTCACCAAGATCGTGGCCGGAGTGGTGGTGACACTGCCTTGGATCGCCGCGGTCAGCCATGTTTGGTCGGTTGTCACGTTAACCGGCAGCGCCGTGCTGCCGCTGGCCGTAATCTGAATCGTGGCGCTCTGCGATGTCGCGCCGCTATTGAGAATCACCGTGTCTACGCTGCTCGATAGCACCTCGCCCGAAGTGACGACGAAATTCACTTGCAGCGGTGGAGGGTTCACCGGCACCCCGTTTGCCTCGATTGCCAACGACACGCTCGCGGTGTACGTCCCGGGCGCCAGATTCCTGGGATTGGCGGAGATCGTGACCGGCGTTCCCTGTGCGCTCATGTTGCCGCCGATTTGCCCTGTTTCCAACCACGCCACGCTCCCGCTGTTGGTGCTGTAAACCGGGGAATTCGCGATCGTGAAGCTGCCGGAGCCCGCAAACACGATCTGCTGCGCCACGCCGGCGCCTCCCGATTGCGCCACGAGGTTCATCGTGGTCGGCGCCACGTACCCCGAACTAGTCCCGCCGGCGCCGCTGCCGGCCGTCAGGTTCACGGTCACCTGCTGGCTCACCGACCCCACCTGCACCGTGATGCTGCCGGTGAACGTTCCCGATCCGCTCAAGTTGGTGTTGGCGGTCACCGTCAAATAGGCCGATCCGCCAGCCACGATGCTGTTCGCGCTCGGCGCCACGCCCAGCCAATTGACCGAGGGCGTCGCTGTGAACGCGCCTCCAGCGGTGCTCGTCACCGTCACCAACTGCTCGTAACTGTCCGCGGAATTCAGGCCGATCGGATTGGGCGAAATCGTCACACCACCGGAGGTCGAGCCCGACACCGTCAGGGTGACGTTGAGGATGGCGGAGATGGTGGAATTGATGGCGTCGGTGACGGTTATTTTTCCGGTGTAAGAGCCGACCGCCAGGTTGGTGTAGTTAACCACCGAAACCGACAACGCACTGCCGTTGACAAGACCGCTCGCGCTGGCGCCGTTATCCACCTGTAGCCAGTTGGTCGCCGTCGCCCCGCTCGGGTAGGAGACCACGGCCGAGTACGCGTCGCTATTCGGCGTGCCCAAGGTTACGTTTTGCGCGCTGGCGGGGGACAGGGTGCTATTTGAGTACGTCCAGGCCAGCGTACTGGGAGTGAAACTGACCCCGCTCGTGGTCACGTTGAACGTTACGTTAATGATCACCGACTGGTTGCTGCCGTAGCTGATCGTCGCGGTCGTGTTATAGGGGCCTGCCGCAAGGCCCCCCGCGCTGGCGGTAAAGGTCAGCATCGCAGGTGTCGTGTTGGTCACCTGGTTCGTGGTCGACGAGACTGCCAGCCAGCTCGCCCCGGTGGACGTGGTGAAGCCGACCGCCGTCGAACTGGTTGTTTGCAGCTCCACGGTCGTCGAGACAGAGGCGCCCACTGCCGCGGTTATGGAGTTGGTGCCGGTCAGGGTGGATGGGGTCGGCACCAGCGTCACACCGCTGCTGCCATTGGTGTTGTATTGGACCGTGAATGCTACCGCGCTCACCCCCGCGGGCTCAGTCGGAATCAGCGTCACCGACGCGCTATGAAGGCCCGGCACCAGCGCCTGGGCGGAACAGTTGAGCCCCAACGATAAACTGAGCGACGACGGCGGGATGGAGGTCTGGTATGTCCAGTTGCTTCCGCTTCCGCCGTTGCAGAGGCCGCCGGGGCCGGCGGTGGGGTCGCTACCCACGCCAAGCCAGGGCCGGTCGCCGGATGAGTAACCCACAGACACCGCGAAGGTGATCAACTGCGGGGGATTGCCTGAATCCTGGGATCCGGTTACGATTACCGAACCACCTTCATTGGTCACCGTGTAAACGGCACCGCCGCCCGGGCTCGTGAAAGTCGGCGCGGTGGCCTGCGCCAGCCGCGGCATCGCAGCCAGCAGGGCGAGGGAGAGAACGATTGCGGTCTTCTTGAATACGGCAAAAACGGCGTCCATGATGTCTCCTGCGAACCTTATCGAAAGCGTAAAGCACAAGTTGTGCTGAAACATACTACTTGCAAATCTCAAAATCCGGAACTATGGGGAAGGGACGGACGCGGCACTTATCATTGTACGTCTATTTCAGGATTTGGAAAAGGTTACTGTAATCGTCGGTCCACAAGCGTACCCGCCGCGCCCGGGAAACGGGGTTCGAGTTGGCGCGGATCTCGTTGTCGAAATCGCCGGGCGGCGCAACCACCAGCACCCAGGTGGCTGCAAACACTCCCGCCGCGTCGTCATCCTCGGTGTCCACCACGCGCGCCCGCCGCCCGCTCGAGCGCGCCTCGCCCGCCAGCACCGGCAGCAGGTCCAGGTGGCGATTGGAAATGTGCACCGCCAGAATGCCGTCCGGGCGCAAATGCCGGAAGTAAAGATCCATCGCCTCGCGCGTCAGCAGGTGCACCGGAATGGCGTCGCCCGAAAACGCGTCCACCGCCAGCACATCGAAATTCTCCGGCTGCTCGCGCTCCAGGGTCAATCGCGCATCGCCCATCGCTATGTCCAGTTTGCCGTGGCAGTCCGCCAGAAAGGTGAATTCGCCGCGAGCCACCCGCACCACCAGGGGGTTGATCTCGTAATACCGGTAATAATCGCCGAGCCGCGCGTAAGCCGCCAGCGTGCCGGTGCCGAGGCCAATCACGCCGACCCGCACCGCCCGCCCCTTGCCCCTGTCGCCAATGGCCAGTCCCACGCCGGTGGCTGGACCGTAGTAGGTGGTGGGCAGGTCGCGCTTAGCCAGGTTCAAGAATTGGTCGCCGTGGGTGATGGTGCCGTGCGTCAGCGTGCGCACGGCCATGATCGAAGTCGGCGGATCGCTGTCTTTCACCGTCAATTCGCCGTAAAAATTGCGCACCCGCAAACGGACGCCGCTCATCGACTGTTCGAGTGCGATGGCGACATACACCGCCAGCGCCAGCGTTAGCGCCACAGTGGCGATGGGCGCCGGCTGCGTCCAGCGCCGGAACCAGTCGAGCGCCGGGTCCGTCTTCAACACCGCCAGGATCAACCCCGCGCAGCCCACCAGCGCCAGCGGCATCTCATAATAACCGTTGAACACGTGCGGCGCTAGCAAGCCGACCGCCAGACCGCCCAGCGCACCTCCAGCCGCGATCATCAGGTAGAAATGCGTCAGCAGCCGTGGCGGCGGCTTCAACAAGGCCAGCTCGCCGTGGCACACCATCGAGCAGGTGAACAGCCCGAACAAAAACAGAACCACCACCGGCAGGATGGGCAGGTTGCCCGCGGCCGCCGCATACGCCATCGATCCCAGCGCCACCGCCAGCAATTGCAGGTAAGGATTGCGCCGGTACCAGCCGTCGCCGGCGAAGCACAGGATGAAACTCAGCAGATAGAGGCTGAGCGGCAGTATCCAGAGCAACGGCACCGCGGCCACATTCTGCGACATATGGTTGGTGACCGCCAGTAGCAACGCCGATGCGCACGCCGGCAGCGCCAGCCACAGCGCATACTGGCGCCGGCTGGGTTTCGATACTCCGGCTTCCTCCGGCGCCCGATCCCGCGCCGCCGGCGAGCCCAGCGCCGCCGCGGCGCACACCACCGCGAACGCCACGTATCCCCACGACCACATGCGCGCCTGTTCCAGGGTAGTGAATACCGGCTCGATCAGGAACGGATAGCTCAGCAGCGCCAACATGGAACCTGCGTTGGAGAGCGCATATAGCCAGTAAGGTATCGACCCGGCGAAGCGGCGCGCGTACCACGCCTGCACCAGCGGCCCGGTGGTGGCCAGCAGGAAGAAGGGCAGCCCGATGGTGCGCCCCAGCAGCAGCAGAATGCTCCACGTCGGATCGCCCGCACTGTAAGGCTTCAGACTGGCGCTTGGGTACACCGCCAGCGTCAGCGCGCTCAAGGCGAGCAGACCCACGTGCAGCGCCGCCTGCGCGCGAGGCTTCACGTAACGGATGAGCGCGTGGGCGTACAGATACCCGGCCAGCAGCGCCACCTGGAAGAACACCAAACAAGCCGTCCACACCGCCGCCGAGCCGCCGTACCAGGGCAGAATGATCTTGCCGATCACCGGCTCCACCTGGAACAGCAGAAAGGCGCCAACCAGGATTGTCAACGCGTAAATCAGCATCTGCGCTCCGGCGGGCGCGCCAGCCGCTCGCGAATCCGGTTCCGTGGTGGGGCATGTTTTAGCTTGCCCACTTTAGCTTGCCCATATGACGCGCACCCGTCGAAATGGAGTTGAGCCAACCTCGCGGCGCGATTGCTACGATAACACGGTTGTAAGGTGGGGCAGGCGCTTCCGCCTGCCAACAGGTTTGGGCTTCAGCCCCTGCGCCCGGAGGAAAGCCTCAGTGGCTAAAGCCTTTGGCTACCTATGTATCAGGGCACGGCTTGAGC
>PLOR01000036.1 GCA_003142185.1 Bryobacterales bacterium
ACTTTTGCGCCGGAAAGTAGCTACGCGCGTTCCTGGTAAGTGCCCTCGGCTGTATTCACGCGGATCTTCTCGCCTTCGGTGATGAAGGGCGGCACCTGCACTACCAGGCCGGTTTCGAGCTTCGCCGGTTTGGTGACGTTGGAAACCGAGGCGCCCTTCATGCCAGGCTCGGTTTCCACCACGGTCAGGTCCACGGTGGCCGGCAGCTCCACGCTGATAGGCTTGCCTTCGTAGAATTCCACGCTGACTAATAACTGCGGAATCAGGTATTGGATGGCATCGCCGAGCAGTTCTTTCATCAGGTGCATCTGCTCGAAGCTCTCGGTGTTCATGAAGTAGAAGAACTCGCCGTCGTCGTACAGGTACTCCATCTGCTGCTCTTCCATGACGGCCTTTTCGACCTTGTCTTCGGAAGAGAAGCGGTGTTCGGTCATGGAGCCGGAGCGCAGACTGCGCATTTTGACTTGCACGAACCCGCGCAGGTTGCCGGGCGTCCGGTGGTTGACGCTGAAAATGGAGTAAAGCTCGTTGTTGAACTTGACTACCATTCCCGGACGCAATTGTGTTGCAGAAATCATGAAACTCCTTGAGATGTGGACTTGAAGATCCAGTATAGCAAGCGGCTCGGGGCTGGCCGGTGCTGGGGCCGGTCAAGGGCTTCGCTCTTGACGTCCCCGTAGCACGGTTATGGCAAGTTATACTCTGCGGCGGAAAAAAGGTTACGAAAACGGCGCGAGAGAATCCATGGCCGCGCGCGCGCGATCACGGCGAGCGGTCACAGGCCGGAGCGGAAGCTCATTAGCCCACGTGGACGGGCAGGGCCAGCAGAACGGCCAGGTTCCAGGCCACCAGGCCGCCGTACCAATAGGAAGCCAGCCGGATCAGACCGAGCCTCCGCGTGTACACGCAGAAAGCGCCCAGGGCAAGCGCGAGAATCTTCGAGACTGTGAGGCCAACCGCAGGGCCCGCGTGCATCAGCAGGCGCACGAACGGACTGGCTTCCACCGCTCCCAGCCGCAAGCCAATCAGGGTGGTGAGCAGGTCCAGCAGTTGCAAATAGACAAAGACCTTCGTCAGGCCCATCAGAGTTTCCCCTCTCCGTCGGCAGATACGTGGGTCTAATTGTATCCACTGGGAGCCCGAAAAACCAGGCACATTTTTGAAGTCTGAACTGGGATAGAACCTTGGTTCTAGTACAAAATATTACAGTTAAGCCATCTGGGGTTTTCCGGGAAGCCGCGCCTGAGCCGCAAGCTCTGTCTACTGGTTGAGCGACACTTTCAGCACCTTGGTTTGGCCATTGCGGATTTCGAGCGCCGAGGTGTTCTGCGCGCCGTCCTTTTCCACCAGGACGCGGTACGCTCCGGGAGGCAGAGGAATTTGCGCGGGGGTGGTCTGCGGGAAACGCTTGCCGTTGATGGTGATGGCCGCGCCGGCCGGTGAGCTGGTGACCCAGAGGGTGCCCTGCGCCGCACGCAAGATCACCATCGGAAGCTCCAACGCTTCGCTCCCTACGGTCAAGTCACGGTGCTCTGGCTGATAGCCCGCCAAGGCGATCGAAACGGCATGGCGGCCGGGCGCGGCATCGAGCGAGCACGGCGTCGAGCAGGCGGCTTCGCGTCTTCCGTCAAGGGTCGCGGTGGCGCCGGCCGGACTGGTGATCACGGTCACCTCCGCCGGCTCGGGCGCCGCTGCCGGCGCGCTCCTCCGTGCCAGTACCACGGCGGGTGGTTGCGCCGCCTTGACGGGCAACTGCGCGTCCTCGTCGAGCGGCTTGGCCGGATCTGCGGCAGGCTTGGTTCGCTCGCCGGTGGCCGGCGCGGTTGGCATCGGGCTGGGCTTACTCTCCTCCGCCGCGGACGGTACGGGAGATGCCGGCGCTGGCTCCTGCGGCGCCGCGGGTTTCGAATTGGCGGCAGCGGTGACCGGCGGTTTTTCGGACGCCGGCGCGCGGCCGGATGCGGCGCCTCCCCGGATGCCCGGCATCAGCCACGAGGGCGCGGCTTGCCATCCGATCAGCGCGAGCAGCGCCGCCGCCATCAGAATCGCCGCCAGGAACGGCAGAAAGCCGAGCTTCGAACGCTCGCCCCTTGTATTGGCGCCAGTCGCCTCGCCACGGCGCGGGCGGCGGGCAGGTGGCAAGGTGACGCCGCCGCGCGGAGTTCCCGCCAGAGTGGGCTCGTTCAAGGCGCCGCCGCGCGCCAGCGGCTTCCAGACGCGACTCGCCGCGCACGCCTTTTCCAGGCTGCGGACAAACTCGTGGCAGGTGAGGTAGCGCTCGCCGGGCTTCTTCGCCAGGCCCTTGCAGAGCGCATCCTCGATGGGGCCGGTCAAGGTCGAGTTCAAACTGTGCGGCGGCCTCGGCTCCTCCGCCACAATCTTATAAACCACCGTAGTCAGGTGCTCGCCCGAGTACGGCTTTTCGCCGGTCAGCATTTCGTAGGCAATCACCGCCAACGAGAACTGATCGGACCGGCCATCCACCGGCTGGCCCTGCACCTGTTCGGGCGACATATAATGCGGGGTGCCGACAATTGAGCCGGTCATGGTGAGTTGCTCGGAGGTGGTGATTTTGGCGATGCCGAAATCGGCGATCTTGGCCGTGCCATCGGCGGCGATCATGATATTGGCCGGCTTGATATCGCGGTGTACGATGCCCTTTTGATGGGCATAATCGAGCGCGGCCGCGGTTTGCGCCAGGAGGCGGAACATCCGCTCCGGATCGATCGCCCGGGGCGCGGAAAGAATCTGGTCGAGCGTCGGTCCATCCACATATTCCATGGCGATGAACGCCAGGTCGTCCTGCTGCTCGACGTCGTAGATGGTGACGATGCTGGGATGCGAAAGCATCCCGGCCGAACGGGCTTCGCGGAACAACCGCTCGCGCAGGCGCTCCTGCTCGCCGGGATTGCGTACGTTAGCGAGCTGAATGGTCTTGATCGCCACCGGCCGGCCGATATTGGGATCGATCGCGTGATACACCACGCCCATCGCGCCGCGGCCGAGTTCCCGAACGATTTTGTACCGTCCAATGCGATCCATCGTCAACTAGCTGCAACTTCCCGCTAGTGATAGGATACGGCTTTTTGTGGCGCACGCACCCGTGCGTGCCGCGTCAAGACTCTTCTCGACGCCGGGGTGTCGGCAAGAGTGCCGGCATGCCAGGCTGAAGCCCGCGCCACGGCTACTTCAGCAGGTT
>PLOR01000018.1 GCA_003142185.1 Bryobacterales bacterium
GCCACTATTCCGAAACTGCTGGCCGCGTCAAGACTCTTCTCGACGCCGGGGTGTCGGCAAGAGTGCCGGCATGCCAGGCTGAAGCCCGCGCCACGGCTACTTCAGCAGGTTGAGAATCTCGTTGAGTTGGCGGCGGACTTCCGGCCACGGGTCGGTGGCGAACAGTTCCTGCTGGACGCTGGTGGAGCGCCTGGCTTTCACGCGCCGGCCTTCGGACTCGAGCGACTGCCGGGCGCCTTCGATGGTGTACCGCTTTTCGTAGAGGAGATGCTTGATGCGCAGCAGCAGCTCGACGTCCTTGCGGCGGTACAGGCGGTGGCCGGTGCCGGATTTCTTCGGTTGCAGCACCGGAAACTCGGTCTCCCAAAAGCGCAGCACATAGGGCTCGACACCTAGCAGATCGCTGACTTCGCCGATCTTGAAGTACAGCTTATCCGGGATGTCCGGCGTTCCGGACTGTAGCGCCACGTCCGTCATCGGTCATTCGTAATCCTAGCTCACTCGATGGTCAATGTCACGATATGCTGGCCGCGGGGAAGCAGCAGAGTGTTGGGACCAGCACTCTTCGGCGTAGCGGGAACGGAATCGATCTCCACCGCCCGCGGCGTGCGATCGAGCACAGCGATGGCGCGGGCGGAACTTTGATAGGTGAATTCGATGGAGTGCGCATCGAGGCTGCGGGCGGCTTTCAGCTCGCCGTTGAGGCGCAGCAGGCGCGGGCCAGGCTCGGCCGGTGCCGCCTCGATGCTGTGCGCCCCGGCCGGCAGCCACACGGTTTCCGCATCCCGCACCGGCCAGGGTTGGCCATCCACCACAGCCGGGCCGCGCCACGGAACGCCCACCCCGTGAGCCGATTCCACCACCAGTTTCGGCCCAATCCGCTCCACGCGGCTGACCGCGGCGGCGGCGGAGGGCAGCAGCCCCAGGTCCGGAGCCAGCAGCGAGTTTTCGAAATACAGCGTGACGCGCTCGAAGTTGCGTGCCGCGTTGTGGACGAGTTCGAACAGCTCGGTGCCCGTCTGCTGCTTGGTCGGATAGGCGTTCTGATAGCGGTCGACGATATTCAGGTCGATGGCGAGTTTGTCGCCATGAGTGGTGAGGGCGTGGTAACGCTCCGCGATGGCCTGGTACCGCTGCGGCCCCAGGTTCCAGACCGTGGCTGGATCTTCGATCAGAAACGTGAAGCTGTGCGTGTCAAGCATGGGGAGCACGCGCGCGGCGTCGGCGCCGATGGCTTCGCGCATGCCGGTGTCGAATCGGTCGTCCACGTGTGTCAGCACCAGGTCCAGATCCGGCTTCTCGCGGCGCAGGCTTTCGAGCACGCCCAGCCATTCCTCTTCCATCCGCCGGGCCAACTCGGCGCGGAAATCCAGAAACTGCTTTTGCGACGCCTCGTCACGGCGTGTGCCGAAGAGATCGATCGGATCGAAACCGGAGCGCGCGCGAAATTCCCGGCGCACATCGTCGTTCATGGGCGTGAAACGCGCCGGATTGCCGATGCCCTCGAGCGATTCGAAATACAGCTCGGCCAGATTCACTCCGTCCCAGTCGAAACGGTTCACCAGCGCCGCGGTGCCGTCCGCTGTGGCGCGGAAGCAGTCCCGGTTGGTCAGGTTCATCAGCTTGCGCCAATCGAGCTGGGCATCTTGCAAAATCGCGGTTTTTTCGCGCCACTCGGGATGCGTAGCCCAGAATTTCTCGCTGACGTGCGGCAGCTCCAGCCAGGCGTACACCAGGATTCCCTCGCGGTGACAGGCGGCGATCAGCTTTTCGAGGTAAGCGTCCTGCTCGGGGTCGGCTTCCCAGAAGTGCCAGGCGGCCACGTGCAGCGCAGCGACGCCGCTCGCGCGCCAGCGCGCCGCGAAGTAATCCAGGTCCACGCGGGAGCGGTAGGCGGAATCGAAGAACGCCCACAAGCGCGCGGAGGAAAACGGCCGCTCCATGCCGAGATCGGTCAAGGCCTGCAAGAGGTAGGGGAAGCGCTCGTAACCGCGCTCGCCGGGCGGCACGGCCAGCCACAACAGAATCCCGGCACCGCGCCGCATTCCCGCCATCATGGGCGTGCCGGACCAGCGCTCGCGGGCGAACACGGTGGCGCCGCCAGGCAGGTCGAGGACCGGCAGTTCGAGCCCCTTTTCCCAGACGATGGCGAGGCCCGGGCGGTGGACGTCGGTGAGGCTGCCAGCCTTGACGAATCCCGCGCCGCGCCGGAAGCCGAACATTTCGGCCAGCGAAGATTCGCCCTCGAGGATCAAAATGGCGCCCTGGTCCACCCGCTGGTTCCACTCATTCGAAGCGGGCGTGCCAGAGCGCGCCACGAAAACATGCGCCAGGTTCGCCGGCTGGCGGACCAAGCCAATCGAAGAGAGGATCTCCGGCCAGGCGCCGGCGTCCGCGTTCAACACGCAATAATAGGGCAGGGGAGCGGCCGAGGCGACGGCGGCGAGCAGCGCGCTAACGAGTAAACGCATACCAGACTCCCGAGCGGAAATCGTTGAAATTGGCGGGGCGCGTGCCCTCGGTGTTCAGTGGGTATGCGCCGCGCAGCAGGCTGGCGGTGACGTACATCGAAGGCGGCATCCAAGCCGCGCGGAAGCGCACGCCGAGCCCGGTTTCCAGAAAGTTGGCCCAGATCTGCCGCTGGGTATCGATGGTGAAATTCCCGTTCCAGAAGAACTGCATGCGAAACGCCAGCGGGCCCGTAGAGTACCCGATGCGCGACTCGTCGTATATCAGGAAGTCGTTGCCGAACCGGCTGATGAATACCGCGTCCGCGGCGGTGTCGGCAAACCAGCCGGAGGATTCGGAGTTTAGCGACCGGCCAATCAGGTGGGCATAATTCAGTCCGCCGCGGTAGTCGGGTAGAATGTGGCCGGTGGCGTAGCCCATGGCGCTGCCGGCTTCGAACCAGGCGCCGGCGCCATGCCACGGCAGCGTGCGCACACCGCCGGCCATGATGAACGAGCTTTCCGAAAGATACTGCGGCGAGACGGCGCCCACCGTGACCCGCGTATCGCCGACGAAGCGCACGCTCAGGTACGGCTGCAAGCGCGTCTTGTTGCGAAGCTCGGTTTTGACCTGCGCGTAAGAGAAGAAGTCGTGCCAGCGCGTGGAATAAATCGGGTAGATCCAAAAGGTGGTGCGGAACTTCCTTAACACGCCGTTCAGGTTGCGCCACGCCTGGCGGCCCTCGGCGGCGATCTTCGGGTCGGGGCTGCGGCGCGCCAGGTCGAACCAGCGGGCAGCGGTCATATCCTGATGCAGGGTGTTGTAGGTCCAGCCGAGCTTGAGCATGGCCTCGAAATCGCCAGGGTCGTCTTCGTGGGCCACTTGCAGGTATTTGAGCGCATCCTTCATGTAGCCGGCCTTGATGCTGCGCTCGGCCATGACTTTGGCGTCGATGGAATCGGTCGCCGCCTGCGCGCGGCGGCTCAGCGCCTGCGGCATGTGCAGCACGGCGCGGACGCGGTTGGCCAGGTCCTCGTCCGGGCCGGCCAGCACGCGATCGAACAGCGGCTGCGCAGCCGCGTCGTCGCCGCGCGCGTGGAGCAGGAAGCCGAGCTGGGTAGCGGCCAGCATGTCATCCGGTGCGGTTTCGGCGAGTGTGCGGAACTCCTGTTCGGCTTCGGGCTCGCGCTCCATGCGCAGCAGCAGATAGCCGAGCTCGCGGCGCAGTTCGCCGTTGCGGGGATCGAGCGCGAGCGCGCCGCGGAATTCGGCAACGAAGGGGTAGCGGTCGGGCAGCAGCTCGCGCGCCTGCTCGGCGGCGCGCGGCTCGCCGCCGCGGGAAGCGGCCAGCAGTGTGGCGATGGCGTCATCGGTGCGGCCCATCGCCTTCCATACGCGGCCCAGGTCCACCAGCACGGTGCGCCGGTCGGGAATCAAAAGCCAGGCCTTCTCGAAATGTTCGGCCGCCAGCGGCAGCTCGTCGCGCTCTTCGGCCAGCGTGGCGAGCTCGAAATGGGCGCTGAAATTGTCCGGGCCAGTGGCCAGCGCGCTCTTCCACCGCTCGATCGCGGCGGCCAGCGGCCGGTCGATATTCTGAAACGCCTGCTCCGCCTCCGCGTTGCCGGTCCGGCGGATGCGGTCGAAGATGCGCCGCGCTTCGGCTTCCCGCTTGCTCTCATAGCAAAGGAAGGCGTACTCCAGGGCCACCTGGACGTCGGCGGGATCGATAGTCATGGCGGCATGAAACTGGTCGCGCGCCAAATCGTTTTCGCCGATCTTGAGGAAGGTGTAGGCCAGGTCTTTGCGGATGGAAGCACGCTGCGGCGCGAGCTCGATGGCGCGGGTGAAGCCGGCCACCGCTGCGTCATAATCGCGCGCCTGCAAGGCGACGTAGGCGCGCGCGAGCGGTTCGTAGGCCGGGTCGGGGGTCTGCGCCGCGGCCAGAGCGCATGCCGCCGTTAGAATTGCGAATCGCACACTGCCCTGGATGTAGTGCCCGAGCGGGCCGGATTCTCGCAGGTTTTGTGGGGCGGGTCCCCGACCTGCCAAAACCGGGCAGCGCCTGGCCGTGCCCTATGCGCCGATCATGATGCGCACTTCCTCGATCACCCGGTCGGGAAACTCCATGGGGATGAAGTGGGACGCACCTTCCAGCACCACGTCGCGGCCGCAGGCGAAACGCGCGGCCAGGTCGGCGGCGGTGGGCGACGCGGCCAGGTCGAGCTGGCCGGGCTGGCGGGCAGTTCCGGCACGCAGGATGGTGACCGGCGCAGCGACCTGGGCGACCTCGGCGTAAATGTTCGATTCCGGGGCGATGGATTCCGCGTAGATGGAAGCTTCGGCCGCCGGCGGGCAGGCCAGCTCCAAATGATCGCCGTTGGGCAAAAGCCCGAACTGGCAATAGTCGCGCAGAATCTCCGGCAGCCAGGTGACGAATGGAGGGCGCTTCGAGAAGCGCTCGATCATCTCCTCGGGCGAGTGCCAGAGGTTCTTGCGGCGTAGGGTGAAGGCGAAATCGAGCGGCGCGCCGCCATAGCGGATCACGGGGAAAATCGTGGGATCGATCAGCAGCATGGCGGCGAAGGCTTGCGGTTCGAGCGCCGCGGCCTGCACCATCGAGTGGCCGCCCGAGGAGTGGCCGATGCCGAAAGCGCCGCGCACGCCGAGGCTGCGCTGGATGCCGGCCAGGTCGTGGCCCAGGTAGCGCCAGCGGTATGGCGGATCGGGCCGGGCGCTCCGGCCGTGGCCGCGCGTTTCCACCGCCAGGCAATGCCGCCCCGGCAGACGGCGAATGATATAGTCCCACAGCCGGCCGTGGAAGCCGGTGGCGTGGGTGAAAATCAGCGGCGGATCCGCGCCCGGCCATTCCCATAGAGCGAGATCGAGTCCGTCAACATTGACGATGCGCAACTGCGGGTTTTCCGCGGCGGGTCGAAGGTTCACGGTTCGATTTTCGCATGGTGCGGCAGCCCGCGAAAAAACATTGGCCACGGATGAACACGGATAAAGGAGAATCTTATCGGTGTCGATCTGTATTTATCCGTGGCTCGAAATCAACTCGTGCTCTATCCCACCTGGCCGGCGGCGTAGGGTTCGTCGACCAGCCCTGCTGCGGGCTTCCAAAACAGTAGGCAGAGCGCGATGGTGAGGACCTGGACGGCGGCGATGAGAGCCACCGTGGCTGGCCATCCACCGCGGTTCCAGAAGGTGCCCGGCAAAGCCGCGCCGAAGCTGCCGCCGGTGTAATAGAACATCACGTATAGCCCGACGGCGGCGCCGCGCGCGCCTTCGGCCAATCTACCGACATAGCTGGAAGCGGCGGATTGGGCGATGAAGACGCCGGTCGAAGTCAGCGCCAGACCCAGCAGCACGGCGGGGAGATGCGGCACCAGGGTGAGACAAATGCCGCCCACACCTCCGAGGAAAGCGGCGACCAGGGTGAAGCGATGCCCGATACGGTCGATGGCGCGGCCGGCCACCGGCGTCACCACGGCGCCGATCAGGTAGACCACGAAGATCAGCCCCAGCGCGGTGGTGCCCAAGCGGAAGGGCGGCGCGGCCAAATAGAAATTCACGTAGGTGAAGGTGGCGATGAGGGTGAACAGAACGCAGAAGCCGACGGCGTAAGTGGCCGCCAGCGGCGGGTTGCGAAGATGGCCGAGCATGGCACGCGGCGCGGAAGCCCCATGCCGGGAGCGCGAAAAATGGCGGTCCGCCGGCAGCCAGGCCCACATCGCCGCGGCGCACGCGGCATCGAGCGCCGCCAGGGCGATAAACGACCAGCGCCAGGAGGAATGTGCCGCCACCAGGGCCGAAATCATCCTGCCGCTGAAGCCACCGAGCACCGTCCCGGCGACGTAGGAGGACATGGCCGCGCCGACCCCTTGCTCCCATTCGTCGTTGACGTAGGCGATAGTGACGGCGAAGATGCCGGGCGTGAAAACACCCTGCCAGAAGCGCCAGACCAGCATCTGCGTCAGGCTGCCGGAGGCCGCCGCTCCAGCGGTGGGCAGGGCGAGCAGAAGCGCGGAAAGGACGATCACGCGTTTGCGTCCAAAGCGGTCCGCCACTACGCCGGCGAAGGGCGCGGCCAAGGCCACGGCCGCGGTGGAGGCGGTCAACACCAGGCTCACCGCGCCGGCCGAGGCGTGAAACCCGCGGGCCAGCATGGGCAGCAGCGGCTGCGGCGCGTAGAGCGTGAGGAAGGCGCAGAAGCCGGCGAACATCACCGCGGCGGTGCGTGTGGACGAAGAGGTTTGCGCCGCGGCTGGCGGCAAGGGCCGCGCCGGCGGCTGGCTGGTTGCCATCTTCCATTATGACGCGATTTTCGGGAGGTACGCCGCGCGGGCTGCGCTGACGTGGTTCGGGAAGACCAAAGTTGGCGAACTAAAGCATGCCCTACCAAAAAAAGGGGGCAGGCGTGGTGCCTGCCCCCGGACTCGAGATCTACTGTGGGGTGAGTGCTAGAAGAGCACCTTTACCGCCATCTGGATTTCGCGCGGCGTGCCAAAGCTGGTAATCTGGCCGAACGTTCCGCTCGATGCGATGCTGGTGCCGGGGTTGCCCCAGTTGGCGTGATTCATGATGTTGAAGAAGTCGGCGCGGATGTCCATCTTCCACCGCTCCTTAACCTCGAAGCGCCTGGATACGGCCATGTCCCAGTTGATCGCGCCCGGGCCGTAAAGGGTGTTTCGGCCGGTATCGCCGAATGTGCCGGCGGCCTGCACCGCAAATGACAACGGGTTGAACCAGGTATATCCATTGCCTGCGTTGGAAATTCCTCCCGCATAGACGTTGTTAGGAACAATATTCTCGGGCCGGTCCAGCAACTGTGCGCTCAAGGAGATATCTTTGCCGCCGTCGCTGAGTTCGATCGGGTTGCCGGTGAACAGGCTGACGATGGGCGAGAGCTGCCAGTTTTTGGTAATCAGCTTGGCCGCGCTATGGCCCAATCCGGGGCTGGTAACCACCAGCGAAGTGTTGAAGACCTGCCGGTGGTCGAAGCCGCAATTGCCTCGCTCGCCGTCGCGGTTGGTGGGATTCTGGTAAATCACGCCGGCCAGTTCTCCGGCAAAATCCCAGTCGCTGATGCAGTGGCTAAAAGTGTAGTTACTCAGGAAGCTGACGTTGTGGGATAAGCGATGTTGGACCGAAACCAGCAGCGCGTGGTATTCGGCGTTAGCGCCGTCGTCGGTCACCTGGATCTCGCCATAAGCCGCGCCGGCATTGGAGGCGGGGTTCATCAGGTACAGGAGGCGCCGTTGGGCGGTATTGGATGTGCTGGCGGCGGCGGTTCCCACCGGGACGTCGATCGAGTAGTTGACGTCAACCGATCCCCAAATGTGCCGGCTGGCATTCCCGAGGTAGTTCGCCGTCACCAGCCAGTCGGAGGCGAGCTGGCGCTGGTAGCTGAGATTCCACTG
Source organism: Bryobacterales bacterium (assembly GCA_003142185.1). Taxonomy (GTDB): domain Bacteria; phylum Acidobacteriota; class Terriglobia; order Bryobacterales; family Bryobacteraceae; genus Bog-375. The sequence continues at coordinate 7,872 of PLOR01000018.1, forward strand.
CATCACGTAAGTGGGCTTCACATCGGGTGGAACGCTGATGTAGGTGCCGGCTGCCGGGAAGACGACGTTGCCGGGGAACGGGTCGCCCGTAACGCCATTGGATACGTAGCTCCCGAACGGATTGGAGAACTGCCCGCTGCTGAGCGTCAGCGAAGACACATACGGCGAATTGGTGGTCCACCGCTCGGGGTAGAACAGCTCGGCCGTATCGTGCATCAGGGTAAACGCGGCGCGAAGGGTCTGCTTGCCATCGCCCTTGGGATCCCACACAATGCCCAGGCGCGGTGAAAACGTCGCCCAATGGGAGGCAGTGAAAGCCTTGCCATAAGGATCCTGCGCGGAGTCGCCGGAGAAAACCAGGCCCGCCGGCGCCTGTGGATACACGGAGCTGTGCCAGCCCTGTTCGAAGAGGGCTAGGCTGAACTGGTTGCCGCGCCCATACTTGTCATAGGCCGGCACTTCAGGCTCCCAGCGCACGCCGTAGTTGATGGTCAAACGCGGGGTCACGTGGAAGGCATCCTGCGCGTAGGCGGCGATCGCCGTCAGGCGAATGTAGTCGGAAATCACCTTCCCGTCGGTCAATCCGGAGAAGCGGCCCAGCAGGAGGTCGGCCATGCCGTCCCCGGAGGTGCCGCCGTTGAATGTGAACTGCCCGTTCGCCTGCTGGTTGTTGACGGAATTGAACTGGTCCTTGCGGCCGTCGAAGCCGAACGCGAACTGGTGTCTGCCGCGGATATACGTGAAGTCGTCCGACAGTTGGTAGGTGTTGACGTTGAACGTAGCCAGCGCGCAGGTGCCGCAGCCAACGGCGAATCCGCCGCCGGAATAGCCGCTGACGGTGAGCTGCGTGTAGTTCGGGAGCGCCTCCCACATATTGGCGCCTAGGGTGTTGGGGCTGAACATATTGGAAGCGTCGGCGCGGTCGTCGCGGCGCCGGTCGAAGGTGGCGTGAAGCGAATTCACCTGGGTCGGGCCGAGCGTAAAGGTGTCGCCGAGGGTCAACGTCTCCGCACGGTCCTTGTTGCCCGATGTTCCGGTGGTCAGGGCGTTGGCGCCGTCGAAGAGAACCTCCCCGAGGTAGTCGTAAATGTAATAGCGCCCGTAGAGGCTGTGCTTGTCGCTGATGATGTAATCGATGCGGCCGATCCACTGATCGTCGGGGTTGTCGGCCAGGTAGCCGTATTGGACAGCCCCGCAGGCTTGCGGGGAAACCGGCAGGTAACTGGAGGCCAGCTTGAATCCCGCCGGGTCAAACGAGGAAATGGGAATCATGTTGCCGGGATAGGCAACCCCGGATGGGCTCTTCAACTGCACGGCCTTAGCCAAGCAGCCGCCGTTGGCTTTGGACGCGTCGATCACGCTGAAGTTCCCCTGGAGCACCGCCGCGGTGGGAACATAGGCCGTGCTCTGGGACGGGTCGCTGCGCTGCCGCGTGCCCTGATATCCGCCGAAGAAGAACAGTTTGTCCTTGATAATCCTGCCGCCGGCGGTGCCGCCGAACTGGTTGCGCTTTAAGGTGTCGCGCTTGGGTTGCGTGGTTGCGGCGCCTTCCGGCCGGGCGTTGAGGTCGCCGTTGCGCAGAAAGTCGAACAGGTCGCCGTGGAAGGCGTTCGCTCCCGATTTGGTCACAATGTTGACCACACCGCCGGGATGCAATCCGTACTGCGCCGGCAGGCCGTTGGTCTGCACGTTGAATTCCTGGATGAAATCGGGGACCGGGATCGGCAGATTGACGTTGCTGAATGAGTCGTTGTTGTCACCGCCATCCAACAGGAAGTTGATGCCGTTGGCTTGCGAACCGGCCACCGAGAACTGGCCCGAACCGTTGGATCCCTGGATGTTCTTGCTGCCGGTGAGGTCGCCGCCATTGAGCGTCATGGTCGAGGTACCGGCTCCGGTGAGCGTCAGCAACTGGGTTGGGTTGCGGCCGTTCAACGGCAGGTCGATCATGCTCTGCTCGTTGATGACCTGCGCCACGGAGTTCTCCTTGGTTTCCACCATGGCGGCGTTGGCTTCCACTCGAATACTCTCGGTCACCGCGCCGATCTGCATCGGCACATTGACCGTAACGTTGCTCGCCACCTGCAGAATGATGCCCGTCTGCACGTAGGTCTTGAAACCGGCGGCCGAAACTTCCAATCTGTAATTGCCCACCGGCAGGTCCGGCAGTGCATAGCGACCGGTGGCCTCGGACACGGTGTCGCGAACCTGGCCCTTGTCCACTTCGGTCGCTTTCACCTGAGCGCCCGCAATGGCTTGGCCGCTCGGGTCGGTGACATATCCATCGAGTTCCGCGATGGCCACCGCTTGCGCCTTGGCGCGTGGAGCGAATGCTCCTAAAACCGCTAAGGCAATCAAAAGGATTGCCGCGGCACTTCTACGGTCGACGAAGATCCTGGCAAAAAGCATAAAACCTCTCCCCTGAAATTTCCAGCCCGACTTGCACGTGTGACCCGACTTTGGCAGGGAACGGCACTCTGCCGCCGGTCCACGCGAAACTAACGATCCAACCGCAACATAAATTGGTTCCCGCGTCGGGTCAAGCCAAATGTACTAAATGTTGAGTTTAGGATAACTAAATCCAGAATAATGGCCCCCTCCGGCGCCCGCGCGGAGCCCTGCCGCAATGCGCCGGCGCAGCGGTATTCGTGGGCATCCACCGCTATTCGCAGCCTGACGGGTCCTCTCTCTCCGGTGCCGGAAAGGCGCCCGAATTCTCGAAACTCCGCGCGCCATTTAATTTGTTTACCGCTGTATCGCGTGTCCATTTCCGGGCGCCCTTCGCCGTCCGGAGGCGCCGCGAAGGGTCCTGGCCCGGAGGTTCCGTTATACTGGTCTAAAGAGACTTCCGCTTCTCGAATTGCCGATGGCTGATATGAGCGTCATCTGGCTGCGCGTGGCCGCGGCGCTGTATTCCCTCGGCCTCCTGCACGCCATCCTCACCCTGGTCCGCCGCCGCGAGAACCTGTTCCGCGTGGCGCTGGGGGCGTTTTCGATCGGCGCGGTGTTCCATTTCGTTTCCATCATGGAGGAGGGTCTCAGCACCCATCACTGCCCGATTACGAACTTCTACGAAACCCTTTCGATGTGCGCTTTCCTGGTGGTGGTGTTGTACTTGTTCATCCACTGGCGGTACCGGCTGGAGAGCTTGAGCGTGTTCATTTTCCCGCTGGTCTTCGTGATGGTACTGGTGGCGACGATGGGCAACCCGGTCAGCGCCTGGACCAGCCCGGTGATCCGCAACGCCTGGCTCACCGTACACATCGTGCTGGTGCTGCTGGGTTATGCGGCGCTGCTGTTCACCGCGGTGGCCTCCCTGCTCTATCTATTTCAGGAACGCCAACTGAAATCCAAGAAGCCGCGCAAGCTATCCTACCGGCTGCCGCCTTTGGGAACGCTGGACGATTTGATTTCGAAGTCCATGACGCTGGGCTTCGCGCTGATGACGCTGGCGGTGATCGCCGCCAGCACCTGGGCCTTCATCGAGCACAAAGAGGCCTGGATCAAACAGCCGGCCATCGCGATTTCGTTTTTCACCTGGGGCACATACATGGCCCTGGTGTTCCTGCGGGTCACTGCCGGGTGGCGGGGCCGCAAGGCGGCCATCATGACGGTGACCGTGCTCGGATTTTCCGCGCTGACCTGGGCCGCGCACGCGCGCCTGGGCGTCCTGCTGAAGCCATGAAGCTGCTGCTGACGGGAGTGAGCCACAAGACCGCGCCGGTGGAAGTGCGCGAACGCCTCGCCTTCCGCGAGGAATCGCTGGCCGGCGCGCTGGGCGCGCTCAAAGGGCGCGTAGGCGTCAGCGAAGCCGTGATTCTTTCCACCTGCAACCGCGTCGAGATCGTCCTCACCACCGAAGACAGCGCGGATCCGCAGGCCATCGTCGACGCTTTTCTGGCCGAGCAAAAGGCCGTCAGTCCGCCAACCATCGAGCCGCACATCTACCGGCGCCAGGGTCGCGACGCCATCCACCACCTGTTCCGCGTGGCGGCCAGCCTGGATTCTATGGTGGTGGGCGAGCCGCAGATCCTGGGGCAACTCAAGACCGCGTACAACGCGGCAAAATCGAGCGGCGCCCTGTGCGGCTGGCTGGAGGGGCTCTACGAGCGCGCCTTCAGCGTGGCCAAGCGGGTGCGGTCGGAAACCGGCATCGGGCAGATGGCGGTTTCGGTGAGCTACGCCGCGGTCGAATTGGCGCGCAAGATTTTCGGTTCGCTGGAAAACCGCACTGTCATGCTGGTTGGCGCGGGCAAAATGTCTGAGTTGGCCGCCCGCCATTTGCGCCGGTCCGGGGCTTCGCACGTCTTCGTCACCAACCGCACGCCGGAACGCGCCGCGGAAATGGCCGCGCTGTTTCAGGGCACGCCGGTCGAATACACGCGCTTCGTGGCGATGCTCCCGGAAGTGGATATCGTGGTCGCCTCTTCCGGTGCGCCGCATTACATCCTGCGCAAGGACGACATGCAGCGCGTGATTGCGGCGCGGCGCAACCGGCCCATGTTCCTGATCGATATCGCGGTGCCGCGCAACATCGATCCGGCAGTCAACCAAATCGACAACGTCTTCCTTTACGACATCGACGACCTGGAGCAGGTGGTCAACGCCAATCTGCGCGAGCGCATGAAGGAGGCCGAGCGGGCCGAGGCGCTGGTCTTGGAAGAAGTGGATCGCATGATGGCGCGGCTCAAGGTCGCCGAGGTCACGCCCACCATCGTCGGTTTGCAGGAGCAGCTCGAGCAGATCCGCGCGAGCGAGCTGGAGAAGGTGCGCCGCCGCTACGGCCCCTTCACCCCGCAGCAGGAGGAGGCGCTGGAGGCGCTCACGCGCGGTATCATCAACAAGGTCGCCCACGGGCCGATCACCGCGCTGCGCTCGCATTCTGCGCAGCCCGATGGCGCGCACGTGGTGGCCGCCATTCGCAAAGCGTTTCACTTACAGGATTGAGGATGCTGGTCATTGCGTCGCGCGGCTCGCAGCTCGCATTGTGGCAGGCCCATTGGGTGGAAACGAAACTCGCCGCGCTGGGTCACGACTGCCGCATCCAGATCGTCAAAACCACCGGCGACCGCATCACCGACGTTCCGCTCGCGCAGGTGGGCGGCAAGGGACTCTTCACCAAGGAAATCGAAGAGGCGCTGCTGGACGGGCGCGCCGACCTGGCGGTGCACAGTTTGAAAGACCTGCCCACCGAGTTGCCCGAAGGGCTGGCGCTGGCGGCGCTGCCGGAGAGGGAAGACGCGCGCGACGCGGTGGTGGGCAAGCGGCTGGCCGATCTCGCGGCCGGCGCCCGCGTCGGCACCAGCTCGCTGCGCCGCGCCGCGCAGTTGCGCAAGCTGCGGCCGGATGTCGAGATCGAATCGATACGCGGCAACCTGGATACACGCCTACGCAAGCTTGGTGAAGGCCGCTACGATGCCATTCTGCTGGCCGCCGCCGGATTGAAGCGGCTGGGATGGGAAGACCGCATCGCCGAGATTTTGCCGGTTGAAGCGATGTGCTCCGCCGTCGGGCAGGGCGCGCTGGCGATTGAAGCGCGCCCGGGCGGCGCCGGCTGGGAGGCATGCCGGCCGCTCGATCACCCGCCCACGCGTGCCGCGGTTACCGCCGAGCGCGGGCTGCTGGCCGCGCTGGGCGGCGGCTGCCAGGTGCCGATCGGCGCGCACGCCACGGTGGAAGCTGGGCGGCTGCACCTGATCGCGATCGTCGCATCGCCCGATGGGAGCGAGCTGATCCGCGGCGAAGCGCAAGGGGCCGTGTCCGATGCCGAAGGAGTGGGCCGCCGGCTGGGCGCCGATCTGCTGGCCCGAGGCGCAAAGGAGATCCTCGATGCGGTGCATGGGTGAATGTGGCGCACTCACTCTTGCGTGCCGCGTCGGCACTTTTGCCGACGCCCGGCGCTTGGTTGGTGGGGCATGCTTTAGCTTGCCCCGCGAGGTGACTCTCGACACAGAAGGCAGGACTGCCTGCGCCACGGAGCTGCAATGGTGATTTCGTGACAGTGGCTAAGGTCTATCTCATCGGCGCGGGCCCCGGCGATCCGGAATTGATCACCGTCAAGGGACGACGCATCCTCGAACGTGCCGATGCCATCCTCTACGATCACCTGGCGCCCGATGCGCTGCTCGCTCTCGCGCCCGCGCCCGCCGAGCGGCTCTATGTGGGCAAGAAGAAATCGGCGCACGCTTTTTCGCAGGAAGAGATTTGCGGCATGCTGATCGACCGCGCGCGCCGCGGGCTCACCGTGGCGCGGCTCAAGGGCGGCGACCCGTTTCTGTTCGGGCGCGGCGGCGAAGAGGCCGAAGCGCTCGCCGCGGCCGGCATTCCCTTCGAGGTGGTGCCCGGCGTCACCACGCCGCTTGGGCTAGCCGCCTATTGCGGCGTTCCGCTTACCCACCGCGAACACACGTCGGCGGTCACTTTCGTCACCGGCCACGCCGTGAACGCAATCGATTGGAACAAGCTGGGGCAGGCCGAAACGCTGGTGATCTTCATGGGGCTAACCACGTTTTCGGAAATCGCTCGTGCGTTGATTGCGAGCGGACGCGCGGCGGATACTCCCGCCATGGCGGTGCGCTGGGCCACGCGGCCGGACCAGGAGACCGTTACCGGTACGCTCGCGACGCTGCCCGAGTTGATTGCCGCGCGCGGCATGAAACCGCCCGCCACCATCGTGGTCGGCGAGGTGGTGCGGCTGCGCGAAAAGTTGAACTGGTATGAAAGCCTGCCGCTGTTCGGCCAGCGCATCGTGGTGACGCGCGCCCGCGAGCAGGCTGACGCCCTGGCAGCGCGGCTGGAGGCATTGGGCGCACACGCGATCGAGTTGCCCACCATCGAAATCCGCCCCGCCGCTGACCCGGCGCCGCTCGACCACGCCATCGCGAATCTCGCTTCCTACGACTGGCTGATCTTCACCAGCGCCACCGGCGTGCGCTGCTTCGTCGAGCGGCTGGATCGCTCCGTGTTTGATTGGCGATCGCTGCGCGCACGCATCTGCGCTATCGGCCCGGCCACGCGCGCTGCCATCGAAGCTTTGCATTTGAAAGTCGACCTGATGGGCACTGAGTATGTCGCCGAGGGACTGGTGGCCGCTTTCGCGGATTACCACTTGACGGCCAAGCGAATCCTGCTGCCCCGCGCGGCCGTGGCGCGCGACGTCGTTCCGGTGGAACTCGCTCGCCGCGGCGCGCAGGTGGACGTGGTCGAAGCCTACCGCACTGTGATGCCCGATGACGCACCCGCTCGCGCCGCCGAAGTTTTCGCCCACAAGCCCCATTGGATCACCTTCACCAGCTCCTCGACCGTGCAGAACTTCGTGGCCGCCGCCGGCGCGGGAGCGCTGGAAGGCGTCAAGGTAGCATCCATCGGCCCAGTCACCAGCAAGACGGCCCGCGACTCAGGCATCGAAGTTACTGTCGAAGCCGCGAAGTTCACTGTTGATGGGTTGGTGGAAGCAATTCTGCGAACGAGATAGGGCCAGATCACGCGGGGCCTGTGCCCCGGCGGCAGGCGGCTTGTATTTGCTGGATCAATCGGTGCACACCAGTCGATGGGTTTGCACCCGCGCTATCGCGAGTCACTTGCCAATTCTCAAGCTGAGTCGCTCTCTCCATTGCGCCGGCTTGATGCGGCCTCAAGATATCGCAGTCAGGCGTCTTTTCGTAACCCGGCATATACTTCCGACACAGGTGCTGTACCTTCTGCCGCTCGATGTGTGCGGTCTGGTTCTGAAAGTGGAGCAGGAGCCATAGCTCGAAGCATGGATTAGAAACTGCGACGCTGATCGCATTTACTTCTGCTTGCTGCTTGGCTTCTGGCACAAAAGGGTGCTCGTCGACGTCGAATACACACCAAATCTTGTCAAACAGCAGGTTGTCATCCTGACGACGCTCAGCCTCGCGTTCGGATTCCTTCTTCATCCGGACGGCAAGCTCAACAACGGACTTGGGGACGCCTCCGGGGACGATTTCCAGCTGTATGATTCCGCGCTCACTGCGGCGAACATCGGTGAAGTAGACGCGCTCGGTCACCGCTCCCTCGCACACGATCAGGAACCGGGCGAGAGGCTCACGGAAGCTCCTGCGACGGCGGAGGCTATCTTTTTTCTTCATGCGTGCTCGTGAAGAAGGAGCCGGGATTGAGGAACGGAATTGCGCCGTAGCGGCCTTGCAGATAGCCGTTCTCGAGGTTCTCGTGCATGCGCGGCTTGAAGTCACTCAGAGGATACAACTGGCTGGCGCCATCCGGCTGCTTTTCCGTGAACCAGATCTGGTCGCGCCTGAGCACGCTAGCGCTAAGCAGATTCGTATCGTGGGTGTTGAATATGAGCTGGGCATCCGCGGGATTGCTGGCGGTGTCGCTGAATTGTCGAATCACTTCGATAGCTAGAAGGGGGTGAAGGCTATCGTCCAGCTCGTCGACGCAAACCACTCCACCCTTCGCGAGAGCGCCAAACACCGGGGCCAGCAAGCATAAGAAGGCAATCGTGCCCTTCGACTCTTGATCTTCGCGAAAGGGGAGTGTTGAATCGCCGATCCGGTGCAGGAACTGGAATTCCCGCATTATTCCCTGCTCGAACGGGAGCACTGTGGGTGGAGACTTCATCGTCTCTTTCAAAAGAGACGTCAGTCTAGCGTCGAACTCCTTTACGTATGCTGGCACTTCAACCTCTCGAATGCTCAGGTCTGCGATGCCTAGGTCTGCCAGCGAAAGCAACCGCGCAGACTTGTTTCGTAAGTCGGCATCGTCGGACAGAACCCGTGCAAGTGGACGTGCCGTAGACCGCTCACCTATAACGAACGACAGCGACCTTGAAAACCAGCTATACAGCGGCGAGAGGGCTTCGTGATTGTTCTGTGCGGCGGCGGAGAGGAACAAGCTGTTCGGGCGAGTTAGCCGCTCAATGGTCTTGTTGTCACCCTGCAACTTGGCGCTAAATGAGATAGGTTTGCCCTTCTCTCGGACAAACCAAGTCTGTTTCTTGCCTAACGGGTAAGCGTACAGCCATTCCTCAAGAACTGCTTCTGGACTTAGCGACAGGCCGTACTGATAGCGGACGCCGTCCAACAGGAAGTCCGCCGAAAACGTGCTTGGTGCATCCGATTGTCCTGCAAAAGGCTCAAGCCTGATTGGCTCATCCGGTTCCCATCGGGCGTGAGAATTCCTGACCGCCTCGCTCATGAATCGGATCGCTAGAATGACGTTCGTCTTGCCGGACGCGTTCGCCCCATAAATTGCGGCGACCGGCAACACGCCTTCGTCGGTGCCGGGTGGATTACGCACCGTCTCAGCCCTATCGCTGAATGCGCCGGCAATCATGGAAAGCTCTTGCTCCGCCCGAAATGACCGAAAGTTCGACGCCCGGAATCGCAGCAGCATATTAGCTCCCAGGCTCTATTATAGCGACAAAAACGCACAGAATCCGCGGGAATCGCGGCAAAAACATGTATTGGGTAGAGCTTTAGGTGGATTACGGAGATTTGGAGGACGGGGCAGGTCCAGTCTGCGAAGCCCCGAAACACGAGGTATCCGCCGATTTTCTTGGGGCTTCGCAAGCTGTCGAAGGTCCGCTACAGGAAAATATTGAGCGTGTTCGTGGCGTCGTCGACGTAATAGACACCGCGGTCGGTGACGGCCAATCCGAATAGGGCGCCGGAGCCGGGCGGGGTGCCGCTCGAATCGAGCACAGCGGTACCGGCGGTATCGCCCCTGGGAGTGGTGACGACCAGCAATCCGTTATTACCGTTAACGGTCAGGATGTCGCCGAAGATGCCGATCGCGAGTCCCAGCGGATCGTTCAGGAAGCGGCCGCCCTCCTTGACTGTGGTGCCCGTCCCGGCCGAGGACTGGGTCCGCAGCGCGTCGGGTATGGCCGCGATCCGATTGTTTAGGCTATCGGCCACGTAGAGAGTTCCATCGCGCGCCAGGCCGAGGCCGGTTGGGCCAATCACCAAAGCGGCGGGATCGGTGCGTTCCGCAAAGCCCTTGCCGATGGTCACCATCGATTCCACGGTGGGCGCCGCGCCCGAATGCAGCTCCAACGCGATGCGAACCACCGTCCCTTCATTTACCACGTTCCCGCCGCCGGCAACCGTGCCGTTAAGCACGTTGGTGACGAACAAGAACGCGTCATCGCCCTTCTGGACCGCGGTCATATCCCAGGGTCCGTTGATGGACGAGTCCGCTATGGTCTCCACGACGGTGCCCTTGGAGTTCAGCACCAGCAGGCAACCAGACTCAGCCGTAGCCGAGGTCCCATCCGTGGTCGGCAGACTTCCTACCACCACCCAGCCAGATGGCAAGACGGCCAGCGCGGTGGTGAGTCCGATGCCGCCGGGGCACGCGCCGGGAAGCGTCGCCGCGTCGATTTGGGCAAACAGCGACTGGGTGCCGCGAGGCGTAATCTGGACTATCGTGGTGCCGGTTCCTTGCAGGTTGGAACTGTTATTGAAGTTACTGATCAGGATGTTTCCGGCTGTAAGATCGCCGACGCTTACGGGCACGATCGCGATGCCGTAAGGGTTCACATCGCCGTTGGCCGGCACGGTCGAAGCAATCACGCGCGTCCCGGGCGGTGTATTCTGCGCCAGCAAAGCGGCCGAGCAAACCAAACCGAGCCACAAGTGGCGAACTGCATTCTGCATTGATCAAAATCCTCCTAGCCGATCATGGCAGGGCCACAGCTTGGAGTTGTCAAATCCGTGTCAAATCGGTGTAATGCTTTGCCGCGTGTTGCCGACCGCTCCCATTGGTCGCGGCTCCGATTGCTTTCAGGAATTCGCGGAGTTGATTTATTCCTTCGCGGCTTCTTCCACGCTGGGGTAGAAGGCGAAGACGCGGTCTAACTGGTTGACGCGGAAATTTTGCAGGATGTGGCCGGTGGCGCCGGCCATGCGCATCTCTCCTCCGGCGGCCATGATGCGGTTGTAGCCGGCGATCATGTAACCGATGCCGGTCGAATCGAGTGCGGTGATGCCACTCAGGTCGATGATGACGGTGCGCGTGCCGGTCTGCACCAGCTCTTCAACAGCGGCGCCGATGCGGTCGGGCGCTTCGCTGATCATCACCTTGCCCTGGAGGCGGATCACCGCCTTGCCCGGAGCAATCGTCTCTTGCGAAATCTCCATTGATCGACCAGTCTAACAAGGAGCGGCGCCGGTGAGCGGGGCGGGTCGGTTCGTCAAGAAGAAATGTCGAGACGACTCTCGACACATCAGGCTTGACAGCCCGCGCCACGCCGGCCGCGCCGCGCACGCGTTCTTCGTCATTTCGCGTGTGGCCCTGGTGCCGAGGCGGCGAACTCGTGGCCTTCGATCTCCGCGATCTTGGCGCGGATCTCTACCGACACAGGCGACGACCGGCCGCTTGCATAATCGAGCATCACGAGAGTGGAATCGACCGCCGCAGCCAACTCGTCCCGTTTGTGGCTAACGATAAGGTGCTCCATGCGCACGCTGCTGTTGCCGATGCGCGTGACGCGCGCGCCGACGTGCACGGTATCCGGGTAATTCAGCGGCAGCTTGTAGTCGCAGTGGATGCTGGCCAGAATCGGGCCCACCCCTTGCGGCGGCAGCGGCACCCACATCCCCACCCGCTCCAGGTATTCCACGCGCACGCTCTCGCACCAGCGCAGGTACACCAGGTTGTTCACGTGCCCGAAGGGGTCCTGATCTCCCCAAAGCACGGGGAAGGTTGTTACCACCGGAAACCCGGCGAGAGCTTCATGCTGATGCTTCATGATCTTGCGCGGCCGGAAATACTGGCGCGGCCGAAAAATGGATTATCGCATGTTGGGCGGGATACGGACAGATTTTCATAATAACTGACCCATCATCGCTCCTGAGAAGTTGTGAAGAAATGCGCCAGTAAGCGGGCGTCGGCAAGCTAAGCATTCCCCAGCGCATCAACGGCCGGCGCGCAGACGGTCTATGGCGCGGCGCAGGTCCGGATCCGGCTGGAGCCGCAAGGACTCTTCCCATTGGGCGATTGCCTCGGGCATCCGGCCGGGAATCTGCGACAGCGCGACACCCAGGTTGTAGTGCGCGTCGGCGTAGTCCGGCTGGATGCGCAGGGCCGCTTCAAAGTGCGCGATGGCCTCGGACGACCGGACCGGCAACTGGGACAACGCGACACCCAGATTGTTGTGCGCCTCCGCGTAATCGGGCTTCAGGCGCAGCACGGCTTCGAACTCCGCAGCGGCTTCCGGCAACCGGCCGGGGGTTTTCGACAGCGCCACGCCCAGGTTGTAATGCGCCTCCGCGTAAGCGGGCTGAATGCGCAGGGCCGCCCGATATTCGGCGATGGCTTCGGGCAGGCGGCCGGGGATTCCGGCCAGTGCGAGGCCCAAGTTGTGGTGCGCTTCGGCGTAATCGGGGTCGATGCGCAACGCAGCCTGATACTCGCGGATGGCCTCCGGCAAACGCTCGGGAAACTTGGCCAGCGCGCTCGCCAGGTTGTTGTGCAGGATGGCGGAATCCGGAAGAAGGCGGAGCGCGGCCTGGTATTGGGTGATGGCCTCGGGCAGGCGGCCAGGGGTCTGGGCGAGCGCACTGGCCAAGTCGCTGCGCGCCGGCGCGGATTCGGGCCGGATGCGCAAGGCTGCTTCCAGGTGCGGCATGGCTTCGGAGAGCCGCCCGGCGCCCAGCAGGTAACTCCCCAGGTTATGCTCGGCGAGGTAGTTATCCGTGGTCATATCCAGCGCGTGCTGAAACAGCGTTTCGCTGTTTTTCCAGTGCTGGATCTGGGCCGCGGAAACAGCCGCCGCGGCCAAACATGCCGCAATGGCCGCGGCGGCGATCGGACGCGTCGCAGCCGGCCACCGCCGCGCCAGATCGGCGGCGCCCCAAGCCAGCATGATGGCGAGGCCGACCATCGGAACATACATGTACCGGTCGGCGCGTGCCTGCGCGCCGACTTGCACCAGTCCGATTACCGGCGCCAGCGTCACCAGGAACCAGAGCCAGCCGGCGGCCAGGTAGGGGGCGCTACGAAACGATCGCAGCGCGAGCGCCGTGACGATGGCGATTGCCAGCCCGGCAGCCGCTACTATCCACCATTCAAAGCCGGGCGGATACGGATAGAACACCGCCAGCCCGGACGGCCAAATCGTCTTGAGGCAGTAGATGGCGTAGGAGACCAGCGCGTTCTCCATCCTCAGCCCGATGGGCAACCGCGCGATTTCCTTGACGGCGCCGCCCGATTGCTGCACCAGGAACGTCGCCACGGCCGAAACCGCGGCGAGCGCGAAGAGCGGAATCTTCTCGATCACCGCCTTTCGCGAAAGCCGGCGCAGCGGCCAGGCATCCAACACCAGCAGCAGCAACGGCAGGGTGACGATCATCGGCTTGGACATCAACCCCAGGATGAACCAGAGCAAGACCGCCAGGTAACGTCCCCGGCCCGGCCGTTCGGCATAGCGCACGTAGGCCCATAACGCGAGAAACCAGAAGAAGGCGCAAAGAACGTCTTTGCGCTCCGCCACCCACGCGACCGAGTCGACGTGCAGGGGATGAAGCGCGAATAGGAAAGCGACCCATGCGCTGGGCCAGCGCGCGTGGGTGGAGCGCACCAGAAATGCGAATAGCAGCACGCCGGCGAGCGCGTGCCACCAAACACTGGTGAGATGATGAAGCCCGCCGCGCAGGCCAAAAAACTGGCTGTCCAGCATGTGCGAGAGCCGCGTGACGGGAAACCAGTTGGCGGCTTCGCCGGAAGTCAGCGCCCATTCGAGACCCGGCTGCGTGAGGCCGCCACGGACATGGGTGTTGCGGGTCACATACTCGGGATCGTCGAAATTGACGAAGTCAAAACGCGCGACGGGAGCATACAGCGCTACCGTCGCGACAAAAATGGCCAGCGCGATCCCCAGGTTGAGCCGGGAATTGCGCGCTGGCCTTATCAGGGGAAGCTGAATGTTCGATTTCTCCCGGCGGTGTTTCAGAATGAAACCTTCACCCCCAGTTGCAGGGCACGGCCGCCGCCGGTGCCGTTGACGCCGGTACCGCTGCCGATGGTTGAGGTTACGTAGCCGTATGTCGAGCTGGTCGTTGAAGCGCTCGGGTTGGCGAACTGCGGCGTGTTGGTCAGGTTGAACGTCTCGCAGCGCAGTTCGATGTTCGCGCGCTCGCGGATCTTAAAGTTCTTGAACAGCGACGCATTCAGCGCGAACAATCCGGGACCACTCATGATGTTGCGTCCCGAAGTGCCGAAAACGACGCCTGTGGGCTGGGAGAAACTGGACGTGTTGAACCAGAGGTTGCCGGTATTGATGCCGTGCTCGAGCTGTACCGGAGCCACCTGATTGGCGGTCTGAGTCTCACCCGGTGTATTCAAGCTGCTGCCACTGGCGGTGACGCTGAATGGCGTCCCGGTCATCAGGCTCAGCACTCCGGAAAGCTGCCAGTTGCCCAGTATCACGGCTGCCGGACCGCTGTTCATCCACTTCTTGCCGACGCCCGCCGGTAACTGGTAGACGTAGCTCTGCACGTAGGTCAGAGTTCGGTCCCAATCCGTGCGCGCGTAATTGCGCTGTGCGCCAATCTGCCAATACAGGGCACCGTCATCACTTTGCTGGTAATCCATTCCCTTGCCCCACGTGAAAGCGGTGAGGATGTTCAAATCGCCGAGACGCCTTTCCAGTTTCGCCTGCAAGGCATTATAGCTGGACGAAAAGCCATCCCAGTACAGGGTGTCGCCCGCTGTCTTGCCGTAGAGGATATCCAGCGGCTCGCTCGCCGTACCTCCGCCAAGCACGCTGGTGGGCGCATTCAGGTTCCATTGGGCGCCCGTGTCCACTCCGTGCAGCCCCACATAGGCTACGTCGAGAGTCCAGTTTCCCGGCAGCGAGCGCTGCACCGCGAGGTTCCAACTCTCCACGTAAGGGTTCTTGTAATTCAGGTTGATCGTGAATTCGCTGTTGCTCAATAGCGAGCCGGTCGCCGGAATGATGCCGCTGGACGGGATCGTCACCGGTACCGGCAGTGGAAACCCCTGCTGGAATGTCGCTGCCTGCCCGCTGGCATTCAGGGTGTTGGCGTAACCGTCGCCAACATTGGTGTAGAAGTTATTCGCGCGCACCGGATAGTTATATGCGTACGTGTTGTCTTCGAACGGCGTGTAACTGGTGCCGAAACCCGCGCGGACGACGGTCTTCTCGGTGAAGCGATAGGCCAGTCCGATGCGCGGCGCAAAGTAGTTATACCGCTTCTTCATGCCCAGGTCCGACGGGTTGCTGCCGACTCCAGCCAGCACCAGATCGTTGGTAGTGGGATCGTAGTTGGAGAAACCACCGGGGAAAGCCGGTGTGGCGGGAGGATAAAACTCCCAGCGCAGGCCCAGATCGACGGTCAATTTGGGCGATACCTGCCACCGGTCGCCACCGAACCCGAAGAACTCCCACTGGCGGAAAGCCGGGAAATACGTGTTAATGTCGCGGCCGAGCTGATAAGGCACATCGAGCAGGAAGCTGGCCATATCGTTGGCGACACCCAGGGGGGTGGTGGCGTTGCAGCTTGTCGCCAGACCGTTGGATCCAGTCTTAGTCGGGGTGCACGACCCGGTTTGCTCGTTGCCGAAATAATAGACCCCGCGCGGGCTGTAAGTCTGGTCTTGCAGTAAGTTGTCGCGCAGGCGCTTGAGATCGAATCCCCACTTGAAGGTGTGATTGCCTGTGGTTTTGGTCCACGTGTTGACCAGGTCGACATTGACTTCCGAGCGCACCCACGGCAGGCTTGCCGAGTAACCGATCATCGGGGCGGAAATGCCGTCGTTGATCTGGATACCCACGATGCCGCTGGTGAACTGGTTGATGTTGACACCCGGAATGCCGAGCTTCGTCGAATCGTTGGAGCCGTAATCGGAAGGGACGGCCTCGTTGTGGTAATAGGAGATCCCCAACCGCAACTCCGCCACCAGCGTGGACGAGAACATGCGGTCATAGTTGAGGCCGGTCGAGTAGGTGTCCTGCGTAGCGGTTCCCATGAAGGCGCCACCGGGACCGTCGCCGCCGGCCATGCCAAACAGCGGAGCCTGGAATATCACCGGCCGCGAAAAGCTGAAGCGTTCGCTGACGCGATCCTTGTCCGATAGGTCGTAATCCAGCTTCTCATCGAGGGAGTCGGTAGTCTTCTGGTACGGCAACAGGGCGTAATAGTTGTTGGCTGGCTTGGCGATATTGAAGGATTCGTTGGTCGACGGCAGCAGGCCAAGAATCGCGGCCGAGATTGAGTTGATGCGGGAAGCGGGAATCTGTTTGTTCGGGAACGGAGTCCGTCCGGTGCCGTCGAGCGGATTGCCGGTCGCCGGATCGTAGATTATTTGCGCTCCCTGGCTGAGATCGCCTGTGCGCCAGGTGTTCGGCGGAATCGTCACGTTGTTGGTGTTGGCTTCGTGGTCCATCACTCGCAGGTAATCGCCGAAGATGAACATCTTGTTTTTCTTGATCGGGCCCCCCAGGTTGCCGCCGACGTAGTTATACGCCAGGTGACCGACCGACGGGTTGAAGAACGAGCGCGCGTCGAAGTCGCTGTTTTGCAGGAATTCATACGCGGCGCCGTGGATCGCGTTGGTTCCCGATTTCAGCACCACATTCACCACCGCGCCCGAGGCGCGCCCCATTTCCGGATCGTGGTTGGTCAGCGAAACGTCCACGGTCTGGATGGCTTCGATCGGGGGAATATAGATCTGAAGCAACCCCGTCCGCTCATTATCATCGGTGCCCTCGATCATGGTGTTGTTGCCCATGCGCGCCTGGCCGTTGACTTCGGTTTGCAGCGAGCTGGCGGCGTTGAAAAACTGTGAGTGCTGCTCGGTAACTGGGGCGACTCCCGGCGCGAGGTTCAAGAGCGACTGGAAATTGCGGTTCGCGCTGACCAGGGGGACGTTCGCGAGCACAGTGTTGCTGATCTGCGTGGACGTGGTGGCGGTATCGGCCTGCAGGATCGGCGGCGCGCTGGACACTTCGATCGTCTCAGTGATGTTGCCGGGCGTCATCTGAATATCGACGCGGGTCGTGGTGTCCACCACTAGTGTGATGTCGCGACGGGTTTCCTTTTTGAATCCCGTGGCTTCGACGGACGCCGCATAGATGCCCGGCGGCAGGTTGGGAACGATCCAGTTCCCGCTTTCATTCGTTTGCATCGCATGAGCAACGGCCGTCTGAGTTTCCGTGATGGTGACTTTTGCATTCGGAACTACCGCACCGCTGGCGTCTGTGACGGTGCCCAGCAGAGTAGCATTCACGGCCTGTGAATAGGCCAGGCCGGCGCTGGCCAAGACGGCCAACGCGACGGCAAGGAATCGTTGCGAACGGGGCATCACTAACCTCTTTCTATCTATTGGTTCACTTTCTTAATTCAACTTCTTGGCGGAACCACTTGCGGCGCGGGCAAGACCCCTAGCCTAATCCGCATTTCCGGCAATAACCGGCTCGAAGCTGATTCCGCGACCCACATATTACAAATAACGTTGACTGTAAGCTATCTGTACGGGAGCCTAGCCCCGTCCAACTTGGTGTCAAGGGTGGCGAGTGCCGCCAAACATGCGCTTAGCCAGCGGGAAATTGGCTCTTGCCATACCGCCCAAGAACGTCGTAAATCGTACTCCTCAGGTTTCGCCGGCCTTCCCTTGAAGCGATACGCAGGCGATTGGCTACAGCAACGCTTGGCTCTTCGATGGAGTTGAAACGCACGACTGACTTGCCGCCAAACCCTAAAGCGGATTCTAGGCGTGCCTGGAGCCCCCCGGAAGTTTCATCAGGTTAATTTAACCAAGGGGTTACAAGAGGAACGAGGTTGGACCTACTCCTCGATAACTTCTATCGCATTGATGAGGGAATAGTTCGAGACTGGTGCAAATTCGAGGTTGATCTTTCCCAGCGGCGAAGCCGGAATATGTTGGAAAGTCCGAATGACCGCGCGGTTCCCAATTCCGCCCGCCTCCTTCAGGATGTCGAGACCCTTGAGCAGGGTGGTGCCATTGCAATAGACATCAAAGACGCGGCTCCCCACACCGCCAATGGAATTGGGAGGTGTAAACCAATTTTCGGAGAAGTGCAGGATAACGGTATAGACTCCACCTTCCGCCACCGGAATCGAATAGCTGAAATGGCCGACTCTTCGCTGCTGGTACAATCCGGCGTCGGGAGTGCCGTTGATCGATACGACGCGCGTGCTTATCCGCCCGCCGGCGGCCCACTGGTCCGGCAGCCAGACCTGCCCGAGATGGTCGCGGAAGACACGATCCCCCGCAGTGATCCGAATCGGGCGGATCTTGCCCCGGATTCCCGGCAGGATCTCGATTGCGTTGAGGAATGACCTAGGCTGGACGCCTTGGAACATCAGGTGCAGGAAACCGTCTTTGGCCGGGGAGATATCCTTGAAAATCTTGGCAGTAGCTGTATTGACTCCATCGGCGTCAGAGGCAACGTCGACGCCCGAAGTCGGTTGCCCGTTGATTGCAATGCTGACGTTGCGGAGCGTGTCGGCGGTCACGCCGGTCTCTGCGAAGTACAGGTGGAGCTCATATATGCCGGGATTGAGCGGGATGGCGTAGACAAACTGCCCTTCCCGCCCGTTTTGAAACAAATCCGGATCGGGTGTCCGCTGAATCTCTATGGTAGGCCGGTGGAAAGTCGTGCCACCGGTGACATACCGGTCGGGTAGCCACGCCCGGCCGGCGGTGTCGATGTAGGGCGCCGTTCTGTCTCCAGCGGCGATCCGGATTTCGTCGGATTCCGCCGGCGCCGAGGCGGGCGCGCCGCTCGTGGGGCTTGCCAACACGCGAGGCCCAATCAGCCACGGGAACGTCTGCCGGTAGCGCGGGACGGCCACGATGACGACCAGCGCCGCGAGAACCAGTGCCGCAAACCACTTCCACTTGCCCAAGACCGATTTGTCTACGAGCCGCTTTGGCTCCGGAGTGCCGGGGACAACTTGCTCGTCCGGCAACGGAGCCTCAACTCGCCCGGCGAACTGCGGAGCATACTGCCCATTGGCGATGACAATCTGTATGGGGTGGTCGGCGCCAGGGCCTGCGTAATACTCCTTCAGCCTCTTTCGCAGATGATGCGTGTCAACGCGAACCACGGCATCCTGCTGCGGGTCGAATTCGGCATTCCGGCCAAGCACATCGAGGGCGATGCCGTATTCGGTGATCTCACTGGCCTGCCCATCGAGCCGCTTGTCGCACAAGTACTTGAGCAGGCGCGAAAGCTTTGGCGAGCGGCGGAACGTCTCCGACGACAACACGGCCAACACTTCCGCTCTGCATTGTTCGTCACTGGGACCGCCCAAACCCACGCCCGGAGAGGATGTGGATGCCATGATTGAAAGATTTTACCACGCAGCATCGATCAGCTCGGCCACGCCGAGTCCCGCACGGCGAGTCCACACGACGAGTCGCGTCCAAAACCCTCGGCGCAACCATTATTAACGTGTGATTTAACCTGGGCGATTCAGTTTTAACGTGGCCCGTGGCCTACTGCGCCACTTTGATTGCCATATAGAGGACTTCTTTCCCGGGCGCCACCTTCATCTGGTGAGGCATTCCGGCGGGGATGGTCAGCACGTCGCCAGCGACTACGTGGTGCTCCACGCCGTCCTGGATGGCGGTGCCGCGGATTTCGGTGGGGGAGGAATTGGTGGGGTTCAGCACCGTACCACCTGTTACCAGGTCGGCCTCGCCGCCTTGGATGACGAAGATGTCCGCCATTTTCCGGTGGACTTCGACGGACCCGGATTGCTGCCGCAACGCCAGCGCGAAGTTGTAGTTCCCCATGTCGGCCAGCTTTTGGCTGGCGAGCCCTTGTGGACTCAGCTTGCCGGCAAGCTCTTTGCCTACCTGTCTGACATTGTCCGCGGTCCAAAGACTGAAAGTGGGAGCGTCGGCCGCCACTACCGAGGCGCCGGCGAGTGAGAGTAACATCGCAATCGATTTCATGCGGTCAAAGTTAGCACGATGACGGGTGCAGGTGCAGGGCGTAGCCGTAGCGCCGGCGGTCTTTGCTGACGGTGTTTTTTCCAGGGATCGCGTGCAACGTACAAGACACCGGCAGCAAGACCGCCTGCCCCACTATTACTTCTTCAGCAGCGCATTGACGCACCATAGGACGGGCGCCTGGCCGTGCGGATTGCCCTTCTGAGTCGGGCGGTTCAGGTAAAAATTCACGTCATTGGTCTGGCCGGTGCCGACGCACACCTTGTCCACATTGCCGTCCTGGTCGATGAACTTGTTGACGCCGAGCCAGCCTTTGCGCGCGGCTTGGGCGTAGGCCTTGCCTTTGAGCCAGCCCTTCTTCACGCCAGTGATCATGGCGTAGGTGAACATCGCGGTGCAGGAGCTTTCCTGATAAGACTCGGGGTGGTCGATCAGTTGATGCCACACCCCGTCGGCATCCTGATACTTCAAAAGGGAGGCCATCATGGTGCGGTATCCCTGCAAAATGCGGGCACGCTTGGGGTGGTTGTCGGGCAGATCGGTGAGCAGTTCGGCCATGCCGCCGGCCACCCATCCGTTGCCGCGGCCCCAGAAGAAGGGAAAGTCCGGGCCGTGATAGAACAGGCCGTTGGGCTTCTGCAGCTTGTCCAGGTAGGCGACCATTTCGAGCGCGGCGCGATCCAGATAGATCTTATCGCCGGTGGCGCGGTAGGCCTGGAGTTGGAGGATGGTGATCATGTAGGTGTCGTCGATCCAGAAGCGGGTCTCGCCCGAAAGCCCTTCGGGCGTGGGGTTCTCCCACTGCTGGTCGGCCAGCTTCTTGCCGAGCGCGAGGTACTGCGGGTCCTTGGTGCGGATGAACAGCTCCAGGGGCACGATGCCGAAAATGGCGTGGTCGACGTGGCGTTGCCAGGAGATCAGCTTCTGCTGTCCCTCTTCGGTCCGCCAGGGGTCGTAGCGCTTCACCAGCGCGTCGGTCATCGCCTGATCGTTGGTCAGCTTGGCGAACTCTAGCGCGGAGTACCAGGTGGAATCCTCGGCGTAGTGGACCGAGGGCTTGGCCGGAATCCAGCGCGGGGGCACGAGCATGTTTTGAACGATTTTCTTTCCGACCTCCACGGGCGATGTGCCAGGCGGCCAGTGGGTGAAGTCCTTCTTCTGTGCTGTCGCAACGCCGGCGAGCCCAACGATCGCGACGGCGGCGAGCAAACGGTGAATGACGGTGCGCATTGTGACCTCTCAAGTCCGTCGTACCGCCGCATCAAGGCGCGGCAACGCAGACGACAAATAGATGACGAACTCTCAAAGTTAGCACGAGACGGCGCCCGCCACGCCTGGCATCTTATTGCCGGACTCGTCGAACCATTTAGCGAATTCAAATTGATTCGCGCGCGGTGGGGTGGGAGAATTCGGAGGAAAGGGCCGCAAAGGCCCATCGCAGGAGAGAACATGACATCAACCGAGCCGGCAGCGATTCGAGCCGATACATGCGTCGTCAGGAACACGGGGGCGCGGAAGGGGCGTCATCTGTCCGTCACGCCCCAAACCACGGCCTCGCGGCATCTTTACTTCGGGCGCATCGTGCTGGACCGCGGCGACGCGCCGGTCGAGGTCGATACCGGAGAACGTGAAACCGGGCTGGTATGCCTGCGCGGGGGCGCCACGGTGCAGGCGGGAGCCGCGGAATACACGATGGTCCAATACGACGCGCTCTACATTCCCCGCGCGAGCCGGTTCCGCGTGACCGCGGGCGCGGGCGGATGCGATTTCGCCGAGCTATCCGCTCCGGCCGAGAAGACGCACCCGCTGCAGTTCGTTTCCTTCGCCGAAGTCCAGAAGGACCCCGGGCTGCATTTCACGGCCGGCGGCCCCAACTCTGAGCGCACGCTCAACATCCTGCTGGGGAAGAACGTCGAGGCCGGACGCATCGTGGCGGGCGTGACGTTCAGCAAGCCGGGCAACTGGACGTCGTGGCCGCCGCACGAGCACGCAGTGATGCTGGAGGAAGCTTATCTCTACATCGACATGCCCGAGCCGGGATTCGGCGTGCAGTTCGTCTACACCAATACGGGCGAGCCGGAGCTGGCGACGTTCGTCCGCGAGGGAGACGTGGTCATCATGCCGAAGGGCTACCATCCAAACGTGGCGGCGCCGGGATCGCAAATCAATTTCCTATGGATGATGGCGGCCAACCGCGAAGACGAGGACCGGCAGTTCGGCGTGGTCAACGTGCAGCCCGAGTTCGCGGGCGGCGGCTCCGGCCTCGAGCGCGGACAGGCGGGGAGGTAACGCGATGTTTCGTCTGGACGGCAAAGTCGCCCTGGTGACGGGCTCCAATCGCGGTTTGGGCGCGGCGATCGCGCTCGGCTTCGCCCAAGCCGGAGCGGAAGTGGTTCTGCACGATATTGCGGCGCCCGAGGAGACGGCGAAGCGCATCGGCGAGATGGCCGGCGTGCGCACGCACAGCCTGGCGGCGGACCTCAGTTCTCGCGCGCAGGCGGACCGGCTGATCGAAGAGGCCGTGGCGGCCATGGGCGCGGTAGACATCCTGGTGAACAACGCCGGCATCATCCGGCGCGCGCCGGCAGTGGAACATAGCGACGAAGACTGGGACGCGGTGATCGAGATCAACCTGACCGCCGTGTTCCGGCTTTGCCGCGCGGCGGGCGCACACATGCTGGCGCGGGGGAGCGGGAAGATCGTCAACATCGCGTCGCTGCTCTCCTTCCAGGGCGGAATCAACGTGCCCTCTTACTCGGCGGCCAAAGGCGGAGTGGCGCAGATCACCAAGGCGCTGGCCAATGAGTGGGCCGGGCGCGGGGTGAACGTGAACGCGATTGCGCCGGGTTACATGCGCACGGAGAACACGCGTCCGCTGTTTCAGAACGAGGAGCGCCGGCAGGCGATCCTGGAACGCATCCCGGCGGGGCGCTGGGGCGAGCCGGAGGACCTGTGCGGAGCGGCGGTGTTCCTGGCTTCGCGGGCATCGGATTACGTCCACGGCCATGTGCTGGTGGTGGACGGCGGCTGGATGGGACGCTGAAGGAAAATGTGGCGCACGCACTCCTGCGTGCCGCGTCGGCATTCTTGCCGACGCCCGGTGCACCCGGGGAGAAGACGCGTCGAGAAGAGTCTCGACGCTGCACGCATGAGTGCGTGCGCCACGGAAGAAGCCTCAGCGCTCGCTGAAGTAAATCGCCGTGCCGTCCGGGTCGCGGACCTCGGGGACGCCGCCGACGATCTTGACCTCCAGGCCGCGCTTCTTCAATTCCTCGGCGGCCCGTTTCGGGTCGGCCGCGAACCTGAGCTCCGGCGTCTCGCCGGGCACGCGCGGTTTTAGTTCGACAGTCTCACCGGGGGTTCCGGGTAAGCTGAGTTTATAGCCGATGCCCTGGAAGCCTAGCTTGCCAACGAAGAATGCTTTCTCAGCATCGACATCCTTCGCGGTCATGACGACATCGATCATATGATCGGAAATGCGCACTTCCTCGACGAATTTCCCACGGGCGTTCGAGTGCAGCGAGCCCGGCAGATACTGCGTGTACTCGATCACCTGGCCTTCGGGATCACGCAGGTTGAACAAGACGTTGCCGGCGTGGCCTTTCTTTGACTCGGTGGGAGTAAGTCCCAATGCGGTGTAAGCCGCGCTCAGCCGAGCCAGGTCGACGGTCTCCAGGCAGATGTGCATGAAGCCGATCGGGTCCGATGGTCTGTTCCTGCGGCATAGCTCGATGTATTGGTGGTCGCTCACCTTCACGTAGGAGGTGTCGGTGCCTTTGTCGTCGCCGAATTCGAAGGCCTGGTCCCAGCCGAGCGTCTTGTAGAACGCGCGCGAGCGGGCGACATCGCTGACACGCAATGCGACGTGGGCGATCGAAGTGAGGTTCCGCGCATCCTGCGCGGGGAGCGGACCCGCGCCACCGAAGCCGGCGAACAGGAGCGCCATGGCAAGGGCGGCGTGTTGTGGAAGAGTAGTAGTCATAACTGTAGATGCCGCGTGAGGCAATGGCTCATCGTAACTCCGTTGCCGGCGGGTCGGGGCTCAAGTCGGTGCCAGCAGGACAGGTGGGGCCAGGAAAAGCCGAGACGAATCTCGGCGCAGCAGGCTTGACAGCCCGCGCCACGGGCTTTGTTACTTGGCTTCCAGGTAATACCGCACTGCCGGCGTCACCACCAGCGATAGAACCATGGAGGCGAGGATGCCGCCGATGACCGCGATGGCCAGGGGCTGCAACATCTGCGAGCCGGCGCCCCAGGCAAGCGCCAACGGAACCATGCCGGCCACAGTGGCCAGCGCGGTCATCAGGATGGGACGCAGGCGTCGCTCGCCGGCGCGCAGCATGCTTTCCTCGGCCGGCACGCCGGCGGCGCGGAATTTCTGGTCGGCGTCCAGCAGCAGAATACCGTTCTTGGCTACGATGCCGATCACCATGATCAGCCCCATGAACGACGAAAGATTGAAGGTGGTGCCGGTCACCAGCAGCGCCAGAAACACGCCGGAAGTGGAAAGTATTGCCGAGGCTAGAACGGCCGCCGGCGCGGCGAAACTGCCGAACTCGAACAGCAGCACCAGGAACACCAGCAGGATGGCCAGAAGAAGCACCACCACCAGCTCGCGGAATGATTTCTGCTGCTCTTCATATTGGCCGCCGTAGGCGACGCGGATGTTGGAGGGGATGTGCAAATCGCGAACCGCCTGCTGCACCTGGTCCATGCCTTCGCCCAGGTTCAGGCCTTCGAAGCGGGCGGTCACCTGCACGTCGCGCTGCAAATTCTCGCGGCGGATCTCGGTCTGACCCGGAATTTGCACCATGCCGGCCAGCGAGCCGATGCTGGCGGTCTTGCCGGTTCCGCTCACCAGCACGGTGTCGCGGATGGCATCGAGCGTGGCGCGCGTGCGCTCGGGGAACCGGACGCGAATCGTGTAGGCGCGGTCGTTCACCACTACCGGCGTCGCGGCGGCCTCGCCTTGCAGGATGGCGCTCGCATCGACCTCCACTTCCTGCGGCGAAAACCCGGCGCGGGCCGCCACTACCGGATCCACGTTGAAGACCGTGGCGGGGCCGCTGATGGTGTTCTCGATCCCGTCCAGAACGTCCACCACACCGTGAATCTTCCCGATAGCCTTGGCCGTTTCCGGCGCCCAGCGCCGCAGCGCGTCGGGGTCATTCGAAAATAGTTTGATGATGCAGGGTTCGGGAGCGCTGGTCAGGTCGCCGATCATATCCTGGAGGACCTGGGTGAACTCGATATCGAGCACCGGCTCCGCCTGGCGAACGCGCGCGCGGACGTCGGCGATCACTTCCTCCACGCCGCGGTCGCGCTGCCTTTTCAGCTTCACCAGGATGTCGCCGTAGTTGGCTTCGGTGACGGCGGCCAGGCCAAGTTGCAGCCCGGTGCGCCGGGAAGTGCTTTCCACTTCCGGCGTGGTGCGCAGCAGTTGCTCCACTTGGGTGATCACGCGATTGGTGGCTTCGAGCGACGAACCGGCGGGCATGATGTAGTCCAGCACGAAGCCGCCCTCGTCCATCTCCGGCAGGAGGTCCGAACCGAGGCGGGAGTAACAGACATACGATGCCCCGATCAACACCACGGTGAACAGAGCCAGCGCCAGGCGGTGTTCGAGGGTGAAGCGCAGCACGGTCCCGTACACACGCATGCCACGCGACGGTGCTTCGTCAAGTTCCTCCGAGCGGCGGCGGCGGCCACGGCTGCGGATGAAGTAGTGGCTGAGGGTGGGCGTCCAGGTGAGCGCCAGGGCGAGCGAGGTCACGAGCGCGATGGTAACCGTGAGGGCCAGGGCGCGGAAGAACACGCCCTCGACTCCGGTGATGGAAATCAGCGGCAGGAACACCACGATGGGGGTGACCGTGGAACCGACCAGCGGAACGCGGATCTCGCGGATGGCGCTGCGGATCGCCTCAGCGCGCGTCTGGCCGCGGTCGCGGTGCATGACGATGTTTTCCACCACCACGATGGCGTCGTCGATCACCAGGCCCACCGCCGCCGCCAGGCCGCCCAGCGTCATCAGGTTGAAGCTCTCGTTCAGGATGCGCAGCGCGATGAAGGTGATCGCGATGGTCGCGGGAATCACCAGCCCGGCCACCAGCGATGTGCCCCAATCGCGCAGAAACAGCACCATGATCAACGACGCCAGAACCAGCCCCAGCAGGATGGCATCGCGCACGCTGCTGATGGAATCGTTGACAAGTTCCGATTGATCGTAGAACGGTTGCAGTTCCACGCCCTTCGGCAGCGTCCGGCGGATGCTGTCGATTTCACGGTGGACGGCGTTGGCCACGTTTACGGTGTTGCTGTCGGGCTGCCGATAGATGTTCAGCAGGACGGCCGGCTTCGCGTTGGCGGTGACGATGGTGTAGACCGGCATCACAGAAGGTGCGACATTGCCCAGGTCGCCGATATGAATGGGCGCGCCGGCGGGCGTTGTCTTCACGACGACATTGCCGATTTCGGCGGACGTCCGGGTCTGCCCGCTCACCAGGCTGAGCACAAGCTGATGGTTGGTTTCGATCAGCCCCGGCGAATCCACCATATTGCTGCGGGCGAGGGAATCCAGAATGTTGGGCACCGTGGTACCGGTTTCGACCAGCTTGGCGGGATCCGGTTCGATCTGAAACTCCGGAACCTGCCCGCCTTGCACCACCACGCTGGAAACGCCGGTGGTGCGGTTGAGCCGCGGTTTCAGATCATAGGTCGCCATCTCCCAGATGCGCGTTTGCGGCACTGTGTCCGAGGTCAGACTGTAGCCCATGATGGGAAATGCCGCGAAGGTGAGCCGGTTGGCAGTGATCTTCGCGGTGGGCGGAAGTGTGGACTGGACGCGGGCCAGGGCGGCGTTCACCAGCTCCAGCGTGCGGTACATGTCGCTTTTCCAATTGAAGAACAAGTCGACTTCCGCCGTACCGCGGCTGGTGACGGACCAGATGTGGTCCAGGCCGGGCACCGTGTTGACGGCCTCTTCGATGGGCCGGGTGACGGTGACCAGCATCTGGTCGATGGGAAAAACGCCGTTATCCACGCCCACCACAATGCGCGGGAAATTGGTTTCCGGGAAGACCGCAATGGGAATGGTAAGCGCCAGGTAGATGCCGACAGCTACCAGGGTTAGGATGACGAAGACGATGGGCCGGCCGTGGCGCGCGGTCCAGTGACCGGAGCCGGGCGCTTCGGCGCCGGGCGGTGGCATGAGGCTGCTGCTCATTCCTTCCGTTCGCCCTTGCCGCCGGCATCGCCGGCCTCATCCTTTGGGCCAGGCTTGACGATCCGCACTTTGGCATTGTCGTCGAGGCCCACGCCGCCGGCCGTGACCACCTGGTCGCCGGGCGAAACGCCGCTCAGGATCTGCACCTTGCCGCCATCGCGCGCACCGGTCTCGATGGTCTTTCGATGAACCGTAGAATCGGTGCTCACCACCAGCACCGCAGCGCCGCCTTCTTCGCCGGGCAGGATGGCGGCCGCGGGAATCACCACCGCGCGCGGGATGGTTTCGGTAACGATTCTCAAACGCACGCCGGCGCCCGGCTTGAGCCGTTCGCCGGGGTTGGCCGCCTCCGCCCAGACCTGCACCGTAGTGCTGGCGGGGTCGGTGGCCGGACTCACCACCGTCACCCGCGCCAGCACCTCCGTCTGGCCGTCCGTGAGACGGATGGCGGCGGCGTTGCCGATTTTGATACTCGCGGTCAGCGCCTGGGGGACGTTGGCGCGCGCCACCACGCGGGACGTATCCATCACCGTCAGCAACGGGCTGCCGGGCGCGGCCATTTCGCCGGCGTAGAGCGGCCGGTCGGCAATCACGCCCGCGATCGGGCTCAAGATTTCCGAATAGCTCACCTGCGCGGCGGCGGAGCGATACTGCGCCTGCGCCGCGGCCACCTGCGCCTGCGCGGTCTTGATTTGTTCCTGCTTGCCCACGCTCTGGAAAGCATGGAGGTGCTCGCTCGCGGTTTCAAACTGCGCCTTCGCCTGCGCGTAGGTCACCGCGGCATCGTCCACCGACTTGCGCGCCAGGGCGCCATCCTGGAAGAGTTTCTGCCGGCTTTCCAGGGCGCGGCGCGCGGCGTCGAGCTGTTCCTGGTCGGAAGCAACGTCGGTCTGCGCCTTCATGACGGCTTCGGGAACGGCAGCTGATTCGGTGCTGCGCAGATTGGCATCGGCCTGATCCACCTGGCTCTTGGCGGCGTTTTCAGCCGCCACCAGATCGCGATTCTCGATCACCGCCAGCAGTTGCCCAGCACGCACGTGGTCGCCCCGATTGACGAGGAACTTCTGCACCGGCGCGCTGATCTTCGGCATCACGGAGGCCTGGTCGATGGGGTACAGCACGGCGTCGGCTTCCACCACCCGGCGAATGGAATCCTGCGCAACGGCACTCACCTCCACCGGCGCCATGCTTTCTGCCTCGTCCACTGCCCTCTTGGCGCAGCCGGTGGCGAGCAGGCAGAGGGCGACGATTGTCGCAATGCTGCCGCCGTGGCGCACGCACTCGTGCGTGCTGCGTCGAATCTCTACTCGACGCCTCTGCGTCCTGGGGCAGCGGGCGTCGGCAGGAGTGCCGCCGCGGCACGCACGAGTGCGTGCGCCACAAACGGTGTCTCGTTGCCTCATCTCCTAAAACGCTCCCGTCAGAGTCTGCAATTCCGCCAACGCCAGGCGGTAGCGCGCCAAGCCATCGGCTCTGGCGTTGCGCGCCTGCGTCAGGGTGGTCTGTGCATCCACGACTTCAAGCACCGTAACCTCGCCCGCCCCGTAGCGCAGCAGCGTGAGCCGCAGGCTTTCGGCGGAAAGCTCCGCCGAACGTTTGAGCGAATCCATCTGCGAGCCGGCCACCTGCGCCTCCTGATAGAAGGCCTGCAAAGTGGAAAGCAACTGGCGTTGGGTGAAACCCAAATCGTTCCTGGCTTGATCGAGCCCGATCTGCGCCTGGCGGATCTTGCTGCGGGCCGCGCCCCAGGTCCAAAGCGGTACCGTCAACTGCGCCTGCGCCACCGAGCCCAGGTTATTCGCGTGATCCGGGTCATGCAGGGCGAACTGGTTGGCATTGATGCCGAAGAAATAATCGAACGAGAGTGTAGGCAACAGCGCCGCGCGGGCGGATTCGATCGCGTGAGTTTGCTGCTCCACCGCCGCTTGCGCCGCCCGCATATCGGGATTGCGCCCCGCCATCTCCTCGACCTGCGGGAATGGTGGCAGGGCCGCCACGCTGTCCAGATCGTCCTCGACGGTGAAATCCTGGCGGAAATCCGGAAATAGCAGAACCGCGAACGCCAAGCGGGCTTTGTCCAACGCAAGTTGGTTATCCTCGGCGTCGCGCTGGCGCTGCTCCACCTGAATCTGCGCCTTGATGACGTCGGAGTGCGCCGTCTCGCCGCCTCGCTCCTGTTGTTCGGTGACGTCCAGGAACTGCCGGGCTTCGCCCAGCGCCTGCCGCGTATTATCGAGCTTGCGTTCGGCCACCGCCATCGCGTAGTAGTCCTGCACCACCACGGCCACCAACCCGCGCTCCGCGACGTCGGCCTTGGCGCGCGCCGCCGCTTCGGCGGCCAGCGCCCGGTGATAGTCGGCGCGCTTGCCCGGCGCATAAAGATCGCCATGCACCAGCGCCTGCTGGTTGTAGATGTGCGGCCCGTCATTCGACACAAAGACGCCGCTCGGCGTGCCGTTCGGTTGCGTATAGATGAACTGGCTGAGCGCGCTTACGCTGGGCAGCAGCGCCGCTTTGGCCTGCACCGCGTCTTCGTGTGCGCTGGCGGCGGCGAGATTGGCGGCCAGAAAGCTCGGGCCGTACTGCCTCGCGCGATCGATGGCCTGTCGCAGGGTGAGCTTCAGCGGCGGCGTGGCCGGCTGTGCGAAGCCGGCGGAGGCCAGCGCGAGTCCGAGCGCCACCCTTAACGGCAGATGTGGCAGGGAAACCATTTTGCACGGTGCGTCTGGGCCGAAGCCCGCAACTCGTAACGGTGTCCTTTGTAGTATAGAACGCGTCAGATGAAAGTGCGGTGACTGCCATGCTCCGCTTGCCCGCCGTTTATAATGACGAAGAAGGTATCGTACAAACCCCGCCCATGAAATTCAAGACTCTCGCTATTCACTCGGGTCATAATCCGCTGGACCACCACGGCGCGGTCATGACGCCGATCTACCAGACCTCCACGTTTGCTTTCCGCGGAGTCAACCGGCCGGGCCCGTTCGAATATTCGCGCAGCGGCAATCCGACGCGAAAGGCGCTGGAGACCTGCCTGGCGTCGCTGGAGGGCGGCGCGTTCGGTTTCGCCTTCGCCACTGGAATGGCGGCCGAAACCACCGTTGTGATGATGTTCGAGGCCGGGAACCGGATTATCGTTCACAGCGATCTGTACGGCGGGACCTTCCGTCTGTTCGAGAAGGTATTCCGCAACAAGGGCATCGAGGCGGTTTACGTGGACCTTCGCGACCTGGCCGAAACGGAGCGCGAACTGGCGCGCGGCGCCGCTGCCGTATGGATCGAATCGCCGACCAACCCGCTGATGAATCTGGTGGACCTGCGCGCGATGGCGGATTTGACGCATCGCTTCGGGGCGATCGCCATCTGCGACAACACTTTCCTTTCGCCATACTTTCAGCGGCCGCTCGAACTGGGCGTCGACATCGTCGTGCATTCGACGACGAAGTACATCAACGGCCATTCGGACGTGGTTGGCGGCGCCGTCATTACCAACCGCGCCGCGCTGGCGGAGAAGATCGGCTTTCTACAGAACGCGACCGGTTCCTGTGCCGGACCGCAGGACAGCTTCCTGGTGCTGCGCGGCGTCAAGACGCTCGCCATCCGGATGGAGGAGCACAACCGCAACGCACTAGCGATTGCGCGGTGGCTCGAAGCGCGGCCAGAAGTGAGCGAAGTGCGGCATCCGGGCCTCGAATCGCATCCGCAGCACGCGCTCGCCCTGCGTCAGATGAGCGGCTTTGGCGGGACGTTTTCGTTTCGCCTGCGCGGCGGACAGGACGCCGTCTTTGGGCTGCTCGAAAGTGTGCAGGTCTTCACGCTGGCGGAATCGCTCGGCGGGGTGGAATCGTTGATCGAGCACCCGGTCAGCATGACCCATTCATCGGTCGATCCAGCCGTGCTCGCGCAAATGGGAATTACGGCCGACCTGATCCGGGTTTCGATCGGCATCGAGGATGTGGAGGACCTTATTGCGGATCTCGATGCGGCGCTTTCGGGAGACCGGCGAAATTGATAGATTGCCAATATAATCAATCGTATAGCAAGGACAAAGAGAGGTTTCCGGCGCAGCCCACTTGCAATTCTGTGCGCAATAACACTATACTCTATAGACATTGGGATAATATATTTGAGTTGGGCACATCGTAAGCACTTCTAGACGGCCACACCGGAGAAAACTAAATCATGGCAGACGCACAACGGAAACGCGGACTCGGCACGCTTGCTTTGCATGCCGGCCAGGAGCCCGACCCCACCACGACGGCACGGGCGGTCCCTATCTACGCGACAACCAGCTACGTTTTCAAAGACGCCGACACGGCGGCGAATCTTTTCGGGTTGCGCGAGTTCGGCAACATCTACTCGCGGATCATGAACCCGACCAACGACGTGCTCGAGAAGCGGCTGGCCGCGCTCGATGGCGGCATCGGCGGGCTGGCGTTCGCCTCGGGGCAGGCGGCTATCACCGCCTCGATCCTCACCATCACGCACGCCGGGCAGAACTTCATTTCCGCCACCAGCCTGTATGGAGGCACCTGGACGCTCTTTACGCAGACTCTGAAAAAGCTGGGCATAGAGGTGCGGTTCTTCAATCCCGATCATCCGGAGGAGATCGGCAAGCTGGTGGATGAGAATACCCGGCTGGTGTACCTGGAATCGGTCGGGAATCCGAAGAACGACGTGCCGGATTTCCGGGCCATCGCCAACGAGGCGCACAAGCATGGCCTGCCGGTGATCGTGGACAACACGGTGCTGACGCCGGCGCTGTTCCGGCCTTTCGAGCACGGCATCGATATCGCGGTCTATTCGACCACCAAATTCCTCGGCGGTCACGGCGTGCATATCGGCGGCGCCATCGTGGACAGCGGCAATTTCCTTTGGGCGGAGAATCCCAAGAAGTGGCCGGAGTTCACCGAACCGAGCGAAT
The DNA here is from genome assembly GCA_003142185.1 of Bryobacterales bacterium. Classification (GTDB taxonomy): domain Bacteria; phylum Acidobacteriota; class Terriglobia; order Bryobacterales; family Bryobacteraceae; genus Bog-375. The sequence continues at coordinate 39,947 of PLOR01000018.1, forward strand.
CCTATCACGGCGTGGTATTCACCGAGGCGCTCAAGCCGCTGGGCAATTTATCGTACATCCTCCACATCCGCACGCACTGGCTGCGCGACACGGGAGGCACACAAAGCCCGTTTGCGGCTTTTCTGCTGTTGCTGGGCATCGAAACCCTGCACCTGCGCATGGAACGCCATGTGCGGAACGCGCAGGCGGTGGCGGAGTGGCTGCTGAAGCATCCCGCGGCGACCTGGGTGAACTACCCCGGTCTGCCGAACCATTCGCATTACCAGAACGCCAGGAAATATTTGCCCCAAGGCCCGGGAGCGATTCTCGGGTTTGGCGTGCGCGGCGGGAAAGCGGCCGGCGTCAAGTTCATCAACAGCGTGAAGTTGGCGAGCCATCTGGCGAATGTCGGCGACGCCAAGACGCTGGTGATTCATCCTGCGTCCACCACGCATTCCCAGCTTACGGAGAAGGAACAGGCCGAGACCGGAGTCACGCCGGATTATATTCGCGTGTCGGTCGGGATCGAAGATATCGAAGACATCAAGGCCGATCTGGACCAGGCCTTGCGAGTTTCTCAGGAGTAACTCATGGCATCGTTCGAAGATAACTCACTCAGCATTGGAAACACGCCGCTCGTCAAGCTCAATCGCATCGTGAATGGCTCGGGGACGAAGGTGTACGGCAAAATCGAAGGCCGCAATCCTTCTTACTCGGTAAAGTGCCGCATCGGGTCCTCGATGATCTGGGACGCCGAGAAGCGCGGGGTGCTGAAGCCCGGCGTAGAGCTGGTGGAACCGACCAGCGGCAATACGGGGATCGCACTGGCGTTCGTTGCAGCATCGCGCGGCTACTCGATCACATTGACCATGCCCGAGACCATGTCACTGGAGCGGCGCAAGGTGCTGAAGGCGTTCGGCGCTAACCTGGTACTTACCGAAGGCGCCAAGGGGATGAAGGGCGCCATCGCCAAGGCGGAAGAAATCTATAACTCCGATCCCAAGCATTACTTGCTGCTGCAACAGTTCCAGAACCCAGCTAATCCTGAGATACACTTCCGCACCACGGGTCCGGAAATCTGGGACGACACAAACGGAGCGATCGACGTCCTGATAAGTGGCGTGGGAACCGGCGGGACCATCACTGGCGTTTCGCGCTACATCAAGGGCACGCGGGGCAAACCAATCACGTCGGTGGCGGTGGAACCGGCGGCCAGCCCGGTGATCACGCAGAAACTCGCCGGGCAGCCGCTGCAGCCGGGCCCGCACAAGATTCAGGGCATCGGCGCCGGTTTCATTCCGGATACGCTGGATCTTTCGGTGGTGGACCGCGTGGAGACGGTCACCAACGAAGAGTCGGTGGAAACGGCGCAGCGACTGGCGCGCGAAGAGGGCATTCTGAGCGGCATTTCGAGCGGGGCCGCGGTTGCGGTCGCGGCGCGGCTGGCGAATCAGCCCGAGTTTGCCGGGAAGACGATTGTGGTGATTCTTCCGGACTCCGGGGAGCGCTATCTGACGTCGGTGCTCTTCGAAGGCATCGTGTAGAAAAGCGGCGCGCGACTTCGCGCAAGCCCGGGGGTTAGTCGCGGACACGGGCGATATGCGGGTGTACCTGGCGGCGGATGGAGTGACATCCAATGTGGTTGGCCTGAACGTTCGATGACTCGAGCGGGTGGGGTTTGACAGGGTCGCTCCCTATCAGAACAGCAGTTTGAGAGCGAGCTGAATGCTGCGTGGGCCGCCGCTGTTGAATAGAGGCAGCAGCAATCCGCCGCTCGACGAGTTAGCCATCTCTTGGGAAAGGCCGAAGGAGCTTCCCGCCGTCAGCAGGTTATTCCCCGACGCGGCAGGCGGCGCGAAATTGGGGTGATTCAAAACGTTGAAAAGCTCCGCCCGGAACTGCACGGAAAACCGCTCGCTGGCCTTCACGGTCTTGTGCAAACCCAGATCAAGCTGGTTGAGTCCGGAGGCTCGCAGGATGTTACGTTCGGCATCGCCGTAAGTGCCTGCCGCCGGAATAGCGAATGCGGCCGGATTGGCGACGCGGAACGGCGGCGCGGAAGACGCAATATAGAGCGGCTGGCCGGTCACCAGGTTGGGACGCTGGTTGTTGGCCGCGAACTCATCGCCGTTGCCGGCGATATCCTCGCCAATCAGAGGCGTGAAAGGCACGCCCGTTTGCGCGGTGAAAATGCCCTCCAGCGACCAGCCACCCAGGAAGCGCACGGCCGGGTTTTGAAAGTGCGCCGATTTGCCCGGCAGCGCATAGGTGAAAGCGGCCACCAGGTTGTGGCGGATATCGAAGTCGCTCGAAGCGTACTCGGCGCGAAAATCGTACGGATTGGAGCCGGTGAACGAGGAGTTGACGGAAGTGCCGGTCGGATTCGAAGCATTGTCGAGCGAGTGCGCCCAACTGTACGAAGCAGTCACTTCCAGGCCGTGACTTAGCCGCCGCGTGACATTTGCCTGGAGGGCATTGTAATCGGCGACGGCGCTGGTTTCAATCAGCTCGATGGCGCCTGCCGAGAAGTTCGGATTGGGCGCGGCGCTGGTTGCCGGGTCGAGCAGGTTCAAAGGCTGCATGTGGATCAGGTTCCGGCCGAGTGATCCGATGTAACTCGCCTGGACCACCGTCTTGCTATCGAGCTGGCGTTGCAGGTTCAGGTTGTACTCATAAGTGAAGGGTGTTCGAAAGTGAGTGGGATCGTAAACCGTGGCGCTGCCAAACGGCGGCAGGCCGGTAATCGCGGTAATGAGCAACGCCGGGTCGACCGGCACGGTCACGGGACCTCCCAGCGCGCTGCCAAGGAGAACGTTGGTGATCTTGAACGGCGGCCCAAACGCCAGTTGCGTGGCATTGATCGTTGGCAGATCGTAATAGATGCCGGCCCCGCCGCGCAGCACGGTCTTGGCGTCGCTGGTGAGCTGCCAGGCGAAGCCGGCGCGCGGAGCGAAGTTATCATAGTTGCCATTGTGCACGGGTGCGCCGGGAGTGCCTAAAGTTGCGGTGGCGATCTTATCCAGCCCCACGATGGGGCTGAAGCGGCCGTGGGCCTCGGTGGGCACTGTGTCGAGCTCATAACGCAGACCTAAGTTGAGCTTCAGCCGGGACGTGATGCGTAGGTCGTCCTGGCCGTAAAAGGCAAGATTGGTGAATCGCACGCCGAAACCGGTTTCCGCGACCTGGTTGAAGAAAGATACGGGATTGTTGTTGACCAGGTCAGCGACCGTATTGAAAAAGTATACGCCGCTCGAAAGCGGTTGGAGGTTGACGTTGCCCTGTGTGCGCCGCACCCAGAAGCCGAACTTGAAGGTATTCCGCCCGTGGACGTAAGTTACGTCGTCATTGAAACTGAAGAGATTATTGTTCTGCACCTCCGGGGGGTTGGGCGATTCGGCGAAAGGCAGGCTGAAGATATCCATCCCCGGCAAAGTGGCGTCGCCCGCCGCATTCAACGGAATCGGCTCGGCGCCGGCGAAGCTGTCGGCGGCGCCGAGGGAGATATTGGCGCTGCGAACGAATCCGAATCGAGCCTCATTAAGAAGACTCGTAGTGACGCGGTGCACTTCCGACAGGCTGACACTTTGCAGCCGGGAGCGGTTGCGGGAAAGGGTGTTGAGATAGAAGGACCGGAGCAGACCGAGAGAGTCGCTGAACGAATACCGCGCGAAGAAATCGTCGTTGTTGGAAAAACGGTGGTCGAGACGAGCGCTAAAATCGGTTTCGCCAACCAGGTTGGTGGCGGTTGCGAAATAAGCCGCCGTGCCGTCGCCGTTGTCCGGGCCAGTCGGCAGAGGGTATTCGTCGATCAGCGGCTGGATCGCCGGGCTGGCCTCGGCGCGGGCAGCCAGCGAGGGTACGCGCGCGTTGGCATTCACCCCGACGCGCTGGCGCAGTCCTTCGAACGAGGCGAAGAAGAACGTGCGGTCCTTGCGGATCGGGCCGCCGATGGTGCCGCCGAAAAAGTTGTTACGAGAGGGCGTCCTCGAAACGCCATTCGCGTTGTTGAAGAAATTGTTGGCGTCCAGGTCGCTGTTGCGAAGGAATTCGAAACCGCTGCCATGGAACTCATTGGTGCCGCTCTTGGTGGTTACATTGATGACGGCGCCGGAGAAACCGCCGAACTCCGCGGTCTCCATCTGCGTCTGCACCTTGAACTCGGAGACCGCGTCCACCGAGACCAGCGCCACGCTGCTGCCGGATTGACCCATGGCCGGATCGTTGCCGGGAGCGAGGCTGATGCGCCCGTTGGCGCTGCCGCCCGCATTCACGTTGATCCCGTCGATCAGAATATTGTTGGAGAGGTCCCGCTGGCCGTTCACGTTGAACGGGCCGGCCGGCGAGGCGGGATTATCGGTGGCGCCGGATACGCCCGGAGCCAATTTCGCGAGCCGCAGAAAATCGCGCCCGTTGAGCGGCAGATCGCCGATCATCTGTCCGCCGACCACGAGGCCCTGCTCGGATGTTTCGGTCTCGACCAGGGGCACCACAGCCTCCACCCGCAGATTCTCCTTGACCTCCGGCAGGGCCAACCGCAGATCGATGTGACGCGTCGCATTGACCACGAGATCTACACCGGTTGCGCGCGCCGGAGAGAAGCCCGCAGCCGCGGCTTCCACCGCATATACGCCGGGCGGAAGAAGCCCGAGCGAATAATCGCCCTGCGGACCGGTCTTGGTTTGCCATTCGAGATTCGTGCCGATATTGGTGGCCCGAACCGTGGCACCGTTAATGGAGGCTCCGGATGGATCGGAGACACTTCCTACGATGCCGGCGAGCTGCGCCGCCAGCTGGGCGGGTGACCAGATCGAAAGCAGCAAAGGAAAAACAATGGTCGGCAGTAGGGATCGCAGTCGGTTCAGTCTCACTTATTCCCTTATAACCTGCCTTTGCGGTTTGCGTGTGTAACAACATCGGAACCCATGGTCTGGTGCCTTCCATAACATGACTGGAACATAGGTAAACTCTGCCGTAAACTGTCTTGCTGTCTGAAGGATCGGCCCCTCTTCCCAGTATCATTGGGTCACGATGCGCCGGGCCATGATACTCAGCATGCGCGGGTTGTCACTGGCAGTTATGGCTGCGGGCGCCGCTGCGCAGAACCCCGTCACATCGGGCACCGGCGGATACGTGGGCAGCAACGCCTGCAAAACCTGCCACGCCGACGTCTGGCTGAACTTTTATAAAAACCCGCATTTCAAAAGTGTGGCATCCGGCGATTTGCCGCCCAGCCGCACAGGTTGTGAAAGCTGCCACGGGCCGGGCGAAGCGCACGTGGCCGCACACGGCGGCAAGGCTACCATCCCCAATGCGTTTTCCCTGATGCCGCAGGCCAAGGCGCTCGAAGCCTGCCTCACCTGCCACGCGCGCGATTTTCAAAAGGCCAATATACGACGCTCGGAGCACACGCTCGCCGATGTCGCCTGCACTTCCTGCCATTCCATTCATCATTCGCCAACACCCAAGTTCCTCCTCGCCAAAAAGCAGACGGAACTGTGTTACGGATGCCACGCCGGCATCCGTGCGCAATTCGAAATGCCCAGCAAGCACCGAGTCAACGAAGGCTTCATGGAGTGTTCGGATTGCCACAATCCCCATGGCGCATTCGCTCCCACCTGGCGCATGTCGGATCACCCGCGCATGGTGGACCAGGCATTGAACAATGAAGAGCCCTGTCTGAAGTGCCACGTGGATAAGCGCGGCCCGTTCGTATATGAGCACCCGCCGGTGCGCGTGGAAGGCTGCGAAATCTGTCACTTTCCGCACGGCTCGACTAATGAGCGCCTGCTGCGGCGGCCGGTCGTGTTCACGCTATGCCTGGGATGCCACAACGGTGGCGCCTCCGGCACTCGCAACAACGGCGTCCCCCTGCAGACGTCGCCGCACAATTTGCTCGATCCGCGCTTCCAGCGCTGCACCGCGTGCCACGTGCGTATCCATGGATCGAACGCCGACGAGACCTTTCTGCGATGACCGCCATGCTCAAACGCTGCTGCCTGATTTTCGCCGTCTGCGGCACCCTGCGGGCGCAAGAGACGATCGCACCGACACCCGAAGCGGTGGGCATTGCGCGCGGCGGCGATTTCGCCAATTACAATATCGTCGATTCGTTCGAACTCGGCTACCGCTGGCGTGCGACCGGCGGCAGTGTGGACACTTATCGCAGTGACGTCAATTACGGCGACGGCATCCGCCTGTTGGCGACCAACCTAAGTATCAATTCGAAGGAGGGCCATGGCCGTTGGTTTGACGAGATAGTGCTTTCCACCAGCGGCCTCGGCAACGACCCTTATCAGACGGCCAGCCTGCGGATCCAGAAGAACGGCCTTTATCGTTACGACATGCTCTGGCGCGAGGACGATTACTACAACCCCTGCCTGGTGATCTCCGGCGGCGAGCACCTCATGGACACCGTGCGCGGGTTACAGAATCACTCTCTGACGCTCTTTCCAGAGTCGCACTTCCAAGTGGAACTGGGTTACAGCCGCAATACGGACAACGGACCGGCTCTTTCCACCGTGCAGGGTTTCGATACGTTTTCCTCCGCCTTTCCAGTGTTTGAAAACGTGAAGCAGCAGTGGAACGAGTACAGCGTCGGCATTTTGGCCGATTGGGCTGGTCTCCGCTTCATCGCGCGTCATACGTGGGATTTCTATAAGGACGATTCCAACTACAGTCTCACCGGCGCCGAGACCTCCGGCGTGGCGACTGATCCCACGGTGCTCACGTCATTCCAACGTTCGGAACCGAACCATGGATCGAATCCGGGCTGGTTCGGCAACGTTTATGGCAGCCACAAATACTGGGCGCTCAACGCGCGCCTGACTTACAACCTGGGCACGGGCGGATTTGCGCTGAATGAGGTGACGACCGGACTGAACAGCATTGGCGCGGCGGAAAATCGCCAGGTGGTGGTGAGTGGCGATGCGCAACGGCCGGTGGTGGCCGGCGATTTCAGCTTCAGCGTTTTCCCCACCAGCCGCCTCAGCATCGTCAACAATACGGCGGTGCATGACACCCGTATCGACGGCGATTCCTCCTTCACCGAATTCGATAACGGAACCGGCACCAGCACCACGCTGAACTTCAAATTTCTCGGCGTGCGCACCGTCGCCAATTCGACCGACCTGAACTATCGTTTCAACAACTGGTTCAGCGCCTATGCCGGCTTCACCGATTCCGACCGCCAGATTCGGTTTCTGGAGGCGTTTTCGTTTCCGTCGGTGGCCGGCAGCGCGGTGAGCGACCTTTACCAACAGACCAGCCACTTGAACGCCGGCAGCTTCGGCGTCCGTTTCCGCCCTCTCCGGCCGCTTTCGATCAACCTGGAAGGCGAAGTTGGTCATGCCGATCACCCGCTCGCGCCGATGAGCGACCGCAACTACCACACGCTCGGCGGACGCATTCAGTACCGCGCGCGCAAGCTCCAGCTTTCCACCGGCTACCGGGAGCTCGATAACGAGAACGCTCCGCTTTCTTTCACGACCTACAGTTCGCGATCGCGGCAATACAACGCGGCGGCTTCTTTTGCTTTGCGGGATTGGCTGACCTTCGATGCCAGTTACTCGAAGCTGCACCTGGATACCGTGGGCGGGCTGGCATTCTTCGCGGGCATCCAATCCCCGCAGCTCCAGACCAGTTACGACTCGATTTACATTAGTAACATCCACGCCGCCAATGCGGGCGTGCGTTTCGGCATCGGCCGTCGCGCCGACCTATACGCCGGCTACACCATCACGAAGGACACCGGCGACGGCCGCTCCTCGGCGGTGCCGGTTGGAGTAACCGATCCGATCGCGGCACTACTCGACTCCGTCCAGACCTTCCCGCTGACCTATCAGTCTCCGATGGCACGGCTCTCGATTCGAATAACGCCCAAGCTGCGCTGGAACGCGGGATGGCAGTTCTATGGCTACGGCGAATTGTTTCACTTGCTGGGTGAGAACCAGAATTTCCACGCCAACACCGGCTACACCAGCGTGCTTTGGTCGTTCTGAGTGCGTTGCCACAAGCCAAGCCGAGCGTGCCCGGCCCGGTCGCCGATTGATAACCGGCGCACACCGGCGGCAAGACCGCCGGCGCAACCGAACCTCCGCGATACTTTTACACCCTCTTTACAATTCCCCAACGACCTCTGATTGGCCTTCCCGTTAACATCCGTATCGAGGGCTGAATCAACATGGAACCACTTTGGGCTGCAAACACGAATCGGGAACCCTACCAGGACACCCGTCTGACGATTGACTTCGCGAATCGCGCGGTGACGCTGGATTCCCAATCCATCTCGTTGACCGCCAAGGAATACCTGCTGCTGAGCTTTCTGGCGGCTAACCAAGGCGAGATCTTCACGCGGACGGATCTGCTGTTAGCCATCTGGGGCTACGGCGGCCAGATCCGAACCCGGACGCTGGACGTGCACCTGGCCCGCCTGCGCAAGAAGTTGGGCGCTTTCGGTCACCGGCACCTGGAATCGGTGTGCGGCAATGGCTGCCGCTATCAGCCGCCGCGGGAGCCGCGCGAAGTGGCCCCTCCGCTTTCGTATCGCGCATGCGCGACGATGGGGAATCCGATAGAATTAAGGGCCTGAAGCATGCAGACCATCCTGGTCATCGACGATGATGCCGGCATTCGCGAAGTAATCGGTGTAATGCTGGAGAAGGAGGGGTTTCGCGCGATTTTCGCGGCCGATGGCAAGATCGGCTTGCAGGAAGCCATGACCGCGCGCCCCAACCTGATCGTGGTTGACCTCCGCATGCCCGGTCTCAGCGGCGTGGACGTCTGCAAAACACTGCGTAACGCCGGAGTGCAGACGCCGCTGATCGTGCTCAGCGCCATCGGCGACGAGATCGACAAGGTGCTGATGCTCGAAATTGGAGCTGACGATTACATTGTCAAGCCCTTCGGTACGCGCGAGCTGCTGGCTCGGATCCGCGCGGTCCTGCGCCGCACGACTACCGAAGCCAGTCACGCCATCACTTTTTCCGACGTCGAAGTCGATCTCGACCGTTCCCTGGTGCACAAGCACGGTGACGAGGTTAAGCTCACCAAAGCGGAGTACAAGCTGCTGGTATTCTTCGTCCAGAACCCGGACCGGGCTTTGAGCCGCGACGTGCTTCTTAACTCGGTGTGGGGCTACGACGCCTTTCCGAATACGCGAACGGTGGACGCTCACGTGGTGCGCCTGCGCCAGAAACTGGAGACGGAATCGGAGACGCCCCGCCATTTCGTGACCATGCACGGCGTCGGTTATCGTTTCATCCCTTAAGGACGTGGAGCAATGATCCTGCGCCGTACGGTACTTCTGGTCGAAGATGAATCCCACTGTATCTCCACGCTGGAAATCGCCTTCGACAGCGATACGGAGCCCCGCCTGGCTCACACATCCACGGCGGAAGAGGCGCTGCTGATTCTGGACTCGACCGAAATCGCGGCGGTCATCACCGACATTCACCTCCCATCGATGGACGGCTTCGAACTGATCGCGCGGTTGAGAAACCAGCCGCGCTTCGCCCACTTGCCCATCCTCGTCACTAGCGGTGACCCGGATCCGGCCTCTCCGGAGCGCGCCCTGAGCCTGGGCGCGAACGCGTATTTCCCCAAGCCTTACTCGCCCAGCGCCATCCGGCGCAAGGTCAAGGAATTGATCCATGCATCCTAAGCTGCGTGTCTTTTTCCTGGTGTTGGTTCCCGGCATATTGGCCGCACAGTCGCGCGACCCGGCGGACCTGGAACGTATTCTTCAGCGCCTAGACGTTCTGGAACAGCAGAACCGCGAGCTGATGTCGGAGATCCGCGCGCTGCGCGAGCAGATTGCTTCCGCGACTGCCGCTTCCACCGCAGCATCCCCTCCGGCCGCCCCGCCTGTTGCGGAGCGGATCGATGTGGCGGAACAGCGGATCCAGGACCTGGCACAGACCCGCATCGAATCCGAGCACCATTCGGCGATCCAGCTCACAGGCATGGTTCTCTTCAATTCGTATATGAACGGCAAATACGGCGGCGGCGCGCAGGACCCCACCACTGCTGACGCCGCGGCCGCCGCGCGTTCCGACGGCGCCACGCTACGCCAAACCATTGTCGGGCTGAAGTTCCAGGCGCCCGAGCGTTTCGCCGGAGCCGAAGTCTCCGGCGACGCTTACGTGGACCTGTTTGGCGGCTCCGGTGACTCGCTGGACCAGTTGGTCCGTTTACGGATCGCTTCCCTCAATTTTCAGTGGACGAACACCACCTTTACGGTGGCGCAAGACAAACCCATCCTGGCGCCCCGCGAACCGGACTCACTGGCCCAGGTCGGCTACTCTCCGCTCACCGGCGCCGGCAACCTTTGGCTCTGGCGGCCGCAGGCACGCATCGAGCAGCGGTTTCTATTCGGCGATTCGGCCGGGTTCCGCGCCCAAGCCGGAGTCCTCGAAACCAGCGAGGCCGGCAACGTTGCCGCCGAATACTCCTCTTACGCACCGGCCGGCCGGCCGGCACTCGAAGGCAGATTCGTGTTTTGGATGAAGTCCGGCGACAATGGCAACTTCGAGATCGCGCCCGGTTTCCATGTTAGTAACTCGCAGTTACTTGGGGTTTCGGTGCCGTCGCGCATTGCGTCCGTGGACTGGCGCATTCCTCTGGCGCGCGCCTTCACGCTCACTGGCGCGGTTTTTCTCGGCGAGAACCTGGGCGTGATCGGCGGCCTTCGCCAAGGCATCGTGGTACCCTACAGCGGGGTTCCGCAGCCGGTGCATGGCGCCGGCGGCTGGGCGCAACTCGAGTATCGCGCCACGCGCCGCCTCGCGTTTCACCTGTTTGGCGGCGAGGAAGACGACCGCAACCGCGACCTGCAGACTGGCCTGATCTCCAAGAACCAGTCCTACGGCGCTAACGCCATGTATCAGATTGTCTCGAATGTGGTGGCCAGCTTTGAGTCGGCAATCGTCCAGACGGCGTACATTGGGTCGCCAACGCGCCTCAACCCTCACTATGACCTTGCTTTCGCGTATCTGTTTTAGCGCCGCGATGGCGTGCCCGGGTTTCGCCGCCACGGTGTTGGGCCGCGTGGAGCTGGTCGATTCGCGCGCGCCGGCGGTCCGCCAGCACCACGACTATTCCGGAGTGGCCGTCTGGCTGGAGCCCGTCGGGGCGGTGCGGCCGCCGGCCCCGTTGCACGTCCAGATGCTGCAGAAGGACAAAATGTTTCAGCCACATCTGCTGATCGTTACAGTCGGCTCTACGGTGGATTTTCCCAATCTCGATCCGATCTTTCACAATGCTTTCTCCAATTACGATGGCCAGCTTTTCGATGTCGGCCTGTATCCGCCCGGCTCCACGCGCAGCATTCACTTCAGCCGCCCCGGCATCGTGCGTGTGTTTTGTAACATCCATTCCAGTATGAGCGCGGTCATCGTGGTGCTGGATACGCCCCTATTCGGCGTCTCCAAGGCGGACGGACGTTTCGATATCGCCGGCGCACCGGAGGGCGAGTACGATCTCACTTTCTTTCACGAACGCGCCACCGAAACCGCGCTGCGAAGCGCGGGCCGCCGCGTCACCGTCTCCGGCGAGCGCGTTTCGATTCCGCCAGTCTCCATTTCCGAGACCGGCTACCTCTCCATTCCGCATAAGAACAAGTACGGGCAGGATTACCCGCCTGCGCCGGACGACGCGGGCTTCTATCCCGCCACTCACAAATAGCCGTGCGCCACCTGCAATCCATGTCGCTGCTGTGGAAGATCATGCTTTCCACCTCGGTGGCCATCATCTGCCTGCTGGCTGTAGCCGGCTGGCTGGTGCAGAACCACTTCATGCGCATCGCCGCCGTCATGCTAGATGAAGAAGTGGCCGCCAGCTCCCGCGCCTATGAATCGCTGTGGAGCGCCCGTGCGGAGCGGCTGGCGTCGGTCAGCCTTGTGCTGAGCCGCATGTCCGACGTGCGCGCCGCATTTGGCACGCGCGATCAGACCACCATCCGCGATACCGCCAGCGAGCTCTGGAACAGCATCGCTCCCAGCCGCACTCTGTTTTACGTGCTGGAGCCTGGAGGAGCGGTGGTTGCCTCGCTCGGTTCGGCGGAGGAGATCGCTCCCAGTTTCCCGCTCGCCGCCGCCGCCGCTCGCTTTCCCGGCCAAGCCACTGGATTCGTGATCGAAAATGGACGGCTTTACCAGACCGTGGTGACGCCGGTGTATGTAGCCGCTGCGCAAGGATCGGCGCTGCTCAATGTGCTGGTCGCCTGCTTCGAGGTGGATGCCACTCTGGCGCACGAGCTGAAGCAAGCCACCGGCAGCGACTTCGTCTTCTTTTCGCGCGGACGGCCCATCGCATCGACGCTTCCCGTCAGCGTGCCCGGGGATCTTACGCGCCGGGAGCAGGTCCGCATCGCCGATTCGAATTATGCGCAGTTCGTCATGCCGCTCGCTGACATTGCAGGCCGCCAGGTCGGCGAACTGCGCATTCTGCGCTCCTTCCAGGCCGCCGACCGGCGCCTGGCGACGCTGCGCGTTCAGATGGTGGTGATATGGATGCTGGCGATCTGCCTCGGGCTCGCCGGCACGTACCTGTTGGCCCGGCGCATCGTGCAGCCCGTCCGCGCTTTGGAGCGGGCAGCCGAGCGAATCGCGACCGGCGACTACGACGCGCAGGTCCCCGTGTCCAGCTCGGACGAGCTGGGACGCCTGGCCGAAAGCTTTAACGAAATGTGCGCTTCCCTGCGCATTGCGCGCCAGGAGTTGATTCGCCAGGAGCGGATCGCCACCGTCGGCCGACTGTCTACCTCGATCATCCACGATCTCCGCAATCCCCTGGCGGCGATTTACGGCGGCGCGGAAATGCTGGTGGATGCAGAACTCTCCGCCGACCAGGTAAAGAAGCTTGCATCCAGCATCTACGGCTCGTCGCGGCGGATTCTGGCGATGCTGCAGGAACTGGCCGACACCAGCCGCGGCCACAGCCGGCGCCGCGAAGCCTGCCGCTTGCGCGATGTGGTTCTCGCCGCCTGCGATTCGCTCGCCGATGCCGCCGCCCGCCCCGGCGTCTCTCTGGCATGCGATGTTTCGCCCGAGATCGAACTCACCCTCGACCGGCCGTCCGTCGAGCGAGTCTTCCAGAACCTGATCGCCAACGCCATCGACGCTCTGCCGCACGGCGGCCACGTGCGCGTTTCCGCCGAGTCCGCGGACCACTCTGTGATCGTGAGCGTGGAGGACGACGGCGCCGGCATCAGCAGCGAAGTGCGTCCGCATCTGTTCGAGCCTTTCGCCACCGCCGGCAAGCGCCACGGAATGGGCCTCGGGCTGGCCCTGTCGAAGCGGACCATCCTCGATCACGGCGGCGAGATTTGGGCCGACTCCACGACCGGCCCCGGCGCTCGCTTCCTGATTCGCCTGCCCGCCTGACGCCCGCACTCTCTCCGCCCGACACGATTTTACGCTCTGTTTACACCAGGCCAACAAGGCCCGGAACGCGATGACGGTAACATCGCAGCAGGTATAGTTATGGGTTCGATCGGGATTGTTCGCGAAACATCGCCCACCGTCGATCTGGTATGGCAGGCGGTCGGAATCGCCGAGCGAGTTACCTCCGCTGTCTTACTCGTGGCTATAAGTCCGGTAATCGGCGCCAGCGCGGTCGCGGTGTCGTTTCTATCGCGCCGCACGCCGCTGATCGCCCACCGCCGTGTAGGATGGTGCGGATCGACGCTCTGGATGCTCAAGCTCCGCATTATGTGGGGCCAGGACTCACTGCGGGCAGCGACAGGCTCTCATTGGATCGAGTATATCCACGACGACGAAGGACCCGAGAACAAACAGGATTCCGATCCTCGCGTAACCCACTGGTTCGCGCGCTTCTGCCGCCGCCATTCCTTGGACGAAATCCCGCAACTCTGGCACGTGATCGCGGGCGAAATGTCGCTGGTTGGTCCCCGGCCGCTTACCGCGACCGAACTCGCTCGGCACTATGGCGCCGCGGCGCAGGAGATCCTTCAAGTCAAGCCGGGACTCGCTGGGCTGTGGCAGGTGTCGGGACGCAATCGGTTGAGCTACCCCGAGCGGCGCAGCCTGGACCTGAAGTTGGCGCGAAACCGCTCGTTGCGGATGTATCTGCAAGTATTGTTACGGACGATCCCCGAAGTGCTGCGCGGGAGTAACTCCTGGTAACAGGTAGGACAGACCATCGCTGTCCGTGGTCTGTCCTGCCTCGCTAAAACACGACGCCTCGACAGGCGACAAAAGACGATCGCCTGTCCTACCTCTGGCTCGGCGGGCCTAATTCGTAACCGCGATCGTAACCTGATCCGTGGTCGTGATCCCGTTCATTACGAATTGCAATGGGACCGCGTTGCCCGTGGGAGTGCCGGGAGCAAGGATGATGTTGATCTGGTAGACGCCGGGAAACTGGGGCTGCATCCCGGAAAAGACCAATTGGGCCTCCACGCCGCCAACCATCACGGTGGGATTCGTCACGGTGTAATGAACTTGACCGTCGGTAACGGCGCTTCCCGTGGTTACGGGAGGGTTCACGGCGCCCAGCCCGGTGGCCAGGATCGCCAGGGTGCTCGTGTCGCCGATCTTTGCTGGATGCGTAGTCAATCCGGAGACTGCACCCGGTGCCGCGGCAAGTTGGCCGTCACTGTTGCCATAAGCGATGGCTTGGCCGACTCCGAAGTTCACCGCGAAAATGCCCGGCCCGGAGGGTATGACATTGAGGTTTACAGGCGCCGACACGGCACTGCCGCGGGTGACGGTCACTTGCGCATTGCCGGTGCCCACCGCGAACGGCAACTGGGCGTTAATCTGATCGCCGTTTACGGGATCGTGATTTACAAACAGCAGCGGCGCAGGTATGTTGTTAAACATCACAGTCACGGCGCCCAGCGATGTGGAGAGGGGGATGGTATCGGCTTGGGCCAGGCTGGTGGCGAGGTTGGTCCCGAAGATCGAAACCAAAGAACCAGGAGCCACTCCTTGGTTAGTCGCAAAGCTCGCCGCATTCAGCACTCCCCCCGATGCCACAACTGGCGTTTGGGCAAATACCGTAGCCGCACAAGCGAGAGTTAGTAGAGCTATAAAGGTGAGTTTCATTTTGCTTCTCCTGTTGTCTATTCTAAGTGCGTCGGTCGCCTGATTCACTCTTCCGGATGAGATTTTACCTAGGTTGCCCGCCGTGCGCGATGACAGTTTACTTAGGTTGCGCGGAAACTTGGCGCTGTTTCGCACTAATGTCGTGCGACGTACGAGTAACTTCGGGGAACTTTCCGCCATCCAGCACTGCGGCCAAAGCGGCTTCCCGCTGTGCCTCTTCCAATCGAGATTCGATAAGAAGCAACTGCGCCAGCGTCCAGTGCGGTTTGAACCACTGGTTGTCGGCCGCGATCGCTGCGTGCAGGCTTATCTCGGCGCCCGCAGCATCGTTTTGCGAGGCACAGAGTTCCGCCAGGTTGTACCATGCGTTGGCTGGGTATTCCGTCGTGCCGATGGCCCGCAGGGCTGCGCTTCCGGCTTCGACTGTGGCCCGTACCGCGGTCGCCGGGCTCTTGGTCCGGTGTGCCAGGTCGAACAGTGCGCGCGAATACCAGAGGTCGGCGGCGGTTCCCGGAAGCCGCCAATGTTCATATTCGAGATAGTGGGCGGCAGCCAACGCGGCGTCACCGGAATTGATATCGAGTTGAGCCAGCGCCAGGGCGCTATCCGAAACGGTGAAGCGCACACCAAAGCAGATCAGCGCCAGCGCCAACGCGAGTGCTAGGAGTTTGGAAAGCATCCGCCGCTGCGCCACGACCGTCTCGCACCCAAGCCCGACCGCGACGGCGACGATTATATAGAACGTCAGCGCCGTGGGTATCGTGAACGCCACAAACTGCTGGCTGACAATGGCCGCCGCCAGAGCGGCCGCCATCCAGGCGGCCAATGCGCTTCTCTTCGCCCGCAACCGCCATGCTGCCGCGAACCCGGCGGCACAAATGCCGCAAAGCGCCGCCAGGCCGGGAAGGCCTTGCGCCACAAGTGAATCGAGAAACATATTGTGCGGCGATTCGTGGGCGAAGTCGGGATAGGCCACCGCCAGTTGCCGCGATTCATAACGAGGAAACGCCGCGCTGAAAACTTCCGGGCCATACCCAACGGCCAGCCGATCCACCGCCATGCGCGCGCTGTCGCGCCATAGATACAGCCGCGCGCCGCCCCACGGGTCTTCGGCAAACCACCTCGCGCGGCTGCGCATTTGCAATCCGGCCGGCGAAGAATAGAAGACCAGGCCAGCCAGAACCACCATCGCCAAGCCCGCGATCAGCCGCCGCGTCAAGTGGAGCCCCCTCCAGATGAGCCATACACCACCGCCGGCCAACAGACCGACGTAAGCTCCGCGCGTCCCACTCAGTAACATCGCACCAACGGAGATCACCGCTGATGCACCGGCGATCCACCGCCATGTTACATTGGTATCCGACTCCAGGCCAGCCAAACTCGCGAAGCAGGCCATATTCAACCAGACTGCGAAGTAACTGGAGTAACCGAGGGTTCCAGGTGCCCGGACAATTGTCCAAACGCCTTCCCCTATGTGATATGCCGAGGCCGGAAGGAATGGGTCCCATCCGCAGTACTGGGCAATTCCGTACACTGCTGCGAGCAGAGCGCTAGCTGAAATCCCGCGCAGAATGGCTGTGGCTCGCTCCGCACGCCCGGCAATGTGAGTGGCGACCAGAAATGCAACGGCCAGAATGCTGGCTTGGGACAGAGCTCCGTAACGCCTCCAGGAGGTTCCGTATAGCGATAGCGCGGGGCTGGCAGAAAGGATTGTGGATAGGGCTAGGGAGCCTAATCCGAAGAGCACCACTGGCGAGAACCAGGGAAAGCCCCGTATGCGAACCGGACTCCGAAAGGCCCAGGCAACCAGCAGAGCAGCCGTAAAGGCGAGCAGCACCACTAACTTGGGAGTGACATCAAAGTAAAATAACAGACCGGGCGTTACAATTAACGCTACTAACGGGACAATCAAGGCAACTAAGAACGCCATATAGGTTACACTAGCTCAAGTAAACAGGATGGCGGACTCAACGGACGCGTTTCGTTACGTAGGTTACATCAAGTTGCGCTGGCGCACGCTCGCGACAAGCTGTGCGATTGCCGTGACTCTCGCGCTGGTTGCGACTCTGCTGATGCCTCGCCAATACACGGCGACGGCTCGTATCGTCATCGATCCGCCGGCGGGAGCGGACATTCGCGCCGCCATGGCGGTGAGTCCTATCTACCTGGAGTCACTTAGGACCTACGAGCGCTTTGCCACTGCCGGCGGCCTCTTTCAAAAGGCAGTGGAACGCTTCGGCCTGCGGCAGTTACTCGGGAACCGTCCGATCGAATCGTTGCAGAAGAGCGTGCTGCGGGTTGAGATTGTGCGCAACACGCGCATTCTGGAGATTGCCGCCACTCTGCCGGATCCGCAACGGGCGCAAGCGCTAGCTCGATTCTTGGCCGACGAGACGGTGGAAATGAATCGGGCCATCGCGATGCAGGGTGCACTGGACCTGGTGGAAGCCGTCGCTCAAGAGGAGCGCCGCGCGCAGGCCCGTTTGCAGGAGACCGACGCCGCCTGGTCCCACATGTTGGCCGGCGAACCGGTGGACGCGCTGCAATCGGACCTGACCGTGGCGGCTGGCTTGAGGTCGGACATGCAGCACCAGATCGCCAGCGCCGAACTCGAAATCGCCGAATCCGCGGATCGTGCCTGGCAGGTTCAGGCCAGCATGGCCCCAAGCACCTCTCGCGCTCGCTTGCAGGAACTGCGACGACAACTGCTTGCGCTCGATCGACAGGAGGCGGAACAGCAGAAGCTTCTGGCGCAGCGGCTGGCGGATCGCGACAAGCTCGAAAGCGAGCGCAAGGCCGATGAAGCCGCGCTGACCGCGATGGAGCAACGGCTCGGCGAAGCCCGTGGCGAGTCCGGTTACCGTGGCGAGCGGCTCAGAATCATCGACCCGGCGATCGTTCCGGAGAGGCCGTCTTCGCCGAATCTGCCCCTCAACCTGGCGGCGGCGCTGTTGTTAGGCCTGCTACTGCCGATGATCTATTTCACGCTGGAGATGAGCTACCAGGAACAGCGGGCGGGTTCGCGGCGCGGCGAGTTTCGCGCGGTGGGAGAAGGCGGCCGGTGAATGCCGCTGTCTATTCCGAATCGCGCGGAAGCCGGGCGTGGGCGGCTCTGTTGGGCGTGTGGGCTGCTGCGATTGCGGTAGCTCCGGGGCTGGGTGCCAAGGCAGTGCTGGCCGCGCCCGCCGCACTGGTTCTTTTCGCGTGGTGGACGCTTGGGCGGCCGGAGCGCTGGCTCGCCGCATTTCTTGGGGCGGCGCTGTTGCTGCCGCCGCTGCCGATCGCAATCGGCAATTCGGGGCCGCATCCCTCTCTCCTGTTAGCTGCCTGGGGAGTGTTCTGTGGTTTGATTTGGCTGGCCGAATGGCGCTTCATGTGGTCCGGGGTGAGCGCCGCGCTGCTGACGTTGACGGCCGTTCTTACCGCCAGTGTTGCGGTGGCAGCCATACATTCGGGCGCGGAAGTTGCGGCCGGCAGCCTGGCACGAGTAGCTCTGTTTGCGATTCCGGTTTACGTTTACCTGTACACGGCGCACGGTCCGTCCATCCGTTTCGATTTGTTTCGCGCCACGCGCTGGCTGTTCGGAGCCGCGGCGGTTGCGGCGCTGTTCGCTTGCGTGGACTTTTACTATCAGTTCCCCGCGCCGGCCGGCTACGGGGCGCAATTTGTCTGGCTCGATTCCGGCATGTACCGCCGCGCGCAGGGTCTGTTTTATGAAGCCAGCACGCTGGGCAATTTCTGCGCATTTTTTCTGGTCATGATCGCCGTTGGGCTATCGCGGCCGCGTGCCGAAGCGCCCGTGTCGCGCAAGGCGATGGCGGCGGGAGGCGCGGTTTTCCTCGCCGCGCTGGTGCTCTCGTACTCCCGCGGATCGCTCATCAATGCGCTGGGGGCGCTGGCCGTGCTGGCGTGGCTGAACCGGCGCCGTCTGCGGCTGTTGCGTAGGGCGCCGGCTCTGGCGGCCTGTCTGGCGGGTATCTCGCTGCTCACCTGGAAGATCTTTCCAGCGTTCATCCAGATGTACTGGCTGCGCCTGGAAGCATCGGCCCAGTATCTCTTCTCGGCCACCGAAGGCGTGCTTTCCGGCCGCGTGGCAAGCTGGAGAATCCTGGTGGACTGGATCGCCGCCCATCCATGGCAATTGCTGTTCGGAATCGGTTATAAAACGCTGCCGTACAGTAATTACCTCGGTACCACGGTAGTCGCCGATAACATGTACCTCAGCCTGCTGGTGGAAACCGGCATCGGCGGCCTGGCTGCTTTGGTGTGGTTGAATGTCGCCATCCTGCGTGCGGCGCGCCGGGCAGCGCAGGCCCCCGATGCGCGCCGGTCGTTTTTCGGCGCCTGGATGCTCTGTTTCTGGTCCGGACAAGTGGTGCAGATGGCTTCCGGCGATCTACTCACTTATTGGCGCGTGCTGCCTGTGTACTTCTGGGTGCTCGCGCTGGCGGTTCGCCAATGAGGCTGCTCATCCTGGACCAGTTCAGCGATCCAGGCGGCGCGCAGCAAGCGCTGATGGAGTTGCTGCCCGCCATGCGAGAACGCGGCTGGGAAGCGGTGGTAGGCATGCCCGGCGATGGCCCGCTGTTCAAACAGATCGGCGCGCTAGGTTTTGAGACGGCAACAGTCGACTGCGGGCCTTATCGCTCCGGCCGGAAATCGCTAATGGACACGCTGCGCTTCCTCAGCGGGGCGCCGCGACTCACGCGGCAGGTTCGGCTGTTGGCGAAACAGATACAGGCCGATTTGGTTTACGTGAACGGCCCGCGATTGCTGCCGGCGGTGGTGGGACTGCGCTTGCCCGTGGTTTTTCACTCCCACAGTTACATCGGCGCAGGCCTGTCGCGATGGATGGCGGGCGAAGCGCTACTTCACCCGGATGCCTCGGTTATCGCGGCGTGCCGGTTCGTGGCGGAGCCGTGGACGAAGTTCGTTCCCCGGGAGCGCGTGAAGGTGATCTATAACGGCGTGGCGGGGCCTGCGCGAACCGCCGAGCGGCCGAGCGGCCCGCCGCGCATCGGCTGCATCGGCAGGATCGCGCCCGAAAAAGGACAGCGCGAATTTCTGCGCGCGGCGGCAATCGTTCATCGCGCACTGCCCGGATGCCGGTTCGTCGTGTGCGGCGCCCCGCTGTTTTCCGACCCGCGCGCGCAACGCTACGCTGCCCAGGTGCGCACGGAAGCGACAGGCCTTCCCGTGGAATTCACTGGATGGGTCGCCGATATCCACGCGGTGCTGTCCAGACTCGATCTATTGCTGGTGCCATCCACCGGCCCCGAGGCGACCACGCGAGTGATTCCGGAGGCGTACGCGGCCGGCGTGCCAGTGATTGCATTTCCATCCGGCGGGATTCCGGAGGTGGCCGCCGGCCTGCCCGGCATGTTGGCGGACTCAATGGAGCACATGGCGGCACTGGCGATCGAGATCCTGACGGGTCCGGAGGAAAGACTGGCGCGGCTGTCCGAAGCGGCAAGAGAACAGTGGCGTGCGCGGTTCACGCTCGAAAGGTACCATCAGGAGGTACTGGCGACAATCGAGTGGGCCGCGCGAGGCTCCGCCGCGCGCGAATTGACGAATGCCTGAAACAGTCCGGCCGCGCCCGCCGCGAGCAGCGCCGAGCCCGCCAACACCACGCCATAACCGAAGTGCGCCAGCAGCCGGCCGGCGGCCAGCGCCGCCACCGCTTGCGCGGAAAACGCGACCAGGTAATTGAGCGCGGAAGCTCCGCTGCGTTCGCGCTCGGCCACGCGGCTCATCAGCAGCGCGTTCAGGCCCGGCTCGCTCATCCATTGGAAAGCCATGTACCACGCGTACGCCAGCACGGCCACGGTGGCGGTTGACTGAGTCGACAGTCCGACGAGCCCGATCGCGGTCGCAGCCATCATCCACACGATGCCGGTCACCAGGCCAGCCTTCCGGAAGATCGCGGGCGCCATCAGCACGCCAACCAGTTGCGCCACTTGCGAGCCGGAAAAAACGCTGCCGATTCGCTGGGCGGGAAATCGCAGGTGCGCAAAATAGACGTTGGCGAACGGGTTGAAGCTTCCGGTGGCGAGGTTCCACACCGCGAATGCCGCCAGATACCGAAGCAGAAACGGGCTGCGCGGATAGACCCTGGCGCTTTCTTTCGGGGGCTCGCCTGGTTTGAGATACCACGCCGGAACCAGCGCCAGCGCCACCAGGAGCGCGGCCAGCAACAGCACCGGCTGCTTGCCGTGCAGCCATGCTGACAGTAATCCGCCCGCATAACTGCCCACGATCCCGACCGAGAACATGACCGCGAAGAACATACTGAACGCCAGCGGGCGGCGCTTTTCTTCCACCGCGCCTGCGATGGCCGGGTTGATGGCCACGGCCCAAACGGAGAAGATCGATCCGGCGGCGAAGGCTAGAGCGATCAGCGGCAGCCGCGAAGTCGTCAGGGCGCGCATGGTGACAATCGCGGCGGTCGCCGCGATATCGGCCAGCAGCACCCTGCGCAGGCCGAAACGCCGCATCAGAAGGGCGGCCGGAATTGTGCCCACGATGCTGCCAATGGTGGCGCTGGCGCCCACCACGCCCAGGATATCTTCGCGGTAACCCAGGTCGAACAGGTGCAGGTTGTACAGCAGGAAGAAAATGAAGAGCCCGAAGTTGAACTGGATGGCGGTCGCTAGAAAAATCCAAAACTGGCTGCTCAGTCCGTTCGCCCGCCCCCACCACCGGGCGCCGGAAAATGCCGTTCCCGCGAGCGACGCCGCATGGCGGCGCGCCCGCCGTGCCACGTACGCTAAATGCCGCAGCTTGTAACGCGCGCGCTTCCGCCACGTCAATTCACTTCGCGGAACGTGAACCGCGCCGCCGTCTCGTGGCAGGTTGCCGGGCAGCAGCCGGCGCCGCGCCACGCTCCACTTATCGCGCCGCGCCTCGATCAGACTCAGATGCAACCACAGTTCCTCTTTATTGGAGTTGAACTGCGATGTTGCCGGGGCAGTCGCAAAATCGGCGAACCACTGCTGGGTGGCGCTGGGCAGCGCGGCCATCTCCCGTTCCAGTGCGGGCGCGACCCGGCATCCGAACCACTCTGTCGCCAATCGGAACGCCACGGCTTGCAGTCGGCGCAGCGGCGGCGAATGGAGCGCGCTCCACTCGTCCCAGAATTCACTGCCCTCGGACCTGGTATCCAGGAAGCGGGCAATCTCATGCGCGTGGAACGTGATGGTGTCGCCGCGCAATACGTGCCGCAGGAAGTGCAGCGCGGCATACGCCAGCGCGTCGGGGAGGCGCAGGACGTCGAGATCCACATCCGCCACGCGCAGCCTGCTGCGGCGCCCCCAGAACTCTTCGGTTCCCGGCGCAGGCAGCCGCTCCACGGCATCGTTCCAAAACCGGAAGTGCAGTTCGACGGACAGCGGGATATCGATATCGAAAAAGTCGCCGCGCCATTCCCAGCCGGTCCTGCGGATCAACGTGGGCAGATGATCGGTGGGGAAGTCCTCCATCCGCGGGATCCGCTCGTAGCCCAGGTCGCGTAAAGCCGCTTCCGCTGCGTGAACGCTTTCCGGCGGTGAGAACAGATCGATGTCGTACTGTACGCGTTCCGCGGCCGGTGTTCCGAACTGCGCGCAATGCGTGATGCCCTTCAGCGCCAGAAACTCGATCCCGTGCGTCGTCAGGCACTGCGCCACGGCGCGATACGCCTTTTCGGTGCGGCGCAAGCGCTGCTGGTTCTGCGCGGCGTTGCGATCCGTTCGCTCGCGCACCCACTCGGGCATCGCGCCCCGCGCCGCACTATGCAGAGCAAGCGTGAGGTGCGAGCGATCGCAGTAATCGAGAGCCCGGCGCCAGTCGCGGTCGGAGAGGTGGCGGATGCCGCTCAACTCCGGCTCGGCAAGATGCAGCGCGGCTAGCGCCGCTGCGGGGCCGCTGGGAAGAGCGCGACATCCCGGCCAGGGGTTCGGCCGCGTGCTTGCGGCTGCCGCCGTCATTGGCTAAGAGCCGAACCGCGGCGCGCCCAGGATCGACACATCAAGCGGCACCCCCTGACGCGGCCCCGGCGCCGATCGCGTCCCCGAACTCGGAAAGCAGCCGCAATCCGTCCTCCAGCGATTCGTATTGCAATCGGCACGCAGGCAGATCGAGCAGCCTGCGGGTGGCTCGTTCGTGCATCGCGTCCACCTCCGCGCCATAGCTGCAGGAATTCAGCAGTTGACGCGCCACTTCGGCCGGCTCCACGCGCTCCATCGCCGGCCGCGCTCCCTGGCGGCGGTCCAGGCACGCCAGGCCGCCGACCCTGCACCGCAGTGCGGTGCGAATCTCCGGGAAGGCGCGCGTCGGCACCTCGATTCCTATCTTGCCGTTGGGCCGCTCGCGCACGGCATAGCCGGCCAGGCGCGGAAACAAACCCGGCGCATCGTCGCGGAACCGCACCTGGTGCGGTCTGCCGACGGCGGTAGCGTCGGAACCGCTGGCCAGCAGCCAGGTGCAATCGTCCGACAGAAACGTCCACCCCGCGCAGGCGGCGGCAAACGCAAGTGTACTCTTACCGGCCCCGGATGCGCCGCAGAGCAAAACACCCGTTCCGTGGCGCGCGATCGAGGCTGCGTGCAGCGGCGCCAAATAGCGTTGCGCGAGCAGCACGTAAGCAATCGACTCCAGGAAAAACCAGCGCAGCAGATTGTGATCCGCCGCGGTCTCTTTCGATACGTAAATGCATGCAAGCTGCGTGCTGAAGTCGACCACCGCGAAATTATGCGCGTCGGAGACAATCGACAACAGGTTTCGCTGCAACCGGAAACTCGGCTCGCTCGCCAGTCCTCCTTCCGCTTCCACCACCACCCGAAGTTCCATTGGCTCGCAGGCGAATTCCGGCTCGTAGTCGCGCCAGCATTCGTCGGCCGCGTCGATCACGTCGCGAGAATTCGTGGCCAGGTGCAGCCGAAAACCTACCGGCTGGTACGCCCGGCGCAGCGGCAGGTCAACATGGCAGAGCAACGGGTCGGGCCGCACTATTCCCAGGGCGTCGTGAGTGGTCACTAATCCTTGATAACATGCGCAAGCCTGTTACAGCGGTAAAACTCGTTTCGAAACCGCAGCTATATCTATCCGCGAGCAGTAAGCTGGATATAGGTGCGGGTAGCAATCGTACATTACTGGCTGTTAGATCGCCGTGGCGGCGAGAAGGTGCTCGACGCGCTGTGCCGCTTGCTCCCCGGGGCGGACATTTTTACATTGTTCTCGGCGCCGCAGACACTTAGCCAGGAAGTCCGCCTGCACCAGGTCACGACCTCATTCCTGAATCCACTGCGGCGCTGGCACCGGGCGCTGCTGCCACTGATGCCCATGGCGCTCGAGAGCTTCGACCTGCGCGGTTACGATCTGGTGGTATCGAGCGAATCCGGTCCGGCCAAAGGCGTGATCGTCTCTTCCTCCACGCGACACGTTTGTTACTGCCACACGCCTCCCCGGTACTTATGGGATCTCTATCCGGCTTATCGCAACGATTGGACCGCCTCGCGCTGGAAGCGCGCCGCCATGACTCCGCTCACCCATTACCTCCGCCTCTGGGATTACGCCTCCGCGGCGCGGGTAGACGACTTCATCGCTAACAGCCGCAACGTGCAGAACCGCATTCGCAAAACCTATCGCCGCGAGTCGGAGGTCGTGTACCCGCCGGTCGAGGTGGATTCCTTCTATTGGAAGCCGCCGGACGATTACTTCCTCATTGTCTCGGGATTGGTGCCCTACAAGCGGATTGATTCCGCGGTGCGCGCGTTTACGCGCAGCGGGCGGCGCTTGATTATTGCCGGCGCGGGTCCGGAGTACCGCCGGCTGAAGGCGGCCGCGGGCGCTAACATCACCTTGTTAGGACATGTAAACGACGAGGATCTTCGCGGACTATACGCACGGTGCCGNNAGCGGCAAGCCCGTGATCGCTCTGGGACGCGGTGGCGCGCTGGAAACCGTGCCGGCGTTTGGTGGCGTGCTCTACGAAAGTGCGTCCGACGAATGCCTGGAGGCCGCCGTGGAGCGCTTCGAAGGCATGGAGCCACACTTCCGGCCCTCCGCGCTGCAAGCCTATGCGAGGCGGTTTTCCCCGGCTGAGTTCGCTTCTCAAATGGCGCCGATTCTGGAGACAGAGCGAACAGGCGACAGAAACCGATCGCCCGTCTTACCACCGCACCAGAACGCGGCACTGAGCACGGCTGGCTATTCCGGAAGCGAGAACAGATAGGCCGTTAGATTCTTCTTATCCTCCGCAGAGAGCTGGTAGGGCGGCATGATGGATCCGGGAGAAAGCTTCTGCGGGTTGGCGAAGTGATCATTCACCCAACTTTGCGTCTGGCGCTTGGCCAGGCCGTTGAGCGGCGGCCCCACCTTCATGCCCACGCCATTCACCGTATGGCACGCAGCGCAGTGTCCCGCCTGGTACACGACGGCGCCGCGCACCGCGAAGTCCGGAGCCTCGGCGAGCGCGCTCGAATTCTCCGGCGTCAGCTTGAGCAGAAAAGCGGCCAGCGAATTCAACTGCGCATCACCCAGTGCCACCGGCGGCATGGCGCTGCCCGGACGGACTGCCGCGGGCTGCTTGAAGTGGCGGATCATCCAGGCCGCGTCCTTGTGGACGGCGGTGCGGGTCAGGTCCGGCCCCACCGACGAGCCGGCGGAGTGACAACTGGCGCAGCTCTCCTGGCGGAAGTAAGCGATGCCGGCCATCTCCTCCGGCGAAAGCTGGATCCAATTCGTGGGCGCCGAGTAATCCACCTGCGCCACCGCCTCGCGCGGCGTCGACAGGATGGCCGCCGCAGTAAGCCCGCTCCAGCCAATGGCCGCGAGAACCACGAAAGCGATTGCCACCGTGCGGCGTGTCACCTTCACCATCTGCGCGCGGTCGATAAACGGCACCGCGAATAGCGCCAGCACCGCGAGGCCGGGCAGAATGGTGCTGCCGACGATTTCGAGCGGCCCCTCGAAGAACTTGAGCGTCTGAAATAGAAACAGGAAATACCATTCGGGGCGCGGAATGTAAGTCGTATCGGTCGGGTCCGCCAGTTGTTCCAGCGGCACCTTGGCCGCCACTGCCAGCGTGAACAAAACGGCGAATGCGAGGAAGATGGCCGCCGTGTCTTTGAATACCTGCACTGGATAGAACGGCTTCCTGGGGAGCGCCTCATCGCCCGGCTGCGGCGTTACGCCGTGGCGGCGCACCAAATACACGTGGGCGAGAATCAGCAGCATGGTCGCCGGCGGCAGCAGCAGCACGTGCACGGTGTAAAATCGCGCGAACGTGACCACGCCGACGCCTTTCGCCGCACCCAGCAGCCGCGTCATGTACGGGCCGGCGAGCGGAGCCGAGGCCGCGATCTTAGTCGCCACCACCGTGCCCCAGTAAGCTCGGTTGTCCCAGGGGAGTAAGTAGCCGGTAAGCCCGTAAGTCAGCGTGAGCAGCAATAGGACCACGCCCAGCATCCAGGTGGTCTCGCGCGGCTTCTTGTAAGCGCCGAAGACGAACACCTGCACCCCATGCAGTACCACCACCACGATCATCATGCTGGCGCCCCAGTGATGCAGCCCGCGAATCAGCCGCCCGCCGGTGACCTCGGTGAGGATATACCGCAGGCTGTTGTAAGCTTCGCCCGGCGTGGGCGCGTAGTTGAACGCGAGCAGAATGCCGGTGAACGCCTGAGTGAGAAAGAGGAACATCGCGACGCTGCCGAACACCTGGTGCCAGCCGCCCGAAGCCGGAATCTTCTCGTCCAGAAAATGCGCAATGGCGCCCGGCAGGCCGGTGCGGTCCTCGAGCCACGCGACCAGGCTTTCCACCTGCCGCTTCATGCGCGCCTCTCGCTCAATGTTTCGAGGCGCCCCAGCATCAGCTTGCCGTTCTCCACTTTGGTTTCGTAACGGTCGAGCGGGCGCGGCGCCGGCCCGGAGATCACGCTGCCATCTATCCGAAACAATGACGAGTGGCAGGGGCAGAGGAACTGCTGCCGTCCGTCATCCCAGTGATAGGCGCATCCAAGGTGAGTACACTGCGGGCCGAAGGCCGTCACGCCGCCGTCGGCGCGTTTTACCACCCAGGCGGTGTCCTTCTCGCTGACCACCTTCCAGGCGTCGGTGCGATTGCGTCGAAACGCCACTTCGAGCGGCGCGCCGGCAGCGAATTTGTTCAGTTCGCCGATCTCGATCCATGCGTCCTGCTGTCCGGATTTCGGCGGCGTCAGCAAATATGCCAGCGCGGGCAAGCCCAACGCGGCGGCTATCGCCGCACCCAGGCCGAGAATCCCCGCTTGAAAGAAACCGCGACGCGACCTTCGGGACCGCGCGGCCTGCGGAGCGCATCCAAGTTCTTCCATGGTGCCAGTCACCCCTCCCGGGATTGATTTGCTCTATCATATCCCCGCGGCCCCGAGGCAAATGTTGAGAATTTGAGCCGCTGATGTAACTTCGGTGTAAGAAGGGCACATGGCCGTATGGTCGATCCCGCAGAGGGCCGTTTGCACTGGCAGATCGGCACACTCCGAGGGGCTGGCGCGGGTGCTGAAGGTGGTGGCGCGTTGGTGCGATTGACGGCGCCGACGCCGCCTTGAGACCGAGGCCAGGCTGGTGCTGGAGGAGGGGGTCGAACCCTCATGCTCAGTGAAGAGCGCGGGATTTTGAGTCCCGTGCGTCTGCCAGTTCCGCCACTCCAGCAACTCTATGACTCATTTGAGTTTACCGCAGATTCGGGCCACCCGCACTGTAATGGTTCTCGTAATGGTTCGCGCAGTGATCATTTGACCCTTTGCAGCCGCGCGGCCCGCTCGCGCTTGCCCTGCTTCGCGTACTCTTCGAGGCGTTCGCCGGCACCGCGAACGTCCGCCTCGTCGACGATGTTGTAGCGGTCAAAAACGCTCCGCGTGCGGTGACCGGTAATGTCCATCGCTATCTTGTCTTGAACGCCGGCTCGCTTCATGTTGCGCACTGCTGTCCGTCGCAGGTCGTGGAACAAAAGCCCAGGTAGACCGGCGCGGCTGCATGCTTCCGCCCACCCGCTGAGGTGATTATCCAGCGGGTGGCCGTGCGCTCCATGAAAGACCCACGGGCAATCGGCCGGGCACGTCGCGCGCTGGTGCTCCAGCCAGCGCCGCATATCGCCATAGATCGGCAGTGTGCGGGCTTTCTTGGTTTTCGTCTGGCTGGCTGGCAAGCGGATCACGTTGCCATCGAAATCGACCTGCGGCCACTGAATCCGCCGCAACTCATTCTTCCGCGCGCCGGTGTGATATCCCGCATGTTGCCTGATCTGAAGCGATCTACGCTGACTGTAATTCTCCCGATTCCACCAGCGCATCGATCAGGTGGTCGATTGCGACCGGCATGCTCCCACCACGAATTAGCACACCCAACTCCATGTTCCTCTCCAGCGCCGCCTCGGTGAGGTTAGCGCTGGTTAGGAACACGAGCCGCGAGTCAGCGACGGCGGCTTTGACGTGCATCAGGCCCGCGTGGCCCTGCTCATCGCGAGGCCGTCGCTCTGGCGGCCATTGCAGGAGCGTCGCCCTTGCGGCCACCACCCGCCCCAACTGGTGACGCTGGCGGTCGATCTCCTGGTCGCTGTGGGCTTCCCGATCGCCCAGCACGATCCGCAGCGCCACGCCGCGTGCCAGTGCCTGTTCAAGTTCTTCTACCAGGCGCGGTACCTGGAAGATTCCGAAACTCGTCATGGTTAGCCTTTGCTCTGCGCAGCGGATCAGGTCGCATAGAACCTGCTCCGTCCGCCGCACCGGCACCACTGGCGTCGAAGGACCGGTCCATACCAACTCTGTATTCTGCTGTACTCGCTTGGCCGCCAGCGCCACCTCCAGCATCGGCGCCAGCTCGCCTCGCGCGTCACTTCGGCACCGCACGAACTCGTCAACCCTCCCCTGGTAGCCGGGGCTCGGCATCGTGGGTGCCGCGCCGGCCCGCAGTTGCACGATCAGCGACTCAACCAGGCTGCCCGGCAGTTCCTCCACGAGTTTGAGGCACGCTTCGGCGGTTGTCATGGGCGGAAGAACGCGAACTCTGCGCGCTCCATGGTCGGCACCAATACGGTCCGATCCAGATACCGGTTACCCCGCTCGCACGAAGTCTCCGGCAGAAACAGGCAGTTGTGGCAGGCGGCGCCATGCAGCGACATGAACGCTTGCTCGGGTGTCGTCTCCGCGCACAACGGGTCGGACGAGCAGATTTCCAATCCCTCCAACGCCTGGTCGAGGTGCTGCTCCAGATTGGCGGTCTCTCCCAATGTCACCAACCCACCCAAAGTGCCCTCGCTGTCAGGCGCGGCAGTGTAGATGAGGATGCCAGCCATCGACTCTTCATCATCTGGCGTGGAAAAGTAGATGCGCTCCCGCAGGCTGGCCGCAGCGTATCCACATTCGACTGAAAACTGGCGAATCAGCGCGTGCGCCAACGAATGCAGCAGGACATACCGCAGCCCAGGAAATCCGAGCGACGGATCCAAACCCCGCTGCGCCCGCCAGCGCCGGTGCGCGCCGAAGAACTGCATTTCGAGCGTCGGCGCTGTCGCCAGCCAGTCTGACACTTTCGCTTCAGAGAGCCGCAGGAACAGCCCCTCGCCCCGCACCTCGGCCGCCGGCACCCACTCGGCCGGACCGCGCCGCAGCGGCACCAACTTCGCGGCTGAATCGTCGCCCGCCGGTTCCAGCCGCGTGAATCCTGCCAGGGCCTGCACCTCTCGCAAACGGTCGATCAGCACTACGCTCTCGATCCAAGGCGCATACTTCGCCGGCGGTGTCACCACGCGCAGGCGTAGATTCGCGCTGTTCTTCGCCGGATCCGGTTTCGAGAACAGCTTCCATTCGGGCAGCTTCAAATCCTTGGGGGTGAGGGGCGCGGCGCTGTCCTGCGCACGTAACTTGCCGATCGCCGCCCAGATCTGTGCGTCCGTGTACGGGTCATAGCGCGGGTGGCGACGGCGCACCAGCTTGACATCGCGCTCCGACTCCGCGTCCTCGAACAGCGCTGTCAGATCCTGCTCCGCCAGCTGCTCCAGCGGATCGGCCGAAGACGGAATGGAGAGCGCCGAAAGCGTCCGCGAGAACCACATATTGGTCGCACCCAGCGTGATCGGCTGCGACGGGGCATCGCATTCCTCGAGCGGTGCTACCCGCTCCTCGTCTACCTCGATCACCTTCAGCGGGGCGAGCATACCGAGCAGGTAGCGATTGCGGACGCTCTGCTCGGTGATGATCTCCTGTTCGCCGCCAGCAGGACCCAACAGGTCGCGGCGGATCAGATCTTCGAGTTCCTGGCGAAGGGGCGCGGTGGACATGACTCATTCCTTTCCGCTGGAGATAAGGTCGAATTCGCGCGCGTTCTAGGCGGCGCGATCCGGCGGCAACTGGTTCTTGGCGAGATCCAGCAGAAGGCGGAGCGCCCGGTTGACCGACTCCGAGTCCTTGAAAACCCTGGCCACATCCGAATCGAGAAACACCACGTTGGTGCCGGCCCGGTACTGTTCGTGGTGCTTTCCCCGCACGGCGCCGGAGAAATCGTACTCCGGCCTCAAGTCGTCCGGACTAGCCATGTTGCTCTGACTCATATCTTCTCCGCTCGGCGGGCGTTGCCTCCCGCGCGCTGATCAGGCGAATGCGCCCTTCACGCTCAGTATACGCCACCACCAGGACTCGGCCCGCTTCGGAGCGGCCCATGCTAAGCAAACGGCACTCATCCGACGAGTGATCCGGGTCCGGAATCGTGGCTTCCAGAGGATCGCCGAACACGATCATCGCCTCGGCGAAACTCACGCCATGTTTGTCGAGATTGGATGCTGCCTTGGCAGCGTCCCATTCGAATTCCATGGTCAGACCTGCCAGCGCGGGCTTGGTCGCATCGGCTTAACGTAGCACAATTTCCCCGCGCTCAAAAAAGGTCCTTTTGGTCGGGTGCGTGCTTTCGAGCCTTTGGCTTCCGCGCGGGCTTCGAAGAGGCACCGGCGGCTGCTTCTTCCTGCGCGTGGCGTTCATGGTTCAGCGCGAGCAGACGGTCTAGGACCGTGCGCCGGGCGGCTTCGGAGATCGTGTAGCGGATGCCTTGCTTGGTCTCGTGGAAGCCGTGCCCGAGGTCAAGGTCGGTCCAGCCATACGCAGCAGCGACTGCATGGTCCATCTCGACGTGCAGAGCACGGAGAGTGGCGATGTCTTGCGAGACTTCTTGCGGGGAGTGGAAACGGGTTGTAAGTGGAAGTAAGTCCCTCGCGGCGGGCAGCCATGATGTCGCGGCGGTGGGAGTGGTAAGTTTCGCCGATGCATTCGAGCGAGGCAAGGGACTGCGGGAAAGGAAACGTCTCGAAGCAGTCCGAGGGGGTGTAGACAGTATCGCTCCTCATTGTCGCGCCGCGGTCCACAACCCACCAATAGTGAAAATGACTATCCAGCAGTGCGAGCCAGCAAGCCTCCCGATGTGCAAATACAACAAGCTTCTGGTCGAATACCCAGTTCGGAGAAACGAGTACGCCCGCTTGTGTTCGGCTCGTTTGGGCGCGCACAAGGACTCGGTCAAGCTTCGCAATCCCCCGGTATACCCCTCGGCGGGCGCGCCAAAACTGCCACCAAGGAAAAGCGGCCACGTCAGATGCCTTCGTACTTCTCTCGGGCTTGACCAGCCTCTCGACAATCTCGATGCAATCCGGGTATTCCAGGGCCTTTTCGAGCGGCCAATCGCGGAAGTTGATTACCCAACGGCTCGGAGACTGATCCCAGTGCTTGTTGAGATCTTCGCCGTTCAAGTATGGGAAGAGGACGTCACCGTTCCGAGGATCCCTGTCTACCAAGCGCTGAGCTTCATCAGGATCGAGCATGAATCCCATGCCGAAAGGGAAACAGCCGATGTAGCTCTGGCCCGCGTTTGCGGCTAAGCGGTACGGCTTGCCGCTGACCATGCCAGGAGCCTGCAGTTGACTCGTGATGCCGTTGACGGCGCCCTCATCCAACAGGAACGGCCCAGCCCACGAGCCCCTGCAGAGCCATATGTGGGCGACTTCCAGGCTCGCTTCGCCCGGCCAGTGGCGGCTAGAAAGTGCTCGGTAAATGGTTGCCCCATCCGCAGTTATTTGGTCGAGTCCCACCTCACGCGTATCTCCTTGCGCGATCGTGTTGGTCGCAAGCAAGCCAGCTGTACCGCCTCGTTTTAGCAGCCCTGAAGCCCTCAAGAAGAAATACGCCACGTAATCTGCATGCCCTCGGATTGTGCGTCCGATAAACTCAATGAGGTATTCGCGGTATTGAGTTCCAAGAACTCCGGTAATTCGTTTCCCGCCGATGAATGGCGGGTTCCCAACAATCGCATCGAACCCGCCTCCGTGTAGAAAGACTTCCGGAAACTCGACTGGCCAGTGAAATGGCCGCTTTCCTTCGAGAATCTTCCGCGCCTCGGTCTCCTGCTCCTCCAAACCCATCGAAATGGCCGCGGCAGCGGCTTCGGGGTTGGCCTCGAATGCCGTCGCGATCAGCCGGTCGGCCGCGGCACGGAGACGGCGCGTCTTCGCCAGCGCTGCGTCCAGCATTCGGCGCTGGTCGCCCGGATGATATTGCATCTTCATCAGCCCTTCGCGCTTGTCGGCGGCGAAGCTCAGGTCGGCATCGAAGAGCACACTTTGCTTGCCTTCGCCCGAGAGGCTCCAGGTAGAAAGTTGCCGCAGATCGACACCCAACAGCGAATCGCCGCAGCGGATGGCGTGATCGAGAAACGTGAACGGCCGGTTGCGTTGCAGCGTCAACAGCCAGAGCGAAAGCTTGGCCATCTCCACTGCCAGCGGGTTGCGGTCCACGCCGTAAAGGCAGCGCTCCACCACGATGCGCAACGCGTAGAGTCCGCGCTCGTCGGGGTTGGCAGGGATCAGCTCTTCTTCGGGCAGTCCGCTTGAAGGGTGCCCGTAGGGCGTGATCTGCACGCCTGCGCCGCACTCTTGCTGCGCGGCATCCCAGGCTTCGGCCAGGCGCGCGGAAAGATACCGGGCGGTGGCCACCAGAAAGGCCGCCGAGCCGCAGGCGAAGTCGCAGATCTTGAGATCGAGAATCTGCCCAGCAGTCTTGAGTTGCCAGGCTTCCGGCGGCTGACCCTCGGCCGGACCGGTGTAAACCAGCGGCGCCAGCGCATGCTCCACCACGGATTCAGTGAGCGTGCGCGGCGTGTATTGCGTCCCGGTCTGGCGGCGCGCCGTTCCGGTGGTGACGTAGAGGCTGCCGGCAGGGATCACCCACGGGTCGCCGTTGTCGTCGCGTCGAACCAGGCCGGCGAATGGTGCGACCTGCTCCCACGCAGGCCAGCGCAAGGGATCGTCAACGGAGTTTTGCGCCAGCGCCTTTTCGATGGCTTTGGCGCTGCGGCCGGTTTCATCGGCGAGCCATTCGGAGAAGTCCGGCTGCGCGCGGCGGCGGGCGAGTTCGGAGAGCGCCACTTCGATCTGTTCCTTGCCATCGAGCCCGAGCACGATTTCTCTGGCGCGGCGCGCGGTGTGATCGAGCAGACCTTCGTAGACGTGGCCGATCTGTTCGATGTCGAGGGCGCGGAAGCTGAGGCGCCGCTTCTCGCGTCCGCCGCCTGGCACCTTCATCTCCAGGAACTGGAGAGCGCCGAGGAGATGAAGCACGGTGCGGTTGTGGATGGGGCAAGGCTGGGCGGGCGTGCTGCGCCAATCGGTGCCCGGCGCGCGCCCCTCCAGAAACGGGAAACGGTCGGGGTCGAATAGATCGCCGCCGTAGGCAGGTAGCGCGGCGAGATCGTGCGCGATGCCGCCGTGAACGGCCCGGAAGCCGGCCAGCAGTCGCGGGAAGGCGTCATAGCGGCGTTCGAGCACCTCTTCGCCCAGGCGGTCGGCAGCCTCGCGAAGCTGATCGTGCAGGGTGGAGACGGCGTAGTTCTCGCGGTAGACCGGGTTCGTGATGGGAAGCAGATCGCGCTCTTCGGCGAAGAAGAGGAAGACCAACCGCATCATTAATGTGAGCGCGGCTTCATACATGTGCTCTCCGTCGAGGCCGTCGAGGAGGGCGCGGCTGCTTTCGCGGTCGGCGCGATCGAGCGCGGTGACGAACATCTCGACGGCGCGGCGCACTTGGCGGCCGAGCGTGGTGGATACTTCCTGCTGGTTCTCCAGGCTGCGGCGGTAGAGAGCGTCGAGGGTCTGTTCGGGCGGGCGGTTGAAGAGGGCGCCGGCGGAGAGAAAGTCGCGGAAGGCGCGCAGGGTGAGGCGCTCGTCAAACCACAGCTCGGCGTGGAAGTCCGCAAAGCCGGTGGGCTGGCCGGGTTCGGCGTAGACCAGGGTGAAGCGCTCGCCGTTGGTGACCAGGCCAAGCGGGACGTGCGTGGCGTGCAACAACTCCGCCATGCGCGCGGCGCAGGTCGCGTTCCAGGTGGTGGAGGGCGGGCGCCGGTCGGGCTGTTGTGCCGGCGGAAGTAGGCTCACCAACAGGCGCGGCTTGCCGTCTTCGATCAGGGCCAAGTCGGGGCGCAGGGTCTCGTGGTGCTGGGCGACGAAGAAGGAGAGGTTCTGCGGAATGGCGTTGTCTTCGGCAAGCAGATCGGCAGGCCATTCGAGCAGGGTCAGAAAGACGGCTCGCAGCCACTCGCGCTGAGCAGGGCTGACGGCGTGCGGGGTGAGCGCGCGGGCGGCCCGCCACTCGGTGTAGACTTCGCGGAGTTCGCGCGTCTGATCGGGTGCGTCCTTGATGAGGCCTTGCGGGAAGACCTCGCGGAACACCGGCAAGCTAATGAACGGGCCGGAGACTTCGATGAGCTTGAGCAGTTCGGCGTACTCGGAGGCGGCGGACATCAGGCGAGTCCCTCCGGCACCAGGAAGGTGACAGCCACGGGGAACAGGCGCGGCTGCGGGTCGGCATAACGCCGGCGGATGGCTTCGGTTTCGCGAGCGAGTTCGGCGGGCAACTCGGCGAGTCGGCCGGCCAGCGCGTCGCGGTTGCGCTGCTCTTGATCGCGCTCGGCGTCGGTGAAGAGGGGAAGTTGCGGGTCGGGCGGACTGTTGATTTCCGCGCGGATAGCGGCCTCGAGTTCACGCAGGATGGAGGTAATTTTAGTGGTCTCGTCTTCGGCGCGGTCGGCAAGCTGCTTGCGGATGGAGTCGGTGCGGTCGCGTCCACGCGCTTCGAGGGCGGCCAGCAGGGGCCGCGTGAGTTGCGGCCAGAGATCAGCCAGGCGTTGCCGGATGGAGTCCGGCGCCTCGGCGTTCGAGGCGGCAGCGAGCACTTCCGCGGTCTGGGTGACGTTCCAGCGCTCCAAACGGCCTTCCTGGATGATCCCGCCGGCGGCGATGACTTCTTCGTGAAGGCGGTGGCTGTCGCTCGAAACCACGGTGAGGCGGGCGTGGGCGAGCACGGCGGGGGCGCGCAGCGCGGCGCGTGGGACCGTACGGACGGTGACGCGGTGGATCTTCTGCCGGTCGGTAGGCGCCCAGACCTCGGCGCGGAGAAGCCGGAGACAGCGCTGCACAAGGCGGTGGTTGAGATGGGCCAGCACGACGTCGTCACGGCCGGCGGCTACTTCGGGATCGAAGGTGATGGGGCGCTGCAGGCCGGTATGGGGATGGATGAGGCCGGCGAGGCAAGGCTGCCAGGAGGGGTCGGCGAAGCGAGGCACGTCGAAGGCGCGTGGGATGCCCTCGAGCGTGGCGGGGATCAGCCGCGGCTGGTGGGCGAGGTCGAGTGCGATATGGACAACAGCCTCAATGTTGCCGGGGGTAAGGTGGAGATCGCGCCGGGTTTCGTCCAGCTGGTCGGCGTGGCGGCGGGAGAGTTCGCGGATGTTCTGCTCGAACCGGAGCAGGCGCTTGACGGGCTCGTTTTCGCGCTCAGCGCGCGCTGTATCCAGGCGGCGACGCTTGCCCAGCATGGCCTCCTCCACCTGTTCGGCGATAACGGGGCCGACCTTGCCCAGGTCTTCGCGAATCTGCTGGACCTTCTTGGCGGCGCGGTAGAGGAACTCCAGGTCAGCGGCGAGGGACGCGCCGGAGCCTTCGGCGAATTCAGCATCCTCGCGGAAGCCAGAGGCGACGAAGTGGTATACGTTCACCTCCGGCGCGCGCTGGCCATGACGGTCGATGCGGCCGTTGCGCTGCTCCAGTCGGTTGGGGTTCCAGGGGATCTCGTAGTGGATGAGGCGGTGGCAGTGGCGCTGGAGGTCGATGCCTTCGCTGGCGGCGTCGGTGGCGAGCAGGATGCGGACGGGCGAGTCCTTGGGGTCGAACTGGAAAGCGGCCTTGACGCGCTCGCGGTCGTCGGTGTCCTGCGCGCCATAGAGGAGTTCCAGGCGGTCGCCTTCCTTGAAGCCGCGGGTGGCGAGGTGGTCATGGAGCCACTTCTGAGTGTCCCGGTACTCAGTGAAGATGATGACGCGCTCCTGGTTCCAGTGGCCGTTGGGCCGGACCGTGTCTTCGAGCCATTTCACGAGCTTGTCCGCCTTGCTGTCGAGTTGTGCGGCGGCGCGTTCCGCCCAGCCGGCGAGGTCGTTGAGAGTCTGGGTTTCGGTGGCCGATGCGGGGCGGAAAGCGCGCGCGGCGGCTTCCAGGGCTTCCAACTCAGCTTCCTGCTGCTCGGCGTCGTCGGAGTAGTCCTCTTCCGCCTGTTCGAAGATGCGGGCGAGAGCGCCGGTGGAGTGGGTGAGCGCTTCATAGCGCGCGGATTTGCGGAGCGACGCGCGGTGACGGTTCAGTGTATTGAGGAACGCCTGCGGCGAGGAGAACAGGCGCTTCTTGAGCAGCTTGAGCACGAACTCGGTGGCGAAGCGCTCGGGGTTGTCGCGGTAGCCTTCAGCGCGGAGGCGCGCGTATTGGGTCAGCAGGGCATGGATGCGCTGCTCTTCGGCGGTATAGTCGACCGGGATGTGTTCGAGTGTTCGCCGCGGGAACTTGTCGGTGCCGTCCCAGTTCTTGATTTCGCTCTTAAGGCGGCGCACCATTACGGCACGAAGTTGGGCGGGTTCGGGCGCGACGCTGCGCGCAAAGCGTTGGTCGTCGAGCAGCTCCAGCAGCGCCGAGAAACTCTCCTTGTAACCGTTGTGCGGCGTGGCGGTGAGGAAGAGTTTGTGTTCGAAGTGCTTGCCGATTTCGCGGAGTGCCTGGGTGCGTTGCGAGTCGAGGGCGAAGTTGCCGGTGCCGCTGGGCGCGGCGTTATGGGCCTCGTCGACGATGAGGATATCGAAGTCGCGCAGGCCCGGGTGCGCGCCGTCGTGGGCCACGGCCTCGCGGAACATGCGCAAGGGGTACTCGCGCTTCAGGTAGTCCATGGAGGTGATGAGGCGCGGGAAGTGGGTCCACGGGTTGGCGTACAGGCCGCGCTCGCGGCGCAGGCGCTTGATGAGGGCGCTGTCAACGATGACGAAGTCGAGCCCAAACTTCTCCAGCATCTCGTCGCGCCACTTGATTTGCAGGGAGGAGGGGCACGCGACGAGGACGCGGTTGGCGCGGTGGCGGAGCATCAGTTCGAGCACGACCATGCCGGACTCGATGGTCTTGCCGAGTCCTACGTCGTCCGCGATGAGAAGGTTGACGCGTGGCATCTGGATGGCGCGGACAACTGGGTCGAGCTGGTAGCTCTCGATTTCAATCCCGCTGCGGAAGGGAGATTGGAGCTGACGGGTATCGGCGATTGAGGCTGCGCCCCAGCGGACGGCGTCGAGAAACGCTTCGAGATGGGCAGGCTGATCGAAGCCCTTGGGCTCGGGCAGCTCCATCTTTTCGAAAGCGCGCGCGCCCGGCTCAATTTCCCAGATGACCTGCAGTTCCTCACCGAGGGCGTCGTCTTCGATGGAGGTGAGGCTGACGAGGTGCTGGGGTCGCTCGGCGACTTGGCCGCCATTGACGCCGCTGCGCACGTCGGTCACCACGTACCGCCGCTGGCGCACAAGCGCCAGTTGCCCCTGCTCGGGAACGGAACGTAAAGCTTGCATTGATGTACGCCTATCAGCTTACATAATCCACCGGTCCGTGGTTTGGCACGTAAGTGACATCAAGTATCCGTTTTGATCGGATTGGGAAAGGAGCGGTGATCGAGTTCACGAACGCAGAACCTGGCGCGGATTGAAGCTTGGAGGAATCTGGGCGGCGCGCTACACCGCCGCCCTCAGCTTGATCCCATCGTTAGGCGCGTTCACGAGATCCTGCTTCGTGCCGAGGTATCGCTCCGTCGTCTGCACGGAGGCGTGGCCCAGCAGCAGTTGGATCTGCTCCAGTTCGCCCCCCGCGGCCCGGCACAACTTCGCGCAGGTCCGACGACAGTCGTGGGGCGCTATTCCGGGCACACCCGCGGCCACAGCGTAGGGCTGAAGCAATTGCCAGACGACCTTCTCACTCAACGCGGCCGCCTGGGCTTGGTCGCCCCGGTTCATGGAGCGGAATACGGGACCGTCGCAGACTCCAGCGGCTGCCGTCCATGCTTCGATCGCCACCTTCACCCACGGCGGCATCGGGATTGTCCGCACGCGCCCGTGCTTGCCAATGAGATCCACGATGCACCAGCGGCCGTCTCGCTGTTGGACGTGCCCCATCGTCAGCGCCGCCACCTCGGACCGGCGTAGCCCGCAACCCAGGAGTACGGCGAGGATCGCGCGGTCGCGGAGGCCCTTGGTAGTGGCGACATCCGGCGCGTTGAGCAGCGTCTGCGCCTGCCGGACCGAGAGCCAGTTCCCCAGGCGGACGCCCTTGGAGGCCACTCCCTTCACGCGCGTGATGCCGTTGGCCAACTCCGGCGCCAGTAGGCCGTTGTCGGAAGCCTCGACAGCCAGTTTGCGCACCGCCGTAATCCTCACGTTGATCGAAACCGCGCCAAGCCCGCGGGCCTCCAGCGCGACTCGCCAGGCGCTCACCGTCGCCTTGGTGAATCCGGGCCGGGGCTCCTGGACGGACAGCCAGGCGAAGAACTCGTCCAGCCCGAGGTTGTACACACGACGCGTGATCGGGGAAGAGACGCTGTTCAGCACCAGCGCCTTGGGTTTCTGCCAGTGACTGGTTTGCGGAACTACAATCAAATCATTCATTTAGGGCCCTCATAATGGGCATTATCGGTAGCCATTTGGACCTTACCTCGGGGCTGCGCGGACATCAAGCAGAACCACTTGGGGAGAGCCACTCTTCGGATTCGTAAGTTCCTGGGCAGCCTTTATGGAAACCTTATTCCTTCTCGATTGCTTCCTAATGCTCTGTCGCGTAGGCTGAAAATGACAATGCCGAATGAGAGCGAAACGGTGGCCCGGCATCGAGTCGAACTCCGTGGGTCCGGCAGCCGCGTTGCAAATCCGGACGTATGACTTGGCCCTCGTTGGCGCAACTCGTCGTCTTTTTGGGAGCGCTGGTGGCTATCACGAAGCCTCTGGGCGCCTACATGGCCAACGTCTTCAGGGGAGAGCGCACCTTTCTTTCCCGCCCTCTGGCCCCGATTGAGAAGGCCATCTATCGGATATGCGGGATTGACCCGGCTATCGAGCAGACCTGGACCACCTACGCCGCGGCGACCCTCATCTTCGGGCTCGTTAATTTTGTCCTGTTCTATGCCCTGTTGCGTTTGCAGGGCTCTTTGCCTTTGAATCCGAACGGGTTCGGAACCGCACACGCGCCGTCCGGCAGTATTCCCATCACTCCCGACCTCGGCTTCAATATCGCGATCAGTTTCATGACCAACACCAGTTGGCAGTCGTATCCGGGTGAGATGACCCTCAGCCATTTTGCCCAGATGACGGGAATCGCGGTACAGAGTTTCACTTCGGCTGCCGCTGGGATCGCCGTCGCGGTAGCGCTGATCCGCGCGTTCGTTCGTGAACGGACCGGCTACCTGGGGAACTTCTGGGTTGATTTGACGCGCGGCGCTCTATACATACTGATCCCGCTGTCCTTCCTCGGGGCTCTATTCCTGTGCTCACAGGGCGTGATTCAAACCCTCGGACACAACCGCGCCATCACAACCATGGAGGGGGCGAGACAAACTATTCCCATGGGGCCGCTGGCGTCGCAGGAGTCGATCAAGCTTCTCAGCTCCGACGGCGGAGGGTATTTCAATGCCAACTCCGCCCACCCATTTGAAAACCCGACGCCGCTTACGAATCTCGTCGAGATGCTGCTGATGCTCGCAGTGCCGACAGGCATGACCTACACCTTTGGCCGTTTGGTGAATGACCAGCGGCAAGGCTGGACCCTGTTTGCCGTAATGCTTGTCTTCTTTGCAGGGGGCAGTCTGGTCGTGACGTTGAGCGAGCAGGCTGGCAACCCGGTCCTGAGTGCAGCAGGAATCAATTCCATGCCCAGCCTCGGCCAACCCGGAGGGAATATGGAGGGCAAGGAGACGCGGTTCGGCATCGGCGGTTCCGCGCTGTTTTCCGTGACCTCCACGGCCACCTCGGATGGCGCCGTAAACAGCTCCCACGATAGCTTCACTCCCATCAGTGGCCTCGTCCAGATATTCAATCTCACGTCAGGCGAAGTCATTTTCGGAGGGGTAGGAACTGGTATCGTGTCGATGATTTTCATAGTCGTCGTGACGATCTTTATTGCCGGCCTACTCGTGGGGCGTACCCCGGAGTACCTTGGCAAGAAGATCGAGGCCAAAGAAATGAAGATGGTCATGTTGTCATTTGTGGCCACAGGCGCCACGATTTTAGTGTTCGCCGGCGCAACATTTCTGGTAGAGCTTCCCAAGTCAAGCTATTGGAACCCTGCCGGTGCGCTAACGGAGAACCTCACGAATCTGGGCGCGCACGGGCTGAGCGAGGTCCTTTATGCGAACGCGAGCGCGGTGGCCACAAATGGCAGCGCCTTCGCAGGGCTCAACGCCAATTCGCCGTGGTTTAACGTGACTCTCGGCGTCGAGATGCTCATCGGGCGATTCCTGGTTATCATCCCAGCCCTCGCCATAGCAGGGAGCCTGGCACTGAAAAAGCGCCTGGCTGCCACCGGCGGAACGATGCCTACCCACGGTCCACTCTTTGCAGCCTTGCTCCTCGGCACCATCATACTGGTGACAGCTTTGACGTTCTTCCCAGCCCTATCGCTCGGGCCGATCGCCGAGCACTACTTGATGCATCTCGGAACGACGGTTCGGTGAAAGGCCAATGGTGATCTGGTCGCGGGCAATTAGGTCCGTAGAGCGTTAAGTGGTGATATCGGCAGCTGCTCTGGCGGGCCGTCGCCCCAATTCGTTAAGGCGGCAACATCCAGGACGCGGGGAATCTTGGGTATTTGCGGAATTCCGCTGGCCCCCGGCGCCGCGGGCAGGACGATGTTTGCGGCTTGGGGGCGAAGACGGCTCCCGGAGGAACAAACGCAAGAGCATAGGCTGGCGGCTTGGTTTATACTCAATTGGACTTGGAAGTCTAAAATGGAAATCCCGGTTTGCCGGGCTTCCACTCGACAGCGGCAATCGTTGAATAGGCCAGGAGTCAGGAGCGATTGTGACAGTCGAGCCGGCGACTTCGTCTTAAATGCAAGCGTTGGGTTGGACTTTTTGGGTATGGAGGATGCGGAAATGCCGGTGAAGACAGCCGCCAAAACGCTTCGTGCCGGAACCAACGCTTGACAGGAGCATCAGTATGAGTTTCAAAATCGCGGCTGCGATCCTCTGGGCGATGGCCGCCGGCGCCCAACCGGCGCAGCAGCCATTTCAGGCGCGCGCGGCGTCCACTGTCACTCTGACCAAAGTCGGCGATACGGAAGAACTCGATATCACCAACGTCACTTATGAAGTAACTCCGACCTACGTCCCCGGCAGGCCTGGGGCCGAGCGCCTGCTACTGCGCCAGACCTGTACGTCCCAGGCGATTCTGGAGGAGCCGGAATGGGGGGCCACTACGGTGCTGGAGGCCTGGCCGCTCGGCGCCAGCCTCAGCCAGAAGCCGATCTACACCATCAAGGCCACCGGCACGGGCGGCAGAACCGTGGACGGAAGTCTCTTCGTGATCGAACGCGGAACCGGCGAGTTGGAATGGAGGTCGGTCTATCAGCTTGGCACCGGCCAGCATCTGTTCGACACCTACGTCCCTTTGGTCGGCTTTTCGATTTCGCGCGAGGCTCTCGAGATGCGGTACATCGGCTTCGAGGTGCCACCGGACGATGTGGCCGACGCCCGTTTGAAACAGCCCAACGTGGTAGGCGTGATCACTTACGCGTCGGCGGAAGGAAAGAAACACGAAGCTCTGTTGACCGCCGCGACGCCCAAAACCGCCCGCCGAGTTGCGTTCGTACTCGGACGCCACCCGCACCGTCTCGGTGGTGGAAGGTGCGACGCCCAAAGGCATCCGGATTTTTATCAGCCAGAACGCTCCTTCGCCCGCCAACCCGATATCGTTGACCATTCCGGTGGCCGCGGACGACATCGATGTGGAACACGCCCAACTGCCCGCCGGGTTTCGCCTGTCGCGATGGAAACGCTAGTCGCCATTGAGACCCCAGAGCCCCCCCCCACAATCCCCTACTCCAAGTCTTGGGACGCTTCCGTGTGGCTTCGGCCGGATGGTCGCCCATCCGGACGGTGGGACCGGAGAGCCCCGGCGCTCCGGCAATCTCCGAATGGCGCGTGTACCGGCCGGAGTAGTCAGTGGCGAAGCCCGGAAGCGTGGGTAAACGCCTCGCCACTACACGTTATCTATCGTCAGGCCCGACAGCTTCCGCTTCTCCTCGATACTTCGGTGCTGCAACAATGGGCAGCATGGCTTTGATCGTTTTCTTCCGGGGTATCAACGTTGGAGGACACAGGGCTTTTCGTCCGAGCGTGCTCGCCAAAGAACTGGGCATCTACGATGCCGTGAACGTGGGCGCCGCAGGCACGCTTGTCATTCGCAAACCTGGGTTGCGCGCAAAGTGCCTTGCCGAATTGCGCCGGAAGCTGCCGTTTGAAGCAACAATCGCTTTCTGCGACGGCAGTGATCTGATTCGACTAGAGATGGA
The DNA here is from genome assembly GCA_003142185.1 of Bryobacterales bacterium. GTDB lineage: Bacteria > Acidobacteriota > Terriglobia > Bryobacterales > Bryobacteraceae > Bog-375. The sequence continues at coordinate 82,895 of PLOR01000018.1, forward strand.
CAATCCGTTTGGACCTGAGCCACCGCCCGCAGATGTTGTTCAATTTGTAAGCATCCTGTCGGAGGCTGGGCGCCGCAGAGTTTCCCTTCCGATTGCTCTTCCCGAAGGTGGGGAGTGGCTGGTGCGAATCATTGGCTCGAAGAATCGTCTCGTGTATGGGGTGTACCGCCGCCACATGAAAACGATTGGCTATCTCGGCCAGATCGACAGGCTCTTTGGGGCGCCGGCGACAACGCGCAGTTGGAACACAATACTCTCAGTGCTACGGATTCTGAAATCCGACGAGCCCGGCAAGTAGACCGCCTGAGCTGGGAACGTGGATAGGCAATGATAGACGGCGTAGCGTTTACCTGGACCTTCGGGTGTGTCGTCGGCCACTCGGACAGTCGCCCGCAGAAGGCGAATTGCTGTCAGCCTTGCGGCGGCGTTATTTCGGGTTATCGGTAGCGTCTTCTTTCGGAAACGACGCAGCCTAAAACGCCGCGCGATTGACGGTGACGCCGGCCAGCGGCGCAATCAGGTAGGCGACGAACTCGAAATATGGTCCCCAGGGAACGTTACTGATATCTTCGCCCAGATACCAAGCGTTTTGCATGTTGTGAGCGTCCTGCACCGCTGAAGGCTTGTGCACCCACTGGCGTTGGTTCTTGCTGCCGTCAGCCAGTTGCCGGGCAAAGTGGAAGGAATGCCGGTTGTCGTAGAAAACCGCTACCAGGTAATGCGCGTTGTCGCAATGGGGCGGGTTCTTGAACTTGTAGTCGCTCCCGATCACGCCACCCGAAACATCTTCAAAGCCGTCGGCCACGCAGGCGTGGTAGAGCGATTTCTTATCGATCGTCACGGCGGTAACGGAGGCCCCCGCTCGCGCACCTGGCACGCAGGACACCGCTCCGGTGCCACCCGGCATGTCGCATTTCGCGGCAAAGGAATAGCAGTTCAGTCCGTTCGTCCACGGCACCATAATGGCGCCTTTCCCGCTCTTGATCTTCGCCCCCAAGGTTGGTTCCCTTCTTTTCTGAGTTGGCCGCGAAAGCGCACCTCACCCTCGGCCCTTTTCTGTTCACGCGAACGCGTAGTCAAACCGTAGAACGGCAGCTGCGCCGGTGCGGGCGGCGCCAGATCCGCGAAGAGCGTTAACAGTTAATATCGGAAGCCAATCCGAGGCCGGAATCAGCCACAGCCGCGCACGATCCACCGCGCGATATAATCAGGTTGGTATGTACATCCGAACGGGCCTACCGACGTATCAAATTGCTGGCCTTCCCGTCAGGCCGGGAGACATCCTAGGGCGGCTGAATCCAGGGTCGCCTATCGAGCACCGGGCCATGATCGGCTTCGATGGTGCAATCGCCCACGTCTCTGGCCCTGGTGATGTGTTCCGCTGCGGCGCGCTGCAAGAGATGCTTACTCCTGGCGCGCGGATTCGCATAGTTAGCCCGACCACATCCTTGGAGGAAACCTGGATGCGGTTTGTGCGCGCTAACCAGCTCATGGGCATCTCCTGGTGGAACATGGACTGTCTCAGGACCACGACTTTCATTACGGGGCTCCCACAGAATCGCCGCTGACGTGAACCCGCAGGCCCAGACCTTCTCCAGTTCGCTCACCTGGTTGCCAAGGGCCTATTCTGGTTAGAAAATCGGCGCCAATAATGGAAATTCCGGCTTCAGAGAGCGCGAGGTGCTGGAACTCTACCGGCCAGCTGACGTATTTTCGGAAGATCTCCCTGAGCTTTTCAAACAGCGCCGTCCGCTTCTTCAGCTTGGGCGCATAGTAGGGTCGCCACTTCCGCCGAAGGCTGAGTATGCGCCGGTACTCAAAACCCAGGAAACGTTTTCCGCTCGCGATTGATGGTCCCGGGCGAGTCACGCCCTATTCGGAAAGAGCGCGTCGGGCCGCCAGCTTGCGCGCATAGTTGCCTACCGATATTGGTACTTAACGTTCGCGTGGATCGAGACGCGGCTTCAAGCGTCACCTTTTTGGCCCGATTCGACTGACTCGAATTGGCGGAGCGAGACGTTGGCCGGGATGAGACGTTAATGACCTACCGTTAGCGGTTTCGATCGATGCCCTCAGCCATGTAGAGTTCCGACAGTTTCGAACTCCGCGTCAAGGCATACCGCCGTCCGTCAGGCGTGATTCGCAAGGAATCTATCGAGTATCCCTCGGGCAACACCAGTTCGCGCAACAGGCTTCGCTTTCCCGTGGCGAGATCGACCCGGTAGATTGCGGCCGACGTATTGCCGCTTTTATAAAGTACGAACACAGCATGGCTATCCGCCGTGAATCCCGCTAGTCTTTCCGCTGGCTCCAGATCCACTTTGCGCGGCTCGCCTCCCTTCAGCGGCAGAATCGTTGCACGGCTAGTAACGCTGAAAACTAGCTGGCTGCCATCGGGCGAAACGAACCATTCGTTGGCGCTACCTTCGATGCCTTCCCCTGAGACGGGCTGCAATCGATTGAACGCCAGGGAATACGTGTAGATCCGGAGTCTCTTTCCGGCCTCGAATCCGGACACGACGTAGCCCGTTCCGTCTGGAAGGAACGCCCGAACCCTGGCTCCCGTCAGCCCGGGAAACGATAAAGACTGCTGCTCGCCCGCCCCGGTTGGGATCAGGACTTGTTGTCCTGAAGGGATGGTTGCAATCACCCACTTGAGGTCCGGCGATAGAAGCTCGCCAATGCCGTCCGACAGCCGCACGGCCGGGGATCCATCGGTGGAACGGACATAGACTCCATAGCGCGAACTGCCGCTCAGTCCGGTATTGGAAAACAGCACCGTGCCGCCGTCAGGGGACAGGTCGGCTAGCTCCGGAGCATCGAGCCATGTCAGGTCGCGCTCCGCGGCCTGCTCCGCTGTATTCGCCATCAACTGGCGTGTGAGGTGGTGGATACGCAGCAAAACACGCCCATCGCTCGTCGCGGAATCGAGATTGACGCTGGTGCCGGGGAATTGATATATCTCCCGAACGTTGCCGGACAACGTCACCGCTTTCAGGGTGTCGAAGGATGTGCCACCGGAACTTGCAATAAACCAGACCTCGCGGCCATCGGGAGACCAGCAGAACTGGTCTTGCGTGCTCGCTATCAGATCTGGAACAAGATCGGTAAACTGGCCTTGAAGATCCAAGGTCGAGATAACATCGCCGCCTTTGTTCACGCGGAGCAGAGCGATTCGATCGCCTTTTGGAGATACGCGGATGGTTGGCGACCAACCGACTTTCGCGAGCGTTTTTCCCAACGGATATTCGATCTGTAATCCGGGATGCAGATTTCGTATAACGGCTAGTTGAGATCCGTCGGGCGACCAGTCCGCATCCTCGATGTCGGTCGCAACGTCACGAGGCGCCGTCCCGTCCATTCTGGCCCGTGAAAGCACGCTTCCTTTCAGCAGAGCCAGTTCCCCAGTGGAAGAGACGGACGCGAGCCTGACCCCATCCGGGAGAGCCAGCGGGCGCGATTCCGGATTGCCAAGAACCGTGGAATAGACCCCACTCTTCAATCCCCTCCAGTCCGCGGAATAGACAAACGTCTTGCCGTCCGCGCCGAACCGCGCGCGATCGATGGAACCGGTCTGGAATGTGAGCCGTTCAAACACCGGCGTCCGCACCGCCGATTGCCGCCGGCTGAGCCACCACCAGCCAGCCAGCATCGAGGCAAGCACAGATGCAGCGACCAGAATTCCGTAGATACCGGCCCTCGATTTTCGCGTGACTGGCGAAACGCTGACGTCCGGGGATGACGCGACCGAAGGATTGGAGAGCGCTTCGAGCGCAAACGCCAAGTCAGCAGCGCTGTGAAACCGCGCCTCACGATCCTTTTCCAGGCACCGGCGAATAATGCTGGCGAGCCCCGGAGGCTGCGCAGTGAATTCAGGTGGCTCCTCCCGTAGAATTGCGCTCATCACGTCCATGGAGGTGTCGCCCCGAAACGGCCGGCACCCAGTCACCATCTCGTACAACACACATCCCAGGCTGAAAAGATCGGAGCCGGCTCCGAGCGCCTCGCCGCGCACCTGCTCCGGACTCATATATGCCGGCGTCCCCATTACCGCTCCGGGCGAGCTGAGAAGGGCGGTCGTCTGCGACTCCGTGGAAGGAGCGGCCGGCAACTGTTTCGCCAGCCCGAAATCCAGAATCTTCAATCTGCCATCCTTCGTAATCAGGAGATTCTCAGGCTTTATATCGCGGTGAATGATGGATTTCGCATGCGCCGCGGCGAGACCTCTAGCCGTCGCGAGACCCCACTTGATCGCGTGCCGGGGCGCGACCGGACCATGATCCAGCTTCTGCCGCAGCGTTTCACCTTCCAGCAGTTCCGTCACAATGTAGGGCGAACCTTCAAACACTCCCGTGTCGAAGACGGAAAGAATGTTGGGATGGGACAACGCGGCGACCGTGCGAGCTTCGATCTCGAAACGGCGCAGCCGGTCGGTATCGTTCGCTACGGTGCCCGGAAGTACCTTGATGGCGACGTCGCGGCCCAGACGGGCGTCCGAAGCGCGAAAAACGTCCCCCATCCCTCCCGATCCGAGGTGCCCGATGATCTCGTATCCGCCGAGACGCACACCCGGAGCAAAACTCATGGAATAAGTTTATCCTAACTTAACTATTGGAGCGCTCAGCCAGGCCCTTGCCACGATGAAGGCGCTCGCCGAGTCGTTGTCCATCCTTCTGGGTCGCTCGGTCCGCGAACGCGACCGGGCTGGATGGCGTATACGACTTCAAGATGGACTTGGCTCCGGATTCCACGATGCCGCTTGCCAAGCCGGTTGTGGTACCCGAACGGGCAACGACGGGCGACCCCGGCCGGGGTCGCCCCGATCCTTACCGCCCTCACCGAAACGCTCGGGCTGCGTCTGCAACCCAAGAAGGGGCCGGTGGCGGTTTTCGTTATCGAGAAGATCGAGAGACCAGGCCAGAACTGAGGGTCCCGGGGCGCTACTCTGCCGAGGGGATTTCCGATCACTCAAGGAAAACGGGGCTGGCGGAAAGTTGGAGCCGTCCCATAAGTGAACCTTCGCGGAGGAACACGCCGGGCAGTCTGCCTTGCCTACCGCAAGCTACCGATATGAGGTGATATCGCTCGCGTGGAATGGGTGCCGCTTATGGCTGGACCAAGCCCACTCGACGGTTTGGCAACAGCCGAGTGGCCGCAACCTGCGTGTCCTGGTTGCGGCGGGAAACTCCTCGAACGGGACGGGGCCGCGAGCATCCTGTCGGTTGCCGCAGCCGTGACAGCCTGCTCCAATCGATGCATGGACGTGCGACCGATCATGCCGCTCCCAGCGGCAGATGGACAGTGTGGCGATGCTTCAGCTTTCGCCGACGGACATAGGTAACCTGATTCGCGTCCTTGAGCCGCCTGCCCAACCACAGCAGCCATCGATGTCGGCGGATCTTCTGGGTGGCGCAGTGTCCGCAGCCCGGTGACAATGCCCACCGTGCGATACTTCGATCTATGGCTTTGCATCATTACCACCTCGCGCAACTCAACGTAGGGCGGATGCTGGGACCGCTCGACTCGCCGGTAATGGCGGAATTTGTGGCGCAACTGCCTCTCGTGAATGCTGTCGCCGACCGCAGCGACGGATTTGTATGGCGACTGACTGAGGCCACTGAGGTGCGACCCTATGACGACCCCCTTATCCTAATTAATCTTTCTGTGTGGCAGTCCGTCGAAACGTTGAAAGCGTTCGCGTATAAGAGCGGCCATCAGACTTCTCTGCGTGACCGAACGAAATGGTTCGAGCGGCCGCAGGAGGCGCATCTGGCGCTATGGTGGATTCCCGCCGGTCATATCCCGAGTGTGAGAGAAGCGGTCGATCGTCTCGAATTTCGGCGGACGCATGGCGATACCGCCGTCGCGTTCTCGTTCTCGAAGCCATATCCGGAGCCCGAAGGGCCATGCGCCAAGCCCGCTATTCCTGCCGTCAATCTGGACAAAAGAATTTTTATGTCGGGCGAGAATACTCCGAACGGCGATGCCAGTCGCGACACCCGGTTCCACTACTATCAGCGCGGGGAACGAGTTTGGGCTACGTATGACGGCGGCCGGGTTCGCTTCGGTACCCTTGTCGCAGTCGGCGATGACAAGGGCCGCCTGGATATGCGCTATCAGCACGTCGATCCCGACGGGAATCTCCGCACCGGTACTTGCCTTGCGGTCCCTGAACTGCTTCCTGATGGCCGTATATGCCTGCTGGAAGATTGGCATTGGACGAACGGCGACCTATCCAAAGGCACATCGGTGGTCGAAGAAGTGTGTTCATAGGGCTTAGTCTAAGAACAGCCCTCCCCACCATCAGCCGCGTGATTGGCCCAAGCGGGCTGGGAGGAAGTAGCGCTTCCCTTGGTCGGGTTGCGTCGCATACGCGGACGTGGCCGACCACCGGATCCGGCCTAGCTGTCGGCTTCGGGCGGCACCCGCGCGCATCGCTGGCACTTCGCTGTCGGAAAACAGTGTCCGATAATAGCGAATATCGCCGGGCGAGATCCTGGAAACGGAGCGCCTCGGTCTACACGTCGCCGTTAGGGAGGGGCGTCAAGACCCTAAGCCCCCTGGACCGATCAGCGCACTGTAACCAGCCCCAGTGCAGTCGAACTTGGTTCCCGACCCCACGGCTGGTCATGCGAACCCGAGTTTTTGTTCGACCCGCTGCAACCGGCGCCCGGCACACCCTGTCCTAAGAGTGAGGTGAGAGAGAAATGAGCTACACAATCGGCGATGGTATGGTTGCGCTGGCGTTGGCGGGGGGCATTATTGGTTATCTTTACGTGAAGCACCGCAGTCGGCAGCAGAGGATCGAGATCATTCATCAGGAGCGGATGGCGGCGATGGAAAAGGGAATACCGTTGCCGGAGTTTCCGTTGGAGCCGACGCGCGAACGTCGTCAGCCCGATCCGACCGTCCTGCCGATTCTGGGAATGGTTCTTTCGAGTCTTTCGGTTGGAGCCATGATCGTGCTCGCTCTCATTCTTCCGACTCCGTCCCATGCATTTTGGGTAGCACCTCTGCCGTTCACTTTCTTGGGCGTGGGCCTGATTGCCTTCCATTTCTTGCAGGCCAAGCCGGGGCGTTAACGGCGGTGGAGAGCGATTCCCAACTCGTGGCCCGCGCGCAGAGCGGAGACCAGCAAGCCTTCGCGGAACTGGTTAGCCGCTATAGCGCTCTGGTGTTTCGCCCCGCGGTTTCGATCTTGGGCCGGGAGTTTATTCCGGAAGCGGAAGACGTGGCGCAAGAGGTGTTTCTCAAGGTTCACCACGCGATCGAGTCGTTTCGCGGCGAGGCCGAATTCAGCTCCTGGATTTACCGAATCACCTTCAACCAAGCGGTGAACCTGAAGGCGCGCGTTCGCTTCCGAAGCCCACACGCGGACGAGACGGTTCTTCATCAGGCGGTGAGTCCGGAGCCTGGACCGTACCGGCAGGCTGAAACGGCGCAGCGCGATCAGGCCCTTGCCGAGTGCATTCAGACGCTACCCGAGGTCTACCAATCGGCCTTACGACTGTACTATTGGCTAGGCGCAGGCGTAGGCGAAGTGGCGGTGCTGCTTGGCGTTCCCGAGAATACTGCCAAATCGTATCTGTATCGCGCGCGCCAGCTTCTCCATGGCATGCTGAAAGAGAGAGGATATTCTTGTGACTGAGATGGAACCTCGCGAAGCCGGGATCGACAGTTTGCTGCGGCGTTCCATGGCCGCGCCTGTCCCGAGCCTGCCGCCCGATTTCGACCAGCGCTTGATGCGCGAGGTGCGCCGCAGTTCGCAGCCTCTCGACCGATACCGCCGAATTCTGCTCACCGGCTACGGTCTAACGTCGGTCGTGGCGTCCGCGGTGGTCATGCGGGGCCAAGGGCTCGACTGGGGGGCTATAGCGGTGATGATACTTGGTCCACTCGCCTTGGTTGCGACCGTACCCTGGGCGCGGCGCGCAACCCATACAACAATGCGGCACAGTGCCAAGTAGACCTAGCAAGCAGAATTCCAACCGCAAAGTCGCGTAGCATTTACCGATCCGCCGTGAACGGTGCGGACTCGTTTCTGGTTGGGCTCCGGGCCTGCCATGGCCCGCAGCAAGCTACCGATAACGAACCATATCGTTCGAACATGCGGCCAAGCGGGCCACCTGTTCGCTCCCCAGACCTAAACCACGGCTGTCGTCTGGTGCTTTGTTCACGAGCCAGGTGCAGCTCCACTGTAGTCTGTAATGCCGTGTGATAATTGAAGGCCATACGACGGCAGAAGGAGCGGGTACCGTGAGAAGGACAGACGTTCGATCTCTCAGAGTGATTGAAAAGCCTCGAGAAGCAGAGTATCCAGCCTATGCCCACATTTACAGCGACCTCTTGCCTGACGACGGCTTGATATTGGCGCATCTCGAAAACAATCTGAGGTCCACCAAGAAATTCGTTGCTTCTATCCCCAAAGCCCGATTGCTGCATCGATATGCCGAAGGAAAATGGACGATCAAAGAGATCCTCGGTCACATTGTGGATGATGAACGTATCTACGTTTACCGAGCACTCCGGTTCGCGCGGAACGATTCCACGGAACTTCCGGGATTCGAGCAAGATCACTATGCCCAATACTCCGAAGCGAATAAACGCGAAATCACGGATCTTCTCGATGAATTTGCTCTGGTGCGTCGTTCAACGATCGCCTTCTTCAAGAGTTTAGACAACACAGCGCTGATGAGGACCGGCGTCGCCAATGGGAACAGGGTCAGCGTGCGCGCCCTGGCTTACCACATCGCTGGTCATGAGCTGCATCATATGAACATCATTAGGGAGCGCTACCTAAGGCGAGCTCCTGCTAACTGCAAGCGCAAGCGTTCAAGGAAGACGCTGGCCGGATAGTTGCCGATATTGGTAGTTATGAGGGTCTTTGGGTCGAACGGTTTGGGCAGGAACGGTAAATCTACGTGGACGCCTCGCTCGGCGCACTGCGCGGCCCGGCGTTCGATGTCGACCTTCACCTATACGAGGCATTTGCACACATGTAACGGGAAGGCAACGAGGGACATGCAAGGAAATACTCCTCCTGATTTCACGCTGAAGACGGACACGGACCGCGACCTTTTTGACGAGCAAGTCGTGGCTGCCTACCACGAGAGATCGAAGCACCACTACCATCGCTACGCAGCATCGCTTGGCTACATGGATTGGGCTAAGCAGCCGGATCCGTTCCGCCGTTACGACGGAGCGCCGTTGGTTCGCCTTCCTTTCCCCAACGCGGGGCGAGCGCTTCCGTACTGGCAACTCTGCGTCGCGGACAACACGGTGCCGGTTCCGCTTTCGGTCGACTCTATTTCGCTCTTTTTCCGCTACGCACTCTCGCTGACTGCATGGAAACGGTTTCAGGAAACCACATGGTCTTTGCGTGCCAATCCGTCGAGCGGGAACCTCCACCCGACGGAGGGATACGCGCTCTTGCCGTCGTTGGACGGCATCCACAACCGTCCTGGCGTCTACCACTATGCATCGAAGGTGCACGGTCTCGAGCTTCGAGCGGATCTCGATCCCTCGGTCTGGGCAGCCCTGACGGCAGTGTTTCCGGAGGGATCATTCCTCGTGGGGCTTTCGTCCATTCTTTGGCGGGAGGCCTGGAAGTATGGCGAGCGTGCGTTCCGGTACTGCCAACACGATGTCGGGCATGCGCTGGGGACGATGCGGTTCGCGGCGGCTGCCCTCGGGTGGAAACTCCGTCTCCTCGATCATGTGGGCGCCGCCGCTGCGTCACAACTTCTCGGACTCGACCGCGAGGCCGACTATGCTGGCGCGGAGCGAGAGCATCCCGAACTCGTAGCGCTTGTGGTCCGGGAGAAATGGGCCAGCGACCGGGGCCTCTGCCTGTGCAAAGAGTTGGTAACCCAGGTGGCCACTTCTCGGTGGTACGGCACGGCTAACGTGCTGAGTCCCGAGCACGGCGTCGATTGGCCAGTGATCGACCAGGTGGCTGCTGCCACCACGAATCCGAGGGTTGCGGCCGACGAAGAGTTCTCCAGGTTCCCTTCGGAGGAAGAGCTCTTCGGGGCTCCAGTTCGGTCCGGAGCGTTCACGGCGGAGAAAGTCATCCTGGGGCGCAGAAGCGCGGTGAGCATGGACGGGTCCACAGCGATACCTGCGGCGACCTTCTTCCGGATGTTGGCTCGTCTCGTACCCACCCGAGACGGCCGATCTATGCCGTGGGACGCCCTACCCTGGCGCCCACGCATCCACCTGGGCCTTTTCGTGCACCGCGTGAACGACCTACCTCCTGGTCTCTACGTGCTCGCTCGGGACCCGGAGAAGGTCGAGACACTCCGGCAAGCCTTCCGGTCTGAGTTCCTGTGGCTACGCCCTCCGTCGTGTCCGCATGGCCTTCCGCTATACCTGCTCAAGGAAGGGGACTATCGTACTCTGGCCGCGAGCGTCTCCTGCGGTCAAGACATCGCGGGGGACGGGGCCTTGAGCCTTGGGATGATCGCCGAATACATGAACAGCTTGGTTACCTATGGCGCCAGCTTTTACAGAAATCTCTTCTGGGAGGCCGGCCTTGTGGGCCAGGTGCTGTACCTCGAGGCGGAAGAGGCGGGCATTCGTTCGACTGGGATCGGCTGCTACTTCGATGATCCGGTTCACGAGGTGTTTGGCATCTCTTCGCGCGATTGGCAGAGCTTCTACCATTTTACTGTGGGTGGCCCCGTCGAGGACAGACGCCTTACCACGTTGCCGGCGTACAATTTGGAGGAAGCACGATGAGCACCCCGACATTCGCATTCGCAGCTCGAACCGATCCGCGAGTCACGGTCGAGCGACGACCGACTGTGGGAAAACCCGCCCGACCGGCTCACACGGGGCTACCAATATTAATACGCGCCAACCAATGTGTTAATGGTGTCGACGTGTGCCATGCTGGATGTTCTATGCGAGACTCGGAGATCTCGAAACCGAGCTGATGGAAATCAGCGCCATCGCTGACGACTCCGTCAAGTTCGAGCGCATCGTTGTTTGGTGCGCAACGCATCCCGACGAGTCCCCTTCGCCCTGCATCAGTTCCTGGGCCAGGGCGACAAGCGCCCGTCGGAACCCTCTGAAACTTAACCGCCACAGGTTCTGTCGCCGCACAGCACGTCCATTCACGATGGCCCTCTTCGACTTCTGCTCGGGCCGACGCTTCGACGGCGGGAGCCTTCGTTGTGCGGCGCCGAAGAATCGCAAAGCAAACAACCGGCCACTGCGCTTGGGCTGGCAGCGAAGGCTACCGATATCAGGTCATAACGGGCGGACTCGGACCAACTGCGGCCGTTTCGCGTTTTCCAGAACGCCGTCTGGGGCCGGCCAAGTCGATTCGCTGGTGGAAAGTGTCAAGGGCGGAGTAAAGCTAGACCCCCCGGGGCGGCGGGGTGGGGCTTGGACAGGAAGTCTATAGCAAGCAGGATGGTGGCGTTGGGATCGAACTTGAACGCCCGGTCGTCGGCGTAGCTAAGTTCGCGGTCCGGCCGGAGCAGGGTGCCGTTCTGGGGGTCCTGAGGCAGGCCCACGCTCCACTTGAAAGAGATGGTGCCGGTGAGGCGGGAATGCGCCAGCCGGAAACCGACGACGTCGATAAAGCAATTGGCCGCCTGGGAGCTGGGCACACCAACCACAGCCGCACCGTGGGCCCGGAGTTGCAGCACCGCATCGAAGGCTGCGCTGTAGGTGCGCGCCGAGGTCAGCACCACGACCCGCGGGGTCCAGGCGGCGTTCCAGCCCCCCTGGTCCAGAATCTTGGCAAAGGTGGGCAAGCCCCGCATCTGGTCTAGGAACTCCTGGCTCAGCCGCTGCCTTTCGGCCGGCGATGGGGGAACGGCGCGCAAGTGCCGCCACTGGTCAAGACCCGTGAAGTCCAGGTCGCCCATCTGAAAATCGGCCGTGGTCCTCGTTCGCACCTTCTCGATCGTATCCGCGCTGTGGGACTGGAAATAGAGAGGCGAAAAGCGGGAGACCTGGTAGCCATGATCCACCGCCATGGTGCTGTCCAGAGGGTAGAGGAAGTATTCCAGGATGTCCGCGAAGACGGATTGGCCCCCCGGATTCTCTCTCAGGTCCACGATCAGGACGGGCGTGCGCCGCGCCTTCATCTCCGTGGTCAGGATCATAAGCCGTTCGCTCACCGAGGGGACCTGGGCCAGCTTCTGGGCCTCCCTGCCCGACGGCTTTTTGCCGGTCACATCTTCCACCACCCGATCCAGCCAATCGCCCCTGTCCATCCCGGTCAGATGCCACATTTCGAAGGCTTCCCGATAGCGCATCGACGAGTCCAGGCGGAAATAGCCCACCTGGCCGGCCTCGTCCAAAAAGCCCGCCGCCATCCCGGAGCCGTCTACGGGGGGCAGATGGAGACGGCTGGGCGGGGTCAGGCGTCCCGTGCGCGCCCCGGAGCGGAGGGGAGCTTGAAAAATCGCTGCATCGCCGCCGGGCAAAAGCACCTGGAAGGTTACAGGTCCCGTCAGGGCCGGGCGGTCCAGAAGCTCCGCCAGACGGTCGGTGGAAGCGGCCGCTTCCACCAGGTGATCGAGGTTCGTGTAGACGTTCTCGTACCCCACCCGTGCGCCCATGCGCTCGGTCAGAGTGGCCACGGGCACGCCCTCGATGGCCTGGACGGTAGCTCCGATCAGGCTCAGCTGGGCGGGATCGTAGACGCCTGTCACTACCAGGCGTTCCTCCACCGGCGTCAGGTCGACCAGGACCTGCGCGTCCGTCTTGGTGGCTTCCTCGTCCAACGTCGTATGCCCGTCTCCCACCTGGGCCAGCAGGGGCCGTAGCAGCCGATCGAAGGCGCGCCGGTCGATCCCCCCGGCAGGGATGGCGGCCTGAGCTTCAGCGAAGCGCTTGCGAAACTCGACCATGCCTCCAGAGCGCAAGAAGGGATCGGGATGAGTGGCCTCCAGGTCCGTCCAGAGTTGGCGAAGGTCCTCCCGGGCCTCCTGGGCCCCCAGCCAGTCCGGCCCTTGCGCTACCGGTGCCGCAGGCCGGGCCAGAGACGGCAGAGACAAGATGGCGGACGCTGCAAGCAACAGCAATCTAAACGGACGGCGAGGCTGGAACACGGAGTCCTCCCTAGTTTTCTTAGGCTGGATCTAGACCCAGAGATATAGTCTATTACGCATCGTAAATCGGCAAGTTCACTGTGCCGGAAAACTGTCTGTTTGGGCTTTCAGCCCCCAAATGATCGAGTAAATCCACGCAGAGTTGCGGCCGGAGGGCCAACTACCGGGCGATCCCGATGCGATCACCGAGCCGGATCTCGTGGTGCTCGTCTCCACCAAAGGCTCTGAGCACCCCGAGCTTCCCAGTCCGAGGCCGCGGCTTTGCTGCGAACTTCCGCAAACTTACCGCCCTCGCGTAGGCCCGTTGCCAATCAATCACTCTCCGGGATTCACCGAGGCGGCTTACGTCCGAGGCAGGGCCGGCGCCACAAAGGCCATCTACAGAGATGATCTTGACGACAGTTGCGAGCGGGCCGCCCCACTTACGCAGGCTTACCAAAAGGACACTGAACATCGACGCCGGGTGGCCGTCGTGGCCGACGGAAGAAATCGAAGAAGAGAAGTCCGCGCCGCAGTGATGCTGGCCGGCAAGGAGCTCCGCAAGCTGAACTTCGGGCTGGCCGACAGCCCCCGCTTGCCATGTTTCGGCGCGTCCTGCGGGAGGCCCGTGCCGTCGCGCGAAAAGAGGGAATCACCACGCGGGTCCGGCTGGAATTGAAGAAGCCCGAATAGGGCCGCAGGCTGGCGGGACGGCTACCGATAAGGCGCGATAACGCCCACCAGAATGGAGCGCCCGCGCCATGGAGATCCCGAGTTGCAAGACTCAGCAGCGTGTTGAGCGACACCGCCCTGGCTTCCGACTGCTTCGCCGGCAGGGAAGCGATTAGCCTTTCGGCGTACTGCTTGAGTTTCTGCTCCCGAACGTCCGCCCGCCGTTTCGATTCGTCCTGCCACGCCTTCTGCCCCGACGCGTCTTTGGGGTACGGCGGCATCGTCCCACCGGAGCTCACCAGTTCCGCTAGATCCGCGAGCGTGTCCAAATAGCGTTCCCACACCGGTTGATCGGCAGCGACCAAGCGCTGCTCCATTAGCGGCAGCAGCTGTTTGCGGTATGGCGATCCGAGCACCCCCATGTGGGCCGAAAACGAAGTCCACGTCCTGCGCTGCCGGCAGCCGCCGGACGAGTTCCTGCGCCGCTTCCGGACTGTCGAGGAAACGCAACATGCGGATGGCACGCAGCCGTTCCTTCGCCGACTGGTCGTTGGGCGCCGCCGGCATATCCAGGATCTTCTTCGCCGCGGCAATCTGTTCTGTCAACCATAATGCCGGTGCAGGACGTATCTTCAGTGTCAAGACATTGGACACAATCTCGACCGCCTTGCCGCCTGCGTGCAAATGCAAATCGTAGTCCGACCGCCCCGAGACCGCCAAGGCCATCGACCTGATGGTCGACGCGCCCACCACCGTCACCGAGCAGCAATTGAAGGAACTGCACATCCGCGTGGCCCTGAAGAGCTGACGGCAGGTTTGCCATTTCAGCGGCCGAGAGTGGGCGGAGTTGGCACGACACGATCTCATCGCGGCGGCTAAAGGGCGATGGAGTGCCGGCTGGTGTATTCGACCGTGCCCTACCAGGGGAACTTCGAGGAGCAGGCGCTTGTGTACGTGAAGCGGTTGCTGTGTCATCAGAAGGCGGCGCGGTGGAAGAAGGAGAAGTCGAGGCGGGTGAGGCCGTCCACGGTTTGCCTCAAGAAGGAGGGGGGCCAGATTAAACGGCCGAAGTGGGCCAGAACAACTTGCCAAACGCACTAAGTTGTTGATATTGTTATATGTGCTCGCAATGGTTAATAGATCGAGTGGAAAGTAAAGCTCGGCTAAGGAACCTGTGCAATGGCGAAAAATAATATCCCGCGTCACATCGGTTTCATTCCCGATGGGAATCGACGCTGGGCTGTGGATCATGGCCTGCCAAAAGAAGCCGGATATGCTCATGGTATCAACCCGGGGTTGCTGCTGTTCGAGAAATGTAAAGAATGCGGGATCAAGGAAACTTCCATCTATTGCTTTACTCAGGACAACACTAAGCGGCCTTCCATTCAGAAACAGGCATTCAGCGAGGCCAGCGTTGCATTAGCTTTTGAGATTGCACGCCGTGGAGCGGCTCTGCTTGTCGTCGGCGATGAAACCTCGACGCAATTCCCCAAGGCGTTAAACGAATTCCGGCATCGCCAGGGTGTCGGAATGAAGGTGAATCTACTGGTCAACTATGGCTGGGAATGGGATCTGGCCGGTCTTAAAAACGGCGGCCTGCGTTCAGGTGAGGTTTCGCGTCTGGATTTGATCGTACGCTGGGGAGGAAGACGCCGATTAAGCGGTTTTCTTCCGGTACAATCGATTTATGCGGATTTCTATGTCCGGGATGAATATTGGCCAGATTTCGATCTACCGCATTTTGAGCACGCACTCGCCTGGTTTAAAAACCAGGACGCGACACTCGGCGGGTAATAGAGTCGTATTACTATTGTCCGCATTGCCATCAAGGTCAGGTCCCGGTCCAAGCGATCGTCGAAGAGAAGACGCGCATCATTGATTTGGATCTCAGCGCCTATTTCGATAACGTACAGCACTCTCTGCTGTTAGAGAAAGTGGCGAGAAGGGGCCGCGATGATGCGGCCATGCATTTACTCAAGATGATTCTGAAGGCGACCGGGACGAAAGGCGTTCCCCAAGGCGGGGTGATTTCGCCGTTGCTCAGTAACCTCTATCTGAATGAGGTAGAGAGGCCCCGCTTGCGATCGACGGACGCGGTCAAGGACAAAAGGATAGTTTCCTAGCGACATGCGGACTCTCAAGAACATCCTACTCTCGGCGGCCATTCTGATTGTGATCGTTGCCGTTTTGGCTGGCTACCTAGTGCGCGGCGGATTTCGCCGATTCGACATCACCCCGTATCCGGTTCCTCGCCCTGCTTTCACAAACTGGAATGATGTGCTGGCGGAACCGCGTGACATTTCCCTAACGACCTTTCAGACCGGCGTTGTCCACATGGACGCGTGCCTGAACCTCGACCCTGCAAGCCCCAGGCAAGCCGACTGCGACCATGTTCCGCGCGATCTCGCCGTATTGGTGCATTGGATACACCATCCCCGCTTCGGAGACTTCCTGATCGACACGGGCTTCGACGACTCCTTCGCGAAGCATCCGCCCTACGGCAATTACACCGAGGCGATGAAGTTGTTCAATTGGGCCAACGGCGTTACCAACCGGCAGGAGCCGGGCATGGACCTGGCGGCACAGCTCGCGCGCCTGAACGTTCACCCGAAGGCGGTGTTCTTCACGCATCTCCACCCCGATCATACCGGGGGCGTTCCCGCTCTCGGGCCCCAGACCGAGTTTGTTTTCGGCAAGGCCGAAGCCAGCTTTTTGGCGCGCGCCGCCGTCGCGAACCACTTCCAAGCCAATGCGAAGTTTTTCAGCATCGATTTTCGGGCCACGCCTTCGATGCCTCCCCTCGGGCCGTGTGTAGATCTGCTTGGTGATGGATCCTTTTGGGCCATCTCCGCGCCCGGCCATACCGACGACGACATGGCGTTTCTGATCAACGGCGCCACGCCAGTTCTACTGACCGGCGATGCAAGCCACTTCGCCTGGGCTTTCAAGACCGGCGTCGGCCCACGTGGCTGGAATGACGCCGGAACCGCTCGCGGCCGCGTAAGCCTGGAACGACTGCGCGCCTTCGCGAGAGCCTATCCGAGCGTAAGACTCATCTACGGACACGAAATGGAACATTTCTAACTTGCACGGAGGCTTCCTGGTGACCCTGAGAAGGTTCGGAGCAGCGGCGAAGTCTGGAGGTCAAGTGACGACAATGACTACGATCCTTGGTGCCGGCGGGCCGATCGGAAATGAACTAGCCAAGATCCTGGCGGCCAGGAAGAGGCCGTTCCGCTTGGTAGGTCGCAACCCGAGACCAGTTGCCGGAGGGGCATTGTTCCCAGCAGACCTTGCCGATAGGGAGCAGACCATCCGGGCAGTCGCCGGCTCGACGGTGGTGCACCTGCTCGCCGGTCTCAAATATAACCTTGGGGTTTGGCAGGAACTCTGGCCTCAGATCA
>PLOR01000071.1 GCA_003142185.1 Bryobacterales bacterium
CGCTCGGCATCGACCTCCGCGCGTTGCGGCGCAGCGCAGCCGAATAGCGGGCTAAGGGCCCGTCAGATTAGTAACCTTGCCGTGTCGACGTGGCGCACGCACTCGTGCGTGCCGCGTCGGCACTCGTGCCGACGCCCGGTTTTCCGCGCAGGTGTCGAGAGGAGTCTCGACACGGCACGCATGAGTGCGTGCGCCACGTCAATCGTCGTGTTTCTAGTGACAAGAACTGAGCTGGTAAACAAATGAATTCATTTTCCCGATTCCTGGCGCTTGCCGCCCTGGTTGCCTGCCCGGTTGTGGGTAGCTTGACCGCGCAAATCGATCCCTTCGTGCAAATCGAAAAAATGCGCCGCGGGGTGAACATAATCGGCTATGACCCGCTGTGGCAAGATTTCACCAAGGCGCGCTTCCATGAGCGCCATTTCCAGCTCATCCACGAAGCCGGGTTTCAGACCGTTCGCGTGAACCTGCAAGCCTTCGCCCACATGGACGCGCAGAACCGGTTGGACCCGGCCTGGCTGAAGACCCTCGACTGGGTGGTGAAGAATGCCGTGGCCAACGATCTCACTGTGATTCTCGACGAACACGACTTCGGGTTCTGCGCGGAGCACGCCGACACCTGCCGGACCAAGCTGCTGGCCTTCTGGCAACAAGTCGCGGAGGCTTACAAGGATGCGCCGCCGAGCGTGATTTTCGAAATCCTGAACGAGCCGAACGGCGAGTTGACCGACGAGGGCTGGAACGCGCTTCTGAAAGACGCGCTGGCGCTGATTCGCAAAACCAACCCCACGCGCAATATCGTCATTGGCCCCGCTTTCTGGAATAACATTCACCATTTGGACAAGCTCGATCTGCCGGAAGACGACCGCCACATCATCGTCACCGTGCACTACTATCTGCCCATGACGTTTACGCACCAGGGCGCCAGTTGGAGCAAGGACACCGCGCACCTGTCCGGCATAACCTGGGGCACCGATGCCGAGAAGCAGCAGGTGGTGGACGATTTCGCCGGCGTTCAGCAGTGGTCGAAGGCGCACAACCGGCCGATCCTGCTGGGCGAATTTGGCGCGTATGACAAGGGCCCCATCGAATCGCGCGTCCTTTACACGTCCTGGTTGGCGCGCACGGCCGAGTCTCTGGGATGGGCATGGACCTATTGGCAGTTCGACTCGGATTTCATCGTCTGGGATATGGCCAAGGACGCCTGGGTAGATCCTATCCGCAAGGCCCTCATTCCGTAAGAGTGAGTTTGGTAATAGGTGCCGATCGCTGCCGTTGGTCGTGGCTCCGTTACCTACCGACTCGATCTACCTGGGCGGTGGAAGCGTGGAAGAGGGCGCCGGTTTGCCGTCGACGGGATTGGCCTCCATCAACTCGACGCGCGTTCCGTCCGGGTCGAACAGGCCCACTTGTCGCTTGTTGTCCACGCCCAAATTGATTTTCATCTCGCGCGCATAGTCCTTTCGCGCCGGCCGCGCTTCGAGCGTTGCCACAGCCTTGTCCATATCCGGCACGACCAGGCAGATGTGGTGCGCGCCGCCCCGCCGATCCGGCGGCGGGAGCTCCCTGTAGAGCATAAACTCCACGTGGTTGTCGCCATCCGGCACGCGCATATTGACCCAGCTCAACGTTGTGCCAGTCAGGCTGTTACCGCGCCATATCTCGTGGCATCCCAGGATTCCGCCGTAGAAATTAGTGGCCGCTTCCAGGTTGCCCACCAGGATGCCCACGTGCATTAGGCGGTCTGAGATGCGCGTCGCCGGCATGTGTTTGCCGGTGTCTTTGCCGATCAGGCTATCCGCCAGGTATTCCACGATCTCCACAATGTGGCCGTCCGGATCGGTGACCGAAATCTTCTTGTTCCCGACCCGGCTCCGCACCACCTGGTCCGGCACTTTGACCGCGCGCGAGACCAAGTATTGCCGCATCCGCTCAACGTCGTCGGTATAGAGCCCCAGATGGTTCAATTGGCCTTCGCCCTTGTTCGGTTCATTGACCAGCTCCACGTACTGATGGTCGTTGATTTTGACAAAGGCTATCTGCACCGTGCCATCGGCCTTCGGCAGCGTGAAAGCCTCTTCGTAGCCGAGGAAATCCTCATAGAATGCCCGCGCCTTGGCCAGGTCGCTGACGAAGATCGAGTAGTGCGCCACACCGAAAACCTTCGGCCGCGCCGGTGGCGCCTGGGCAGAAACGGACAGGCACAGCAGAAACCCGAGGCAGTATCTCATGTGTTTCAGGTTACGTCCGCCGGCAGACCGCCGCAACCGCCGAGCTCGGGAAAGGCGGAAACACGTAGCCTGTTTTCATGGGCGGCGCAATCTTGCAGGGCTCGGTGGCTTTCGATCAGGAGCGGGCTATTTGGTCGGCTTACGGGGTGGCAGTCCCCAGGACTTTACAAGGGCGGCAATTCCCGGTTGAATCTTCATGATCCGTTCGTAGTGATATCGCTCATCGAAGACATTATGGTGACTCAGTATTACACTCTGCCAGCGCGGATGCGGTTGGATATCGCGGTGACTGGCGCACCACGCAAAGACATCGGCCATTTGCAGCGCCGGAGTGCGTCGCATATTGATTTGGCCGATTTGAGTAATGCGCTCCAGCATTGGAATTCTCTTGCGGGTTGTCGCCTTATTCTTCCGGTCCAGAATGTGCCCCATGTAGGGCTCGCCTTGGTCGAAGAAAAGATGGAAGAAATCGGTTTTCATTCGATAGCCTAAGTCGAGGCATCTATAAACTACCTGCGTTGAAAGCAGCTCCGAAACCGTCCTTGGGACCTCTGGGTTATCTGCACACGCACGCAGATAATCTTTCAGGTATATCGTGACCGCGTAGGGAACCAGGCCACGCCTACGCATAGTGGGTCTTTGAATCACAACGCGCTCGTCGATAATCTTCACGCAGTCTGAAACGAATGCTTCCCGGCTGGCATCGCACCAGCCCTCACGGTTTGAGTATGGAGAAGCGCCTGCCACCAGATCAGTTGTGTGCAACCAATCGGCGCCGTGTTTTTTGAGCGTTGCGCGCCAGTCCCGCTCAAATGCTCTCCAGAGATCAATTGTGCCCGACACCGAAGCCAGCGTAACAACGTCATATTGTGTACTGTCGGCTTCGTTGCTGCCGTCAAAGAAACTCTTGAGAACCATCAGGGCATGGCCTTTTGGAGGAGGTTCATGGACCAGCCAGTGACAAACAGGCTACGTGTTTCCATCTTTCTGCCCAAGTTCGACCGCTGCGCCCGCGGCTATCCCTCGAACGCCTTGCGCACTTGTCCCACCGCCCACGCTAAATCCTCTTCCGAGATGATCAGCGGCGGAGCTAGGCGAATCACGAAATCGTGCGTCTCCTTGCACAGCAGGCCCAAGTCTTTCAGGCGCTCGCAGTAGGAACGCGCGGGCACCAGCAGCTCGATGCCGATCAGCAGGCCGCGGCCGCGGATCGCTTTGATGTGAGGATGGCGGATCTTGCGCAGCTCATACAGCAGCCACGCGCCCAGCTCGGCTGAGCGATCGGCCAAGCGCTCTTCCTCGATCACGCGCAACGCGGCACGCGCCGCCGCGCACGCCAGCGGATTGCCGCCATAGGTGCTGCCGTGGCTGCCGGGGCGGAACACGCCCAGAATCTCGCGTGACGAAACCACCGCCGACACCGGATACACGCCGCCCGAAAGCGCCTTGCCGAGCACGTACACATCCGGCTGGACGTTTTCGTGCTGACAGGCGAACATCCTGCCGGTGCGGCCGAGGCCGGTCTGGATCTCGTCGGCCACCAGCAGCACACGCTCGCGCGCGCACAGTTCGGCCGCCTGTTGCAGGTATCCATCGGGCGGAATCAGGATGCCGGCCTCGCACTGGATGGGTTCGATCAGCAGCGCGCAGGTGCGCGGCGTAATCGCGGCTTCGAGCGCGTCAATGTCTCCGAAGGGCACGCTCACGAAGCCCGGCGTGAAGGGCCCGAAGCCGTCGCGGTAGAGCGGCTCGCTGGAGAAGCCGGTGATGGTGGTGGTGCGGCCGTGGAAATTGTTCTCGCAGACGATGATCTCGGCTTCGTCGCGCGGGATGTGTTTGAAGGTGTAGCCCCAGCGGCGAACAGCCTTCATGGCGCTCTCGACGGCCTCGGCGCCGGTGTTCATCGGCAGCACCATCTGCATGCCGCAAATCTGCGCCAGCTCCTCGCAGAAGCGCGGCAACTGGTCGTTGCGAAACGCGCGCGAAGTCAGCGTCACGCGCGACATCTGCTCCATCATCGCCTGCACAATGCGCGGATGGCAGTGGCCCTGGTTGAGGGCCGAGTACGCGCTCAGGCAATCCAGGTAGCGGCGCCCGTCCACGGCGTACACCCACACACCCGCGGCGCGCTCCACCACCACCTCGAGCGGGCGATAGTTGTGCGCGCCCCAACGGTCTTCCAGCTGGATCAGGTCTCGGGCGACCGCATCGGATTCGACTTCATGCATGGCGCGTCCCTTAGTCTCCCGAGCGCTGGCCGCCGCCGCTTTCGGAAATCTTGTTGGGACCCATGCCGAGATGGGCGGAAATCTTGGTGGCCTCTTCCACCGCCCGCGCCAGCACCGAGCGGATGCGCCCGTCCTCCAGCATCAGCAGGCCGCCGATGGTGCAGCCGGCCGGCGTGGTGACATCATCGCGCAGCGCGGCCGGATGGCGGCCGGTGGAGAGCACCATGCGCGCGCTCCCGAGCGCCGTTTGCGCCACCAGCGTGAGGGCAAGCTGCCGCGGCAGCCCCACCCGCACGCCGGCATCGGCCAGCGCTTCCATGATGAGGAACTGATAGCCCGGTCCGCTGCCGCTGAGCGCGGTGACGGCGTTGAAATGAACTTCGTCCACTGGAATGCACCGGCCCACCGCTTCGAAGATCGCCTGCGCGCGCTGCAAGTCGGTCTTGCTGGCATAGCGCCCGCGGCAGATCACGGTCATCCCCTCGCCCACCACCGCCGGCGTGTTGGGCATGGCGCGGACCACCGGATTCTCGGTGCCGAGCAGCGACTCCAGCCGGTCCGTGCCGACGCCGGCCATGATCGAGATCAGTAGCGTCTCGCGCCGCAGTCCGGCGTTGCGCAACGTGGCCAGCACCACCGGCGCGTCGTTCGGCTTGACGCACAGCAGAATCAGGTCGGCGCCGGACACGCGCGCCTGGTAGTCGGATTCGACCGCGATGCCGAGCGCCTCGGACGCGGCATCGCAGGTGGCCGGATTCTTATCGCCAGCCCACACGCGGTCGTGCGCGACCAACTTGCCGGAGAGCAATCCGCGCAGCAGCGTTTGACCCATCACGCCAGCGCCGATGACGCCGAGCGTGGCGCCCTCGCCAATTACGGATACAGTTTCGGTATGTTCCGGTTTCTTCGACATGGAGATGACCTCGATTCAGGCGAGAGAGTAGGCGGGCGAGACCCGCTGCTTGTCTAGGAACCTGATTCTTGAAAGTAACATATAGCAGGGACAGACTTCTCCGTCCCAATACGCCGCCTTTGCGCCGCGTGGACAGAGCGGTCTGTCCCCCCTCGTGCGCCCAGACACATGCATTAAACTGTTGATGAGCAACCGAGATGACCGACTTCAGGGAAATACGACGAAGAGACAGGGCGCTTACCGAGGAGCAGGCCCGCGAAATTCTGGCGGGCGCCGAGCATGGCGTGTTGGCCACCCTGGGGGCTGACGGGTGGCCCTATGCCATCCCCGTGAACCACGTGCTGTCCGGGAGTGTGCTCTACATTCACTGCGCCGTCGAGGGGCACAAACTGGAGAACATCGCCCATGAGGAGCGGGTTTCCTTCTGCATTGTGACGGGGGCGAAGGTCTTACCGGCCACGCTGTCCACTCTCTATGAGAGCGTTGTGGTGTTCGGCCGGGCGGCCCTGGTAACGGATCCCGCCGAGAAGCGGCGTGCGCTGGAGCTTCTGGCCGTTCGTTTCTGCGGTTCGCTGACGCCCGAAGCGGAGCAAACCATCGCCGCCTCCGCCGCCCAGGCAGCCGTAGTGCGCATCCATCTCGAACGAATCACCGGTAAAGCCCACCGTTCCGCCTGACCGCGAATCCGCGGCCGAGGCCCGGTGGGACCGATCGTTCCCACGAGGGGAGGCTAAATTGTTGAAAACAATAAAAACCAGTTGTCAAAAATGGGTCCGATCGTTCCCACGGGGGCCGCTGACCAAAGCAAAAGGAAGCGGGCCGCCCAAACAGCCTACCTCCTAATCTCACTGTGGCACAGGATGACGGGCGGGCACCGCGCCGGAAGGCCGGAAAAGGGTGTAAGGCCTGTCGGGACAGTGGATTGGGAAAATCGCAAAAGCGGTGATTGAAAGCGGAGGGAGCCATCGCGTCAGCGCCAACAGTTTGGCAGGCCGGGGGCCTGCCCCACGTACCGCATCAGCCCGCGGCTGCCGCAACCACCGATTCCCGCGCCGCCTCGATCCGCTCCAGGTCCGCGCGAAGTTGCGGTGTCCGTTTCTTGCTGCCGCTTCCCACCAGCCGTTCGACCGTGGCCATCAATTCATCCAGGCGCCGCCGGGCTTCCTTCTCGACGCCCCAAAGCGCGCCATTGATGCTTTCTTCCCACTGCGCGCCGAGCCGGCTGAGGTTTTGTTCCACCAGATAGGGGATCGAACGCTCGAAATGGCGGCGCACCACGGCCTCGATCGCAAACGCAGGCAGAATGGGCGACAGCACTTCCCAGTTTCTATCGAACACCCGGCCGATTCTGACGCTGGGCGCGCTGGGCTCGACGACATCGATCTCGGTCTCCGTCGTCCGCAGCGGCACGCCGAACCCCCGCATCGCGCGATCCGACAGGCGGTCTCGAAACTGTTGCAGCACGCGAAATGTCTGCTGCCGCACCTGGCGCAAAGGCTCCAGGAGCGAATCGCGATGGCGGTCGGAAAGCGCCGTAAGCTCGTCGCGCAGGGCGCTCGCCAGCCAGTCTTCGAACGAGCGGCGCATGGTGCCCAGGCTCCTGGTCCATTTCGGAAATTCGCTCTCGAAGGCCGCGAATAACGCGCTCTCCACTTCGCCCTGGTGCGCCTCCAGCCGTTGACCGATGTCGGCCCGCGCTCCCGCCGAGGCATTTTGCGCCAGCAGCCGGATCACCGACTTCACGTCGTCGAGCGCCTCCTTTTCGCCGAGCAGTTGCTCATTCAGCGCCTGGCGCTCCGACTGCAGCACTTCAGCCGACTTGAGACTCAGCGCCAGGAAGTCGCTCAATTCGCCCAGCAGCGTGTCGATCTTCCGCATCAGGATGGACTCGCGCTCTTCGGCAAAGCGCTCCAAGGTTCCGCCGGCAAGCTCGGCTTCGAGCGCCTCGCGCAAGTGCTCAAAGCCGGGCTTGGTCGAATAAGGAAAGACTTGCGGCGTCCCGGGGAAGTTCCTCGAGAGCTGTGCATGCACATATTCGATAACTTCCTCGAGCTCCGGTTCGCTGAGGAGGTCGACTTTCGTCAGCAGCACGGCCACCTTCGGCGTGTACCGGTAAAGGCTCTTCAGCAGATCGATGTCGCGCTGGGAAAGGGGCGGATCGACGCTGACCGCCACTAACGCCAGTCCCGCATGCGGCAGCCACGATAACGCGGCTTGCGTATTGTGAGAAAGCGCGCTATCGAGACCCGGCGTATCGACGAACTGCAACCCGCGAAATCGCCGCAATTCCGGCAATTCCACCGTGATCAGGACGACTTCCCTGGTGTTCTCCGGGTTAGTTTTCTCGGAAATGTAGCGGCTGATCCCATCGAGCGGAACCTCGGGGTCGCGGCCATCCTGGTGGTGCACGCGCGCTTCTTCGTGAACGCCATAGCGGATTTTCGTGACCACGGACGTAACCGGCACGACACCGACGGGCAGGAAGCTGCGTCCGAGAAAATGGTTCAGGAAACTGCTCTTGCCGGCTTTGAATCGTCCCAGCACGGCAACGCTGATCTCGGCGTCCGCTGCCAATGCCCGTGCGCCGGCGAGCAGGCCGGCGAGCGCGTCAATGTCGTATCGCGCCGCCACCTCCTCCGCCATGTCCAGTTTCGTCGCTAGCCGTGAATTGTATGGCATGTTCGTGAATCACTCGTTGCAATCCGCGTTGTGGGCGGCGCCGTTTGCTTCGGGACAATTGCCTGGCGTCACCCGAATCACAGCTCCTTCCGATCAGGAGCTACTATTCCCGAGCCAGGATCCACACGGTCGATGGCGGGTTCCATCACCGAAAATTCAAACAAGATATTATAGCGTCTTTTTGTACTATTTTGACAATCGATTCTGCGACAGTGAGCCCGCGACGCGCCGTCCACGGAAACAGGTACCCACGAGCCACCGGCCGGCGACGCCGGCGCGAGCGACCAACGCCTGTCGACGCGAACCGCGCCGGACGCGCCACGAACCGCCTCCGTCGTGCCGCTGCGGCGCACACGCGGTGCCGTTGAGCGTTCCGTTCCGTGCACGTTGGATTCGCCGAGCGGAACGCCGCGGTTTCCCTGCGGCGGAAACCGTCTCGCTGCTGTGACGATTCCGCGGGCTTCGCGCAGCGCGCGCGGAGAGGGCAGCGGGCGGTCTGGCGTGCTAGGGAACCGATGGCTTCAGTTGGGCCTTGAAGAACTCGACTATAGCGGCCAGGAGCTCATCAGACGACCTTCTGTTGGGCTGGAGCCTGTTAGCCCAGTCGCGTCCCGGGTGCAACACATCCCACGAAGGCACTTGCCCCTCATGACGGCCCTTGCCCGGATCATGATTTCCAAACCCATCAATGAGGTGGTTCCAGACAGGAGAGAACGTTTGGATCAACAAAGATTCACCCAGCGGGATCCATATGTCGTCCACGGTCAGGTAGCGGCAGCGGAAGTCGGCAAGATCGAGGTTCTTCACCTGCTGGATGGAATCAGCATGCTGAGCCAGGCGACCGTACAAGACCGTCCCTGGGGCGGCGTCAAGACCGAACCCGCCCTTTCGAGCACCAGCGGGAACGGCCTTTCCGACGTAGATCGGCACCTCGTGCGGGCGTTTCGACCTCAGCGAGATGGGGCGCTGTGGGCAGGGCTATTGGCCCGAGGGTGGCCAGGCGCAGGACCGTGATCCGCCTCCGCCGAGGGTACCCAAACCCACGCCTGCACGTAGGCCCCGTCGCCCGACGCGGAGACACGCGCATCGGCGTCCACCTCGATTTGGCCCTCTTCTTGGTACATTTCCCTAGCGCAGCTTCGATACCGTTCGTCTCTCTTCATAAGTAGCCTCCGCCTGCGGCTTTGGCAATCATCTCATAACCCTAGAGGGAACTGCTCTTCGAGCACGACCCTGGAGAGCCGGAATCCGTCGACAAGGCAAATCGGATTCTTGCCTTCTTCGCTCGCCTCATTAATGGCTGCCTTCGAAAAATGACCAGTCGTGATGACAGCTCCCCTGGCGAATTGCTGTAAGCTTCCGCGCAATTCGGCGACCTCCTTGCGCCCGACAGAGTGCAGCCATCGTTTCGCCTGCACCTGAACCAGCGTGTTCTCGAAAATCCAAGCCCGGCCGCCGGCCCTGGCGTTCACGTCAACGCCGCCATCAGCGCTAAACTTCGTGACGCAGACCTCCGAAAAGCCACAGTGCATGAGCAAGTCCCTGACAAAGCACTCGAAGGATCTCGGCTCCATCGCCAGTAGCGTGCCACGGACACGCTCAATCCGCTCGATGTTCTCAGGCTTCTGGTTGTTGTGCTCGTCAATGATTTCATCGTCGTCGGGGCTACCGGCGGCCTGGAGCCGCGACTCGATTAGCATTTTCCGGGAAAGCTCGTCTGCACTCGCCAGCGGTACGACGTTCAGCTCGCGATGGATCCTGAATTCGAAGAGCCAAACCGCACGAGCCTTCCCATCGGCGTCCAACTGGGTGTCAGGATAGTGGCGGAGGTATTGGAGCAACCCAAGGTACCTCCAGCGCCTCGGACCCACCGACTTATCTCTTCGGCTGGCGACCAGGGTAAACCCGTGAACAGGAAAATTGGATAGCTTTTGCTCGATGAGCCGGCTATTTGCGCCGGACAGCGTCTGCTGGCCGAGTCTTCCGGCGGCTGTGTAGGTTAGGATTTCCCCTTCCAAACGGTCATGGTAGGGATTCTCAGCAGCGCTGTGCAAGCTCTGCGCGGAGGTGAAAATGACAGCCTTGAGGACCGCCTCGCCATTCATTCCAAGGCGGATGCCGCCGGTGTTGGACACCTTCAGAGATCTGAAGATCTCGTCGTTCGAGTGTAGTTCACCAACCTGAAATGCCTCAATCATTCCATTGATTTCGTGAATCGCGCTTTCGGTTGCCTTCAAGCTTGGGCTCCCAGAAGTCCCGCCGCGACTTTGGCATTCGGCACAACGCACAGCCCGAATGCCGATGCCAGAAACAACCATGAACGAATATCACGCTTCTCAGCCGGGCGAGCGCCAGATCCGGCTTCCCCGGCAGCCTAGCACTGTGAAGGCGGTACCTGAAACCGAGTCCGTACACGAGGCGGCGAACAGCGAGTTCGGGCTTCGTGTCCTTCCCTCTGACACGGCCCATCCTTTCGCTGCGCTCTTGCGGGGAGAGTGTGTCCATGCCAACCTCCGCCTCAGCTAAGTCCCTTTGAAACATTGTCGTCCCTGATCGCGTTGGCTGCAAGTGGGGGCAGGCCGCGGTGGACCGCGACGGACGGGACGTTTTCCGGGTGTCACGCGACAGATCCCGTGATACGACGGTCACGGCAGCGGAACGGCTCTAACAGGCGACCGCTTGAGCGAGCGAGGGACAGACGGAACGTTCACGAGCGCGCAGGGGCTTGCCCGCTCCACGCAGGCCACGGAGGCTGCCTGGCGACGCATACTCAGGGGCATCTAGAATGGAGATGTGAACGAGATGCCAGACTGGCAGCCAGCGGCCTACAAGGATTATCGGTGGATCGTCGCCGATCCAGAACTCCTGGGCGGGAAACTGGCCGTTCGCGGGACGCGGCTGGCGGTGTCTCTGATCCTCGAATGCCTCGCGGGCGGCATGTCTCTCGAAGAGATCAATGACTCCTTCGATTGTGCCTTTCCGCCTGAGGCTTTGCCTGAGGTCTTGAAAGTCGCATCCGAGCTCACCGGCTCCTTCCATGTGGCTGCTTGATGCCAACATGGACGGCGAATCCATTCGTCGCTAAGTTTCGGGGCAGGGCGGAGTCGAGCAAAGAAATGTCGAGATGACTCTCGACACAGCAGGCTTGACAGCCCGCGCCACGACGGCAGAGTGAGTTATGAGAGGTGCGGCTTCGCGACTAATCCGCGACTGCTAATTCCGCCCAGCCCGGCAGCGTTGCGGGGCGGTTGTTCAGGAAAACGATGCGGCGGGTTTTCGGGAACGGGAGGTTGCTGTCCAGGGCGCGGTTGTAGATCACGTACTGGCGGAGGATGTCGCGGTAATCGGAGTTGCTGGTGTCGAGCCAGGCGCTCTTGGCGGGCAGGCCGCCTCCCCAGCCGAGCGAGAGCAGGCAGGAGCCGCGCTCGCGAGCTTCGGCCAGGCGCTGCTCCAAGGCTTGCAGGCTCTGGTCCAGCAGGCCCATCCCGGCCCACGATGCGTACTGGCGCTGCAAGTCGAGCAGGCCGGCGGCGTAGACGTTGGCGGCCTCGAAGAAGCGGGCGCGGTTCAACGATTCGGGCCAGCGCACGCTGCGGCGCACTTCGGGCCCCAGCAGAAAGCGATTTTCGTTCCAGCGGCCTTCAAAGACCGTGCCGGGCGCGGCCATCTCGGCGAACACAGGCGTCGAGTCCTCGGGACGCGCGCCATCCACGGCGCCGCGCGGGCTTTGCTTCCATCCCAAAACCAGGCCGCCGGCGCGCGGTTGCAGGGTGGAGGTGCGCAGCAGGTAGACTTTGAATGCGTCGTTGGCGACGACGGCCGAATCGCCAGCGCTGACGAAACGCATGCGGCTGGAGCCGCTCGATCCGAGCGCCTGTTCTTCGACGCTTTCCGCAGGACGGCGCGGAGGCCGTTCGGTCTTCACCTTTTGGGCGACGTCCTGCAACATGCCATCGCGCCAATTGGCGAACAGCATACCGGTGCGCAGGGCTCCTTTGATGGCGGCGCCGGGCAGGTAGGGGCCGGAAGCTCCGGCGGCGAACGTCGGTATATGCAGGCTCTCGCCGGCGGCGCGGTTCCAGTAGGCCGAGTAAGCCGCGTTTTCGAACGGGATGCGGCGGCCGGCGAAATTCTGCGCGAAGCCGCCCCAGGAAGCGAACTCGAGCTTGTCGGCGGTCTTGAGCTGGGCCAGATAGCTGTCCAGGCGCGGTCCTTTGGCGAGCAGGCGGAAGATGCGCCACTGGTCGAGCACGTTGACGTGGTCCTTCCAGACCATGTAATCGATGGGGCTCAGCTTGCGGCCGTCCCCGACCAACAGCGGCGTCAGACATGTGAGGCGGTATCGCATCAACTCACCTCGGGCAGCGGGATGGAAACCGCGAAGCCGGCGCGGAACACGGGATGCGGGAAACCGCCGGGCGCCACATCGGGCGCTGCGCCGAGAGGCGCGGCAGGGGCATAGATCACCGATCCTTCCCCGACCATCCGCACCGTCTTTTTCAACTCGCCCGATCCGGCCGGGCTGTCGATGCGCCCGCCGCGCTCGACCAGCCAGTAATTGCCGCGCGACCAATCCACCGCGTCCTGCTCGGCCGGGGCGAATAACGAGAGCAGCCAGTGAGGCTTGGGACCGGCTTCGAAGACGCTCGCTTCCTCCGGCAAGACTTCGGGCACGGGCGCGTCTTCGACGGGCTCTTCGGCAACTTCGACGGGTTCTTCCAATTCGAGCACGCCGACGGCGGATGCAGTTTCGCGCGCGGCATAGGCGGGCGCGGCTGCGCTGTCGAGAAAGGTGCTTCCGTCGGGAGCTTCGGTTTGCGGCGGGGCAGCGGGTCGGGGGGCGATAGCGTCTGTTCCACTCACTTCACTCACTTCTTCGGGCGCGGGTGTGAGCGATTCCTGCGGTTGGCAGGCGATAGCGCCTGCCCCACTTTCCTCGGTTGGCGGAGCCGTTTCGACCGGCGTGCCGCGGTCCTGTGCCACGGGCGGGAGGATCAGTTCCGGTAGAGTGCCTTCGGTAAACTCGGGGGCTTCGGAGCGGCCCCAGCCGCGCGAGCGTTCGCCGCCAAAGCCGCTATCGGCGAGCAGGCGGAAGGCCGCCTTGACGGGATCGCGCCAGCGGCTCCAGGCCGGCTCGTCGTGAAAAGCCGCCACCAGCCAAAGTCCGGCGCCGGCGCGAAATTCCAGGCAAGCGATCGAATGCCGCTCGCTCGATCCGCTCAAGCGGTCCACGGCGGCGCTAAAGCGCACTGCGGTGCGGAAAGGGCCCAGGCGTCCCGCGGGCACCAGGCATTCGCTGGGGCCATCCATGCTCCAGGCGTTCTCATCCGGCCGGACGCCCGCCACCAGCGACTGCACCATGGTGAGGGGCACGAAGCGCGCGCTTTTCCATCGTACGCGAGCTCCCATCAGCGATGGCGATTGCGGCGGCCAGATGGTCCGCGGCGGCACCACGAAGCCGATTTCGTCGAGAAACGGGAAGCACGAGCTGAAGGAAACCGCGGGCTCGCCGCCGCGCGCGGTCGAATCCAGCCACTCTTCGAACACGCCCAGGCGCGCCATCGCGGCAGTCACCGCGGCGTAGACGGAATCGCTGTGGTAGATCGAGTCGACCCGATTGCGGGCGCCCGAATCGGGCCCCACGCGCCACGGCCCCGTTGGCCGCAGCCTGACGACTAGCCCATGCGTCATGACTCCTCGCGCAGGAAGGAGAACGCCGAATCGGCGACCGCTGCCTGAATGACTCCCAGGGCGGCGCCCGCCGCGATTTCTTTTTCCGCCGCGCCCTTAGCGTAATGGTCGCGGCCGCGCCACACCAGGCGAAGCTTGCTGAAAGAGACACGACCGCTGCCGCGCGAGCCGCCGCCGCCCAGCGCATCGTCTTCGAGCAGCCGCAGGCCTTCCAGCACGCGCAGAAAGAGCGGGGCGTCTTCCTCGCAGAGCACGTCCATCACCAGCCGCGCATGGAAGCGCGCGCCGGCGGGCACCCGCTCGATGGTGCGCGGGTTGGCCTGGGAGGTGATGCGGTCGATGGCGTTCTCGTTCTTGACTTCGGTCAGCTCATCGTCCAGATTCTCGCGCATCTGCGGCGTAATGCTCTCGACGTCGAGCGGCGCGTCGAATACGGCCAGCCGCGCCGGGGTGGCCTGGCTGGTCTCGAGCGTTTCGCCTTGCACCCGCTCCATGCGGCCCGGGCTGCGCCCGAACAGCAGGCAGATCTCGTCATCGGCGCGGTCGCTCTGGTGGATGCGGACTTCCTGACCCTTGCGGCGCGACAGGAAGACCAGCTCGGCGGGGACGGCCAGGCCGGAGCTCTGCTCGAGCAGCGAGCGGATCTTGCCGCGCAGCGAGCTGCCGGGCACGTACGGTCTGCCAAAGGCGTCTTTGGCCACGGGATTATCGGAGCCGCCGATTTCGAGCGAACCCTTGCCGGCGCCAACGTGCAGGCCGGTTTCGCAGGTCATCTCGGCTTCCAGGATCAGCTTGCCGATGAGTTTCAACTCGGTTTGGGAAGTGTGTGCGCTCATGCTTTACTCGTTGTAGGCCACGATGGCCTCGAACAGGTCCTTGAACCGTTCGTAACCCTTGGTGTCGTTTTTCCGCGTCACCTGCAGCAGCAGTTTCTCCAACTGGTCCAGGCTGCGCAAGCCATGGCGCGCGATGGTATAGGCCAGGCGCGCGCGGAGCATCACGAATTCGTGCTGGCGCCCGCTTTCCGGCGCGCGCACGGCGCGGCGCACCGCGCCATAGAGGCGGCGCAACTGGCTTTTGGTGCCGGAATCCATGTCGCGCATGCGGCTGACCACGGAGTGCGCCTGGTTATCCAGATAAAGGCTGTCGTGGATGAGCTTCTCAAGCTCGATTTCGGGCGGGACTTCGAATCGCCCGCGGTCGGGGCCTCTGCGGTCGCCGCGATCTCCGGCCCCCCGATCTCCGCGATCGGGACGCGGTCCGCGGTCGCCCTGCGGCGGCCGCCCTTCCCGCGGTGGCCGTGCTTCCCGGCTCCGCTGCTCGTTCTCTTGTGTCATGTGCTAAACCTCGGTCACCAATCTGGCCCACTCCAGGGCCACCAGCCCGGCGGGCCGCATCTTCACTTCGGCGGATTTCCGGCCGATCATTTCATTAATCAAATGGGTGCGCAGCTTCTGAAATTCGCGGTCGCGCGTGCCGCTCAGGATGCGGTTGAAGCGGCGCTGGAAACGCCAGGTGCGTTGGGTTTCCGCCTGGCCGGCCGGCCCATCGGCATAGGCTTCGTGCCGGTAGAAACTGCGCAACTGATACAGAAACTGCCGCGACATGCGAAAGTCGTGAACCAGGCGCGTCACCGTGTCCTTGAGTTCCGCCGCATCCGCCAGGTGGCGCCATTCGAGGATGCGCCCCAGCAGATAAATGCAATCCTTGTCGGCCGATTTCGCCAGGCCCAGATTGCGCCCGGCGTCCTGATACACCGCCGCCAGCGGATAGTAGGATTCCGGCGCCAGCGCAATCGCCATCGAAATGGTCTTGCCCTCGGGGCCCGGATACTCCTTCAAATTCTCTTCCGTGAAACGGTGGAACAGCCGCTGCACTTCGCGCGCCAGCGCGATCAGCGCGTCCCACGCCCCGTACACGGCGAAATCGTCGCCGCCGCAATAGAGGATGCTGACCTTGCGCCAGAACTCGGGCAGCGAGCACAACACTTCCAACTCGCCGGCGAAGAACTGCTTGTAGAGCACCGAAAGCGGCACGTGCTCTTCAATCGAATTGACGCGCCGCAGCCGCAGCCCGAAGTTATCCACGTCGCCGCGCAGCACGCCCCAGATGGCGCGCCCCTGCGAACGCCGCGCCAGCGTCTGCACCGGCGCAGCCTGCTTGCCGTCATCGCTGGGCGCCGCGTGGCGCGCCAGGAGGATGGCGTCGGGCGAAAGATTGGCGGTCAGGCTCCAGGAATACTTGGCGCCCTCCACCAGCACTTTCCCCGGCGATTCGGGAGACCAGCCCGCCTGCGCAGCCTCGCGGACCTTGGCGCCCAGCTCCTTGGCGAAGTAGGTGTCGGCCGCATGGTTCGGAATGGCCGTGGAAGGCAGGAACGCGCCTTCCCCGATGTCCGCCAGCGGCCGGTTGCGCTGGTGATCCAGTTCCTCGTTCAAGCGGCGCCGGATCACCGACCAGTCGCCGAGATTGTCGGTCACGCCCCAAATCAGCTTGACGTGCCCGGAACTCAACTCGGCCATCTGCCGCGCCGCCGCCCGCAGGAAATCTTCGGCCGTTTCGCGCACCGCGCCCGGCAGCACCAGCAGGAACTGGCCGCCGCCGCTCGAACCCAAAAGGATGCGCGCCAGCCCGAGCTCTGCCAGCAGCGCACGCGGCAAGACTTCGCTCATCAGCGTGATCCACTGCGACCGCCCGGCGAGCAAATCCTCACCCGCGGAACGCGCGGGGCGTCCTTCGGCGGCAGCCGCCGAAAGAAACGCTTCGGTGCCCAGGATTTTGCCTTGGAGCAGGATTTGTTCGGCCATGAATGGTGCTCTAAGCCTTGAGAAAGACTAACTGTAGCACAGAAACCTGAGAGGTACAGCGGCCTTGTTTGACTCTGGTTTTATGTCCCGCGTTCGTATCCTGGCAGCGCTTGCGATGCTAGCCGCCGCCGCTGGCGCGCAGACCGTGCGCCCTCCGGCCAACGGAACCACGACCCGAGCTAGAACCGCGGCTTCTACCGCCCAGCCGCGTATGAGCGACGCACAACTCGAAGCCAGCATCCGCGCCAGATTAGCCAAATCGCAGAAGATATCGCAGGACCATTTTCAGGTCCACGTGCAAGGCGGTGTGGCCACCATCGAAGGCAAAACCGGCGTGGTGCAACACAAGGGCAGCGCCACCCGGATGGCCAAAGCCGCCGGCGCGCTGGCCGTGAATAACCGCATCCAGGTTAGCGATGCCGCAAAAGAGAAAGCCGCGGCCAATCTGGAAACCGGCCGGCGCCGCGCGCAGATCAAGCGCGGCGATGCACGCAGCGATTCGCGCAGCGACTCGCAGCAGCCCCATTGACTCGCCTCGGCAAAGGGGAAGCGTTCAACGAGAAAACCCCGTGCGAAAACGGGCGGGAAATGACCGCGCAGCTGGAAACTTCGCCGCGGGATACGGTAAGGGACAGACGATCGCGTATTGTCGTCTGTCGTGCCTCATTAGCGTACGAACATTGACAGACGACAAAAACCGATCGTCTGTCCTACCCCTACACTTGCGGACTCTTCTTGCGCGTTGGAGCCTTGGCGAAGTACAGGCCGACGGCGCGATCGATGTTGGCGCGGGTGAGGCGGACGGCGCGCCCCTCGTACTCAGCGATTGCCTTCACCAGTTTGAGAATGTCCAGCGGATAGCAGGCCCGTAACGTACTGGCGCCAGCGGCCATGCAGCGCTCCCGCATGTACTCGGCGCAGCCCGTCTCGGCGGGCACGCTGTGGACGGTGATGACCTGCTTGACGATCAGGTCGAAAATCTCGTCGGTGACGTCCTCCACCAACACCTTGGTCTGGATGCGGCGCAGGAAGGCCTCGTCGGCCAAGTCCTCCGGGTCCAGGTTGGTGGAGAAGACCACCATAAGTTCGAACGGCACCTGGAATTTCATGCCTGAGGCCAGCGTGAGGTAGTCGACACGGCGGTCCAGTGGAACGATCCAGCGGTTGAGCAACTGCTGCGGGGCGACCATCTGCCGCCCGAAATCGTCAACCACCAGAATGCCGTTATTGGCCTTCATCTGGCACGGTGCGATGAATACGTGGGTGGCCTCATCGAGGCGCAGTTCCAGCATCGCGGCCGAAAGCTCGCCGCCCATGGTGATGCAGGGTCGATGGCAAAGCACCCACCGCGGATCGAGAAACTCGTCTTCCGCTTCGATTTGCTTGTGCACGATGGGGTCGAAGACGGCAATGATGTGCCCGTCCACCTCCACGGCGTACGGCACGATGATGGTGTCCTGGTAAATTCGCAGAATGCGCTCGGCGATGCTGGTCTTGCCGCTGCCCGTTCCGCCGTACAGAAACAGCGACTGGTGCCCGATCAGCGAGGGGCCCAGTTGATCCAGCAAATTATCCGGCAGGACCAGGTCGTGAAACGCCCGGCGCAGGCTGTCGCGGTTGAGGCGCAGTTTGGCATTCTGCCCTTTGACCACTTCGTGGTACTGCTGGATTGAGACCGGTGCCGGTCCCACGTACTGGCAGACCTCGCTGCGCGCCGTGGCCAAGTGCCGGCCCCCGGCGGTCAGCGTGAACGAGTAATCGTTGCCGACCATACCCTTCACTTCCAGCAACTGCTGCTGCCGGAACTCATGAAACACGGTTTCGAGAACCGGGAAGGAGAGTTTCAGAGTTTCGTGGAGTAGAGCCAGCGTGCCGGTTCCGTGGAGCCACAGAAAGCGCAATACCAGATCGCTGACCATCGCGCGCGGGATTCCCAGTTCGCCGAGCCGGTCGGGAATAGTTGGCCTGACGTGAACCTCTTCGTTACTCGGCGCGACCGTGATGGCCGCCCCGGAGGACGCCGGTTTCGGCGCGACGGGCGGCTTGATCGCGGCTTTCGGGGCGCCTCGCGATTCCAGAATGATGAGGTTGGGGTTAGTGGAAGAGGCCAAGGTTTCCAGGCTCATAACACTGGCAATATACACTGCAACTCCAGAGGTGAACCAGGATGGCGTTGGTTATCGGAATTACATCAACGAACGGTAGCTCTCACGTGGGGGGAATGATAGTGCGATGCCTCTTAGTACTGGATTGATGGCGCAAGCCGGCAATTACCGATAAACATTGTGGCTTCAATAGATTGCGGAGAACGACGGGGCCGGCGGGCAGCCAGCGCCGGGTGGCCGATCACCACCTGCCGGCTACTGTTTCTCCGCGCCTGTCTCCGCGGGAGGCGGCTTGCAGGCGTCGAGATTCACCGCGAATGCCGCGATCGAGTTCCAAAGTTCGCCTTGCAGGTGCTCGATGTGATAGGACTGCGAAGCCGCATCCGCCCGCACGCGCCAGCCGGCGGCGGGCGTGGTTTGTGGCAGCCGAAGCGGCTTGGCGCTTTGCTGACGGGCGGTCCAGCTTTGACCGCCGTTTTCCGATTGGAACAGCGCGTACCGTTCCTGCCCGCTTCCCTGGCCCCGGTCCAGAATCAGGCTGCCCGTGCTTTTCGAACTGAAGAAGAACTGCAGCACCGCACCGAAGGGGCTTTCCGTAGACTCGCGCAGCACGGCGCGCTCGGTCCAAGTCTTGCCGCCATCCTCGGTGAGCAACAGGAAAGGATTCTGCGGGAGGGGAAACTGCTCTTCGCCGCCGATCCAGCCGAAGCCCGAATCCAGCGACTGGATGCGATCGATTGCCGCGCCGCGGATGCGTGGGTGGGCTTCACTCCAGGTTTGGCCCCCGTTCTCGGTTGCGAGTAGCACCGAATAAAGGGTGGCGGATTCACCGTGAATGTTGCCGGATACCACGGTGCGTTCTCCCCAGTGCGCGGCGGCGGAAAGCTCCAGGAAAATCGGGCACGGATCTTCTTCACTGCAACTCAGTCCCGCCCAACGGATGTCCTCGCCCGTGCAGCGAAATGGCAGTCGCATGGGGCTTCCGCGGTTCTCCAATAAGGCAGGGGTCGCAGCAGGCTGCTCCGCCGCCTGTTCCTGCGCCCGCGATACCAGTCCGCAGGCGGCCGGCAGCGCCAATATCAAGGCGGCGAATCGCATCAAGGCCCAATTGTAGCTCACGCCCAGCGGTCCAACTGAACGCTGCGCGCGAGCTGCCCAAGCGAGGCCGAAGCATATAAACCGCGCGAATAGCCCATAAGGGCTATCGCGCGGTGACTCCTTTGAGCGAACCGGGTTTCATCCGCAACTTGTAACCTGGGCAGCGGGTGGAAACGTCCAGAAGGTAAATCCCCGTTACGACTGCGGGCGCATTCACTCCTATCACCCAAAATGNNGGGTGTGCGACACAGAAGTGAAAATCAGGCCGCCCGGCGAGCCTCCCAGTAATCCTCGAACCGGCCGTTGAGGTGGCAGCATCGCAGGGCGATGATGGCATTGGCCCCGCGGACAGTCCAGAACATCCCGGATTGTTTAAGCCGGGAGCCGATCACGGTCTTGCAGCCGGCTTCGATCACGCCGGAGCCGACAAACAGGTGCTGGCGGCGAAACTGGGGATAGCGCATGCGCACCGCGTTCCTCTCGAAGTAGGCGGCCTCGGTGCGAATCTTCTCGATCACTTCCGGGTTGGAGGAAGCGGTGGAACGCAGGGCGACCACCAGCTTTTCGATTTTGCCCCGGTCGAGCAGGCGGCGTTGGTGGACCTTCATCCAAACTCTCTGGCCGGCTTCGTCATTGGGATGCAACCTGCGCGCCAGGTCCCAGAGGTGCTGACGCGCGTGATAGAGATCGACAATCTGCTCCGCGCCGGGAAAATGTTGGTCGGCAAGATTCCAGATCCACTCGGCCCCATCGCCCATGACCACCTTCTTTTCCGCGTGGCTCCAGCCGCGTTTCCAGGCCTCCACGTAGATCCGCTTGCCGAACTCTTCGGCGGTCTCGATAGCGCCGGTATAGGTGGTGGAATCCGGGTCGCGGATGGGGTAGCCTTCCTCGTCACAAGCGGTCTGAGTGAAGACGCAGCCCAACTTGACCTCGCGCGTGTGAGATGGCTGACCCTCGATCTTGCCCGGCCGGCCGACGGTCTCTTTCTTCACCGCGGGGACTCCCGTCCCGTCCATTTGTATATACAGGATCGGAATCGGCTTGCCCACCACGATCGGCAGATCCAGTTGCACAGCCCGGCCGATCTCCGCCCACTCACGTGCAGCGATGTTGCCTCCGATGGCCTCGGCCGTCCGCTCCACGGACTTCGTGGTCACTTCCAAACCGGCGAGCAACTTCATCTGCTGGCGTCCATGATCGAAGGGCGCTTCCTGACCGACCACGGCCTGCATGCGGCGCACGCCAGGAGAGAGTTCCGTGTCTTCGATATCCAGTTCGACGTCGGCGGGAAACTGACCGGTGTGACAGTGCGGGCATAAGTAGTAGGGACGCGAGACTTCCAACTTACCCACCGCGGTCAGGATCGGTTTGGAGCGCAGATCCTTGTAATGAGCCTGTTGGCCGCAGATACAAGGATGCGTGCGCTGATCGGCGGGCGGGGGCGGGAAGCGCAGCAGTTCGCCGAGCGCGGCCGCGCCCGCCTGGTGCATGGCCGAGCGCACGGCCATCTCGACGGCCTCCAGATCGAGGCGGCCCGATTGGCGGCGGGCGCTGAAGACGACGCGCAACAGGCTGTCTATTTCGCGGGCGACTTCCTGCTGGATCGCTTCGGCCGTTTTTTTTCGTGGGCGTCGAACGCTGGTTCCTCGACGGGCCGCAAACGGCAGACGGCGCGATTGACCTCGACCAGTTTGCCGGTCAAAGACCGAAACCGCCGGAACTCGGCGACCTCCGCCTCCGCCTTGCGCACGGCTGCCGAGGAGGCGAGATTCTGGGTGGCGGTCTTACCGCCGATCTTCTGGGTGAGCTGATAGTGCGGACCGTGCCCGGGGTCATTAGGTTTGGCGCAGTGACACCCGGGTTTTCCGCAGCGGCGGGTGGCACTGGTGATGGAGCCCGGCTGGAAGTCGCCGAGTTCGCAGATCTGCCGAAGGAGTGTTGATCGGTCGTCGACCAGTGTGGAAAGCGGATCGGCCATGAGGTTCTCCTGCTTACAGTATGCACTACTTTAAGATCCACGCCACAAAAAAAGAAAACCCACGTCCCGTCACTTTCATGTCGCACACCCCCCAAAATGCGCCCGCTTTCTATTTCTGCGCGCGGGTTTTATACTCGATTCATGTCGCGAATCGCGTTTTGCTGTGTGTGGCTGGTGCTTCCGGCCTGCTTCGCGCAGACCACTACGCTGCGGCCCGACGCGGCGCCGGCGGAAGATCCCGAGATGCGCGCCGAGGCGGTGCGGCTGATGGAAAGGGCGGACATGCTAACGACGCCCGTGTGGCCGGCCAACGAGGAATTCGTCGACTTTCGGGTGCTCCAACCCGCCGCCGGCGAAGCCTCGGAGGGCAGCATGAAGATCGGCGTGAAAGCCCCCGCGAACAAGCGCTGGGAATTCACCTATGGCACTTACAAGTTCATTAAAGTTCAGAATGGCAGCGAGTTCGCCACGTTTCGTTCGGAGAGCGCCGAGCCGGCGGCATTGACCTCGGTACGCAGATTGGTACCCGTATTTCAAGGGCGGTTCGAACCCGCCGACATGATCCGCCACATCGAGGATTCGACCGTGGACGGACGGCCGGCGCGCTGTATCGACTTCGACACGCTGAAAGGCGACCAGCAGCAGTCCGGCCAGGTCTGCGTGGATGCGCAGAGCGGGCTCCTCTTATCGGTGCGCCAAGGAGATGAGACGATTCGCCAGTCGGCCTACTTCCGCTTCAATAACGCCTCGCTCCCCGGCCACATCGAACGCTGGGTAGGTAATGAGAAACTGATCGAGATCGATTCCAAGGTCGTGGTTCGGACCGATTACCCGCCGGAGTACTTCGACTATCCAGCCGAAGCGAAGATCGACAACGCCTGCCGGTCGTTTCACCGCGCTTTCGCCGATCGTGTTCCGCAGCCGGAGCCGAGGGCGCAGACGAATGAGGCCATTACGGTGAGAGTGCACGGCAGGGTCGGCAAGGACGGCAAGACGAGTTCGCTGAAGGTCCTCGACGCGGTTCGCCCGGACCTGGCGGAGGAGGCGTTGCGCGTGGTGTCCGGATGGACCTTTCATCCGGCGATGTGCGAATACCAGCCCGCCACCCAGGAGACGGATTTCGAGGTCAGATTCAAGGGTTGGTGAGTCGTCGCAGACAACCTGCCGCTGCCGGCGCGAGACAGGCGACACGAACCGATCGCCTGTCCTGCCGCGGCGATCCGTCCGATAATAAGGACATGGAACAGCGATTTCTCGGCAGCAGCGGTTTGAGCGTGTCGTCGCTCAGTTTAGGAACGATGACTTTCGGAGGCAAGGGCCGGCATGCGGCCATGGGCGCCCTCGATGCGGAACGGGCCGGTCACCTGGTCGATATTGCGATCGAGCAGGGTGTCACGCTGTTCGACACCGCCGACATCTATTCGGAAGGGCTCGCCGAAGAAGTGCTCGGCGCGACGCTGAAGGGCCGGCGGCAGAGTGTGCAGATCGCCACCAAGGCCTTCTCGCCGATGGGGCCGGGACCGAACGACTTTGGGTTGTCGCGCCACCACCTGATATCGGCCTGCGAGGCCAGCCTGCGCCGCCTCGCCACCGATTATATCGACTTGTACCAGGCGCATTCGATGGACTCCATTACTCCCATGGAGGAAACGCTGGGCGCTTTCGATACGCTCGTCCGGCAGGGCAAGGTCCGCTACATCGGCTGTTCCAATTTTTCCGCCTGGCACACGATGAAGGCGGTGGCCATTTCCGATGATAGCGGCCTGGCGCGCTATGTCAGCCAGCAAATCCAATACTCTTTGCTGGTCCGCGACGCCGAATATGAGCTGATTCCGATGGGTCTTGACCAGGGCGTGGGTGTGATGGTGTGGAGCCCACTCATGTTCGGGCTGCTTTCGGGCAAGATTCGCCGCGACGCGCCGCAGCCAACCGAAGGCCGGCTGGCCGCGCTGGGAGCGCCGATCAAAGTGGACTGGGAGCGGCTTTATCGCATTGTGGACGTCATGCTCGAGATCGCCGCCGGGCGCGGCGTCACGCCAGCTCAGGTGGCCCTCAATTGGGTTCGCAGCAAACCGGGCGTGGATACGGTGATCCTGGGCGCACGCAACGAGGAGCAACTGCGCGACAATCTCGCCTCGGCTGCGTGGGAATTGAACGCTGAGGAGATGGCCCGCCTCGATGCGGTCAGTGCCGGCGCGGAGCCTTACCCGAACTGGCACCAGCAAACCTGGGCCGGAGCGCGAAACCCGCATCTGCCGGCAATGCGCGCGTAGGGCCGGGCGCTACAGGCGTTCCAGAAGTCCGGTCAGCAAGCAGTAGAACCGTGCAACCGACGAGATCTTGATCCGCTCGCTGGGGCTGTGGACGTCGACGATGTGCGGGCCAAATGAGATCATCTGCATCCCGGGGTACTTCTCGCCGATGACGCCACACTCGAGACCCGCGTGCATAGCGATGAGCTCGGGCGGCCTGCCGAGAACTTCCTGATGGACGGCGCGGGCCTTGCGGACGATGTCGCTGGCGGGTTCGGGCTTCCAGCCGGGGTAGTCGCCGGACTGTTTCACCGCAAACCCGGCCAGTTCGAATACCGTGGCGACCATGCGGGCGGCGGCGCGCTTGCTGCTCTCAATCGAGCTGCGCTGGCTGGTCGAGATCTCGACTTCGCCACGCTTGGTATCGACAATGGCCAGGTTGGTGGACGTCTGCACCAGACCGGGGACGTCGGGGCTCATGGCCAAAACGCCGTGATGCTGGCTGGCAAGCATGTTCGCGATCAGAACGGCGTCGGCATCGGCGATGACTTGCTGCGGACGCGCGGCGGTTTCAACCTCGACGCGAAGGCTGGGATCGAAGGAGCCGAGGTCCACCTCCACCTCGACCGCGTAAGCCGCCAGCAGGGACTTCAGTTGCGGCACAAGAGCGGAATCGAGCACCACGACGGCGAACGCTTCGCGCGGAATGGCGTTGCGTTTGCTTCCGCCCTGGATTTCGGCGATCGCCAGTGGCAGGCTATCCATCACGGCCAGTAGCGCGCGGCCGAGGATGCGAACGGCGTTGCCGCGGCCTCGATGAATGTCGACGCCCGAGTGGCCGCCTGCCAGGCCCGAGATCTTGATGCGGCACGCCTCGCCGGATGGGGCGGGGCGACGCTCGATCTTGCGCCGGGCCACCGAGTTGACGCCGCCGGCGCAGCCGATGCAAAGCGTGTACTCCTCTTCGTTGTCGAGATTGAGGAAGTACTTGGACTTGAGCAGTCCGCCGGGAAACTTGGAAGCGCCGGTGAGGCCGCTCTCTTCGTCGACCGTAAAGACGAATTCGAGAGGGCCATGGGCGACCGTGTCGCTTTCCATGACGGCGAGCGCGGCAGCCACGCCCACTCCGTTGTCGGCGCCGAGAGTCGTGCCGTCGGCTTTGAGCCAGTCGCCATCCACCACCAGGCGGATGGGGTCGGTATCGAAGTTGTGGAGCGTGCCCTCGTTCTTCTCGCAGACCATGTCCAGGTGGCCCTGAATGGCAGCCGGAACGGCGCCGGAGCGCTCAGGGCGCGCGGGCTTGCGGACGACCACATTGCCGGTGGGGTCCTGCACCGATTCCAGGCGCAGACGGCCGGCCAGGGCAAGCACATATTCGCGGGCCGCGGCTTCCTTTTCCGAGGCGCGGGGAATGGCCGCAAGAGCGGCAAAGTGCTTCCAGACGGCCTTGGGTTCGAGATTGTCCAGGGTTGACATAATCGGAATCATGATAGCTCA
Organism: Bryobacterales bacterium; assembly: GCA_003142185.1. GTDB lineage: Bacteria > Acidobacteriota > Terriglobia > Bryobacterales > Bryobacteraceae > Bog-375. The sequence goes on from PLOR01000071.1 coordinate 25,483, forward strand.
CTGGCGCGGCGGGATGGTTCCACGGCCCACCGTTCGCCATTTAAAGTGTGCGACATGGAAGTGGAAACTCGGCGGCTGGTATTGTATCAGGGCACCGGCTTCAGCCGTGCCACAACATATGGGTAGCCAAAGGCTTTAGCCGCTGAGGCTTTCCTGCGGGCGCAGGGGCTGAAGCCCAACCGTTTCTTGCGATCCTTCGGCACGGCTGAAGCCGTGCCCTGATACAAAGCCCCCTGAAAGAAAGTAGCCTTGCGTACGCCTGCGCTCAGATTCGCCGGAATTCATTAGCAATGGAGAGTTTCGCCATTCCTGTGTCGCACGCCCCGCCACCTACGCCCCGGCTCGCTGTACGCGCTTCCGTAGGATAATGGTGAGGCCTGTCACGGCTTCGAAACCGAGAACCAAATGAAACTTCTGGCGAAATTCAACCTGATTCTGGGAGTTGTCCTGGGCGCGGGGCTGGCTGTTGCCGCCGCGGTCTCGCACCAGTTTCTGCAAAACGACGCGCGGGAAGAAGTGCTGCGGCAGGCGCGGCTGATGATTCAAGCGATGCAGGCGGCGCGCGATTACACCAGCAAGGAGATCAAGCCGCTGCTGGTGACCCAGGCGGAGCACCAGCGGTCGTTCCTGCCGCAAACGGTTCCGGCATTCGCCGCCACCGAGAATTTCGCCCAGTTGCGCGGGAGCTATCCGGACTACGCATACAAAGAGGCGGTACTGAACCCGACCAATCCGCGCGACCGCGCGGTGGACTGGGAAGCGGATGTCATCAACGAGTTTCGAGGCCACCCAGGCGGACCGAGCGAACGGGTGGGAGAGCGGGACACGCCTGCCGGGCCTTCGCTTTTCCTGGCGCGGCCCATACAGGCCAAGCCGCCCTGCCTGGAGTGCCACAGCGAGCCGCACGCGGCGCCGGCCGCGATGATTCGGCGCTACGGACCGAATAACGGATTCGGCTGGCAGCTCAACGAGATTGTGGGCGCGCAGATTGTCTCGGTGCCCATGGCGCTGCCGGTTCGGATGGCGAACCAGGCGTTTCAGACGCTGGTGATCTCTCTGGCGGCCGTGTTTCTGGCCAGCCTCATCTTGTTGGACCTCCTGTTACTCTTCGCCGTGGTGCGGCCCCTGCGCAGGCTTTCGACGATGGCGGACCAGATCAGCGTGGGGCAAATGGACGTGCCGGAGCTGCCGGCGGGCGGCAGCGACGAAATCGCCGTCCTGGCGGGATCCTTCAACCGGATGCGGCGCAGCCTGGACCGCGCGCTGAAGATGCTAGGTTCTTAACGGCCAGCCCCTGCGGGCCCGCAGTAAAGTGGCATGGACTGCTCCCTGTGGTCGCGGCTCCGTTCGGGGGCACTACATCACACGGTCGAAGACTTAGGGCCTGTCAGGATATAATCATGCCAAATCACGTCGGAATGCCAAGGTTATTTCTTGACGAGCCCTTGGTCTAGAACACTGACCGCACGGAGGCGAGGAAACGTTGGCGGTCTCCCTCGGATGAGACCTCGGCTGCCAACGCGTTGAGGAGTTCCTCGGCGCTCGGAGCCGACCTGGCCGCGCGAGAGACCACTACTTTTGCAATCGGGCCGAGGTAAGGCGCTAGCGCCTGAGCGAGCCGATCGAGCTTATTGGGATCGAAGGCGGCGGCCGCGGTGGGGGTGCGCGCAACCATGGTCGCGGTGACGCTGGGATCGGTCTTGACGCCGGGTGCGGTTTTGAGGAAGGCTGCCCGCTCTTTCGGATCGTCGATCTCACCGGCGAGTGCCTGCCGGATTTCGGAAATCGTGGTGTAGCGGCGGGCGGCCGTGGCAACCAGCCGGCCGGCGATGGGACCGATGGCGCGGGAGAGGCGGGCTTCCAGTTCGGCCAACTCCGTTGTCGTCGCGGCGGTCGCGCCAGAAGCGGCGGTGGCACTGGGAGCGACCGGTGCCGGAAAGCCGGCTTGGCCGATGTCTCGCAGCGCGGCTCGGAATTCCAGCGCCGTCTGGAAGCGCAAGCCAGGCTCTTTGGCGAGCGCGCGCATAATGGCGGCGGAGACGGCCTGCGGCACTTTGGCATTCACCGCGGACGGCTCGGGCGGAATCACGCTCAACTGCGCGTTCATCATGGCGTGCTCGGTATCCGCCTGAACGGGGTGATGGCCGGTGACCATTTCGTAAAACATGGTGCCCAGCGAGTAGATATCGGAACGGGCGTCCACCTGGCCCGAGCGGATTTGCTCGGGCGACATGTAGGCCAGCGTTCCAACGGCGAGCCCCACGCCGGTCAAGCGCGCCGCGCCGGTTGACCGCGCAATACCGAAATCGGTCAGCTTGATGACGCCGCCCACGGCGATCAGGATGTTGGCCGGCTTGATGTCGCGGTGAATCACGCCGCGCGCGTGCGCGAACGCCAGCGCGGTCAGAATCTGGTGGACGTAATCGATCGCTACCGGTATCTCGACCGGCCCGTGGCGCAGCGTTTCTTCCAGGCTGACGCCTTCCACCAGCTCCATGATCATCACCAGGCGGCCCTCGATCCGCAAGGCCGTATGGAGAGCCGCGATGTTAGGATGCTGGAGACTGGCGTGGACTTTGATCTCGCGCAGAAAGCGGTCGGCCAGCGCAACGTTTTCGTCGAGATCGGGGAGCACGACTTTCATCGCTTCCTCGCGGTCCGAGACCAGGTTCCGCACGCGGAAAACCTTGCCCATGCCGCCGCGGCCTAAAACGCCGGTGACTTGATAATCGCCGAGGGTGTCGCCGATCTGAATGGGCATCAGTATGAATGTAACGCGAACTTCATATGACGGGGTGGCAGCGCCAGAGGCAGCGCAGCCGGCACCGATCGCACGGGCATTGCGCGGTCAACGCCGGAATAGCGGGCCTTGTGTACGGCCCGCTGGCGGGCTCGCCGGCAGAGAGCAGGCGGTGACCGCAAGCGACGCACGCACGAGTGCGTGCGCTACGTGACCCGGTTGCGCCGGCTCACGAAGTCATGTGCGTGCCGGGGGCGATGCCCATTTTGTCGATTTCGTTGAAATAGACTTTGCGGCCTTCGTCCATCGCCTGATTGGATAGGATCACGGCCACGGCGTCTGCCAGGCCGATTTCCAGATCGGCCTTCGGGCGGCCGCCGTCGCGGCAGTTTTGGAAGAAGCTCTCCAGCTCCACGTCCACCGGGTTGCGCGATTCTTCCTGCACAAAAACGCCTTTCGAATACAGCCAGCGGCGGGCGTACTTGACTTCGCGATCGAGAAAGCTCTCTTTGCCGTCGAAGGCCAGGTCGCCGGTCATCAGCGGAATCGGACCGTTGGCGCCGCCGGAAGCGATCATGGTGGCGCCGGCCACGAAGGGTTGCTGCTTGTCATTGGCCTTTTGGACGGTCGAAGTCTTGGGCGGCTCGCGATACCACCAGGCCACCGGCATGTGCACGTCGTCACCCACGGTGATCTCAATCGTGCCCTCGGTGCCCATGATGATCTCGCCCATCTCCGGCCGGGTGCCATTGAAGTACGGGAGAAACTGGTTGGTGCTGATCGACGAATAAGTCAGCTTCTGGCCGTTGGGATAGCGGTAGATCAACTGGATGTTGTCGTAGACGTCGCGGCCGTCTTTCAGCGTATCCAGGCTGCCCAGGCCCATCACGAACTCGGGCTCGGAACCGAGCATCCAATCGGCGATATCCACCTGGTGCGAAGTCAGCTCGGCGGGCAGGCCGCCGGAGAACTGCCGGAACAGGCGCCAGTTGTATACGTTGGAAGGGCCGCCCGGCTTCATCGTCCACAGCGTGCTGGGCTTGTTGATCATGTTGCGATGCCACTGCGCATGGATGTGATGCACGTTGCCCAGGATGCGCTTGTCCACCATGTCCTTCACCATCTGGTAGAACTGGCTGTAGCGCCGCTGCAGACCGGTCTGCAGAACCTGTTTCGGCCGCGAGTTGGAAAGCGCGCGCAGCTCGTGCACCTCATCCGGCTTGAATACCAGGCACTTCTCGCAGAAGACGTGCCGGCCGCTCAGCAGCGCATCCCTGGTCAGCGGGTAATGCACGTAGAGAGGGGTGATGACGAAAACGGCGTCGAGATCCTTGCGGTCCAGCAGCTCGCGGTAATCCTTGTAAGTTTTCGGATTGTTGCCGATGGTCGCGACGCCATGGTCGAGCGCGGTCTGCTGGAGGTCGCACAACGCCATGCAGCGGCCGGTCGAAATATTCTTGAGGTGCTTGAGCAGGTAGCTGCCGCGGCTGCCGGTGCCGATCATGCCGTACTGCACCTGGTCGTTGGCGGCCTTCACCGTTTGGATCGCCGGCGCGCCCTCAATGGCGGCGGCCACGGCGGCGACTGCGCCGGCGGTTTTCAATAAATCGCGACGGGAAAAATCCGTCTCCTGGGACATCGGCTACCTCTTGAGTGATTTCGGTTTGATTTTAGCATGCGGAAAAGGAGGGCTTGTTGAGGGTTCTGATTCCGTATCCCAACAAAAAAAGGCCGGCGGCGCGCCTCGCCACCGGCCCCCTCCGAGGACTTGAAATTGTTGCGTCGTTACCGGCGCCAGTGACCGGCGTAATAGCGGCCACCGAAATGACGCGGGCCCACCCGAGCCGCGCCCACGTAGGGCGGCCGAGCCCAGTAGCCGGCGTGCACTCCCCAGCCACCGATCCACGCATAGCCGGGACCCGGCATGGGCGGCGCATAATAAGCTGAAACGGGCGCGGCGTAGGCCACGACAGGAGCGGGAACATAGGCGCGGTACGCGGGGTACGCGGGACGGTAGCCGAAGCCGCCGAACCCGACGCCGACGAACACGCGCGGCGCGGCAAACGCGCTGGCACAAGCCAAAAGCAACACAGCAAGCAATTTCGTTTTCATGACTCCTCCTCTTATTCCCTTTATTCCGCCGCCATCTCGGAGCGGCTCACGGCCTGAGTAAGTGCAAGCCGCGTGCCATCTGCAACTCATTGAAACATGAGGGCTCGGCTGCATTTGCGCTGGCCGCCCTGCACCGGCGCGGTGGTTTTCGGCCAGCGGCAAGAGGAACGACGTCCCGGTTTTTACACGCGTGTATGACGTGACACGCCGGTTTGATGGGCAAGTATCCATTTTTCAATCAATTAGCTTTCGGTCTCCGGGCTGCACTACGAGTGCGCGTACGGAGGATCGGAAGATGTTCAAAACGGAAGAGCAAATCAGAAAGATGGCGACGCTGACCGGCGTGCTGTTGATGGCCGCAGCGGAAGCGCTGGCTCAGGAAAAGCAACAGCCCGCGCGGCGCATCGTTGTTAGCATTCCGGACCGCAAGCTGGCGGTGATGGAAGCGGGGCGCGTGCTGCGCGTTTTCCCGACCGCGGTGGGCGCGCCGAAAAGCCCCAGCCCGGCGGGCGCTTTCAGAATCGTCGTGCGAATCCCCGATCCCACCTGGTATGGGAAAGGCCGCATCGTTCCTCCCGGCAAATCCAACCCGCTGGGCACGCGGTGGCTCGGCTTGAGCGTCCAGGGATACGGCATCCATGGCACCAACAACCCCGCTTCCATTGGCCACAACGCATCGCATGGCTGCATACGCATGCGCAACCACGACGTGGAGCAGTTGTTCGAGATGGTTTCGGTGGGGGATACGGTGGAATTGTACGACCAGGCCACGCCGGAGACCGCGCAGATCTTCGCGGCCGCGGCGGCGGGCGGCACGCTATAGGGCGGGCGGGAAGCAATCGAGGAGCGCAATCATGGAAAACTTTTTCGGATGTATCGTGATGGCGGCAATCACGCTGCCGCTTTCGTTCTTCGTGGCGCGGGGATGCCTGCGCGGCATTATCCGCGTTCTCGACGGGAGCCGCAATCGCGATGTGCTATGATCGCAGCCGTGAATGGGAGGCGCGCGGCCTGGGCCGCGCTTCTGCTGTGGGCCGCGCCGCTGGCCAGTGCGGCTGAGAACTTCGACGGCGCGGTGCGCGAGTTGGCGGCCAAGGCGGCGCTGCTGGCGGGCGCGGGCACGCCGATTTCGATCGCCTGCCGCAACGCGTCGTCGCTCGATTCGGCCGACGTGGCCCGCCTGCGCGCGACATTCGAAAATCTGCTGCGGCAAGCGGGCGGTCATGCGGGACAAGGCGCGGCGGCGGTGGAAGTGTCGCTGACGCTGAGCGAAAACGCGACCGATTATCTGCTGGTGGAAGAAGCGCGCAAAGGCGACGAGCGCATGGTGTGGATCGCCGCCTGGAAGCGCGCGGCCGCGGGACAACCGGCGGTAGCCGGCGTGGGCCTGGAAAAGAAGCTGGCGTGGGAGCAGGAGGAGCAGATTCTGGATCTGGCGATCTCCGGCGACACCATGCTGGTGCTGGCGCCCTCCCGGATCACGCTGCTCGCGCGACACGAAGACCGTTGGGAACAGCGCCAAACCGTGCGTTTGACGCCGCCGGGGCCGTGGCCCCGCGACCTGCGCGGCCGCCTGCGCCTGAGCGCGCCGCGCTTCGAGGCATTGCTTCCCGGTTTGGCCTGCCAAGGCGCCATCGAGCCGGAGTTGAGCCTGGACTGCCGGCCGGGCGATCAGCCGTGGATGCTCGCTTCCGGCAGCCGCGCGCTGCTGGCCGCCAATTTCGCGCCCGGCCGCAACTACTTCGATGGACGCGTGGTGACGCAAACGGGCGCTGCCCGCTCGGCGCCGCCGTTCTTCTCCGCCGCATCGGTCGAGGATCGCGCCTCCACTTACTGGCTGCTGGCTCTGGCGGACGGCCACGCAGAACTGTTCGACAACAATTTCAATGCGCTGGCGCCGCTGCCTTCCTGGGGCAGCGATCTGGCCGGCATCGACGGACGATGCGGCGCAGCAACCCAGGTGCTCGCCACGCGCGCCAGCGACGGCAACGAGCCTGACGCCATTCAATCCTGGGCGGTGGCGGACCGGACGGCCGGCCCGCTCACGGCGCCGATTCTATTCCCCGGTCCGGTGACGGCGCTGTGGACGTCCGGCCCCGATTCGGCGCTGGCAGTCATTCGCAACCTCGCCAGCGGCAGATACGAAGCTTATGTGGTTACGCTGGCCTGCGGATCGTAAGAAAGATTGGCCACGGATGAACACTGATGAACACGGATAGAAAGGACGAGGTCTCATCGGTGGTCACCGGTGTTGATCGGTGGATGGAAATTGCCTCGCCGGCGGGGGTGCGGCGCGTCGCGCGGCTTGCCCGTGTACCATCCCGGGCAATCTTGCCTGCAGGGTCGCCAATCGTGGCGACCTTTCCGGGACTGCAGCGTGTGGCGCGCATCAAAGAAATGTCGAGACGACTCTCGACACAGCGGGCAGGACTGCCCCGGATGGTGCACGGGCAAGCCGCGCCACGTTGGCGGAGTTTGGCTGGCCCGTTGCACCGCCCCGCGGTTCCATTGCTTCTCCTCTGCGCTCTTTCCATCACCGCTTCCGCGGCCACCCGTCCCCGGTATGGCGGGACGCTGCGAGTGGAGATTCACGCTTCTACCGAGACCGCCGATCCGCCGCAGCTCGGGCCGGGAATGCCGGATCTGGCGCCGGCGTTTTCGATTACGCGCTGGGAAGCGGGCCGCCGCGCGGCCTACGCCGCGGATGAGAACGCGCCGGGTGGACGGCCGTTTCTGGACGCAGTGGAGGTGGAATTGGCGCGTCCGCCGCGCGACCAGGCCATCGATCTCGACGTCGGTAAAGCCGAGATGATCGAAATTCCTCCCAGCGAGGCAAGGCGGCAGCCCGCCGGCCGCCGCACCTGGGTCTCGCAACCGGTGCGCGTGCTGCTGCTCGATTTCGGCGCGCGGGTGGACGATTCGCGCGCGCGGGAAGCTCTGGCGCTGGCAGTGGACCGCACGGCTATTTTCAACGTGCTGCTGCAACGGCAGGGCGAGATTTCGGGCGCGTTGCTGCCGCAATGGCTTTCCGGCTACGCGTTCGTGTTCAACGCGGCTTCCGATGCCGCCAAAGCGCGCGAACTGGCCGCGGCCGTTCCGGCGGCGGCGCGCAGTTTCTCGATCGGCGTGGAAGATGCGGCGTTGCGGCCGATCGCGGAGCGCATCGCGCTCAACGCGCGCGATGCCGGCCTGGCAATTTCACTTGCTCCGCAGGCAGGCGCCGCCGATGTACGGCTGATCGAGGTGCGCATCGCCACCGCCGACCCCGCGCGCGCGCTGGCTGCCATCGCCGCCACGCTGGATCTCGCGGCGCCACTGCGCGCCGATACGCCCGACGCGCTCTACAACGCCGAACGCAACCTGTTGGAGGGATTCCGCGTGGTTCCGCTATTCCACCTGGCGGATGTTTACGGAGTGGCGGCGCGCGTCAAAGGCGGTCCGGGCATTTCGCCGCTCGGCGAGTGGCGCCTGGAAAACGTGTGGCTGGAAGGCGGACGCCCGTGACGTTCCGTACCCGCCTGCTGGTCGTCTTCACCCTGGCCGTGGTGGCCTCGGTAGGAATGGTGGAGTGGCTGGTCACGCGCGCCACGCGCAAAGCTTTCGAGCGGCTGGAGAGCCAGCGCGCCGACGTTCTGGTGGCGCAATTCCAGCGCGAGTTCGACCGGCGCGGCCAGGAAATCGTGCGCGCCGTGAAGGATGTCGCCCTATCCGATGCTGCCGTCAGTGTCGCCATCTCCTCGGACGACTCCGCCTATTACAACGAAGCTTCCGGCATGGCGCGCGCGCACGGGCTTGGGCTGCTCGAACTGGTTGGCGGCGATGGCGCCATCGTTTCTTCCGCGGAATGGCCAGTGCGTTTCGGGTATGTGGAAGATTGGCTGACCGCGCCACCGGCGTGGAAGCCGGGCGTTGCGTTCCTCCGGCGCGAAGAGTTGCCGGATGGTTTCACGCTGGCGCTGGCGGCGGTGGAAACGGTGAATGCCGGCGGCCGGCAACTGTACGTGGCGGGCGGGCAGCAACTCGATCAGGGTTTCCTCGACACGCTGGTGCTGCCCGCCGGGATGCGCGTCCTGCTGTATCGCAACCTGGAACCGCAGTTCGCGCCGCATCTGCTGGCCGGCTCGACCGACACCGCGACCGATGCGGCGGAATTCCAGCCGTTGATCGAGCGGGTGATCCGCGAGCGGCGTCCGCGCGTGGCCACGCTGGGCAGTGGCGCGGCGGCGGAAACCGTTCACGCGCTGCCGCTGACCGGTATCGAAGACAACCTGCTGGCCGTGCTGCTGATCTCGAGCTCGCGACGCGAATTGGTGGAACTCGAAAACTCGCTCGGCCGCAACGGCGCCTGGGTGGCGGCGGGCGCCATCCTCACCGGCATGTTGATGGCGGTCTGGGCCACCGCGCGCGTCACGCGCCCGGTGCGGCGGCTGGCCGAAAGCGCCGGCCAGGTGGCCGCCGGAAACTGGAACACCACGGTGGAGGTGACGTCGCACGACGAGNNACCGAGCGCGTGGCCGCCTGGAGAGAGTTGGCAAGGCGCCTGGCGCACGAGTTGAAGAATCCGCTCTTCCCTTTGCAAATCACCGTCGAAAACATGCAGCGCGCCCGCGAGAGCCATCCGGCGGAATTCGACGAAGTGTTCCGCGAAGGCAGCCGCACGCTGCTGGCCGAGCTGGCCAACCTCAAGCAGATCATCGCCCGCTTTTCCGATTTCGCCAAAATGCCCGCGCCCGAAATGCAGCCGGTGAATCTGAACGCGCTGGCCGGGGAAACCATGAAGCTGTTTGAGGCGCAGTTCGCCCAGGCGCGGGTGACGGCGCGGGCGGAGCTGGCGCCGGAGCTGCCGACTGTTGCCGCCGATCCGGAACAGGTCGCGCGGGCCCTGCGCAACCTGGTGCTCAACGCCATCGATGCGATGCCCGAAGGCGGCGCGCTGACGGTGCGCACCATGCCGCAAGGATCGGGCGCGCGCCTGGAGATCTCCGATTCCGGCAAGGGCCTGAGCCAGGAGGAATGCGAGCGCCTTTTCACGCCGTACTACACCACCAAGACGCACGGCACCGGCCTGGGCCTGGCGATCGTGCAATCGGTGGTCAGCGATCACCACGGCCGCGTTTCGGTGGAGAGCCAGCCCGGCAAAGGCACCACCTTTCGCATCGACTTAGGGTGAACGTGGCGCGCGCACTCGTGCGTGCCGCGTCGGCAATCCTGCCGACGCCTGGCGCACCGAGACGAAGAGGCGTCGAGAGAAGTCTCGACGCTGCACGCACGAGTGCGTGCGCCACGGCCACAACCGTGAAGTAGTTTTTGCGCGGTGCCTTTGGGTAGGCTAACCTCAGATTTGGCTCACTTACTGATTGTCGATGACGATGCCAACACGCTGGCATCCCTTTCGCGCGCGTTTCGCCTGGCCGGCCACGAAGCCACCGTCTGCGACAACGCGGCGCGCGCGCTTGAACTGGCGAAGTCGCAGCCTTTCGACCTGATGATGTCCGACGTGGTGATGCCGGGCAAGGACGGGCTGGCGCTGCTCGAAGACCTGCGCGCGGCCGGCATCGCGCTGCCAGTGGTGATGATTTCCGGGCAGGCCAACATCGAAATGGCGGTGCGCGCCACCCGGCTGGGCGCTCTCGATTTCCTCGAGAAGCCGCTCTCCACCGACAAGCTGCTGCTCACCGTGGACAATGTGCTTCGGCTGAAGCGGCTCGAGGAAGAGAATCGCGATCTGCGCCACCGCGTGGGGAAACATGAGATTGTGCACGCGGGCGAAGCCATGCGCCGCGTGATGGCGCAGGTGGATCGCGTGGCCTCGAGCGAAACGCGCGTCTGCATTTTGGGCGAGACCGGAACCGGCAAGGAGCTGATCGCCCGCGCGCTGCATGGCCGCAGCCAGCGCAGCGCGGGGCCGTTCGTCACGCTCAACTGCGCCGCCGTGCCGGGCGAGCTCATCGAAAGCGAGCTCTTCGGCCACGAGAAGGGCTCGTTCACGGGAGCCGCCGCGCGCCACCTCGGCAAGTTCGAGCAGGCCCACCACGGCACCCTGTTTCTGGATGAAATCGGCGACATGCCGCTGGTGATGCAGGCCAAGCTGCTGCGCGTGCTCGAAGAGCGGCAGGTGGAGCGCGTCGGCGGCGACCGCGCCATTCCGGTCGACGTGCGCGTGATCGTGGCCACTCATCGCAACCTCGACGAGTTAGTCGCCAAGGGCGCGTTCCGCCAGGATTTGTATCATCGCATCTACGTTTATCCGCTGACGCTGCCACCTTTGCGCGAACGCACCGAGGACATACAGCCGCTGGCCGAGCATTTCGCCCGGCAGGTGGCCGAAATCAACGGCTGGAAACCGAAACCGCTGACGCCGGAGGCGATCGCGGAGCTGGTTCGCTACCGCTGGCCGGGCAACATGCGCGAGCTGCGCAACGTAGTGGAGCGGCTGCTGCTGCTGGCCGATGGCCCGGTGGATGCCGCGGCCGCACGCCTGGCTTTGCCCGAAGTTTTAGATACTCCGGCTGGTGGAGCGCCGTCATCCGGCCGCACGCTGGCCCAGCGCGTGGACGGTTTCGAGCGCGACCAGATCCTGGGTGAATTGAAGCGCCACAGCCAGCGCATGACCGACACCGCCAAGGCGCTCGGCCTGGAGCGCAGCCATCTCTACAAGAAATGCCAGGCGCTCGGCATCGACCTCCGCGCGTTGCGGCGCAGCGCAGCCGAATAGCGGGCTAAGGGCCCGTCAGATTAGTAACCTTGCCGTTCCGACGTGGCGCACGCACTCGTGCGTGCCGCGTCGGCACTCATGCCGACGCAGGGCTATCCATGCGCAGGTGTCGAGAAGAGTCTCGACACGGCAAGAATAAATGCGTGCGCATCGGAGCCGCGACCGGAGGGAGCGGTTCTTCGGTTGAGCGGCGCCGCTGCATGAACCGCAAAAAATGGGGCCGCCGCTCAGTGCGTCTCTTGAGATGCAATAGCTGCCTTCTTGGGCGCTGGTTTGGACGGCGCCAGGAGAGCGTCGATCGACTTACGCAAGTTCTGTTCCTCCTGATTGCCGAAGTAGACCGGCTCGGCGCCGTCGTGCTGTTCCCGTACCGTACCCCGGCGGTCGATGAACAGCAGAATCGGCATGTGGGGCAGACGGGTGAGCGCGTAGCCAGCGAAGTTCAGCGTAGCAACTGGATCGCTAAAGCCAACCGGAAACGGTGGGTGCATGTTGCCGATGAAGCGGGGCACGGCTTCCGGCCCGTCCTGGTCGATGGCCGAAGCCAGCATCTGGAGGCCGCGCGGTGCGTACTCCGGCTGCAATTTGTTCAGCAGTTCCACGGCGTGCTGGCAATGCGGGCAGGTGGTCAGGATGAACGCCAGCAGCACCGGCTTGCCCTTATATGCGGCCAGCGAGATCGGCTTACCCTCCGGAATCTGGATGGCGAACTCGCCCACCTTGCGAGGGACCTGCTGGGCCTGGAGCGGCGCGCCCACCGCCAGGGACAGAGCCAGCAAAGATATCAGCGGCTTGAACATGAACGTTCAGTTTAGCAGCAGAGGGCGGGCGGGCTGGTTGGATTATTGGATAAGACTTGGCCTGCGTACCCGGACATAGGTATTGGACACAACGTGCATGAGCCAGCCCGGCAGGGCGCAAGAAAGTAGCCCAGCGCGTGAGCGCTGGGACCAGTTGTGCAATGATCCAGCCCCGGAACGGGGCGAAAGGGCCAATGGCAGTTGCCGGTCTGACCGCCTTTCTTCCGCCCCGTTCCGGGGCTGTCCGAACCGATCGTGGTCCCAGCGCTCACGCGCTGGGCTATTCTCTGTCGCCCCTGCCGGGGCTCACTCCATTAGTTTCGGCTCCGGCGTGCACGGCAGGCTCGGAAGCCCGGTGCACAACTCTGATGTCTCACGCCCGCTCGCTCATCCTTGACCAGTGTCTGCCATTGGCGGATAATCGGAACGCGTGAAAAGACAGATGTTTGAAGAACTGCTGGCCAGCGTTCGCGAAGCCGGTGCAATTCTGCGCGGCCAGCGGAACCGCGCGCGGCCGATGTCCATGAAGAACCCGCCTCATCCCGGAGATTTCATCCGGACCGAAATCATCGAACCGGCAGGCCTGTCCGTAACGGCAGCCGCCGCCGCGCTGCGGATTTCGCGCCCCGCGCTCTCTAGTCTGCTGAACGGCAAGGCCGACCTGTCCGGCGGCATGGCGTTACGCATCGAGAAGGCCTTCGGCGTGAAGATGGACACGCTAATGCGGATGCAAGCCTCATACGATATTGCGCAAACCCGCAAGCGCGAGGACGAGATCCGCGTGCATCGGTTCCAGCCGCCTGCCGAGGCTCGCTCGTAGGCTTGGAGCGAATGTGTTCGTATATGCAGCTTGGCAAGCTGCGGACCGATTGGAAATCGGCCCGCGCGGCGATTCGAGCAGCCTTCCGATAACCCCGTTTTTTGTCGACAACCCCGTTTCGTGCGGCTGGAGCTGTTTCCGGATGGCCCGTGATACGGAACTCAAACTCAGTACTCAACTGTGGGAGACGCCGGCCAGATTGCTGCGTGGATCACACGCGGTGATCTGAACAACCGCAGAGTTTTCTCACCCATCGAATCGACAGTTGCACCACAAAACCAACGATGAGTGAATTCAGGAAGACTAAGCCACAGAAGAGCACGACAGACGTATCGATGCCTAGATGCTCCCAAACGAGAATCCACGGAAGTGCGAGCGGTAATAGCTCGATGCCGTATTCTCCCGAACATCCGGGGTTCTCGCGGCAAAGGCTTTCGAGGTGAAGATAAAACACGCCGACTGCGACCCAACAGGCGGCCGTCGCTAATATCCAGGCGGAGTTCCGGCGGACGACGCCCATCAGGCTCACTGTGCCGCCTCCATCCCTTCCACGCTGGTGACCACAGCCCCATTCCGCCGCAGCTCGAAGCGGCCGTCGTCGCCGGTGCCGGCGATGTGGTCGGCGGTTTCGGTGTCCACGGTCATGTGCTTCCATTTCTTGGTGAGCACCTGGCGGTAAAGGGCGAAGTATCTCGCGGCGCTGGCTTCGTCGTCCCACTCGACGGCATACAATAGCACCACGCGCGCGAGCTTCTTGTTCTCGCGCAGCTCGAAGCGGCAGCCGCGCCAGTGCGGAGCGATTTCCTGCGCTTCGGGTTTGCCCACGTATTGCTCGATCAGTATGCCGTGTTCCAACTCGCCCAGCTCGCCACTGACCAGTTCTTTGTAGCCGCGCGGAAGATGCGGGTGGGGAAGCGCGGGCTCGGTGGGCTTCACTTTGGCGAAGTATTTTTCGGGATGCAGAATCTGCTGCGTGGAGACGGGAGCGTCGGTGAAAACTTCGGAGAAGGCGCGCTGGTGGTCGCGTTCCAGCACGGCGGATTGGAAAGCCATCCCCTCGGTATAGGGAAATACCAGCGAGCGCCGCAGATAGAGAGGCGCTTTTTCGAAGACCGGAAACTGGCCGGCGCCGGAATCGGTCATGCCGGCCATGCTGGCGGCCAGCGCCTGGTTGCCCAGCAGCGTCTGCCCCAGGCGCCGCGCCGTATATTCGCTCATCAGCCAGGTGGCCTGGCCTTCCATCACGGAGAGCCGGGCGGTCGAGCCGTCGTCGCTTTTGCGCGCCTGCTTGATGTAGCGCCCCAGGTTGAAATTCTGGTCCGCCAGGGCGTGTGCGAGCTCATGCGCCAGCACGGTATCCTCCGATTCTTCGCTGTTGGAACCGGTCAGAAAAAGCTTGCGCTTGTGGTAATCGTAGAAGGCGGCGGCCTGCTCGGTGAGCAGATCCACGGTGCTCGCGGCCAGGTCGAAATCCGCAGGGACCAGGCCGAACTTCTTGAGCGTCAATTCCTCGGCGCGGATATCCTGCGGGCTGGTCTCTTCCTTCAACCGCTGCTTGAGGAAGGCGTTGACCTGTTGCTTATCGATGAAACTGCACGGCACCGGGCGCAGCAACGGAAGGCCGGTGATTTCGGAGAGCTGGCGGGAAATCTCGGGGACCTGCCGGCACGCGGCCTGGTTGGGCGCACCGCCGTTCGCCCACACGGACGCGGCGGGACCAAGCAGCAGCCACAATGCCGCCAGCAACGCGACACAGGCGCGCCCTAAGTGCTTGATCGGCTGCGGCCTCAGCATCCTGCTCCCAGCTTAGCGCGCTACAATGAAAGGGCGGTTTTACCCACCAACAGGAGAATCTCTTTGGCAGCGGAAAAGAATTACAAGGCGGAATACCTGGGCAGCGGCACCTTCGTCATCAGCAAGCCCAAGCGGCAGAAGCACAAGACGCGACAATCCAGGCTGCGCAACCCCCAGCGCGGCTCGCGCAAATAGACCAGAGGGAATCCGGCCGTTCGGTGAATGGAACGCTCCAGCGGAGCGGGTAGGCCGTTGGGGAAGGCGGTTTGGAATTGCCAGGTAAGCAAGACGGGAACCGAATTCCCTCTCGCTCACACCATATCTGTCCTGCCCCGCAACCCCGTCGTCGCTCCGGCTGTAATCGACTGAAAACAAGGTCGCAAGAAATGTTGGCGGAGCTGTCACCAGCGTTTGCGCCGGTTGCGGCCGTGGCGCACGCACTCGTGCGTGCCGTGTCGAGACTCTTCTCGACATGTCTTCGCTTCGCCTCGCCGGGCGTCGGCACGATTGCCGACGCGGCACGCACGAGTGCGTGCGCCACCTAGCTCGCTGCGCCGCTACTCGGCGCTGAATTGGAAGACGTCCGTGTTGGTGTGGACGGTGAGCTTGCCGCCGGTGAGCAGCTTGGCTTCGGCAAAAAAGACGGCGCCATCGGTGCTATCGCCCGGCTCCAGGCGGGTTTTCACCAGGGCCAGCGCGCTGGCGGCGGCCGCCGCGCGCAACCGGGTCGAACTGACCGCCAGCGCACTCTGGCGGCGGGCTTCATACCCGTTGGTGGACTTGAAGTGCGGGTTGCCGTAAATTCCCGCTTCGTAAGTGGTGACCAGCTTGACCACGTCGCTGCCGCTTCCCTTCTGCATTTCCATCTCGATGATGTCGTGCGCGGGCGCGCCATGCACGGTGGTGCCGTCGGCACACTCGATGCTGAAGTCCTCCGGCCGGATCACATAAGGGCCGGCCGAGCCGTTGGAGACGACCACCTGAATGATGGAGTACTCGTGCAGGCGGGCGGGCAGATGGGCGAGCATGATGGTCACGCCGGACCGTGTCAGAGTCTGATAGTGGAGACCGTTCGACTCGAATTGGATGACCTGCGCCGGCGCCGCGATCGACAGCAGCATCGACAGCGTCGCACACGCCCCGAAAACCCGCACCATGAGACCATCTTACGCTAGCGCTCGAAGGGTCTCCAAGCGCCGAACAGTGTTATGCTGCGGTTCTGAAGCGTTCCAAATAGAAGGTAAAACCATGATTTCAGCCATTCCCTCGGCGTTTACTCTCTTCGTTTGTGCGGCCTTGGTCGCCGTGCCCCTGATGGCCGCTTCGAGCGCCGACGAGGAGCGGGTCTCCGACACCGAGAAGCGAGTCTCCGACATCCTTAGCCGGATGACCCTCGAAGAGAAGATCGACCTCATCGGCGGCGTGGACGGCTTCTATATCCGCGCCATCCCTCGCGTCGGGCTGCCGAGGCTGAAAATGTCAGACGGCCCCATCGGCGCGCGCAACGACGGGCCGGCCACCACCGTGGCGGGCGGCATCGCTTTGGCAGCCACCTGGAACCCGGCGCTGGCGGAAAGCGTGGGCGGCGCCATCGCCACCGATGCCCGCGCGCGCGGCGTTCACTTCATGCTCGGCCCGGGCGTGAACATTTATGTCGCACCCATGAACGGCCGCAACTTCGAATACTTCGGTGAGGACCCGTTCCTGGGCGGGCGCATCGCCGTCAGCTACATCGAGGGCATGCAGAAGCTGGGCGTATCGGCGACCGTCAAGCACTTCATAGGCAACAATTCGGAGTACGACCGCCACAACGTGGACGCCATCATCGACGAGCGCGCCGTGCGCGAGATCTACCTGCCCATCTTCGAAGCCGCCGTCAAACGCGCGCACGTCGGCGCCATCATGGATTCCTACAATCTGACCAACGGCCAGCACCTCACCGAGAGTTCGTATTTCAACACGGAAACCGCCAAGCGGACCTGGGGCTTCGATGGTGTGATGATGTCCGACTGGTGGGCCACATACGACGGGGTAGCGGCGGCCAACGGCGGGATGGACCTGGAGATGCCCGCCGGCGATCACATGAACCGCGCGATCCTGCTGCCGGCGATCGAAAAGGGGCAAGTTTCGATGGCCACCATCGACGACAAGGTGCGCCGCATTCTGCGCGTTGCGATCCGTTTCGGCTGGCTGGACCGGGAACAGGAGGACCTGATGATTCCGCGCTACAGCAACGCCGGCGCGCGGGTGGCGCTCCAGGCCGCGCGCGAATCCATGGTGCTGCTCAAGAACGAGGGGAACCTGCTGCCCATCGATGTCGGCGGCGTTAAGACCATCGCCCTGATCGGCCCCAACGCGTATCCGGCCGTGCCCAACGCGGGCGGCAGCGCGGGCGTGAAGCCGTTTGCCGCGGTCAGTTTCCTGGAGGGGTTGACCGATAAGCTCGGCACCAAAGTCAACGTGCTGTGGAACGCCGGCTTGCCCGATCGCAGAAAGATCGCTGGCGGCACCGAGTTCATCACCGAAGCCGGCGGCGGCGAGGCGGGCGTCAAGATGGAGGTCTTCCCCAACAAGGATCTCTCCGGCGCGCCATCAGCGACGCGCATCAGCCGGCACATCAACATGGACCCAGCCTTCTCGATGGCCGACTTGACGACCGGCGAGGACTTTGCCGCGCTGCTCGCCAACCCGCCCAAAGCTTCATCGATGCGTTGGAGCGGCTACTATACGGCCAAGACCGCCGGCGTCTACGAGATTTTCGCCGAATCGCCGACCGATGCCGAGGGCGGATACCGCCTTTACCTGGACGGCAAGCCGGTTCTGGATGGCTGGACGGTGCGCAAAGCAATGGTCGACCAGGCCATGCTCGATCTCGCCGCCGGGCCGCACAAAGTGGTCTTCGAGAGGTTTCAAGGCGGCTTCAACTTTCATGGCGAGGTGGTGCGCGTCGGCATAGCGCCGCAGGCGAGCCTGGTGGATCCCACCGCCAAGGCGCTGGCGGCGAAGGCCGATGTGGTGGTGCTGGCAGTGGGCTTCAACGCCAGCAATGAGAGCGAAGGCGGCGACCGCACCTTCCAGTTGCCGACGGGCCAGGAAGAGCTAATCCGCGAGATCTCCGCCATCAACAAAAAGACCGTAGTCATCATCACGGCCGGCGGCGGCGTGGACGTGCACGGCTGGCTGGGCCACGTTCCGAGCGTGATTCAGGCCTGGTATCCCGGCCAGGCGGGCGGCACTGCGCTGGCGGAAATCCTGCTGGGCGAGGTGAACCCCTCCGGGCGCCTGCCCATCAGCATCGAGAAACGCTGGGAGGATAACCCGGCGCACGACAGCTACTATCCCGATCCCGGCACGCGCCGCGTGGTGTATCGCAACGGCGTGTTCGTGGGCTATCGCGGCTACGAACACAACGGCGTGACGCCGGCGTTCGCTTTCGGCTACGGCTTGTCCTACACCACTTTCCGTTACGGCAAACTCGCCATCAAGCCGGGCGCCATGGCGGGCGCCTATGAAGTGACCTTCGAAGTGACTAACACCGGCCAGCGCGCAGGCGCCGAAGTGGCGCAACTCTATATCGGTGACGGCCACGCCTCTGTCCCGCGCCCGCCCAAGGAGCTGAAGGGCTTTGCGAAAGTCGAGCTGAAACCGGGAGAGACCAAGCCAGTAACTATCGCGCTCGAGCCCCGAGCGTTCACTTACTACGATGTGAAAGACAAGCTATGGCGCGCCGACCCCGGCGAATTCGAGGTGCTGATAGGCCGAAGCTCAGCGGCCATCGAGCTAAAGGGGAAGATACGGTTGGCGGCTGGGCTGACGGCGGCGGCGGCGGAATAAGCGATCGGGCAATGGGTCGGTTTCTCCGCGCAAGCCTCTAGGGGCAGCCAGCTACGCGCCTAAGCGTGTTCGCTCACGAAATCTATGGCGCTGTTGGACGGAAAAGTGGGCGACCCAGGAGATATCCTCGGGCGAGCTTGTCACGCGGTCAACTTCAGGACTTGTGCTATCCGCTCGTTGTCAAGCCAGTCGTTTTGCAGCAAGCGGTCAAGCTGTTCGGCTATCTCACTACCGTTGTTGGCACGCAACTGAGATGCCAATTCGGGCCGTGATGCAGGGTAGACTCCTCGATCCAGAAGCTCTGCCCGAGCAAGGTGGGTTAAGTAGGAAACAGCCTGCTCGTGTACGGCATCCGCATCGCCAGACTCCAAGACCTTAGCTAGCCGTTCATGCGCGCTTGCTGCCCTTTCGTGGGCTGCCGCAGCAGAAGGCAAAGGGAGCTTGTTTTTCCAAGCATCAATGATCCTGTCCCAGTAGTGATCCCGTTGAAAGAGAGGCTTGCCGAATCTGATGGCCCAGCCCAATAGGTCCTGACCGCCTCCGATTTGAGCATCGACGGTGGCTGCGGAATAAACACGCAGATCGATCTCCATCGGGGGTGAAATCTGGAGATGCGCCGCCTCGGCGGAGATCACAACTAGGTCTAGATCGGCGCTGACGACATTAAGCCTGACCGCCGATCCAATTGCGATTACCGCCAGGATGCTGTCATTGGCTGGCGCGGAGCCCAGAAACTCGCAAGTCCACCTCCGCGCCCGTTCCGTGGGCCAGCGAAGAATCTGAGGCGGCGAATCGCCGGTTCCGATCTGGCGGCTACGCGCCATGGTCGCCAGTCCTTTCGACAAGATCGGCCACAGCATCGACGTATCTTTCAATCTCAGATGCGACATCCTCAGCGTTTAGGTCGGGGGTAGGGATATCGCCATAAGCCGCCGATTTCCGGGCGTCGTTCAGATCACGAAGCAGCTGCTCGATATCGGGCAGGCCGTGCTCCCTATGAAGCCCTCCGGCAAGGTCAGCTTTCTCCCAGTGCTTCTTTGAGGTCTTCATCCCAACGTGCACTGCCGCTGCCTCGACGGCAGCTTCTAGGCAATAGAACCCGTAGAGTGAGAGATCGTCCCAATCCGTAGGATCGTCCCACGCGCTCAACACTCGCTTCAAGTGGTGCCTGGCGAGCGCCAGCTTTTCCCCACTTCTTGCGTCGTCTGCCACAAACCATTTATATACCTTTTTCAACTCTAATGTTCAAACGCAGCGTTGCCCGATGTGAGCACGAAGGGACGAGCACGAAGCGCGCGCGGGGACAGACGCAGCGTGAAGAACGAAAAAGCGGGTCAGAACGAAAAGCGGGTCAGCCTGGACCGACCCGACTCTAGGCCGCGAAGCTGGCCTGACACCAAAAGTGTCTCGCAAAATGACATGATAACTGAAGGGGGGCGCGCACCGATGTCCACATCCGGGATCGTTGGCGAAGAGATTGTCAAGCAAGCCGCGCTGGCCAGCGCGGCCCTCCAAGAAATCGCTGACGTTGGCGCTGGCGCAAACGCCAGGCAGTTGCTTCCGGGCGCCGTCCTCGCGATGATCGGGCCATATTCGGCGGCGAAATTCTTTGCGGAGCGCGTCGTGCAGTCCGGCACCTTCAACGCTGAACTCGCTCAGTCGCTTTACACCAAATTGCTTCCGCTTGAGCGCATGGTTGACGATGTGCTTGCTGCCGCCCGGCAGCGGGGTTACTTCGACGATCCGGATGCAGGCGAGCCGCTTCGTTGGCTCGAGACCTGTGACGAGCAGGTGAAGGACTGCATGGTGGCGCTCGAGGCTATGCTGGACCCGAAGGTTGACGACCTTATGGCCGCCGCGATGGAGGAGCACCAGCGGGGCGAGACCGTGCCACTGGACTCGATCCTCTGAGTGAACGGCTACCGCGTTTCCATATCCGCGCCAGCCGCGAAATACTTTAAGCGTTGCGACGCGCCGACACGTGACCGGTTGCGACAGAAGCTCGAACAACTGAAGGCCGATCCCTTCGATCCACAGAATTCGAAGCCGCTGAAGGGCCGGAACGACCAGAGATCGGCGAGAGTCGGAGGTCTCCGCATCCTTTTTCAGGTTCAGAACCTCGATATCATCGTTGCGGAGATCGGCCCTCGTGGCGAGATCTATAGGCACGGGCAGTGATCGCGATCCCGCCCAGCCCTACTTCTTCCCCTGCTTCTTCTGCATCTCCTTAAAGGTCTTCATCATGTCGTCCATGATGGCCTGCATTTGCTGGGGGTCGCGAATCGCTTGATAGAATATCCCTCGCCAGTCGAACGGCGCGCCGCCGATGTACCGGTAGTTGGCGAGCAGAGGCGGGCCGCCGGGCGAGCCTGGCGCGGGAATCGCGGCGGGAAGGTGGAACGCATACATGCTGCCGCCGGCCAGAGCCTCGTGTGGAGTCGCCAGCATCCAGGTGCAGTTTGCGCCGTCGGCGAACATGTTGGCGGAAACGAATGCCCACCGGCCAGCGTCGGCGGCGGTGGCGGCCTGGCAATCCCACAAACTGCCCTGCGGCACATAAATCGATGGATCGGCGATGTTGTACGAATCGATCAGCACATGGTCCAGACCGCGCGCCTGGACGAAGCGTTCGACGTCGGGGAGCTCGATATCCCAATCCAGATTGGAATCGCTCACCAGTTCGTAGGCGGGACGGCTGCCGGCGAGCGAATTCAGGAAGGGCATGTAATAGGGCCACGCGCGAACTACCGTAACCACCGACGCGGCGGCCAGCGCGGCCGCAACCCAGACGGCGGGGCGCGCCCACGGCCGGCCGGCATCTCGCAGATTCTCGAGCAGCCGCGGCACCGGAGCCAGCAGCAGCGAGAGTAGCGCCAGCGGAACCGTAAAGTGGCGGATGGAAATGGTCATCGGGCTGATCAAGCAGACGAATGTGACGATCGCCATCCCCAGCCACAGCGCGCGCCAGTGGAACTCCCTGCCAGCGCGTATGCCCGTGATTCGCGCACGCCCAAAGCGGCCGGCCAGCGCCACCGCCAAGCTGAGCGCCAGCGCGGCCACAAACGCCAGCGTGGATTTGAGCAGCGTCATCACCGGGAAAAAGAACCAGACGCCGTGCGGATACGCGTGGCCGAAGAGATACGCCGGACGGACGGAGCCCATCGCGAACATGACGACTCCGCCCAGGTAGGTCACCAGCGGCAGCAGGAGGCGGCGCAGCAACAGCGCGGCCCATCCACTCCCGATGATTTTCAGCAGATCGGTGGGTTGGTTCCACGAGAGCACGAACTCCACGGCGTAGACCAGCAGCGCAGACATCAGTATGCCTTTGCCGGTGAGGCGCCAGCCGCGGCGCCACCAGGCGCGGAACTCGGGCGCGGCGGGCTGGCCGGCCAGTGGCAACCAGCGCAACACAAACGGAAACGCCACGAAAACGAATAACAGCAACCCGGCGGAGAATTTCGAAAGCAACGCCAGGGTGAGCGCGAGCGCGAAGCGGCGCATGGCGCTCCGCGACTGATCGCGCCACAGAGTGGCGAAGCTCCAGAGCGCGACCATGGAGAACAGCGCCACGGCGGTATCGGTGAGCACCAGCGGCCCGAAGGTCAGAAACGTAGGCATGGTCGCGAACCAGCACAGCGCGAATGCGCCGCCCCAACCGCCGGCGAGCCGCTCGCCATAGAGGTAGATCACCAGGCCGGTGGCCAGCAGCAGCAGCAGCATGGGCAGGCGAGCCCAACGCAGGGTCCAGTCATGGTCATTCCAACGGGTGATGATCCAGGCGCCGAACGGGAATTCGGCCAGCATAGGGTTAAAGAACCCCTGGCCGCTCCAGGTCCAGATATGGCCGCGATAATCGACGTGCACGCCGCGCGCCACCAGCGGAGCCGCCGCCAGCAGCTTCACCAGCGGCGGGTGCTCGGGGTTCATCCGCAAATCGAGCTTCCAGTAACTGACGCCGGCCCCGATGTGCGCCAGTTCGTCGATCGCCACGGATTCGCGGAACGCCGCGCTGCCCGCCAGTCCCGCCAGCAGCACCAGCAGCAGAACCGCGATCACCCGCGGCGCAGCAAGCTTGGATTGAGTTGACGTTTCGATGTCAGCCTCCGATCTGTCAGTGTAACCCGGCGGCCGCACTGTCTTCGTGGTGCGGCCTAAGGAGCGTGTACGCGACGTAGAAACGGATTGTTCCTTGAAAACGACGGGCAGCTAAAGCATGCCCTACCTACTCGCCGATTTCGATTTTAGGGCCGGTCTCGCGCTGCACTTCCTGGACGCGCGCTACCGTGTTGCGCGCCAGCGCGAGGAAAGGATCCTGCTCGCCCGCTTCGAGGGCCACCGGTTTTCCTGTGTCGCCGCCGATGCGCACCCGCGGGTCGAGCGGCAATTCGGCCAGAAAATGCACCTGCATTTGCTCCGCCGTTCGCCGGCCGCCGCCGTGGCTGAATACGTCGATCCGCTCCTTGCAGTGCGGGCACGTCAGGTAGCTCATGTTCTCTATGATGCCCAGAAGCGGCACTTTCACCTGGCGAAACATCGAAACGGCTTTTCGCGCATCTTCGAGCGATACGTCGGAGGGCGTGGTGACCACGATGGCGCCGGTGATTGGCGCGGTCTGAATCAGGGAGAGCTGCACATCGCCCGTGCCCGGCGGCAGGTCGATCACCAGGTAATCCAGATCGCCCCAATCCACGCCGCGCAGGAACTGCTGGATCACCGAATGCAGCATTGGCCCACGCCACACCAGCGGTTTGTCACCCGGGTTGAGGAAGCCCATCGACATGAGCTTGACTCCGTATTGATCGAGCGGCTGGATGCGTTCGCCAAAAGCCAGCGGCGTCTGGTTGATACCCATCATCAGCGGCACGTTGGGGCCGTAAACGTCCGCATCCATCAGGCCGGCCTTGTAGCCGAGCTGGCCGAGCGCCACCGCCAGGTTGACGGCCACCGTGGTCTTGCCCACTCCCCCTTTGCCGGATCCAACGGCAATCAGGCTCTTGACGCCGGAAATCGGCAATTTCTGCACTTCAGTGGGTGGCTGGGGATTCATCGCCTTCTATCGTAACAGCAGCAGTGAGGCTACCTGAAGCAGCGTGATCGAGATCCAGCGCCTGCACTGGCCCGAGCCGGGCCGGGCATGCCCGGCCCCTACGGGTTCGTAATAGGGGCGAGGTACGCCACGCCCTCGCGCCGCGGCGACAAAATGCTGTCGGAGTTGCGAGATGGCGTGCTTGGTGGAAACTCCGCGAGCATCGGTCACCGAGGAAACCGACGAAATCATTTTATTTATTTCAATCACTTACGCATAAGAATTCGCGCACGTATGGATCGCGCGGGCATAGGCTTGAGTCGGAAGGCCGCTCCAACCGGTGCGGTCCTTTTCAACAACCTGATGACAGATCCGATTATCATTATCACGGCGGTCGTGGGTGTTCTAGCGGCTTTGCTTCAGTAGCCGCTTTTCGGCGTTGACCACAAAACGCGATTTACGTCCAAAAACCCCATTTATGGGGGCTAATCTCGACAAAAAACTGGATACTAATCTTCGGGAGTGTTCTGGAGTGGAATATTCCCGGAGATTATTCCAGGGTCAGCGTGGCCTTATTGGACACCTGCCACACGTCACTGAGGGGAGGAAGGCCTGAACACGATGAGCGACCCGGTTATCGTTATCTGTTCGCTTGTATTTGCTTGGCCTGCTTTGCTTCAGTAGCCGCTTTTCGGCGGTGACCACAAACGCGATTTACATCCAAAAAACCCCTATTTGTGGGGGAGCCAATTTCAAGAAGAAACTGGATACTAATCTTCGGGAATATTCTAAGTGGGATATTCCCAAAGATTTTTCCAGGGTCAGTACCACCTTATTGGACTGGAGTGATTCTTTCTTGAGAAAGGCCAGGATTCTAGCATACGGCCTGTCGGTGCTGATCGCCATGATGGCGACAGTGTACGCCCTCCGATTCTATGGGCGGGCGCGGGCCTCAGAAACAAAAGGCCGCCCGGTTTCGTCCGCGTTTGCGGCGGAACTGAGCAAGGGCCGCGAATTTTTCGCGCAAGCCCAATATGTAAAAGCCGCTGAAATCTTCGACCGCCTTTCGCGCGCGGCCCAAGCCGCACGCGATTACAGCCTCGCCGCCCGTGCCGGCAGCAACGCTGGCGCCAGCCATTTCGCGCTCCATCAATACCAGCCAGCCCTCGAATCGTTTCTGCGCGCGCGCCGCATCCAGGAATCGTTAGGCGACGCCAATTACCTGGCCGTGACCGACGCCAACATCGCCTCTTTGTACGACCAAATGGGCGACCCGAACGCGGGTATCCAATGGCTGGATGCAAGCATTCACCGCCTTTCCGGCGCCAACCGCCGTCTCCATCTTGCCGAGATGCTGATTCAACGGGGTGGCTTGCGTGCGCAAAGCGGCGAGATGCCGGAAGCAGTGTCTTCGTACCGGGAGGGGATCGAAGCCGCCGCGGCCGCCAGCGACTGGAAACTATACGCCACCGGCTGCAACAGCCTGGGCGACGCTTATTTCCTCCATCGGGACTATGCGTCTGCCGAACCGGCGCTGCTCGAGGCGTACCGGGTTCGCAAACTCCGTCACTTTCCGATGGACAGCTCCTACTGCACACTCGGTCGGCTGCGGCTGGCGCAAGGGGATCTGGTATCGGCATCGGCGCTGCTCGATCGCGCGGTCGAGCTGGCGTCCTTGCCCAGCGCCATTACGCCCATTTGGAAGATCTACCACGCACGCGGCCTGGTGCGCCAGGCGCAAGGACGGATGCCGGAGGCGCTGGACGATCTCGCCCACGCGCTTCGCCTGGCCCGGGCCTTTCGCGCTTCGGCGCCCGG
Source organism: Bryobacterales bacterium (assembly GCA_003142185.1). Lineage (GTDB taxonomy): Bacteria > Acidobacteriota > Terriglobia > Bryobacterales > Bryobacteraceae > Bog-375. The sequence goes on from PLOR01000071.1 coordinate 51,145, forward strand.
CGCCGAAGCGGCCCGCATCGGCGCGGAGAGTAAGCTGGATGAGGCCTACGCGGCGTTCATCGACGTCGGCAATCGGCTGTACGAGCGGACGCGCGATCCCCGCCTCACGACCAAGACCTTTCAGGCCGCGGAAGAAAACCGCGCCGCCAGCCTGCGCGCTTTAGTTTCCAGCGGCGGGGCTTCCGGCGATTTGCCCCCTTCCTATTGGGAAGCCGTCGAGCGGTTGCGCCGCGCCGAAGCAGCCGCGCTCAAATCGCCGGACGCCCGGCGCCGCGAGCTGGTGGAAGACTGCCGCGCCGACCTGACGCGCATCGAGGCTTCCACCACGGCCTCGCCCGAACCCGCGGCCGAAGATCTATTGGCCCGCGTCTCCGCCACGCTGCCTGCCGACGCGGTGTTGTTCAGCTTCCGCCTGGGTGAGTCCGCCTCCTGGCTATGGGCGGTGGACCGGGCCGGACTGGTCCTTTACCGGCTGCCTCCGCAGGACCAGTTGCAGCGGACAACCGCCGCCGCCCTGGAGGCGATTCGCCACGACAAGCCTGCCGCCAAGGCTGCCGCCGCGAACCTCTACGCCGGCCTGTTCGGCGGCGTGGCCCCGCGTTTCCTCGGAAAAGCGCGGTGGATACTTTCGCTCGACAAAAGCTTGTTTGACGTTCCGTTTGCCGCGCTGATAGAAGGCGTTTCCGGACGGCCTGCCTACGTGGCCGAGCGCCACGTCGTCCAGGTCACACCCGGCGCCGGGTATTGGGTTGACGCCATGGCGCGGCGCGGCAGCGCGTCCTCAAGCGGCCGGTTCCTGGGCATCGGGGACCCGATTTACAATGCCGCCGATTCCCGCCTACCCTCGCGCAGCGCCGTGCGGTTCCGCTGGGCGGCGTGGCTGCGGCCCAGCGTGGTTTCCGCCGCCGCCCCAGCCGCCCTGTCTCTTCCCAGGCTGCCAGCGAGCGCGAACGAACTGGATTCCTGCGCCCGCGCGTGGGGCGGACCTTCCACCCTGATCGAAGGCGCCCGTGCGGCGAGCCCGGAACTCGCCGCCGCGCTCAATCGCGATCCAGAAATCATTCACTTCGCAACTCACTTTCTGGAATCCTCGGCGCCGCAGAGGGATCGCGCCGGCGCCGCCGGCGTTGCCTACGGCTTGATTGCGCTGAGCCTTAACGGCCAGGGCGAAACCGAATTGTTGACGCCGGTGGAGATTGCCCATTGGAAGACCCGGGCGGAGCTGGTGGTCCTGAGCGGCTGCCACTCCGATGCCGGGCGCGTATTGCCGGGGGCCGGGCTGCTCGGTCTCACCCGGGCCTGGCTCATCGCCGGCGCCCACAGCGTGGCAGGCAGCCGTTGGGACACGCCCGACGAGAGCGGCGCTCTTTTCGCCGCTTTGTACCAAGAATTGCGATCACAGCCAACGCCCGATCCGGCGTTGGCGCTGGCTTCGGCCCAGCGGGAGATGATTCGCTCCGGCGGTTGGCGGGGTCGTCCGCGCTACTGGGGAGCATACTTTATGGTGGGAAATGAGTGAAGCGACGGTCTTGACCATGAATGTTGAGCCTATGAGCGGCGTGCCGGAGACTACTGCGGTGCCCGACGTCCCGCAGCCCTCCTGGGCGCCTTTGGTGGAACGCATCCGCGCCGGCGATCGGGCGGCAATGGAAGAGCTGTATGGCCTGTTTTCCAAAGGCATCCGATTCTATCTCTGCCGGCAACTGGGCCCGCAGGATCTCGACGATAGACTGCACGACGTCTTCCTCACGATCACGCAGGCCATCCAGAGTGGAGAACTGCGGGAGCCCGAACGGCTGATGGGCTATGTGCGCACCGTGGTTCGCCGCCAGGTGGCGGCCCGCATCGACGCCAATGTGAACGCACGCCGCCGCCAGGCCAGCTTGGAAGACGGCATCGTGCTGCGCGATCACTCGCCCGATCCCGAGCGTCTCGCCATCCGCGGAGAGACCATCGAGGTCGCTCTGCGCATCCTCAACAGCATCACCAAACGCGACCGCGAGGTGCTGGTTCGCTTCTATCTCGACGAACAGCCTGCCGAGCAGATCTGCCGTGACATGGACCTGACGGAAACCCAGTTTCGCCTCATCAAGTCCCGCGCCAAAGCGCGCTTCGGCGAACTGGGCAAGGCACGCTTATCCCGGAGGGTGGGCTTTGCTGCCAAATTCAGGTAACACTGCCTTTGAGACTACTAACTTTTTGTGTCAATTATTAGAGAATTGTACGATCAGTTTTACACGTAGTACTTCGAGGAGGCCGGAGATATGCCGCGAATCGCGGGCCATCTGCAAGCGGAGGAACTGGAATTATATTGCCTGGGCGGCCTCACCGAAGTCCGGTGTGCCCGCCTGGAAGAGCACCTTTTGTTGTGTGAAATCTGTCGTGACCGTTTGACGGAAACTGAGAGCTATGTCGCGGTCATGCGTCAGGCGAGCCGCCAATGGTCTGCGGAGCATGTGGAAGCACCCGCGGCCGCGGTGATTGCCATCCGCCCGTGGAGAGAGTCGTGGCCAGGCCGGCTGGCTCCCATGTTGGTCGCGGCGCTGCTGGTGGTTTGCGCCGCGGTGTGGTTCGGCCGCCATTCCAGAGTGCCGGCGCCCCCTTTTGCCATTGAGTTGACGGCAGTGCGTGGAGCCGCGCCGGGGCCAGCGCCCGCCGGCTACCCCCTGCTGCTCGAACTCGATCTGACCGGCTTAAGCGAGGGGCGGCCCTTCGCCGGCGAAGTGGTGGATGCCTCGGGGCGCCGCGTTGCTGAGTTTCCGGTTGGCGCACCGGCGCTGCTGAAGGCGCTCGCTCCCGGCGGCTATTTCGTGCGCATTTACAAATCGTCGGGTGAACTGCTTCGCGAGTACGCGCTCACGGTCAAGCGGTAACTTCCTTTCGATTCCAACAGGACGGCGTCTGGGAGCGCGGTAGAATACCCACATGAAGCGTTCCGGCGCGACGGCCGCGGCCAGCATCGAACGCTTCTTCCGGATTTCGCTGCTGGCCCTGGTTGCGAGCGGCGCTCTCTCGGCCGCGGTTTGCGGATGGTGGGACGCGCCCACGATGGCGCTGACTGTTGTCGCTCTGGTGTGGCGCGGGGCGCGGCTCGCCGGCGCCCGGCCCAGCCCGCCGGCGATCGCGGTTGGCGCGATCGCGCTCGCCTGGTGCGGTTTTTCTCTCATCGAGGCCTGGAACTCGCCGCACGGTTTCCTGGCGGCGGCCATCCCGCTGCTTTATTTCCTGGCGGCCGCCATGCTGTTGGCCGAGAAAACCGACTTGGCAGGTCGGGGAGCTGCCCCACACGGTTTCCGGGTGGCGTTTCTCTGCTTCGGCGCGCTGTTGGCCGAGGCGCTCGATTCCACTGGCCCGGGCTTCTTCCTGGTGTTGGCATGTTTCGTCCCCTGCGCGGTGGCCGCGCTTACTGCCGCTGAAATCCTGCGCTCGCTCGAAGGGGCCGCTGCCCAGGCGCCCGCACGCCGCCTGGCGCCCCGCCTGGTGTTCCTAGCCGGCTCGGCCGCGGCGTCGATACTGCTACTGGCGGCCGGCCTGTTTTTCCTGCTGCCGCGCACCGCCGATGCCGCGGCCCAGCGATGGCAGGCTTTCCACCGCCTCCGCTTGGAGGGCTTTTCCAACCGCCTCACGCTGCGCGAAATCGGCGAGCTGAAAACCAGCTCGCGGCCGGTCATGCACGTCACCATTTTCAGCCCGCGGCCGGTGGCTGGTCTGAAATGGCGCGGAGACCTGCTGACAGCCTTCGACGGCAGACAGTGGACCAATCCCGAACCAGCGCCGCCCCTACCGCCCGCGGCCGCCGGACACTTCGCTCTGGTTCCCTCCGCCGAGCGCCAGCCGGGCGCGCACATCTCCTATGATGTGGAACTCGAACCAGCCGATTCCACCGCGCTGTTTTTCGCCGGCACGCCCGAGAGCCTGGACCTTCGCGACCTCGCCGTGCTCCGCGGATCGAGCGGTCTGCCCCGCCTTGCACACCGTCCGCCGGGGGTTTTCCGCTATTCGGCGTACAGCCGCCTGGAAGAACGGCCGGAACAATCGCGGGCCGCCTATCCGGCGCCGTCGCTTGACTCCGATGACGCCGCCCGCGACCTCCAGTTGCCATCTTCGCTGGACCCGCGCATCCGGGAACTGGCGCGCCTTTGGGCCGACGGCGCCTCGAGCGAGCTCGGCCGCGCACGCGCCATCGAAACCCGCCTGCGCACCGGATACGGTTACACGCTCGAGTTGCCCCCGGCGCGAACCGTGGACCCACTGGCGAATTTTCTGTTTGTCCGGCGCCGCGGCCACTGCGAATACTTCGCTTCAGCCATGACCGTGATGCTGCGCACGCTCGGCGTGCCAGCGCGTCTGGCCACTGGTTTTGAGAGCGGCGTCTACAACCCGCTCACCGGCCAATGGCTGATACGCGCCGCCGACGCCCACGCCTGGGTGGAAGCCTGGCTCGCCGGCCGCGGCTGGACCACTTTCGACCCGACGCCGCCTGACCCCAACCGCGCCGCGCCATCCGCGCTCGCCGGCTTCGCGCTGTATCTCGATGCCGCCCGCACCTTGTGGAGCCACTGGGTGGTCAATTTCGATCCCAGCCGCCAGGGCGCTCTCGCCGACCGGTTTGACGAAGCCGCGCGGCTGGCCGGCATCCGCTGGTTCGATTCCCTCTGGGACACCGGCAACACCTGGGAACAGCGCGTTGCGGGTTGGCTGCGCCGCTTCGGTGTTGCGCTGGCCGCGGCGACTTTGTTCGCCGTTGGTCTCCGGATGTTCGGCCCGCGCTCAATCCGCGCCCTGCGCCTCCGCTTGCGCGTCGAGCGCGCGCGCCGCAGTCCCGCCACGGCTGCCGATGCGACTCTGCTTTACCAGCGTATGCTGGCCATCCTGGAACGCCGCGGCTACCACAAGCCGCCCTGGTTCACCTCAGCCGAGTTCGCCGCTTCGATTCCCGCCAGCCCGCTCGCCGCGCTGGTCGCCGAATTCACCGCTACGTACAACGCACTCCGCTTCGGCCGCCGCACACCCGATCGCCCGCGCATCTCCACCCTGCTCGAAGAACTGGGACAGCGATAGGCGCAGCACGACTTTTCGTCCGCCGCCGGGTTCATGGAAAAGCAGGCCCGGCATAACGTCATTACCCAAGAAAGTCCGGGTCAGCATATAATCCACCTGTTGGGGGGAACCAAACGCATGAAGCGACGCACTGCCTCGCTATTTTCCTTGTCCTGCCTGCTGGCAGCGCCCTTGCTGGCGCAAACTACCATCGGAGGAGGGACTTGCAACTCCGGATCCTTGAGCGGAATTTATGCCGTCTCCATAACGTCGAGGCAGGTCACCGCTGCGGGGACCTTCACCGGCGTGTCCCAGGCGACCGGCTCGGCGACCTTTGACGGGCTGAGCGCGGTCACCATCAACTTGACGGCGAATACCGGCCAAGCCGTAGGGACACCGCTGACATGGTCGGGGACCTACAGCGTTCAAGCCAATTGCGCCGGTGTCATCAACATCAACGCAGGCGGCAGCGCCACATTAAACCTGGCGATTTATCAAGTGGGTCTTAGTCCGGTGACCTTCGACTTTCTGCTGAGTGGCAGCGATGCCAACTACACCTACTCCGGCACCGGCAACACCCAGCCGGCTGGATGCTCGGCAAGCACGTTCTCCGGCGTCTACACTTTCCACGGCACCGGATTCGCTTTGACCGGCACGGCCGTGAGCGGCGTCGAGAATGGCGCTGGATTGCTGCAGTTCGACGGGGTGAGTAATGCGACGGTCAACGTTACGATGTCGGCAAGCGGTGCGACGCCTGCCGCGCTCACGCTCACGGGATCGTATACGATTTCGTCCAATTGCCTGGGGTCGGCCAACCTCACCGATGCGGGCGGCAGCTCTTACGTGATGAGCTTCAGCATATACAACAGTTCGGTGGCGAACGGGGCCGCCTATGTGGGATTGGCACGGAGTTCGAAGTTTCTGGTCACCGGGAATGCAAACGCCACTTACGGCCAGCCGGCGGCGACCGCGGCGGCTCAGGAGTCGGGGAACTCGCGGGTGATGGCTGCGGCGAGGCCACTGTCTGGCTCCGCCGGTCGAGGAGGACGGGCATGAAATACGCACGCACCATCTCTCTTCTTTCCTTCTCCTGCCTGCTGGTGGCGCCCGCTCTGGCGCAGAACCAGATCGGCGGCGGGACTTGTAGCGCTGCGACCCTGAACGGAACCTACGCGCTCACTCTCAGCGGACGCGCCATCTCGGCTGCCGGAAGCTTCGCGGGCACAATCCAGGCGGTTGGCACCGCTACCTTCGACGGCCAGAGCGTCGTCACCTTCACCGGGATTGCCAACACGAATCAGGTTGCCGGCACGCAGTTTAGTTCCTCCGGAAGCTACGCCCTTGCATCCAATTGCTACGGGCCAATTAACTTTGCCGTTGGAAGCACGGCAACATATACTCTGGTGGTGTGGGGCGGCGGCAATAGTTTTGCCGTTACCGGCTCGGACGCCACTTACGTCTATTCCGGCAGTGGCAGCCTTGTTTATCCGGCGGTCTGCGCCCCCGCTACTCTGTCCGGCATGTATGGCTTCAGCGCCAGCGGTTCCACTCTGTCCGGGACCACGCAGACCGGCTCCGCCGACGAGGCCGGCGTGTTCGAGTTCGACGGTCAGGGCAAGGTTACTGCCAGTTACACGGATTCGGTAAGCGGAACAACGCAAGCTGCCATCACGGCCAACGGGACTTACACGGTCACTTCCGCCTGCCTGGCATCCGCCACGCTGCTCGATTCGAACGGTAGGACGAATATGCTGAACTTTGTCCTCACGGGCAACTACGGCGGCGGCGCAGATATTATCCTAGCCAACCCGCAGTTCGTTCGCTCCGGATCGGCACATTCGATGCTGCTGAACCCGACCCAATCGATTGGGAACGTCTTCAGTTATGTCGTGAACGCCACGCCGCCGGGAGGCGTTTTCGTGCTGTACGGAACCGATCTTGCGACCAAGATCGCGCAGGCGGCCACCGTTCCGTTTCCGACCACGCTGGCGACCACCGACGTGACGGTGAACGGGGAGAAAGTGCCGTTGTATTATGTCTCTCCGGGCCAGATCAATGCGGTAATGCCCTGGGATATTCCGGGCGGCACACTGGCGTCCGTAGTGGTCCAAAACGGGACCGCGACGAGCAACGCCGCGGCGGTTTGGGTTCCCGCCACGGGGACGCCGGGAATCGCCGTCTACGGCAGCAATCGCGCGGTCGTGACGAACGCCGACAATAGCGTGAACTCTGCTTCCAACGGCGCCAGCGTTGGCGATGAAGTGGTGGCCTGGTTCACCGGCGGCGGCCCGGTCGATTCCCCTGGTCCTCTGGTATCCGGCGCTCCCGCGTCCGGCGCATATTCCATAACCGGGAACGGCACCGTGACTGTCGGCACCGCCTCGGCCATAGTCAAATACATCGGTCTAACGTCGGGGTCCATCGGACTCTACCAGGTGAATTTCATCGTGCCGCAACTCGCCAAGGGCGCTTACGCCGTGCAGATTAACATCGCGGGCCAACTGTCAAACAAGCCGGTGATGACGGTCAAGTAGCAGTTGAGCCGACCGCTGCCTGAGCCAGGCAGCTCCCGTGTTCAAGGCGACCGCTCACACGAAAGTCATCATGGACTTTCATCCCGATGGGTGGCCCGCAGGGCCATGGCGACTCACTATGGTCGCGGCTCCGAATGGGCGCGCGTGCTTTCGGAGCCGTGACCGAAGGGAGCGGTGTTTTCGCACTTACTCGCCGCCGCTAGTCCTCGGTGGAAACTCCCGAAGCTCCGGTCATAGACCGATGATCGCGGCATATGCCGCGCTTGGATGACCGGATGAACTCGACAAAATGGAGCGCTTCCGGCGTGGCCAGGGCCTCGATGCGCTCGAGCGCCTCTTTGCGCGCGAGCCCCGAGCGATACAGCAGACGGTAGGCCTGTTTCAACACCGAGACCGTCTCGCGCGAAGCGCCGCTGCGGCGCAGTCCCACCAGGTTCAACCCGTGCGCCGCACAGTCGAATTCCGAGACCAGCAGGTACGGCGGAACATCCTGCGCCACGCGCGTATTGGCTGCCACCATCGACAACCGCCCGACCTTGGAGAACTGGTGCACTCCGACGCCGGCCGAGAGAAACGCGCTATCTTCAATCTCCGCGTAACCGCCCAGGCTGGTGCTGGGGCCGATGGTGATGTGGCTGCCCAGTTGGCAATCGTGCGCGATGTGTACGCTGCTCATCACATAATTGTCGTCGCCGAGCACGGTGATCGCGCCGGGCTTGGTGCCGCGCGAAATGTTGACGTATTCGCGCAACACGTTGTGATTGCCCACCCGCAGGTAGCTGGAATTCTCCTCGCGAAACTTCTTGTCCATCGGGTCGGTGCCGAGCTGCGCGCCTGAGTAAAGATGATTGCCCTCGCCCAACGTCGTGTAGCGCTTCACGATCGCGAAGGGGTCCAGCCGGTTGTGGGGCCCGATCTCCACTTCGTCTTCGACGATGCAATACGCGCCGATCACCGCGGTCGGGTGAACGCGCGCTCCGGGATGTACGGTTGCCGTGGCTGCGATGGTGGGCCCAGGCGTGGTCGGTTCCATGGTTTCTGCCGGCGGCGCGCAAGCCAAACATCCTCGCCTGGCCCGGCTGTCCCGAAGAGGAGCGAGAGTTTCGCGAGCGCGTCAGGCTGATTCTAACGCAAATCGCCGTTTCCTTTCGGACCTTTTGGGCAAGTTAAAGCATCGCCTCACCACCCGTTTTTGGCATTGTTGCAATCGTGATACTATACTCTGGAATTGTCCGCAAGGCGACCACGCCGTCGTCCGGCATCGCCTCATACGGCCGTGTGAGTGTGCGATCTCGCTCGGCCCGATTGTTGCGGTTGACCTGTTTTGGATCCGCATTCCTTAGGTGAGAAGAGTAAATGAGCGATCCCGCCCCGGCAATTCCTGCATATCAATACAATCAGAGGTATAAAGATGCGATTATCCTCGGCAGTTTCTAAATTTCGATACGCGATCTGTATTCTGGCTCTGGCCGTGTATCCTGTTGTTGCGCAGGACACCACGGGCAAGATTGTCGGCATCGTCTCCGATCCCAGCGGCGGCGTTGTCGCCGGTGCCACGGTAACCGTAACGAATACCGGTACACAGGTTGCCCGGCGAACCTCGACCGATAGGCAGGGCTACTACCAGGTGCTGGAGTTGCCGATCGGACGGTACGAAATTGCCGCCGAAGCGGCCGGATTCTCGCGGATGGTGGTGGCCGCCAAGAACTCGCTCGAAATCAACCAGACGCTGCGCATCGACCTCGCGCTGACGGTGGGCGCGGTAAAGGACGTCGTCACGGTGGAAGGCGGCGCCAGCGCGGTGGAAACCGAGAACTCCACTATCGGCGCCACGGTCAGCGGCACCGCGATTTCGGAATTGCCATTGAACGGGCGCAACACGCTCGATCTGCTTGCCACGCAGCCCGGCGTCACGCCGAAAGACAACGATGCATCGCGGCAGGCCGGACAGTACAGCATCGGCGGCGGGCGTTCCGACTCGGTGACGTACCTGCTCGATGGCGGCCTGAACAACCACTTGATCAACAACGACATCGTGATCAACCCGAATCCCGATGCGGTGGCCGAGTTCCGCGTGCTGCAAAGCAACTACGCCGCCGAATACGGCCGCGGCGGCGGCGGCATCGTGAGCATGGTGATCAAGAGCGGCACCAACACCGTCCATGGCACGGCTTTCGACTATCTGCGCAACGAAGACCTGGATGCCAACACCTTCTTCAATAACCAGCAGGGCATCGCGCGCCAGATTCTGAAACGCAACCAGTACGGCTTCACGGTGGGCGGGCCGGTGTGGCTGCCACATGTGGTGGATGGCCGCAACAAGCTGTTCTTCTTCTTCTCCTACGAGGGCCAGAAGCAGAACTCCAACGTGCAACCAGGCGGCCAATCCAACAAGATCACAACCTTCACACCGCTGGAGGCGCAGGGCAACTTTTCGCAAGCCGCGAACGGCGGTCCGGATCCCACGGTCGCAAAGTTTCTGACTGCCAATCCGTGGTTTCAGCCCAGTCCCACACTCGCCTCGGAAGCCATCATCGATCCCAGCCGGATCAGTTCGGTGGCTCTCACCTATCTGAAGGATGAGCTGCTGCCGGTCTCCCCGGCCGGTTTTGTGTTCCCTGAGGCAACTGCGGCCGCCAACCATTCCGAATACCTGGGCAAGCTCGATTACAACATCGGAATGCGCGATACGCTGAGCGCCACCTTCGCAGCCCAGGATACTCCGAACACAGCGCCGTTTTCCGGCGCTGCCAGTGCCACCACGGTGAATGGCTTTCCGGTTTCCAACGACGTCGCGGCGTATATGGGCAATGTGGGTTACACCCACAGCTTTTCGCCTTCCACCATCAATGTGGCACGCTTCACGGCGCAGCGGAACAACACCAAGCAGAACTATCCCATCGGTACGCAACCCAGTCCGGCGCAACTGGGGGTTAATATCACACCGGACCTGGTGGACGGCTCGCCCAACATCAATCTCGAGGGCAGCAACCTGTTCGCCGGTTACAATCCGTTCGGCCCGGCGAACATCGTGGATAACACTTTCACCTTTACCGACGACTTCTCGTGGACCCGCGGCAGCCACTTGCTGAAAGGCGGCTTCCTCTTCTCGGCGTACCGCGACGCGATGATTTATGGCTACTACCTGAACGGCGAATTCGATTTCTATGGTACCGGGACCTCGATCGGTTCCGGCAACGACCTGGCCGACTTCCTGATGGGCCTGCCCGACGATTTCCAGGAGTATCCCAACGCGCCCACCAACATCCGCTCCCATTCCTTCGGCGGATACGTGCAGGACGCGTGGAAAATCAGCCCCCGGCTGACCTTGAATTACGGCTTACGCTACGAATACAATCAGCCCAAGTACGACACGCAAGGCCGATCGTTCTCGTTCGTTTCGGGCGAGCAATCGACCGTGTTTCCAGGCGCTCCGCTGGGCCTGCTGTTCCCCGGCGACAAGGGCGCTCCGCGCGGCGCGAACTGGCCAGACCGCACCAACTTCGCCCCGCGGCTGGGTTTCGCCTGGGACGTTTTTGGCAACGCCAAGACCAGCGTGCGCGGCGGCGCCGGCATCTTCTACGACATTCTGAAGGCTGAGGACAACCTGCAGTTCAACGGGCAAGCGCCGTTCTTCGGTTCGGCCTACCTGACATTCAGCCAGCCCGACGGCGGGTACGTTTCCGATCCCGGCATCCTGTCCAATCCCTTCGTCGCCGCGGACGCACCCAATCCGTTCCCATCGAAACCGGTCAATCACCAGGTGAATTTCGCCAAGGCCGGGGACCTGCCTATCGGCGGTGGCAATCCTTTCTTCGTGGATCCGAACCTGAAGACGCCCCGCATTTACCAGTACAACGTCTCCGTTCAGCAGCAGTTCGTTAACAACCTGACGATGGAGGCCGGGTATATCGGCTACGTCACGCACGGGCTGACCGGGTTGACCGACATCGATCCGTTCCAGCCCGGCTCGAGCACCCGCATTCTGGACCTGCAGCCCGGACCCGGGCTCGACGGGGCTTACACCTTCATGAACGAGTTTCAAAACATCGGCCGCGCCAATTACAACGCGTTGCAGACCGACCTTACCAAGCGTCTTTCGGATTCGCGGTTCGGCAACACTTTCTTTACCCTGTCCTATACGTGGTCGCACGTGCTCGATAACGAGTCCGGCTACCGGCAGCGCAACAACTTCGTGCCTGCCGCCAACCACAACCAGTTTTGGGCCTCCGGCGATGCCGATATCCGGCAGTTTCTTTCGCTATCGGGTGGCTGGGAGTTGCCCTTCCAGAAGCTGACCACGCACGCGGGCTGGTTCACCAAGGGCTGGACTTTGTATCCCATCGTCACCTGGCGGAGCGGCTTCCCGCTGGATGTGATGGCATTCCCCGGCACTGCATCTTCCATTTCCAGCCCCGGCCCATCCGGCGCCGGCGATATTCAAGTGGTGCGTGCCGATCTGGTGGCGGCGATTCAATACATGGACCCCGGAGCCTTCCGTACCATGACCGTCAACGGCACCGTCAACGGCACGCCAACCACGGCGAGCGGCAATTACTGGTTCAACCCGAACAGCTTTTCCAACCTGCGCGAGCAGACGCTCAATAATGAAGCCAATCCGGGCGAAGCTACTTCAGTAAACCCCGCCAGCTTGCTGGGCCAGTTCACTTACGGAACGTTTGGCCGCAACGTGCTGCGCGGCCCTGGCGCATTCAACGCCAACCTTTCGATTGCCAAGACCTTCCGGCTTCGTGAGACGACGGAGCTGGAGTTCCGCATGGATGCGTTCAACGTCCTTAACAACGCGGAATTCGGCAATCCGGATACAAACATCGGCGACCAGAGTTTCGGCCAGATCTCCAGCACGGCCGACCCGCGCATCCTGCAAGTGGCGCTGCACTTGAAGTTCTGAAGAGAGGTAGGACAGACCATCGCCTTTGGTGGTCTGTCCTGCTTCGCTAGAGTACGACACTCGACAGACGACAAAAACCGATCGTCTGTCCTACCGGCGGCGACGTCTCACTCCACGCGAAATTGGATGCTGCGGGCGGCTTCGCCCTCGGCGGAGTCTTTGACTGTCAACTCGGCGTGATAGGTTCCGGGCGGAAGGGTCGCCACCGGCAATCTGAGCGCTACCGGAATCACGGGATTGCCGGACTTAGCCAGCGCGCTCAAATCGACATCGCCGGAATCCCACTTTTGCTCGTCGCTTTGCGCGTCGAGCAGGCGCAGATGCATGGTCAACTGGAGTGGCTCGGCGCCGGATGCGGGCGGCTCGTAGATCTCGAAATAGGCTTCGGCGACTCCGGCTTTCGATAGAACGTCGGAGCCGGCAACCGTGATCCGGTTGCCGCGGAAGATCAGCGGCTTTTTCCCTTGCTCGGTCTCCTCCTGCAAGGCCTCTTGCGATATCGGTTGCACGTCGCGGCTAAGGGCGATGGCGCTCAAGCTGAGCTGTTCGGCGTCGAACGGTTCGACGGCCAGCGGCGTTTCGACCACACCGAAGCGACCTTTGGCGGTACGGAAAATCAGCTTGAACTTGTAATTGCCAGGAGCGATCCTCAGTTGGTGCTCGTAGCGGAGCGGGCGTCGCAAGAAATCGTCGAACTGCTGGCGGTTCTCGAAATCGAATTTCACGGTATCGCTGAAGCGCGCTGCCACCGCGCCCCCCATGTTGTATGCCAGGCCGAGTACGTCCATCGAGGCATGCAGTTTGCCGTTCGTCTCGGTAGGATCGAGCGCCGGAGATGGAATCTCGATCGTCATGTCGACTCGCACCGCCCCGCCGGCCTCATAGAAGAAGGGCGCGGACGCCGACGCCGCGATGTTGCCGGCGTTCGGTGAGGCTGCCAGATTCGCCAACTCATTTTCCAGCGGGCTGGCTGAAGCCAGGGCCGCATCGCGGACGTTGCAGTACAGATTGCGTCCGCGCACCTTCACGTCGGACCGGTCGACGGTGACCTTCAGCGGGTGGCAGCTTCCTTCCGGGGAATCCTTCGGCACGTAAGCAAGCGTGTAGGATTCGTCCTGCTCGCGTGCCAGCACGTCGAAAACGGCGACCACATCGTTGCCTCGGTTGAGTTCGTGGCCGCCGGTTGCGTCGGCCAGGCTAAGCGCCCAACCCGGAGATTTGGCTCCGACCTGCCCTTCCACCGGATAGACCGAGACATCCGCCTTGCGAAATTCCAATTGCATCCCCTTCGGATCGGAGAGCGTTGCATTCCTTTCGAGTGTCGACGATCGCCGGCTCGGGCGCTGGTTCTTCTGGGACACGATCCGCGGAGGCGCCTGCGGCTTTTGGCTGGCGGCGCTCGGCGGCGCCGGGACATGGGCGGCAAACAGGGCCACCACTTTGTGGCCGGGCACCTGGGCCAGGTCCTTCGCCAGTTGCGAGTAACTGTGCGCCCGAATGTCGCCATACGGATCGGGGACGTGGCCGCAGCGGGTGACGTTGGGCCACACGCCCAGCGACTTCTGAAGCTGGCCGATATCGGTGGTGAATTGCGCGGCGACGGTCATGCATCCCGGTGTGTAATATGCGACCGACATCAGCCGGTTAGGTCCGGCATTATCCGCCACGAACCTGGCGGCGGCCTGCTGGATCCATTTCTGATCGTCGGCGGACTCATTGCGGTTGGGCCTTCCATCGAATAACAGGAGGAAGTGCTGTTGCTGGCTGATTCCCGGCGTCGCGGGCCCGGTGTGAGTCTGGAATCCGGTGATAGTCTGTTCCTTGCCATCCTCGAAGATGCGGAAGTCCTTCTCGGTCAGCCCGTGAATGGGTTCGTCTTTCTTGCCGGTGACGACGGCGTCCACCAGCACCAGGCGCGCTTCGGCCTTGAGTTGCAGGTTCGCCGCACCGGGAGCGGCGGATCCTCCGGTTTGCGCCAGTAGCGGAACGAACAAGAACGACAGCGCGGCCGCGTACATCGCGCGGCTGCCATATCGCGAAAGCTGACTCTCTGAGGTTTTCATGGGATCTCCACTACTCCGTTCGCTGCGGCCATTTGCTGGCCTTCGGCGTCGCGCACAACCACGCGAATCATGTAGGCGCCGCTCTTGATGTCGAAGTCGCTGTTCACGGTGACGCCGTGGGTTCGCCAGCGCTCGAGATTCTCGTCCTTCAGCCGAATCTCCACCGTCTTCTGGGTTCCCTTGACATAGTTCCCATTGCGATCGAACAGGGCGCACACCAGTGTGACGTCGTCGTGGCTCCGCTCGTCGCTTTGCTTGCGCAAAGGAAGCTGTTGGATATCGATGTGCGTGGTGACTTTCACCTTCGCTTCGTCGGCCGTGGTCTTGTAAAACTGGCTGTGAATGTCGATGGGCACGTCTCGCAGCTCATCGTGCGAGAACACGGCCTCGCCGATTTCCCGCGTGGCGGCGGCGGCTGCGTCCTCCACATGGGATGGCGCCCAGTAGCCCTTGCGCGCCTGCACGGACAGTCCTTTGTTGTTTGCCAGCGTCACCTTGATCTCATGGTACTTTCCGTCTGGCTTGAGGTCCTTGGGATAGAAACCCAAATAGTAGACGTACTCGGGCGGGTTCGCCAGCCGTTTGAATTCGCCCAGGAAATCGTTGCCGCTGAGGGCGGTGCCTCCGGTCGAAGAGGCCAGCGTGCCCAGAACCATCCCCTGGGAGAAAAGCTCGTCATGCTCGGATCTTGCGACTTGCTGTTGGGCCTGTTGGTTCGTCAAACGGCAGCCGGGAACATCGCCGATTGGGTCGATGGTGTAAACGCCGCGCGCGTCCAGGGTGTTGATGATGACGCCCGAGCGGGTGGCTCGGTCGATGGATTCGCTGAGCTCCCTCTGCAACCCTTCGGGGAGGTACATGCCGGGCGAGACCAGAATCATGGTCCGGTCACCGGGCATGGAGCCGAGCAGCCGGACGGTGTTATTGAGGATGTGGAAGGCATTGCGGGAATCGCTCAAGCCCTCATTGGCGACCTGGCGGAGAGTGTCCTGAGCGATGCTCGGAGCTTCGGCCGCGGAGTAACCCGTCAGGTTGAGGCAATCGATGGTCACGCTGGTCTGCATCGCCAGCAGCGCCGAACGGGGGTCCTCGCCTTCGCGGTTCACCCATGTGTCCGCCACGTAGAAGCTGGCCGGAGGGAAATGCGAGCGAGGCGGAATGGGCGCAACTTTCATCAGCTTCTCGCGGAACTTCACCAGGTCATCGGTGAATTCGAGCGTCACGTCGCCGGAGAGCGTCAGCAAGGCCACGCGTTCCTGCGGCGGTATCCCCTCTGCAACGTGCTTTAGGGCAGCCGTGCGTGCGTTCATCAGGTCTTGAATGTTGAGATGGGCGTCGTCGAAGACATAGGCGACGAAGCGGGTAGGCACCACCAGCTTGGATCCTGCGGCGGCGGGCGCCCAAGGGGTCTCCGTCTGGGTGGACGGCTGCGCGGCCGGCTTGGGGACGGCGCTGCCCTCGATGGCGAACTGCGCAACGGGCTGCACCTTGCCGCGATCGGTGAGCTGAAAATCCTGCTTTTGGAAGTTGCCGAGCGCGCGTCCTTGCTTGTCACGGACCACCACGGGTATGCGCACCAGGTTCACGCTCGATTGGAAGGTGGGCGTTTCTTCGCGAGTCGTAATCTCGCCGGTCTGCGTTTGCGCAGCCAGCGCGGCGATGAGCAGGAAAAAAGACCAAAAGCGCATGATACTCCCTTCCGCGGGAAACCCGGCGGCGCGGATTACTCTTAGCGTGGGCGCGCTGCGGCCGGCCCACTGGTTCGAATTATAACGTTCTCAACCCTCCGGCCGGCATGGAAGTTGCTAGCTCAATGGGGCCATCGGACCGGCGGCGGCAGGGAGGGCCAAATTGGTTGGGGGTAGGAGAGCACGCGCGAATCGGTTTTCTTATGGGGTGGGTGGAGGGATTCGAACCCTCGGCCACTGGAACCACAATCCAGCGCTCTACCAGCTGAGCTACACCCACCGTGAAGGGGACATTCTCATCGTATCAAGGTGGGTGCGTAGCCCGCAATTTTCACGGGCGGCGAGGTGGGAGTCGCGGCTCCGAACGAATCCACTAACGGAGCCGCGACCAAAGGGAGCGGTCATGCCGGACATGTTTCGATTATTGCGGAGCTACCTTACCGCCAGCGGCCCCAGCCGCGGCCGCCGATAATCATCGCGCCGAAGCCCCATTGCGGACCCATATACGGGTACGAATAATACGGGTAGCCGTAGCCGTAGTAATACGGAGACGGATAGCCGTAGCCCGGGCCATAGTAGGACGCCGGAGGCGCCGCGCGCCGCGGGCCAGCCGACATCTGCATTGCCGGGTGGTCGTAGTCGTCGGGTCCGACGTAGCGAAACGCCTGCGGCGCACGCGTGGTCGAAATCGTGAACGGCGCCGTCATCTGGAAGGTGAGCGCCGTTTCCGGATAGATCACCGTGGGATGGTTGCGTGTGAGCAGCACGCCGACGATGCCGGCCGCCGCTCCGGCGCCCGCTCCGATGGCCGCGCCCTGGCCCCAATCCGCGGCACCGCCCACGGCCGCGCCCGCAACCGTCGTCCCCGCCACGGTTCCGGCTTGTACGCCGGCGGGCGTGGTGCCGCCTTGGCGCGCCACCAACTGGGTTTGCGCCGCCACCTGCGTGCCATCGGCCAGCGTGAAGCTGGTCAGCTCCAGCTTAAGCTGCGACGGCTTATCGGAATGTTGCTTCTTCACGTCCGCCACGTTGCCGTAAACCGTTTGGCCGCGATGCGCCACCACCACGCCGTCCACCACCAGCGGCTGCATCAGCGTGGCCGTGAACGGGTCGCCCGCCTGGTTGTGATCGGTGGAGAGCGCCTGGTTGATGCGCACCGAAATGTACGTACCCGGCTTGACCGTCAATTCCGGCGGCAGGCCGTACGCGAGACGGCTGAGGTGCGCCATCGGCGGCGCCGCCTGTGGCATCGGAGCCGGAGCCGCCGCCGGTTGCCCTTCCTGACCGGGCTGCGCCACGGGCTCTGGGTTTTGCTGGTCTGGCGCCGCGGGCAGCGCCTGGTCCTGCGCCTGTGCCTGTTGATCGGCCGGCGCGGGCGCCGGATCGCCCAGGTGGCGCCACCCGGGGGTTTGCGCCAACGCGAGGCTGGATGCAGTTACCAAAACTATCGCAATTTGCGAGATACGTTCCATACTTGGTCCCTCATTGCTTTCGACGCAGCTACCCACTGCATCTGTTTCACCAAATGCAAACGATTGGATCGAAAAGGCTTGCGGCTGGCGTGGGTTGGCCCTATTGCACCGGCGCTGGTGGATTTCAGCCACCGCTCCGGACGTTTCCGCCACACTCGCGCCCGGCGCAGACCCGGCTCAAAAGTTTCCGCGTGAAATGTGGCAGAATGGAGTTTCCGGATTGACCCATGGGCAAGCTGCATGGGGCCGGGCCGTGTCAGCGGCCCATCAACTTGCGAAATCTCCGCAAAGGCAGCTAAAATCAACGCGTTCGCATATCCCAGGAGGAGTGCATGGCATTAGTAGAGCAGAAGGTAAAGCAGATCATCGTCGAGCAGTTGGGCGTCGACGAGAGCCAGGTCGACAGCAGCGCGTCGTTCGTTGACGATTTGGGCGCGGATTCGCTGGATATCGTCGAACTCGTGATGGCCTTCGAAGAGGCCTTCGAGCTGGAGATCCCCGACGAGGATGCCGAAAAGATCCAGACGGTCAAGGATGCCGTTGACTACATCGAAAACAAGACAGCCAAAAAGTAGCCGCTTTTCTCGAGGAGACCAGACTTGACGAGAAGAGTGGTAGTAACCGGCGTGGGATTGGTGACGCCGCTAGCCATCGGAACCGAGGACTCCTGGGCCGCTATTCGCGCCGGCAAGAGCGGCATTGGTCCCATCACGCAATTCGATGCCGCGGCTTTCTCGTGCCGCATCGCCGGAGAAGTCAAAGGATTCGATCCGGCGCGGTACATCGAGAAAAAAGAAATCAAGAAGATGGGGCGCTTCATCCAGTTCGCCATCGCGGCTTCGGATTGCGCTCTCTCGAACTCCGGCCTGAAGGTGACGCCGGAGACCGAAGAAATGGTGGGCGTCTACATCGGCAGCGGCATCGGCGGATTCGAAGTCATCGAGCGGGAGCACCAGGTCCTTTTGGAACACGGGCCGCGCCGCATTTCCCCGTTTTTCATTCCCGCCACCATCGTGAACCTGGCCTCGGGCCATGTCTCGATTCGCAGCGGCGCCAAGGGACCCAACTCCGCCACCGCTACCGCGTGCACCACCAGTGCGCATTCGATTGGCGATTCTTACCGCATGATCCAGCGCGGGGACGCCGATGCCATGATCTGTGGCGGCACGGAGGGCGCGGTCACGCCGATGTCGATCGGCGGTTTCGCCGCCATGCGCGCGCTATCTACGCGCAATGACGAACCGGAACGCGCGTCCCGCCCCTGGGACCGCGACCGGGACGGCTTCGTGGTGGGCGAAGGCGCCGGCATCCTGGTGATCGAGGAATTGGAGTTCGCCCGCCGGCGGGGCGCGCGCATTCTGGCGGAGATCGTCGGCTACGGCATGAGCGCCGACGCATTTCATCTCACCGCGCCATCGCCCGATGGTGACGGCGCCTACCGCGTGATGCGCAACGCCATGCGCGACGCCGGGATCGCCCCCGAGAAGGTGGATTACATCAACGCCCATGGCACTTCCACCGAAGCCGGCGACCGGGCCGAGACCAAGGCCATCAAGCGCGCCTTCGGCGACCACGCTTACAAAGTGGCCGTCAGCTCCACCAAGTCGATGACCGGCCATCTGCTGGGCGGTTCCGGCGGCATCGAGGCCGGCATCAGCGTGATGGCGCTGCGCGATCAGGTGGCGCCCCCCACCATCAACTACGAGAACCCCGATCCGGACTGCGACCTGGATTACGTTCCCAACCACGCCCGGCCCATGAAAATCGACTACGCGCTTTCGAATAGCTTCGGTTTCGGCGGCACCAACGGCTGCCTGATCTTCAAGCGGTATTCTGAATAGGGAACTCCTTTCCAGCCACGGATGAACACCGATGAACACGGATAAGATCCTTGGTTTTCATCTGTGTTCATCCGTGTTCATCCGTGGCTAAGATTTATGAAGATCATCGTCGCCATCAAGCAGGTTCCCGCACGCGATTCACAATTGCGCATCGCTGCTTCGGGCCAGTGGATCGAAGAAGCCGGCCTGGCTTACGAAATCAACGAGCCGGATGCCTACGCGCTGGAAGCCGGGCTGCGGCTCAAGGAAAAGCACGGCGGAGAAGTGGTCGCCCTGTGCGCCGGCCCCGAGCGCGTCGGGCAAAACATCCGCGAAGCTCTGGCCAAGGGCGCCGACCGCGCCATTCACATCGAAGAGGACATGACCGCGCTCGATCCGCTCGCTGCCGCCCGGCTGCTCGCCGCCGCTGTGAAGAGCGAATCGCCGGATCTGGTCCTCACCGGCCTGCAATCCGAAGATCTCGGGTTGGGCCAGACCGGCGTCATTCTGGCCGAATTGCTCGGCCTGCCGCACGCCACCATCATTATGGAAGTGGAGGCGAGCGACGGCGCCATCCGCGTCAAGGGCGAGCTCGAAGAAGGCTGGTTCCAGCATATCGAGATGCCTCTGCCGGCCCTGCTCGCCATCCAATCCGGCATCGGCAAGCTGCGCTACGCCACTTTGATGGGAATCAAGAAGGCCAAGTCGAGGGAAGTCCGCCGCGTCACGGCAGCCAGTCTGGGCGTTGCGCCGGCCGCGCCTAGCGTCGTCGTCCAACGCATGTACCTGCCCGAGCGCAACAAGCGCACGCAATTGTTCGAGGGCGATCCCAAACAGGCCGCCGCGCAACTGGTGGAGAAGCTGCGATTCGAGGCGCGGGTGATATGAGCGTTCTGGCAGTATTAGAGCAGCGCGCCGGCCAGTGGCACCGCTTGTCCTTCGAAACGCTGGCCGCCGCGCAGCAAATCGCGCGGGAGCTGGACACCACTGTCGCGGCCGCAGTGCTGGGGCATAATATCAGCGCGCTGGCAAACGAGCTGGCCACCAAGCAGGTTGAGACCGTGTATGCGTTCGAGCACGAGCTGCTGAAGGACTATACGCCGGATGCCTACACGCTGGCGCTGGAAGCGTACATCGATCTGTTCAAACCCGCGCTCGTGCTATTCCCGCACACTTACCAGGTTCGAGATTATCTTCCCAAGCTGGCAACCAGGCTCGATCGCGTGGCAGTGACCGACGTAGTCGCCCATCGTGTCGAAAAAGGCTCGCTCACGCTGGTGCGGCAGCTTTTCCAAGGTAAAGTGAATGCCGATGTGCGCTTCTCCGGAGACGGACCGCACTTCGCATCCTTGCAGGCCGGCGCCTACCGCGCCGACCGGGTGGTCGAGGGCCCCGCCACGGTCGAGGTCGTCATACCCAGTCTCTCGCCGTCCGACGTCCGCACCCGGCCCCTCGAACCTTTCCGCGAATCGCAGCACACGGTGGACCTGGGCGCGGCGGAGCTGATCGTCTCGGTCGGCCGCGGCATCAAAGAGGCCGATAACATTCCGCTGATCGAAAAGCTGGCGCAGGCGTTGGGAGCCGAGCTGGCCGCCTCGCGGCCCATCTGCGACGCGGGCTGGCTTCCCATGGAACGGCAGGTGGGCAGCTCCGGCCAGACCGTTGCCCCGAAACTGTACATGGCCATCGGCATCTCCGGCGCCATCCAGCACCTGGTGGGGATGAAGGGCGCGCGCACCGTGGTCGCCATCAACAAAGACGCCGACGCGCCGATTTTCGAAATAGCCGACTACGGCATCGTAGGCGATTTGTTCCAGGTGGTGCCCGCGCTGATCGAAGCGATCAAAAAGGCGTAGGGGGAGCAGGTCCCCGACCTGCTTTTTTTCTTGGGGGCAGGCGATTTCGCTTGCCAATGCCGGTTGGGCGAGCGTGCGCGCTGGCAGGTCGGGGACCTGCCTCACCCTACCCCGGATGGATTTCCGTCAGCTCCACTTCGAGCACGGTTCCGCAATGGGCGCACACAGCGGCGTTTTCGGAGGTGAGATAAACTTCGGTGGAGTCGCAGCGCGCGCAGGCCACGGTTGGGTCGGCGGCCTCGGGGAGCGGATCGGGCGGCACGATGCCGTCCACCGTGCGGCCCGTCGTCCGCGTCATTGGCTCAAACGTGGCTCCGCAGCCCGCGCACACGTGATTAAAACAGCAGTTCGGCGTACATGTATAGGACACTTCCGCCGAACCGCACTGCGGGCAGGAGATCTCCAGTCTCCGCGTCCGCATCCTACTGCTTCGGCGGAGCCGGCGGAGTGGCCGGCGGCGCTGGCGGGGCGGCAGGCCTCGGCCCAAACTGTCCTTGGATCGGGGCCGGCGAAGGCGGACCGAAGAAATCCGGATCGTAGAACGCGCCCTTGGTCATGTCATCCAAGGCCTTTTTCACCTTCGCCTGAACCAGCGGCGGCATCTTCTCGATCTGCGCGCGAACTTCCTCGAAGGTTTTCGTGTTATGCGCCTCCACCTTGATGATGTGATATCCGAACTGACTCTTTACCGGTTCGCTAAGCTCGCCCGGTTTGAGCTTGAAAGCCGCTTGCTCGAACGACGGCACCATATGCCCGTGTGCAAAAGGTGGAAGCAGCCCGCCGTTGGCGCTTGACGTATCGTCCGATTCCGTCTTGGCGAGTGTGGCAAAATCCTCGCCGGCCAGGATGCGTTTGTGCAGATCATTGGCCTTGGCCAGGGCCTCTTCGTCTGTCAGCTCTTTCGCTCCCGGCTTGACCGGCACCGGGGAGCCTTTCACGCGGATCAGGATGTGGCGCGCGGTAACTTCTTCATAGTCCTTAAGGTGCTCGTCGTAGTACTTACGCGCGTCGGCCTCGTCGATCTTGGTTTCCTCAGTGACCTGAGCCCTGACCAAGCCGGCCAGCACCTGGTCATCGCTGAGCATAGATTGGACCTTGTAGGCGTGCGTTTCATCCAGCTTGCGGCGCGTGGCTTCTTCCGACAGCATGTATGCTTGGACCAGGAAGTCGGCGAACTGCTTGCGGCGCGGGCCGCGGGCCGCCGCCTTGGAGGCGTCCGGAAGCCCGTCGATCAACTGGTCGAACTGCGCCGCCGTAAGCGTCACGGAGCCCGCCTTGAGAACCACGCGGTCGGGAGGCACCGTCACCGGCATCGGCGGCGCGGGCGGGGGCATGAGCAATCCGGGAGGAACCGGCGTAGAGAGCTTCGGAGCGCCCGGAGCGATCGCCGGAGGGGTCGCCGGGGCCAGCGTCGGGGCCGGTGGCGTTTGCGCCAGCAGACAAGCGGCTGGCGCAATCATCAGAAATTTGTACAAGAAATTCATAATCTCCATAATACCAGCGCTCGCGGCGCAGCTTAATTCAGTAGCGGACTTTGTCCGGCTGCGCCGCCCATGCTTCAAATGGGCGCTGCGCGGATGGGTCGGCCACGCGAATCACGGGGATGGCGCGCCCGGCCTCCGGCAAAGCGAGTTGGCGGTAAATGAACGAATCGTCGAAACCGGCCGCGGCGGCGTCCGCGGCGGTAGCGGCGAAGAAGATCCGCGCGGGCCGCGCCCAGAACAGCGCGCCGAGACACATCGGGCAAGGTTCGCAGGAACAATAGACGTCACAGCCGGTAAGTTGAAAGCCGCCGAGCGCACGGCACGCTTCGCGGATGGCCACGATCTCGGCGTGCGCCGTGGGGTCATTAGCTGCGGTGACGCGGTTGGATCCGGCCGCGATCACCGCGCCGTCCTTCACCACCAGCGCCGCGAACGGACCTCCGCCGCAGCGCACGTTTTCCGCCGCTCGTTCGATCGCCTGTCTCAAGAGTGCAGGGTTCATAACTGGGGACGTACCCGCCCTTTTCAGGCTACCGGATTGCAGCCCAGGGTGCGCGCCACGGCCCTCCGGTATGTTCCAATATTGGCATGATCGAGGTGGTGGCGGCGATTCTGGAACGCGAGGGTCGCGTGCTGATTGGCCGCCGGCAGCCCGCGCAGGCGCATCCGCTGAAATGGGAGTTTCCGGGCGGTAAAGTAGAGCCCGGCGAATCGCCGCCGCAGGCCTTGACGCGCGAACTGGAAGAGGAACTGGGGATTCGCGAGGCAGCCGGCGAGGAAATCGCACGCTACGAGTACACCTATCCCGGCAGGGCCCCGATTACCCTGTTCTTTTTCCGCATCACCAGCTATCAAGGCGAGCCGCGGAATCTGATTTTCCACGAAATGCGCTGGGAGTCCCGCGAGAACCTCGGCCGCTTCGATTTCGTGGAAGGCGATCTGCCTTTCCTGCGCGGCTTCGCTCCAGGCCCGGCCGGGCTGGAAGTTGGTTGAAGGCTTCGCAACCGCTCCCCGACGGTCGCCGCTCTGTATCGGAGCCGCGGCCAAAGGGAGCGGTCAGGTTGGGGTAGATAGCGAAAGGCAACCTCAACGGTGTCCTGCCTACTCGTGCCGCAGCGCCACCGCTGGTTCCACCCGCAGCGCGCGCGCCGTTGGCGCAACGGTCGCCAATCCCGCCACCAGCGCCAGCACACCGGCCACGGCCACGAAGTTCAGAGGATCGGTGGGACGCACCTCGGGAACCAGGAACATGGAGAGCGGGCGCACCGCGACCACGGCAATCGCGAGGCCGATGGCCATGCCGGTGGCCACCAGTTTCAAGCTCTGGCCCGCGACCATCGCCAGGACGTTGCCCGGCGTGGCGCCCAGCGCGACACGAATGCCGATCTCGTGAATCCGCTGCTGGGTGGCATACAGCAGAACTCCGTAGAGTCCGATAGAAGCCAGCAGCAAGCCGAACAGCGCCATCCCTCCCAGCACCGCGGCCCGGCGCGGCTCGGCAGCAGAGCATAGTTGAAAACCTCACGCATGACCTTGGTCCGCACCGAAGCCTTGGCGTCCAGCTCCGCGATCGTCTCATCGATCTTCCGGGCCATCGCTTCGGGCGGTCCACTGGTGCGCACGAAGAGACACGCGCCTTTGTGCTTCGCTAGCTGGGCAAAGGGCGTGTAGAGCGCCATCGCGTCCTTTTCTCCCAAGGTGGCGTAGGTGCTGTTCCGCGCCACGCCCACGACGATCGAATCGCGATTGTCGGCGAAGCGAACCACGTGGCCCACCGGATTGGCGTTGCCGAAGAGCCGCCGCGCCATGTTCTGATTCAGAATCACCACGCCGGGCGCGCCCGCGCGGTCGGCCTCGAGGAACGCGCGGCCTTCGAGAATCGGAATCGCCATGATCCGGAAGTAATCCGGTCCCACGGAGTTGCCGTTGTACTCGACGCGCACCGTGCGGCTGCCCGCGTCCGGCCGTAGCTGCTCGGTCGGCCGGTTGAAAGCCAGGAACGGGTTCAGCGGCAACGCAATCGCCGGCGAGGCTGCCTCAATCCCCGGCAGGGCGCGCAGCCGGGCGAGCGCGGTGTCCACGAATTTCTGACGGTCGGATTGACCCTGTATCGCGGCGACAATGGTGTGAGTCGTGTCGAATCCCGCGTTGAATGACGTGGCGCTGATCAGGTTGCGCAGGAACAGCAGTCCGGCGCTGAGCAGGACGATCGAGACCGCCAGTTGCCCGACCACCAGGGCGCTTCGCAGCCGGCTGCCCGCCGGTCCGGCTTGCCGGCCGCCCTCTTTGAGCGCGCCCCCAATTCCCGCTCGCGTGCCCCTCAGCGCCGGGACCAACCCGGTCGCCAGTGTCACCACCAGGGCGATCACCGAGGAGTATGCCAGCAGCATGCGGTCCGGTTGGACGATCAACTCGATCGGCAGCGGCGTCGGAATACGAAAACCGCTGAGCGCCCTGGTAAGCCACAGGTTGAGCAAGAGGCCGGCGCCGGTTCCGAGCAAGGCCAGCAACAAGCTCTCCGTGAGTAATTGGCGCACCAGGCGGCCGCGGCTGCCGCCCAGCGACATGCGGATGGCGAGCTCCCGCGAACGGGTAATAGCGCGGGCCAGCAGCAGGCTGGAGATGTTCGCGCACGCGATCAGCACCACTATCGCCGTCACAATCACCAGCATCGCGAAGAACGCCAGCGCCGGTATCACCATCGGGCCGCCCATCTCCCGCAAACGGTCCATCCCGCCGATTCCGCTAAGCTGAAGCTCCTCGGTCCACTTGCGATTCGCCTCCGGGTACACGCGATCCAGATCGCGGCAGACCGGCCGCAGACGGCTGTAAGCCGTCTGGCGCGTCATTCCCTGCGGCAGCCGCGCATAGAGCATGAAGCCGGCCGGATCCTTAGTGAGGTAAAGGTCGGGCGTGAAACCAAAACCCACCAACATGCGATGGTCGCGAGGCAATACGCCGACGATCGTGTACGGTTTCGAGTCCAACACCAACTGGCGGCCGATCGCGTTCGGGTCGCCGTTCAGGCGATTTCTCCAGAAGCCGTACGTCACCACCGCCGCGTCGGTTTCGCCGCGCTCGATGGGCCGCCCCATGGCGACCGGAATTCCCACCACCTGGAAGAAGTTGTCAGTGACGTGAGTTCCGGCCAAGTAGTAAGAGCGGCTGCCGTTGCGCCAGTTCACCGGAAGCTCGTGGTTCTCGCCGACGACCCCGTCGAACACATGTGCGTCCTCAAGGAAGCGATATTGCGCTACGGTCGCCCATCGGTTGCCGCGCGTGGAAAGCTGCACCAGCGATTGCGCATCGCGGCAGGAGGGCTCGCTGAAGAGCGCTTCCCGCGCCACGCTGAACATAGTCGTATTGGCGCCGATTCCCAGCGCCAGCGAGCCAACCGCCGCCAGCGCCATGGCGGGATTGCGCCGCAACGCGCGCGCGGCATAACGGAGGTCGCTCGCCAGGTCCTCCAACCAGCGCATTTGCCACGCCGAGCGCGTCTCTTCGCCGCTCCGCAGCGTGGAACCAAACTCTCGCCGCGCTTGCCGCAGGGCGTCGGCGGCGGCGAGGCCGCTCTGTTCCAGCTCGTCGGCGCGGGCCTGGATGTGGAACCGCATCTCTTCCTCGAATTCCCGATCGAACCGCGAACGCCGGAAAAGATAGCTGAGGCGGTTGCCGATTTCGTTCCACAGCGCCATGCGAGCCTCCCTTTCAGGCGGTGCGCATCACAAGTTGGATGGCGCGCACCAGGCGATCGAATTCCCCTGCCTCTTTGTCGAGCTGCTTACGGCCTTCCGGTGTCAGCTTGTAGAAGCGGGCCTTGCGATTGTTCTCGGAAACGCCCCACTCCGCCGCCAGCCAGCCCTTCACCAGCATGCGGTTAAGCGCCGGATACAGCGAGCCGTCTTCGACTTGCAGCCCCTCGCGCGAAGCCTCCTTGATCCGTTTCACGATGGCGTATCCATGCAGCGGACCGCGGCTCAGCGTCCGCAGGATCAGCAAATACAGCGTTCCCGGAAGCAGCTCCGGAGCGGAATTCGATGCCATTTTTTCCCTGTCCAGACTAGGTATAGAGCAAGTGGCGAGGGAAGTCAAGGGATTTTCGTATCTGAAGTTCCTGTATGGGCGAGAGCGGACAAAGTGGGGCGGAAAAAAAGCCGAGACGACTCTCGGCTCTGCAGGCCCGACGGCCCGCGCCACGACGCCCTAATCGATCAGCCGGTTGAGGATGGGCTGGTAGGCATCGATGCGGCGGTCGCGCAGGAACGGCCAGTTGCGGCGCACTTCCTCGATGCGCCGTGGATCGCATTCCACGATCAGCGTCTCTTCTTTTTCGTGGCCCGCTTCCGCCAGCACCTGGCCAAACGGGTCGGCCACGAACGAGCCGCCCCAGAATTCCAGGCCCCGCTCCGGCGGTCCTTCGTATCCCACGCGGTTCGCCGCGGCCACATACAGTCCGTTGGCGATCGAGTGCCCCCGCTGGATGGTGCGCCACGCGTCGTGTTGTGCCGCGCCAACTTCCTGCTTCTCGGCCGGATGCCAGCCAATCGCGGTCGGGTAAAACAGCACCTGCGCGCCGCCGAGCGCAGCCAAGCGCGCGGCTTCCGGGTACCACTGGTCCCAGCACACCAGCGGCGCGATGCGCGCGTAGCGTGTGTCGAAGCAGCGGAAACCCAGGTCGCCGGGCGTGAAGTAATACTTCTCGAAATACAAGGGATCGTCCGGGATGTGCATCTTGCGGTACATGCCGAGCAGCAATCCATCGGCATCGAACACCAGCGCCGTGTTGTGATACACGCCCGCCGCGCGGCGTTCGAAGATGGAGCCGATGATCACCACCGCCAGTTCGCGCGCCAGCCGCGATAAGCTTTCCACAGTCGGCCCCGGCACTGGCTCGGCCAGGTCGAAGAACTTGGCGTCTTCCTCGCGGCAGAAGTATTGAGAGCGGAACAGTTCCGGCAGGCAGACGATCTGCGCGCCGCGGCCGGCGGCCTCGCGGATCCGCCATTCCGCCTTGGCCAGATTCTCGTTCGGATCGGCCGAGCACGCCATCTGGATGAGCCCGATCCGGAACTTGGAGCGCTGCACGTCCTTATTGTAGCGGGGCTTGAATTGGAGCGCACTCAAGGCGGAGACAGCAACCAATGGCACAATTTCGCTGGTAATGGTGTAATTTGGGCCCCAGTTTCCAGCTCCCCTCACCAGTTTCCCCCCTGCCCCACACGCTACTGCCCGCTGCGGCGGGCTTTTTGTGCGAGCGAGGCCATTCCGTCCACGTACGGCCACTCGGACTTGGGGAGCTTACCCTGGTCGCGCAGCCCGGCCAACAGGTCGCGGGCTTGCTCATATTCGCCGGCGGCTGCCAGATAGTCGGCGCGGCGCTGTGCGGCAGCTGTGGTGTGAGCCTGCGCCAAGTCGGTCCACGTCTCGGCGATATCCTGGTGGGTTTCCGCCAGGCCGCTCACGGTCGCCCAATCGGCGCCGGGCCGGCGGCTCAACTCCCCGTAGCGCGCCGCCGCCTGCTGGAGTTCGGACAGAGCATCGCGTGGCTTTGCCATCTTCTTGAGGACCAGGCCGATCTTCCTCATGCTCGCGGCCACGGCTGAAGCGGCGCGGAAATCCTGCGGATCCGCCTGCGCGGCCTGCTGGCGGAGTTCCAGAGCCTGGCGGTGGAACTGAAGCGCATCGTCGAGGCGGTTCATCTCGCGGGCCGCCCAGCCGAGGTCGCTATAGTCATAGGACAGATCCATCCCGGCGCGCATGTCCTGCGGATTGCGAGCGAAGCGCCGCTCATCGATCGAGCGCGCCATCTCATACTCACGGCGGCAATCCTCCATCCGCCCGGTTACGCCGTAGAGCGCGCCCAGCCGCTTTTCAGCTACCGCCAGCGAGCGCTCGGATTCCCGGCTGTCATGCAGCGCGGCCACGCGGCGGGCCAGACTCTGGACACGCTCCCGCAACACGATGGCTTCCGGATAGCGCTTTTCGTTGATGAGCGCGTCCGCCAAGCCGGCCAGCGCGGCCTCCATGTCGCTCAACGCAGCCACGTCTTCGGGGTACGCGCCAGCCGCCACCTCGGCAATGCCGACGGTGCGCCTGGCCTGGGCGATCTCGGCGTCAAACTGGCCCGCTTGACCGTAGGCGCGGGCGAGATCCACCGCGGCGCGCAGGTAATCGTGGCGCAGCCCTGCGTCGCCCGGCGAGCCCGCCGCCAGCCGTTCCAGAATCCCGGCGCCTTTGCGAAGGCTTTCGAGCGAGGCCGGTACGCGGCCGAGGCTGGATTGGGAGAGATCGCCCTCGACTTCGCCGATCCTCTCGTAGCCCAGCCCGACCTCCCGCTGGAGGGAGCGATTGTATCCGGCTTCCTGCGACAGATTCTCCAGGTATTGGAGCGCACGGCGCGCCAGCAGCGCGCGCGCGGCGGTGGAACCGGGCAGCGGCGCGATGGCATCGTAGAGTTCGAACATCACGGCGTGGGCCAGGCCACGCACCTGGTTGAAGCGGCGTTCGGAGCGGCGCGCTTCCCACCAGCCGAAGGCGGCGAATCCGACGATCAGCAACAATGCCAGCGCACCCGCTGGTACGGCGATTCGGTGCCGCGCCGCCAGACGGGCCGCGCGGTATCGCCAGGTGGGTTTGCGCGCCGCCACCGGTCGGCCTTCCAGGAAGCGCCGGAGGTCGGCGGCAAACTCATCCACCGTGGGATAACGGCGGTGTGGGTCCTTTTCGAGGGCCTTGGCGACGATGGTTTCGAGGTCGCCGCGCAGCCGCCGCCGCAACACCGCCGCGTTGGGCGCAGCAGCGTCCACCGCGTCCGCCAGTGGTGGGGCTTCGTCATCGCAGATGGCGCGCGCCAGATCCAAGTAGCTGGTGGTGGCGGCATAGGGTCTGCGCCCGGCCAGCAGCTCAAACAGGATCACGCCCAGCGAATAGACGTCGCCTGCCACGGTGTAGCTTTCGCCGCGAATCTGTTCCGGGCTGGCGTAGGCAGGGGTCATGGGCGCCGGACCAGCTTGGGTGATTTCGTCGCCGGGTTGCTGTCCGCCGATCATCTGCCCGAGGCCGAAATCGAGCAGCTTGGCCTGACCCTCGGCGGTGACCAGAATGTTGCCGGGCTTCAGGTCGCGATGCACGATGAGCCGCCGGTGGGCGTAACCCACGGCGTCGGCGATCTGCAGAAAGAGGAGCAGCCGCGCACCAACGCCGAGCGTGCTGCGCCGGCAGAATTCGAGCAGCGGCAGGCCGTCGACATACTCCATGATGAAGTACGGCTGGCCGCCGGCCGTAGCGCCGCCGTCGAGCAGCCGCGCGATGCCGGGATGCTCGAGTTGCGCCAGGATCTGCCGCTCGCGCTCAAAGCGGCGCCCGGTCTGGCCGTCGGGGTGCGCGGCGGTGATGAGTTTGATCGCCACCTGCTTGCGGTATTGGCCGTCGGCGCGCTCGCCCAGGTAAACCACGCCCATACCGCCGCGGCCGATCTCTTGTACCACGCGGTATGGTCCGATGGTTTCCGGAGCCGGCGCTTCGGCGCGCCACTGGGCGCCGGGCGCGGCCGCCGAATCGAGCAGCGCGCCGGCCTTTTGCTCCAGAGCGAGCAGCGATTCGACCGAGCTGCGCAGCTCGGAATCGGACCCGCACAGGCGGTCCATCGCCGCGGCGCGTTGGCCGGGGTCCGTTTCGAGCAGGCTCGCCAGAATCGTCTTGACCTCGCCCCAGCGGGCCGCGGTCATGGCTGCGCGGTTCCTTCCATGTGCTCCAACAGCCACAGCCGGGCGGTGCCCCATTCCCGCTTCACGGTGGCTGGCGAAATCCCCAGGCACTCGGCGGTTTCCTCAATCGAAAGGCCGCCGAAGTAGCGCAGCTCGACGACCTTGCCTTGTTGCGGATCGAGCTTGTCCAACTCGTCGAGCGAATGGTTCAGGGCCAGCACGTCGATGGCGGGCGAAGGGAAGATGCCGAAGGCGTCATCGAGCGTCACGGCGTTCGAGAAACCCTCGCGCTTGGCGGCATTGCGGGCCTTGGCGTGGTTGATCAGCACGCGCCGCATCATGGTGGCCGCGACGCCCATAAAATGCGCCCGGTTGCGCCAATCCACCGAACGCTGACCCACCAGCCGCAGATAGGCTTCATGCACCAAAGCGGTGGGCTGTAGCGTGTGATCGGGCCGTTCCACGGCTAGCAGCCGCTGCGCCAGGCGGCGCAGTTCGTCATAGACGAGAGGCGTCATCTCGTCCAACGCGGCCTTATCGCCCTCCCCGATCCGCACCAGCAGTTGGGCGACATCCTGAGGCGCCAAACAAAAACCTCCCCTGGGACTCACTCACATTCTACACGGAACTGACGCGGCTGTTTCGGCTGCCAGATGAGCCGATTGGGCGCGGTTTGCTGCGTATGCAGGGCGGCAATGGGCGGCAATGGGCGGCAATGGGGCGGCAATGGGGACAGACGCATTTTCCTGAGAACCTTCGCCCATGCTTCCCACTTCTCTCGTGTATGCCCCGCCGCCCGCGCGTCACCCTTCCTGGCGTCGCCCACCACGTTACGCAGCGTGGAAACAATCGCGAGATAGTTTTCCACTCATCCGATGACCGTCGCTTCTACCTGGAGCTTCTGCGGCGACATGCCGCGCACTACGGAGTTAGTGTTCTCGGTTACTGTCTCATGACAAACCACATCCACCTCATTGCCGTGCCGGAGCGTGAGGGCTCCCTGGCGCGAACGCTGGGCCGCACGCATTCCGAGTATGCACTGGCGCTGAACCACGCTCACGGCCGGAGCGGCCACCTTTGGCAGAGCCGCTTTTTCTCCTGCCCGCTGGGCGAATCGCACCTGTTGAACGCCTTGCGCTACGTGGAGTTGAACCCGGTTCGCGCGGGCCTGGCCTGCGAGCCGTCGGGCTGGCCGTGGTCCAGCGCACGCGCGCACACGGTGGATCACGCCCTCGACCCCGTGTTAGACTGCCGCTGGGTGAAATACTTCGGGCGGTGGGACTACGGCGAGTGGCAGGAGATCCTGTCGACGGGCGTGTCGAGCGCCGAAGGCGAATCGATCCGACGTGCTACGCACACCGGCGAACCGCTAGGCTCGGGCGAGTTCGTCGCGGCGCTGGAGAAGCAAGCCGGGCGCAGGCTGCGGGTTCTGGCGCGCGGGCGGCCGCAAAGGAAATCCGAGGGAGAGGAGGGGTCCGGCTGGCACGGCGACTGGCTCGCGGGCCGCAGTTAAAATGGACGCGAATCGAAAAATGCGTCTGTCCCCTTTNNCACCAACCCTTCCGGCAGGCAGTCTGCTCCTGGGCTACGACGTTGCGGATGCAGGGTTCTGGAGCGGCTTGTCTAACTGCGGGTATAGCAAGGAAGAGGCGAGTGCGCTACGTCCTGAATGGGCGAAGCGCATGAACGATCAGGGATTACTGGCGTCACTGGACGATGCCTTGGCGTTTAGGCAAATCTCAGATGGACGGGTTCCTGAGCACGCTCCATTCTGGGTCTATGGCCTCCACCAAGTGACGTAAATGAAGCAAAGAGGGACAGCCTGACTGATCCGCGGCACTTTTCGTGACGAAGCCTGACCTAAATGAGATCGCACAATTACCTCCCCTTAGCAGCCCTGCTGATTCTCGCCGCGCCGCAGATCGCCACGCCGCAAGCCAGCCAGCAGTATAGTCAGGTCACTCCACCGGCGAAGGCCAAGCCAGCCCAGCCAGTCTCCACCGTCCGCGGCTCCGACAAAGCTCCCATCACCGTCCTGGTCTTCTCCGACTTCGAATCTTTCCCCTGCGCGCGGTCGGCCAGCGTCATTGACGGGTTACTCCAACAGACCAGAGACGTCCGCGTGATCTTCAAGCACGCGCCGGCGGCGTCGAATCCCAACGCGATGCTGGCACATGAAGCGGCGCTCGCCGGCGGGGCGCAAGGTAAGTTCTGGGAGATGCACGACACGCTCTTCGAGAATCAGACCCATCTTACCCGCGCCGACTTACTCGGCTACGCCAAGTCACTCGGCCTCGACTTAGCCGCGTTCGAGCGCGCGCTCGACAACCACACCTACCGCCCCATCGTCGAGCGCGACCTGGCCGAAGCCGCGGGCCTCGGCGTCACCACTACGCCGACGTTCTTCGTCAACGGCCGCCGCCTGGTCGGCCCGCAAGGCTACGCGTCGCTCGGCGCGGTGATCGAGTCGCTCCTCGCCGGCATCCC
>PLOR01000025.1 GCA_003142185.1 Bryobacterales bacterium
CTGGCCAGCAAGTAAGGACTAGCGGCGGTGCCTGGCGCCACAGTCCCAATTCAAGGATAAGGGATATGTCAAGGGGTTTGCGGGCTAAGTGATTGAGTTAGTGAGGGAGGTGGGTTGTGACTGAAGGTTGAGGCGGGCAACGGCCGGGCTTCGCCCGGTTGGCAGGCGAAAGCGCCTGCCCCACAACCGCCAGCGCCCCTACGGGGCGGTTGGCCGGTCGGGGACCGGCCCCACTTTATGCGGGGGCGCAGGCGCGGCGCAGGTCTTCGCCCAGGGCGGCTTGCTGGGCGGCAGTGAGCTTGCCGCCTTGCGAAGTGACATAGAATACGTCGATGGCCTTGTGCGCTTCGGTGTCGATGAGAACGACTTCGATATTGGCGCCGATGGCGGATAGCGCGGAAGCCAGGTCATAGAGCAGGCCGGGGCGGTCCTGCGCCACGATCTCGACCAACGTGGCGGTCTGGCTGGCCTCGGAGTTGAAGGAGACGCGGCCCGCGATGGCGGATTTGCGAGTGGGCGGCGGCGCCTTGGGCCGGTTGCGCAGCAACTGGCGGATATCCGTTTTGCCGGCCAGCACGCGCTCCACCACGGTGGCGAGCCGCTCCACTTCGGAGGCATTCAGATCCAGCGTGTGGAGGGGATCTTCGAACGCGAAGGTATCGAGAATGTCGCCGCGGCGGTTGGAGAAAGCCTCGGCGCGCACGATGTTCATGCCGAAGCTGGAGAGCGTTCCCGCCACGCCGGCGAACAATCCGGCACGGTCGGCGGCGATCAGCGTCAACTGCCAGGCCGAATCGAGCTTGCGAATATCGACGGCGATGCCGGTCGGGCGGCTGCGGGCTTTGAGCGCCATGTGCTCGTCGATCTCGGCTTCGGTGTGGGTGCGCAGGTAACGCCTGGGGAACCCGGTGAGAAACGCGATACGCTGGGGCGAGCCGGTGGGCTCGGGCTCAATTCGGTCGGTCTGCAGGGCCCGCGTCAGCTCGTTATAAACCTCCATGTACAACTGCCACAAATGGTCGGAGCGCCACGGCGTCATGGCGGTGGGATTGACCGCGCTGATGTCGCCATAGGTGAGCAGGGTGAGCAGCTTGAGCCGCTCGACGGTTTCGACCATGCCGGCGACGGCAGCGACGGTGGCCGGGTCGAAAACATCGCGCGAGTGCATGGTGGCGGAGAGCTCGAGGTGGTTGGCAATCAGAAACATCACCGTCTCGCGTTCCTGGTCGGGCATGCCGATGCGGTGGGCGGCCGCGCGCACCAGGCGCAGGGAGGCATCCACGTGGCCTTCGTTGGGCGAGCCTTTGCCCGCGTCGTGGAACAGCAGCGCGAACAGCAGCAGGGCCGGTTGCTTCACTTCCGAGCGAAGGTCCTTGTAGGGCCCCTGAATGTTCCAGACGTTCTGCATGGCCACCAGGGTGTGTTCGTCCACGGTGTAGCGATGGTAGAAGTCGCGAATCACCAGGCATTCGATGGCCGACAGCTCGGGAAACAGGGCGGTGAGGATGCCGGTTACGTGCATGGAGCGAAGGGCGAGCGGCGCGTGCGCCAGCGAGAGCATGGGCTCCAGGGCGCGCCACACCGGCTGCCGCGCGAAATGTTCGCGCAGGCGCGGCAGGCGCGCGGCGATCTGCTGCTCGGCTTCGGCGGAAGGCCGCATGCCGTGGCGGGCGACGAATTCGAAAAGACGCAGCACCACGCCCGGATCGGCATCGAGCGATTGCGCCTCGCGCACGTGGACGCGCTCGCGGTGGACGCTGAATTCGGCGTTGCCGAGGCGCGACCGCCAGTCGCGGAAGGAGGCGAGGAGGCCGCTGTTCTGCGCCTCGGCGATCTCGAGCTGGCGAATGGCGGCGCGATGAATGGCGCGGGCGTCGCGGAAATACTCGCGCATCCAGGCGGCCGTGTCGGCGGCGCCGGCCTGCTCGGCGATGGCGTCCTGCGCCTCGAAGTTCAGCGTATTGTTATCGCGGCCGCTGGCCGAGTGAAGGTAATTGCGAAGGCGCGCCAGGTGACGGAAGGCCTGCTCCAATTCGGCGGGAGGCGCCGCCAGGCCGAGCCGATGGCCTTCGGTGTTGCGCAGTTGCTCCAGCCAGCAAAAGAGTTGAAAATCGCGCAAGCCGCCGGGGGTTTCCTTGACGTTCGGCTCGAGATGATAGATGGTATCGCCATACTTGGCGTGGCGTTCGCGGGTGAGGCGCGCCAGGTTGCGCGCCAGCGCGTCGCGATTGGCCAGCACGAAGCGCGGCAGCTTGGCGGCCAGGGCCGCGTAGAGCGCGCGGTCGCCGGCCAGGTAACGCTGGTCGAGCAGCGAAATGTTGAGCTCGGTGTTCTGGTCGTACACCTCGGCGCACTCCTCGGGCGTGCGCACGGAATGGCTCATGCGCAGGCCGGAGTCCCAGAGCTGCTGGAGGAAAGCGGAGATGGCGTCCTTGCGCTGGACGGCCTGCTCCGTGGTGCGGAACAGCAGCAGCAAGTCCACGTCGGAATAGGGGAACATCTGGCGGCGGCCGTAGCCGCCCACCGCTACCAGCGCCGGGCCGTCGGTGGGAAACGCGGGAAACAGGATCTCGGCCGCGGCGGCCGAAACGGTTCGATCGACGTGCGCCGAACGTTCGGCCAAAGCGGTGCCCGCGTCGCCAGTGTCGAGAAGCTCGGGCGGCGCGGGACTGAGCGCGAAGCTAAAGTGCGGTTTCCCCACGATCGTCGTTGCGGATGCGTATAGCTTCGGCGACGTCGAAGACGAAAATCTTGCCGTCGCCGATCTTGCCGCTGCGCGCGGCAGCGGTCAGTGTCTTCAGTACTTCTTCGTAACGGGCCTCCGGCACCACAAGCTCCAGTTTCACTTTGGGCAAGAGGTCGACATTGTATTCCTGGCCCCGGTAGACTTCGCGGTGGCCCTTCTGGCGGCCATGGCCGCGGACGTCGGTAATGGTCATGCCATCGATGCCAATGGCCTTCATAGCTTCTTTGACTTCATCGAGCTTGAACGGCTGGATAATCGCTTCGATCTTCTTCATGGAATGAGTCTCCTGGGACTTTACGATTCGAAGATATACCCTTCTTCACCGTGCTGGGAAAGGTCCAAACCTTCCCTCTCCTGCTCCGGCGATATGCGCAAGCCGATCAAAACGTCGCACACCTTTAGAATTACGAGCGTACCTACGACGGCGATGGCCCACGCTATACCGCATCCTATCATCTGGTTGAGCACCTGCGAGGCCTTGCCATCCACTAACCCGAGCGGCAGAACGTGGCCGCCGGAATCCTTGAGACCGCTGTTGATGGCGCTGGTGGCGAAAACGCCGGTGAGAATGGCGCCCAGTGTGCCGCCCATGCCATGCACGCCGAAGGCATCCAGCGCGTCGTCGTAACCGAACCACCGTTTCACCTTGACCACCATGAAGTAGCAGACCATTCCAGCCAGGAAACCGATGGCCAGCGCGGAGAATGGCTGGACGAAACCGGAAGCCGGGGTGATGGCGACGAGTCCGGCCACGGCGCCGGAGATACCGCCCAGCACGCTCGGCTTGCCGGAGTGCAACCACTCCGCGAGCATCCAGGAGAGCGCGGCGGCCGCAGCGCCGAAATGGGTAGCCACGAACGCGCTGGTGGCCAGGCTGGACGCCGCCAGCGCGCTGCCGGCATTGAATCCGAACCAACCCACCCAGAGCAGGCAGGCTCCGATGAAGCTCAATACCATGCTGTGCGGCTTCATGTCGGGACTGGGAAACTCGAGACGCTTGCCCAGGTACAGCGCGCACACCAGCGCGGAAACGCCGGAGGTGATGTGCACGACGGTACCGCCGGCAAAATCGAAGCACGGGAACTTGCCGCCGAGAAAGGCATTGAGCAGGCCGCCCTTGCCCCATACCATGTGCGCCATGGGGAAGTAGACGATTAGCGACCAGAGCGTAGTGAAGAGCAGCATGGCGCTGAACTTCATGCGCTCGGCGAAGGCTCCCGAGATCAGCGCCGGGGTGATGATGGCGAACATCAACTGGTAGATCATGAAGGTCTGCTGCGGGATGGTGCCCGCGTAATCCGGATTAGGCGCGGCGCCGACGTGGCGCAAGAACGCGAACTTCAGGTCGCCAATAAATGGCCCGCTGCCGCCAAAGGCCAGGCTGTAACCAACCACGGCCCAGATGACGGTCACTATGCACATCAGGACAAAACTCTGCATCATCGTGCCGAGTACGTTCTTCCGGCGCACGAGGCCGCCGTAAAACAAGGCCAGGCCCGGACCGGTCATCAGCAGCACCAGCGCCGCGCTGACCAGCATCCAGGCGTTATCGCCGGCGCTTTGGGCGGATTGGGCCGCAGCTTCAACAGCAGAAATTCGGCCGTTCAGGTCCGAAGCGCCTTGCGCCAGCAAACCAGGCGCGAAGACGGAGGCAAACAGAAACAACGGGGTTAGTCGACTCATCTGGGAGACCAAGTGCTCACAAGGCACTCCCTTGATTCTCCACTAGGGTCGCGAAGATCACCAAAGCAGAAGTTTCTATTCCGGGGATCGGATTTTCTTATGGGGTGAAAAAAGGCCGCTTGGGGCACGAAAGGAACACAAACAAGTCCTTTGTCTTCCATTCGGGTTCCTGCGGGCTGGTTGGTGGCCCTAAAATCCTTTTAGGACTTTTTCATCTCAAAATAGACGGGCAACCTAAAGGATGCCCCACCTATTCGAGGTGGGCGGGTTTCCAGGTCTTGTCGGGATTGAAGACGGTCATTCGGCGCGCCAGGGTCATGGTGGCCGGCCCCAAATCCTTGCTATAGACGATGCCGCGCTGGTTGACGATGAAAGTAAGGATGCCGGAGACGCCGTATTCGGCCGGGAAGGCCACCAGCGCAAAACCGCCGATCATCTGTCCTTTCACGACGTAATCCGCGGCGCCGCCTTCGGCGTCCGGTCCCTGCGCTTTCAGGACGTGGAAGTAGTAACCGTGATACGGAACCGGCTTCTTACCTTCGGCGAACATGGCGGCAGCCGCGCCGGCAAAGGACTTGGGAACCAGGCTCTCGTGTTCGCCTTCCCAGTACAAGCCGTCCTGCTTGCCAGGCGAGCTGACAATCGTCTGCGCGTATTGCATCGCGCCGCCTCCGTCGTGGTGACGGGTGGCATATTCCATCTGCGCTTCCACGTAGCCGCGGCAGACCTCGATGGCGTTCAGCTCATGACGCCCGACGCGGCGCGCCAGCACCTCCACGCGGCCGGCCGAGGAATCGAAGCGCCACACGCCGTCCTGGCGGACCAGCGGCACGGGAAAGGGCCACTCCTGACTTCCGGCGAGGATGGTGTTGCGGTCGGCCTGATCCTGCCGGATTTGCAGTTTCTCCGCCGCCAGGCGGGCGAACTGGGCGCGGCCGGACTTGTCCTCGTTGGCATCGCCCGAGGAGACGATATCCTTGCCTTCGGGCCCGAGGATCTTGAGCAGCGCGGCGGTGTCATTAGCTTCCGCCGCAGCGGCCAGGGCGTGCGCGGCTTCTTGCGGCGTGGCGAAGCTGCGCTGGCCGGCGGGCGGAGCCGCCTGAATGGTAACGCAGGCGCCGGCCAGAACGATGGCGGCAAAGGTGAATGTTCGCATGATGCTCCAAACCTCCTAACGTCGATTTCCCGAAGATTGCCTGGAGGGACTGGCGGCCTGACGCTGCGGCGCGGCTGCCCGCGGCGCCGGCTGGCTGCGCGCCGGGCCGAGGCTGGAATAGCCGTGGTCGCTGTGCGCTTGCGCGGCGCTGCCGTTTTCATAGCCGCTGAACGCGCTGCGATTCGCGGCGGGAGCGTTCTGCGGCACGGCGCGGTCGCCCATCCGCTCGGTGGGCTCGCCGGAGGAACGATTCTGGGCCGGCATGCGCTCGGCTGGCGCGGCCAGGTTACTTCTCACGCTGGCCCGATACTCGGTGCGCAGGGCCGGGTTGGCATACGGGACGCCCATCCGGTGCGCCGGGTCATGCACCCAAGCCGTGGTGCCATGCAGGTTCACGCCCCTGGCTTCGTTGAAGTTGTAGCGATGAATAAACGCGTTGTTCACGACCACGGTGTGGGACCCCCAGGCGGGGCGCCAGCCCCAGCCACCCCAACCGTTCCAGCCATAGCCGAAGAAATAGCCCATCGAAACCGGCGGGTAGAATCCGAAATACAAGCCGCCCACCATGATGGAATCCGGCGGCCAATACCAGCCCGGATAGGGATAGTACTGCGCCGGTCCCCAGATCCAGACCGGGTTGTATTGCGGCACGTACATCACGTTCGGGTCCACCGGGTTGATATCGATCGCGCCCTGGTCGTCAGCCACTTGCTCTTGCGGCGTGGAAGCCAACTTGCCGGCCTGCTGCGCCTTCTGCCGCAGGGCTTGCACCGCATCCATCACGTCCTGCTGTTGCGCCAGAAAAGCGTTGCCCAGGTTGGTGGTCCAATTCACGTCGGCGTTGAGCTGCTTCAACACGTCGGGAAACACGACCAGCGCTTGTACGCTGGGGTCCCAGTTCTCCTGCTGGACCGCGGAAGTGAGCACGGCACCGGTGAGACCTGGGTTCTTTTGCAGCCACTGCCAGGCTTCGACCACTTCGAGCGGATAGGTGGAGGCGGCCATTATCTGGCCGAGCAGCGGATCCGGGTACAGCGCAATGGGCGCCACCAGATTCTCCAGTTGATCCGCCGTCAGACTCTGGTCCGGAGGCGGCGCCACCGGCTCCTGAGCCGGCAGCGTTGCCAGCAGGCCCA
Source organism: Bryobacterales bacterium (assembly GCA_003142185.1). GTDB lineage: Bacteria > Acidobacteriota > Terriglobia > Bryobacterales > Bryobacteraceae > Bog-375. The sequence goes on from PLOR01000025.1 coordinate 6,722, forward strand.
GCATGAGTAGAATGGCGGCAATCGGTTTCAGCGACATAGGCATCTCCCGGCTCCGGGGCATCGAGTACCGTGCGGATGTCTGCGAAGCCTTCCGCTTTGATAGATTAGCGCAACTGCCGCAAGGTTACGGGTACGCCCCGGTACTTTCGATGAAAAATGCGTAATGCGCGGGCCGGGCAGGATAGGGGCGCGGTTGCGGTCCGACAGACCCGCATTTGGGCGGATAATGGGGGGATGGCTGACCGAGTGATCATGACGCGGCTGACGCGGGGCCGGGCGCCAGGACGCGAATTCGATATCGCTTTCTGGCAAGCCCTCGGTCCCACGCGGATCTTCGAGGCGGCGTGGGATCTTGTCGTCACCGCGGCTGCCGCGAAGGGCATCCATGAAGATCAACTCCGACTTCAAAGATCTGTTACGAAGCTCATAAAACGCGGCCGGCGTCGGACACCGCCGGCGGAATGACAGAAGAGATTGAGTCGAAAGAAATGAGCGTCACCGCCCGCCGGCCGCTTACCCTGAATTCCGAAGTTGGACGCCTTGTATCAGGGCACGGCTTGAGCCGTGCCGCCGACAACGCATATTCCGATGGGCTTTAGCCCCTGCCTGCTGCCCAGTGGCTTCCATGAGAAGGC
>PLOR01000010.1 GCA_003142185.1 Bryobacterales bacterium
GGCCAGAAGGGTTTTTGCGATCCAATCGGCGCGAGGGAGCCCAGACTGGCCGAGTGCTTTGATTTCCCTTTCGATGTCATATTCGACGCGGCGAATAGAGAGTGTGGCGCCATCGATCAAGAGGTATGATGCAAACTTACCAACAATGATTTGCGCCAACAGACTCGCGCCCGCCGTGCTCTTCTCGATTGGCTGCGCAGGCTTGCCTGCCGCAACTCATCGGTGTTGCGATCCTAGCGCGGCGGCAACGAGCGAAATATCACCAAGTCACTCGCCGACAGGTTCTGGGCGGATGACGCGGTACTCGGAAACAGCGTGGCGGGCCAGGTTGCCGGCGGAGTTGGCTTCCGATATTTCCAAATAACGCCCGCGTTGGTTGGGTGCCGCTCTTGGCTGGGCGAGGCCCACTCGACGGCTTGGCGACAATACCGCCGGGTGACCTACCAGTCTGCGATGACGCTGCGATGACGCCATGTCGTTCCTTGCGGTCTTCTGTTCTCTGATTTCCAAATTCGCCAAAATTCTATGGGCGAAGTCCTTGGCTAGTTCTCCGTAGGAGCCCTCTCGATGTGGTCGATCACGAGGACCTCGACCGGGGCCTTACGCGCTTCCATTTTCAATCCGAGCTGCTCCTGGATGGCGGTGAAAAGTGAGGAGCCGGTGCGAGGGTCCGCGGGTGTGGACAGGTCATCGGGGCGAGCCGATGATGCGTCCGGCTCCCATTCCAGCCTAAAATCGAAGACTCCCTTGAGCCCCGTCTGGTCTTGGACGGAGCGGCTGAGCTGATCGGACAAGACCTTGGCCAGCATTTCGGCCGAGACCTGGGTGCCTATTAGGCGGCCCTGGCCGGGCATGCTGAAAGGCGTTTGGCCCATTACCGCAGGGGCTTCCGTCAGACGGAACTTAGGCCCCCCTTTGGTCACCACCAGCGCGTACATCGGAAGCTCCCTAGTTTCGCGGTGTATGATTAATCTAAAGCGCTCGGCGAGCAACGCCTGCATCATCACCTGAAGCTCGGTGGGCTGGCCGGGCCGCCGCGGGGCCGGTGGATTGTCCTGCGGTGCGTTGGCTACGATGTCATAGCGGACCGAGTCCAGCCAATTCGGTTTTCCATAAAGGCGGTCGCTGTGGACGTCATAGGCCCATGTGATCAGAAACTGCAGTGATGTGCTCGTAGTCGCGATCCGGTAGCCTGAGCGGCGAATGGCGACGGTCCCGGCTGGATCGGATGGTCTAATAGACGCGACCTCGAATGCTGGGGATTGGGCGTAGGCTACGGCTAGAGCCGCAACCAGGAATGCAGATTTCATAATCCGAATCTCCTTGGCACTAGTGTACGCCCCAGGTACTGGTGGATCGGCTTGCCTGCCACTTGGTCGAAAAACGCCCTAACCGCGGATGTGGCCGAGCGCCGGAATCCGCCGAGCCGTCGGCCTCCGGTGCACGCACGCGCATCGCTGGCGCTTCGCTGCCGCAAAACAGTGTCCGATAATAGCGAATAACGCTCGCCGAGCACGCCTGCCGGGCAGAAGCCACCCGAAGGATTTCTCGGAAACTGCACGACGTGGTCAGAAGTTGGTCCCGTTCGGCCGACTCCGTGGCGGAAAAGCAACCGCACTGCCGGAACGCTCAGCCGATCGATTCCTGCTGTGGCACACCCTCCAGTCCCGTACGGCACGTTCTGAATTTGTGTCGCTGGATTTCCAGTGCGGTCGCTGTGCCGTTAGTCCGGACGACCACGCCCCAGAGGTTCAGTTGGATTTTTACGCTACCGTCGAGCAGGACGGGCCAGTCGATCGATATGTCAAGCTCCTGTCCGGTCACGAGCGCTCTATCGGCGGTGAAGCATAGACCAGAGCTGCTCAGGTCGATGGTGCGGCCTGAGCCCGTGTTCTGCACTTGCGCACGGCGCCCTGGGACCGCGTAGCGTACCTCCAGCGTCAGCCGGAAGCGACCGCGGGTGCGGCGCTCCGCGCCCACTTCCCTCGGCTGTTGCGCCGGCCCATCGGTCGCACACACCCGAGGGTCAAGCGCCTTCTCCACAATTGAATACAGATCGGTCGCTAAGAACGGCTTGCTGATGAACGCGGCGCCCTCGGGAAGCGTCTCGGCAGCAATGTGCCCCGACATCAGGATGACGGCTGCTGTGGGGCATAGCTGGGCGATCCTTTTGACCAACTCCGGCCCGCACATCTCCGGCATGATGACATCCGACACCACCAAATCGAAACAGGGCGTGTCGTGCGCAAGGAGCAGTGCTTCCAGGGGACTGCTGACCGCATGGACGTCATAACCCTTGCGCGAAAGCGCTCTCGACACCCAGCCTAGCACTGCGGGCTCGTCATCGACGACCAGTACCCGTGCCGTCGCCATCCAGCCCCTCCAGAGTCCACAGCCTGTACTCAACTATACGCCGAAGCAGCCTTTCTCTCGCTCTCTCGGTACGTCACAAAGGTTAAGTTAAAACGGCCCAGCAACCGAACTCTGCGCGACTGCTTCGTGCGGGACTTGCAACCAGCCCGCGGCCCGGAGTCGAGCGCCGCACGCAAAACGCAACCGCTGGTGTGACGGTGAGATGGTTGGCACGGCTACAGCGGCGTGCATTCGTTTCGGGCCGGTTCCCGGCACCCCGCCGTGTTCGCGCGGCTAGCTACCGATATTGAACCATAACAGCCTGCTACGCCACTGAGCCCGAAGTTCCGTGACTTACTCAACCAGTTATGAAAAAGAACATCCCACGGCGCCGGCGGCTGGACATAGATGTGGAAGAGTTGGACCGCATCATCGATGACGCCAAGACGCCTCCGCTGAGTGAAGCCGACAGCCAGAAGCTCAAAACGGCTCTGCATGCGCTGGCCGAGAATCTTCTGCCACAGCGAAACACGGAGAAGACCAGCTCGGTATTCGGCGATGCCGAGAAGGCTGCCTTGCAAGACATGCCGGCAGAAACAGACCAGCCTTCAGGCCACGGGCGCAACGGCGCAGTGGTGTATCGCGGCGCAGAGAAGGTTCGCATCATATACGGCCTGAAATTCAGGGCCTGAACTCCGCTACTGGCGGGGCTGCGAATCGACCGGGATTGGCGCCTGCGGCGTTTCTCGTCGCAGGCGCAACTGAAACGTCGACGTCATAGCGGTCCCGCCCTTCGGGAATCCCGCCGGATCTCCGGGATAAGAGGACCTCACCCCATTTCCATGTTGCTGGGTGCGCGGCCTGCGGAGGCCGTGAGTCCCGCCCCGGAGCCCACCTCACTCCGCGCGAAGCGCTTGAACGGTGTCCACGCGAGCAGCCCTCGCCGCTGGGACCGCCGACGCCAGGACTGCCGACGTGAGGATGAGTACCGCCGATCCGATCAACGGAAGCGGCCCTGGAAGTTGGAGTTCGGCAACGTAATTACCAGCCAGGCGCGACAGCCCCCAACCCACGAGGCCGCCTAACGCAATGCCAATCGCTGCAAGCCTCGCGCCGTCGATTAGCACTCCAGCCAGAATCCGGCGCGGCTGGGCGCCCAGCGCGAGCCGTATTCCAAACTCGCGCATACGCCAGCTCACCGAAAAGGCCAGCACGCCGGCAACTCCGATCACGGAAATCGCTAGCGCGAGGACAGCGAACCCGCCGAACACGATGGCATTGACACGGTTGTTGGCCAGAATTTCGGTGCGCACATCGTCCAGGGTGGCGGCGTGCTCGACGGGTTGGGTAGCAGCCGCAGCGCGAATGGTTTTCGTGATGGTTGTGACGAGCGCGTAAGGATCGTTTTTCGCGCGTACAACCAGGCAAGCGCCGAATATCGGCCCCTGCGCGAAGGGTTCATAGATCGTCAGGTTGCGTTGGGGGATGATGTCCGCGTCGTCCATATTCGCCACCACACCCACGATGCGCTGGGGATCGGGGCTTATCATGCCGGCGGCATACTTGAGCATAGGATCGGTCCACAGGATGTGCCGGTCTACGGCGGATTGGCCGGGGAACAACCGCTCCGCGACGCTCTTGCTGACGATCACTACCGGCTCGGCATCCCTCCGATCGGCCTGGGTGAAGTCGCGCCCCTCGAGAAGCGGAATCCCCAGCGTGCCGAAGTAGCCCGGGGAAACGCTGCGGAACCGTGCACGCAGATCTTCCTTGCCGCTCTCACTGGTTCTCCCCTCGACCGCGAATTGCAGAGTGAACTTGAGCATCCCGGTATCGCGCCACGGGGCCATAAAGCCGGTTGCGGCGCCTTCCACACCCGGCAATGCACTCACCATGCGCTGGGTCTCCTGGTAGAACTGGGCCGCTTGTTTTAGCGTCCGGCCGTCGGGAATCAAAGGCAGGTTTGCGATCAGGACATGCCCGGTTTCAAAGCCCGGTTGCGCATTCTGCAGTGAAAGCAACGTCCTCACCAGCACGCCCGCGCCGGCCAGCAACAGGAACGAGGCGGCAATCTGGGTAACGGTGAAAACGCGAATCCGGCGGCGACTGCCGGTGACACGGCTGGAGCCGCTGGTGAGACCCAGCCCCCGAGAGGCATCCGTGGAAGGCAGGCGGGGAACCAGGGCGAGAAAGACCGCCGCCGCCAACGCCAGAACCAGGCCCATCCAAAGCACGCTGAAATCGACGGTCAGATCCGCCGCCCGGATCGAGTATCGCAAGGCGTAACGCGCGAGCACCGTGACCATCGGGACGGCCAACGCTACACCCGCCAAGCCGCCGCTGCCGCACAGGACCAGGGCCTCCGCCAGCAGCGACCGGCGGATGGCGGCGGAGCTTGCTCCCAGCGCGGTGCGGAGCGCCAGCTCCGATTCGCGGCGAACGGTCCGGGCCAAGATCAGGTTCGCCACGTTCGAGCAGGCAATCACGAACAGCAAGCCGGAGGCACCCACAAGCAGCCACAGTACGGTGCTGGCCTCCGCATTGATCTGGTCCCGCATCAGTCTGGCGTCGATCTGGAAGTGATCCTGAGGCTTATACACCCCAGGATGCGCCGCCGTCACCGCCGCGTACACGGCGCGAAGCTCCGTGCGCGCGGACTTAAGGCTTGCGCCGGGCGCCAACCGGCCGAACACTTCGGTCATGCGGTGCTCGCGGCCCTGTACCATCGTTGCGGACAGGTGGTGCGGGCTGGTGACAACGTTGGCGATGATATCCGTATCGGCGGGGTATGGAATCGATGGTTCCAGAACTCCGACGATGGTTGCGGGGCGAACCTCCCCCATGCTACCCAGCCGAATCACCTTTCCTACTACCTTGGGATCGCCACCGAGCGCGGTGGCCCAGAACTTGTAAGCGAGCACGACCGCGCCAGCGGCGCCCGGCCCATCGTCTCGCGCGTCGAGCAGGCGCCCCAGCACCGGCTTGAGACCCATCACTTCGAAGTAGCCGCCATCGACCACGCCGGCGTGGATTTCGCGCGTTTCGCTGCCGAACCCCTGCGCCGTGAAGCCGATGGTGGAAAAAGTGCCGAGTTTGCCGATGGTCTTTAAGTTGGCGCCTATGTCCGAGATCTCGGGAATCGAGAACGTGGCATCCTTCACCTGTAACCCGGGCGCGCTCTGCTGGATATAGATCAGGCGATCTTCGTCGCGATTCACCAGTGGTCGCAACAGCACCCCTCGCACTACGCTGAAAATGGCCGCGTTCGCGCCGATGCCGAGCGCCAAGGCGAGCGCCACCGTAGCCCACAAAGCAGGAGTTCGCCGGAGGGAGCGGACCGCTACCCGAATGTCGCCCAGAAATATGGCTGCCCACTGCAACGGGTACGAAACTCCTTCTCGTTTGCGTTCTGACTTGTCAACGGCACTGGTTGTCATTCTGCCTCCCTCAGCGGATTCGGCCTGCGGGTCTAACCGGCTCACTCAGCCGGCAGCATGGCCCCCTCACCTGGCGGGAGGATGTGTTCGCGGTCCGGCGTTGGTGGTCACGCCGCCCGCATTCGACCATGAGAAAACCGCGCTTCGTGGTTGCCGGCCGCGCTTCCCGGTCAGGACGGCCCCCGAAGCGCCTTTGCAACTTGCATGTCGGTTGCCAGTTCCAGGCTATTCGTAAGTCATTGGAAATCAGGCTAATTGCGGCTGAATCAGAGTCTTACCGCGCGGGTGGCAGTGTTCGCTCGCGATACTCGCGTTCCCAAAAGCGAACAGCCCGCGCGGCTGAGGGATGCGAATGATTGAGGCTCGACGGGGGCTAACGCCACCCCGTCGGGCCACCGCCGCCGCCGACCACAACTCCTCCGGGATGGCGGTCTCACCCTGGCGGATCTGTCGCCATCGCTCGAAACGGGAGCGCACCTCATCAATGCTGGGAGTGCGGGAACTCCGGCCACAGGTATTTGAATGCCTCCCGCCGACTCTGCCGGCGAAAGAACGACCCTACCACCCCTGCGCGCCAACTTTCACGCACCCTTGCGGAAAACTCACGTTGCATCTGATGAGGACAACCTGGATAGATCCCGCATGACGCCGCAGTGTTTAGAGAACCACTCAATACTCCCAAAGACAGCTGCCGATATGGCGCGATAACAGCGTCGGTTCCGGCGCAGCCGCGCCGAAACAATGCAGTCTGGAGTTTGGCGACTTTGCTCTCACGTGAAAGGCGAATCACCGGGAGAAAGCGCGTTGACCAGGACCGATCTCCCAAGCGGACAGTCAGTCTGCAGAGTGTCGCTTGCGACGTTAATTTCGTCCGTAACGACGCGATTGCCGCCGCCTGTCCAGCCGTCGAATCCGAACTTGGAGCGCGAGAGATGGCCCCTCCACACCCCGGGTACTACTTTTTGTCGTAGAGCAACGGAGTGTTCTTGAACGAAACGGCGGCCAACCTATTCTCATGCATGAGAAACGTCGCGTTCGATAAGTGGAGCACCCCGTCCACGACGTCCAACGAACAACTCTCCACGCCGTCCTTGAGAACTTCCACGCACTTCGCCGCATGGCTTGACACGTCAAGTTCGAGATCTTTGAGACGCGTTCCAATACTCGATGTTGCCAGAGGTCTTGCTCGCAAAGTCCAGTCCGAATTTTCCAATCGCACTTGAGCTGGAGGCATTCTTGGCGGCGCCGCTTCCCGCAAAAATAACGACGTCCCAGTTCCTTCCTTTACTCGAGATTCCGAGCGCGTTCAACTCCTTGGCGATACTCTCGAAGCTCGAACGAATCGCCTGATGGCTCATGAAATGAGCCACAACACCCGCCTTTTGCCCGGCATTATGCATGGCTACGCCGACGCATGTTCCGAATCCAGTGGATTTCAGATAGCGCTTCTGGCCGTCCGCCACCACAATGCTGAATGTCCCCATCGGAACGTACTTCGAGTCTTCCGTTGCCCCGGCATCCGCGCCTATTTTGACTTCCATTAGGCCCCCCTGGCTAAGTCTGACACAATTCCGGCTCGACTAGGACCGCACCGTCACAAGGTCAAAAACACTGGTCGTGGTATGCGACGAAGTGCGTTCGGATTAGGAGCGTGAGTCGGCTCCCCGACAGTGATCCGCAGGCGCGCATGATCTGACGGGCCGCCCTGCTCGCCGAGGGGGAAATCCGCAAACCCGCTTCCGATAACCCGAAATAACGCCGTCTCCATACATAAAGACATAGCGGCATCGTTATTCGTCCGGAAGTTTAGCTTCGAGTTCACTGGCCAGCTTGTGAACGTCCGTCGTGTTACTAAATGACTGAACCTCTTGCTTAGAAGAGTCTACGTTCACGCCCATGTGTTGACAGAGTTTCTGCAACATTTCGAGGATTGTTGTCAGTTCCTGTTCGGAAAGCATGCCGACTTGAAGATCCAGATGCGAGCGCCGTTCGGACTGACGGGCCATTCGACTTTGACTGATGAGCACGAAGATAGTCAAGAACACGCTTTCGGAAGAGACGACGAGGGCCAGGACACCAAAAGGAAATGGATCAAAAACTTTGAGCCCTCGGATCATGTGGAGATTGACCAGGCTCCATCCGGAGATCAGAATCAAATGAGCCAGCAGGAATCCCACATTGCCTACAAGTCGTGTAATTACGTCGCTGACTCGCTCAGTGGGAGTCCGACGATCAAGGGCGTCACGCTCTAGCTTTGCGATTGCATCAATGTTGTACTGCGTAGGATTCGCGGCAGCTCGGCGTGGCAATTGATTGGCCATGAGTTAGTTCCTAGAAACCGTCCTTAAAGACATCGCGTCATCGAGAGAACTGCAGACATCTCTACTTTCCCACGAAAGGTGACAGCCTGTCCTGCTAGCGGGTCAATCCGGGGAAGGCGGTCGAATCGGCCCCGGCGCGACGCTCAAACAGGGGACCGTAGCCTAACCGGGGATGCGGCCGTTCGCGAGATTTTGGCGATTGTGCGTGTCTGTTGGCCTATGGAAGTTGGGTCGCAACTCATACCGATAACACCACATAACGCCGCCTCGTTCGCCGGACTGGTCGAAAGAGGTGGTGCTCCCCAGCTCGCTCGACTGAGCCGGGCATGGAGCGTGATAGACACAGCCATGCAGAGGGGATGGACAGCGCGCTAAACTCGGATGGAGAACGCTTCTTAAGGCTAAGGAGAGACGATGAGCGAAACAAGAGCGGGAGACCGAGCGGCATTCTTCCTGCTGGGAGCCGCGATCGGCGCGGCGGCAGCACTACTAATGGCACCGGCGTCAGGCGCACGAACTCGCCGGAGATTAGTCGGCAAAGGAGAAGAAGTCGCGGATTACCTGATCGATACGGGCAAGGAACTGGTAGAGAAATGCGAGGATCTTTACGAGCGCAGCGGGGAACTTGGGGTGGATGCGACGCGCGAGTTGTCTGGGAAGTATCGCGCGCTGCTTGAGCACAGCAAGCAATTGCTGGACGAGGCCAAAACGACCCTCCGCCGTGCAAAAAGCGCCGTCACGGGCCAGTAATTGCGAAGGCGCGCCGGCTGGATAATATTTCGGGACTGGCAGCGGTGGCAGCCGCCAAAAGCCGGCGGGTTCGTGCTGACGATTCATAGCCCAGCATCGGGCTACCTCACGCGGGGCGTGCCCTTGGGCCCGCGCGGGACTCCACTTCCGTACGGCCGCGGCTCCGATTCTGCGCTTTGCCACGCTTCGCCACTCTCCAGAAACTCACCTGCAAGCTATTGATTCCACTTGCAGCCGCTCAAGTGAGTTTCTGGCTCTATGGACCCGGCGGCCGCCTGGTCTAGGCTTCTATGTCGCGCACCCGGCAAGAATCGCGCCATTCTGCTCGACGCCTAAGTTCGGGGCTTCACAAGCTATTGAATCCGGAGAGTGGCTCATCCGTCCCAGTTTTGCTTGATGTCTCCGCCGCTCCGAGGTAATGTTCACATAGCTACCGATATTGCCCATTATGAGGACCCTAAATGAGTGATTTGATTGTGGTTCCGCAAACGAGCCACTGGCACAAGCTCAAGGCGTTGGTCCTGGACAGCGTCTCTTCCCCGATCACGCGCCGCGTGTACAATCTCGGGCTCGACGAGTTCTTCGCCTGGCTGTCCGTCCAAGAGCCCCGGCCCGGGTTCACCAAAGCCACTGTGAGCGCCTGGCGGGTGGCGCTGGAGGCGCGCGGGCTCGGCTCAGTCTCGATCAACGTGCGGATCACGGCGGTGCGCAAGCTGGCGGTGGAGGCGGCCGACAACGGGCTGCTGGCGCCGGAGCTGGCGAACGGAATTACGCGCGTGAAAGGGGTCGCTTCTAAAGGTGTCCGCCTGGGGAACTGGCTTTCGCTCCGGCAGGCGCAGGCGCTCCTCAACGCACCGGATATTGCCACCATGAAGGGAATCCCCCGTTCGACGTGGAACGGGACTACAAAGGTGTCCACGTAACCGCAGTCATCGAGCAGAACGGGAAAGTCGTGTTCGCTGGCGAGGCTTACGATTCGCTATCGACCGCCGGTGGGATGGCGCGCAAACAAGTCGTTGGCGCTCCGCCAGATCGCCCGTATCCCCAGACGAATGGGTGGCAGTTTTGGCAGTATCGCGACGAGCACAGCGAGTTGCACGCGGTCGAGCACCTTCGGAAGCGATATCTTGACCGTGGCCGGGAAACGGGTGTGTGACCGGCGCCGGGCAGAACGGTCAAGGATTAACTAGGACCCCAGATGAATGCGGATGACTTCATGAATTTCTAAATCCGCATCCCTCCGGGCCATATTTCTCCCTCGGCCGAACTAAGCGGTCCGCCGCCGGAAACGGAAGATACAAAGGGCCAACGCGCCAGCCATGGTGCCGAACGTGGCAGGTTCCGGAACGCCCGACCCCGAACCCGAGCCCGCCGAGTCGCTCAAAGCAATCCCCGTGAAGTCGAGCTCGGAAGGTTCGTAGGGAGACCCGGTACCCAAAGTTTCCAATACGATCTCCAATGGCTGTCCTAACCCGGCAGGGTTTGCGCCGGTGGTAAAGCTGATCGTGAATTGCGTGAAGGTGCCCAGGGTGCAGCCCGAGCCGTTGATATTTCCGCCGACCACCGGCGCATTCAACACGTTCCCGCCTGCCTCCACCATGGCATTGCCGTTACACGCGTCAAGGCCAGCCCCGAAAATGTTGGTATCTAACCGAAAACCTGCGTAACCGGTGAGCGTGTAGGTGTCGTTGGCCTGCAAGTCGGTAGCGAGGAATTGCCAGATGCTCGCCGTCGTCCCATCCGAGAAGACATCCGCTACGTTATTCCCGCCCGGAACACCACCCGGATAGCTCGTTGCCACCGGGTTATACACACTGTAACCCGTGTTGACCACATCGTTCTGATTCCAGTCGGTAATCGGGTTAAAGCCAGCCCCAGACCCCGTGGCGGTGCCCGGCGCGAGGACCTGGGCGTCGAAGTTCGGGTTGAGAATCGTGATGGTTGAGGCGGACAGGTTTGCCGCCAGGCCACAAATAACGAACGCGATCGGTAAGTACTTCATCGAATCTCCTCCAAGATTGCCTGCGCCACCTTGGCGGGCAAGCAGATTGCTGCACATCGCAGGCGAGTTCTGTGAATATGGCCCAGGAGTCCGCCCTACTGAATACGGCGCAAGACGAGCGAGAACTCCGCCGAATTTTCTTCCAACCTCCTTATTCAAGGCCATCGGCGGCGAAGAAAATCGCATTCCGGTGGCGGAGTCTCCGGTCCGATTGCGCCGCCACCATTGAGGGGTGTATTTCAGCCACTCCGGTTGTGGTAATTATGAAGGTTGCAAAATCCCGCGCAGGGAGAAATCACGCAACTGCTGAGCCGTTGGGAACGAGGCGAGCCGGAAGCGTTGGAGTCGCTGGCTCCACTAGTCTACGATCAGTTGCGCGCCATCGCCCAAGGCTTTCTCCGCAACGAACGTCCCGACCATACCTTGCAGCCGACGGCGGTGGTCAACGAGGTCTTCCTGGATCTGCTGCGCCTGCGGCGGCTGGCCCTCAACGATCGCGCCCACTTCTTCGCTTTCTCCGCGCAACTCACCCGCCGCGTGCTGATCGATTCGGCGCGCAAAGCCAAAGCCGAAAAGCGCGGCCTGGGATGGACCCGCGTTCCCCTGGACGCGGAGCTGGCATGGCTTTCCCATGAAGGCCCCGAATCGCTCGACCTTTCGGCGGCGCTCAACGAATTGCGCGAATTCGATCCGCTTAAAACCCGCGCCGTGGAACTGCACTACTTTCTTGGCTGCACGGTGGAGGAGACCGCGGATGTTTTGCAAATCTCCAAGAGAACTTTGGAGCGGAGCCTGCGGTTTTCCCTGGCGTGGCTGCGCCGGCGTCTCTATCGCGTCTGAAGGACCACACCGGTGACCGCAAACGAAATCGACCGATTTCGGCGGATCGAAGCCATTTTCGACGCAGTGCTCGAGTGTCCGTCCGGGCCGGAACGGGACGCCTTTTTGCGCCGGCAGGAAGCGACCACCGATGCGAGCCTGTTGGCCGAGGCTCGCCAACTGCTGGAAGACCATGAAGCGGTGACGGCGGCCGTTCCCATGCCTCCCGAGACCCTCCCCCGTTTCGGACCCTGGCAGGCAATCCGGGTGCTGGGCCGTGGAGGAATGGGCGAGGTCTATCTGGCCGAACGGGCGGATGGCGCGTTTCAGATGGAGGTGGCGGTGAAGGTGGCGCCGCTGGCCCTGGCATCGCCGGATATCGAGGAACGTTTCCGTCGGGAACGCCAGTTTCTGGCCAGCCTGGACCATCCCAAGGTGGCCCGCCTGCTCGACGGCGGTGGCGGCGGTTCCGGGCTTCCGTACCTGGTGATGGAGTTTGTCGACGGCCTGACAATCGATCGCTACTGCGAATTGCAGAAGTTGGATGCGAACTCGCGCATCGGGCTGATGCGGCAGGTGCTGGAGGCGCTAATCTACGTCCACGGGCGCGGTGTGATTCATCGCGACCTCAAGCCGTCGAATATCCTGGTGGACGCGGCGGGAAACGCCAAGCTTCTGGATTTCGGCACCGCGCGCCTGGTGGATGCCAGCGGCGACAGCGCCATTACCAAGACGGGCGTTTTCGCATTCACACCGGATTTTGCCAGCCCGGAGCAGACGCTGGCGAAGCCGCTCACGGTGGCAACCGATATTTATTCGGCGGGGGTGCTGTTTTATCGCCTGCTGACCGGCCGGCCTCCGTACCGATTTACCGATTATTCCGCTAGCGCGGTGGCCCAGACCATCAACCACACCGAGCCGGAATCTTCGGGTTTGGATCGGCCGCTCGATGCCATCCTTTTGAAAGCCCTGCGCAAGAACCCGGAAGAGCGCTACTCGTCGGCGGCGGAGATGGATGCCGACCTGGCGCGCTATCTGGAGGGCCAACCGGTGCGGGCGCGGCGGCCGCGGAAGCTCGGTCCGATCGCCATAGTGGCCGGGCTCATTGCCCTCTCAGCGGCAGCCGTCATCGACTGGCGATTCGGCGTCCGGACTGCTGCGCCCCGGCCATCCGCTTCCATCGCGGTGCTGCCGTTCACCAACGTGGGAGGGAATCCCGACAATCAATACTTCAGCGACGGCGTGCCCTCCGAAATCACGGATACGCTGACGCATCTCAAAGGTCTGCGGGTGACCGCCCGGTCCTGGGCCTTCCAGTTCCGAGGGAAGGAAAACGATCCCCGCGATATCGGTAAGCAGCTGAACGTGAACTACGTGCTGGAAGGCAGTATCGAGCGCTCCGGCGATCGCGTCAAAACGGTCGCGTCCCTCGATCGCGCGACCGATGGTGTGCGGCTCTGGACGAACACCTATCAGCGCCCGGCCGCGGACACCAGCGCCGTGGAAGCAGATCTGGAAACGGCGATCCTCGCCAGCCTGGGCCTTTCAGCCTCGGCCCAGCCGAAAATGCATGTGCCTCCCGAGCAAGCTCACGAATACTTCCTCAAGGCGCGGTTCCAGGGCGACCAGATCTCTATGGCGGCCAATACCTTGTCGCAAGAGTACTATCGGCGCGCCGTGGAACTGGACCCGGATTACGCGGCGGCCTGGGACGGGCTAGGGAGCGCCATCTGGAACCGCGGGAATGCGGACGGCGAGCCGTTTCGACCGGCGGAGATTCGAAAGGCCGCGCAACTGATTGAAAAAGCCGTCCAACTCGATCCCAAACTGGTGCGGGCGCACGTGGGGCTGGCCATGTTCGCGATGCGCTACGATTTCGATTGGAACCGGGCGGACCGCGAACTGCACACGGCGTTAGCCCTCAGCCCTTTCGTCGGCGCCGAGCTGAATTACGCCAACCTGTGTCTGGTGCTGGGCAAACGGCAGGAAGCCGATCTACATTTTCAGCGCGCGCGGGATCTGGACTCGTTGAGTTCCCAGTCGGTGCTGAACGATGTGCAGTACCTCACGGTGGAAGGCCGGTTCGAGGAAGCGCGCGAGGAGACCCGCAAAATCGCTGCCAGGAGTCCCACTAACGAACGGTTACAGGTTCGCCTCAATTTTCTGGAAGCATGGTTCGGAAGCGCGGCGGCTATGGCGAATCTGCGGAACTGGTCGCCGCAACGTCCCTATGCACGCGTGTTTCTGGCAGGGGCGGAGGCCCACAATGGCAATCGCGAGGAGGCGCTCAGGCTTCTCATTCCGCTCGAACGGGAGCACCTGGAAAGACATGTGGCGGTGTACGGGCTTGCTACCATTCGCGCGGCCTTGAACGATGAGCCAGGCACCGTCAGATTGCTGGAAAGGGCCATAGACGCGCGCGAAGATTGGGCGCCCTACATCCACGTTGATGTGGCGTTCGCCAAAATGCAGAACACGCCGGAATTTCACCGGCTAAAGAAACGCATGGGCCTGGACTGGTAGCGATAACGGACTCGCCGGCGGAAACCACGTGGGACGAGAAGTTGATATTTTAAGTTGCATAGCTATAATGGCTGGCCGGGCGTTTTTCTTCCGGGCCTGCTTGTAGCCCTTGCTGCAGGCGCTGCCGACAACGTAGAAAGCCGCGGCATTCCAATTGTGGAAGTAGGGTCGCCGTCAGGCCTCCGCAGCGCGCGATTTGGCGTCTTGCTGGATGCGGGCGTAAACCTGGTTGCGCATGAGGCGCGTGACGAATTCGCGGACTTCGGCATTGTCGAGAAAGCGTACGACCTGCCCGCTGTTGCGGTCCATGCGGCCAATGACGATCTCTTCCAGCTTGCGGTCGAAGATGTGAGCGAAGTTGTCGATGGTGTTGGCTTCGCCTGCGTCGCGTACGGCTTCGTCAGCGGTGGCGTCGGCGCGGACCTGGTCCCAGAAGAGTTCGTCGGCGACGGTGAATTCGGTTCCGAAGCGTTCGTTGAGAACATCCACGACACGCGATAGGGGAACCTGTTCGTCTTCGATGTGGCCGGTGCCGACGTCGGACGGCCCTTTGAGGGTTCCGGGCGCGCTGGGATCGAGCGCGATGCTGCCTTCGCTGACCTTCTGCAACCGGTAGAACTTCAGTTTGACCTCGTCGTCGAGGTCGAGGTGTCCGGCGCCTTCGCGGGCGGGGAGCTTGGTTTCGAGGAACCGTAGGTAGGCGTCGAACTTTTCCAGTTTGCTGTCTCCGAACGGGATGACCTGCGAGAGGAACGAGTAGAGACGGCGGAACGACTCCAGCCGGTTGCGGAGCTCTTCTTTGCCGTCTTCCGTGGCCTCTGCAAAGCGGCCCACGGCCTTGTCGACGATGGAGTTCATCAGCGCATTATCGGTGGGAGTCCCCTTACGCCGTGGCTTGAAGAAGACGGCGGCGAACTGCTCTACTTCGACCTCCTGGACAATGAACGACCCGTAGATTTCGGCGCGCAACGAATAGAGCTGACGGGCATCCGGTTTGCCGGTAACGATGGGAGCGGTGTCGTAATACCGCTGGAAAGCGCGCTGGATCTCCTCGGGATCGTTGACGAAGTCGAGAACGAATGTATCTTCCTTGCCAGGACAAACCCGGTTGAGCCGAGAAAGCGTCTGGACAGCCTGCACGTCGGCCAGACGCTTATCGACGTACATGGTATGGAGCAGCGGCTGGTCGAATCCGGTTTGATATTTGTCGGCGGCGATGAGGATGCCGTATTCCAGTTTCTTGAATTCTTCGGGAAGCCGCTTTTCGCTGATTTTGCCGCCGTTCATTTTGACTTCGGTGAGTTCTTCCTGAGTCGGGTCGTCGGGATCGATCAGGGTGCCGGAGAAGGCGACCAGGGTGCGCAGATCGGCGTAGCCGTGGGCCAGGATGTACTCATCGGCGGCCTTTTTGTAACGCACGGCTTCCAGGCGGGAACCGGTGACCACCATGGCTTTGGCGCGCCCGCCTATACGGTGGCGGACGTGCTGGCGAAAGTGTTCGATGATGACTTCGGTCTTCTGGGCGATGTTGTGGGGGTGCAGGCGCATGAAGCGGGCGAGCGCTTTGGCGGCCTTTTTCTTTTCCACTTCGGGATCGGCTTGGGCGGATTTGAGGAGCCGGTAATAGGTACTGTAGACGGTGTAGTTCTTCAGCACATCGAGGATGAAACCTTCCTCGATGGCCTGGCGCATACTGTATTCGTGAAACGGTTGGGGCTCGCCGTTGGCGTCGCGCTGGCCGAAGACTTCGATGGTCTTGTACTTGGGCGTCGCCGTGAAGGCGAAGAAGCTGAGATTAGGCTGTTGTTTGCGCCCTTCCACAACGCGGATCACTTCCTCTTCGTAATCGGGTAGCTGCTCTTCTTCCGCTTTCTTGCGGGCGATGGCGCGGATGCGTTCGCCGGCGAGGACGGCTTTCATTTTGGCGGCGCTCTCGCCGGATTGGGAGGAGTGTGCTTCGTCGACGATGACGGCGTAGCGGCGTTCGGGGAGGTCGCCCGCGTGCTTAGTGACGAACGGAAACTTCTGGAGGATGGTAATGATGATGGGGACGGCGTTGCGCAGCGCGTCGGCGAGTTGCTTGGAATCGTCATCGATTTTCATCACGACGCCGGTCTTGTGCTCGAACTGGTAGATGGTGTCCTGGAGTTGCTTGTCGAGAACCAGGCGATCAGTGATGACGATGACAGAATCGAATACTTTTCGGTCCTGCGCGTCATGCAGGCTGGAGAGGCGATGGGCCAGCCAGGCGATGCTGTTGCTTTTGCCGCTTCCGGCAGAATGCCAGACCAGGTAGTTCTTACCAGTGCGGGACGTTCGCGCGTCGGCGACGAGTTTGCGGACGGCATCGACCTGGTGGTAGCGGGGGAAGATGAGGCGCTCCTGCTTGTCCGCCTTGTCGTTCCCTGAGTTAGCGACATGGAGGAAACGTCCGAGAAGGTCAAGCCAGCTATCCCGTTTCCAGATCTGTTCCCAGAGGTAGTAAGTGCGGTAGCCGTCGGGGTTTTCGGGGTTGCCCGCGCCGTGGCGATTGCCCTGGTTGAACGGCAGGAACCGCGTCTCCGCGCCTTCCAGGCGGGTGGCCATATAGCATTCATCGGTATCGACGGCGAAATGAACCAGCGCGCGTTTCTTGAATGCGAAGAGGAGTTCGCGGTGGTCGCGGTCGCGGTATTGCTGAATGGCGATGCGAACGGTCTGGCCGGTGAAGGCGTTCTTGAGTTCGGCTGTGGCGACGGGGAGGCCGTTCAGGCTGAGCAGGAGATCGATGGATTGCTCGTTCTGCAGGCTGAAATGGACCTGGCGGGTAACGGTGAGGCGGTTGGACTTATAGAGCTTCGCGGTTTCGGGATTAAGCCCGCTGGCGGGCGCGAAGTAGGCGAGAGCGAAAGTTTGGCCGAAGAAGTCGAGGCCATGGCGAATCACGTCGAGGGTACCACGCGACTCCAGCGCCAGGACGAGTTCGCCAAGGAAGGCATCACCGGCGCTCGCACCGTAGTAGTCGGCGAGAACCTTCCATGGTTTGGGCTGAGTGGTTTGGACGAATTCGAGGACGATGTGGGGATGGAGGGCGCGTGTGCGGTCGTACAGCGCGGGGTCGCCTTTCTCGTAACCGCCGGAGGTGGTGAGGGAGTGCTCGATGGCGTCTTCGAAGGCGATCTCGCGATGGTCAACCATCAGACCAGGGCCTCCATTTTCTTTTCGTGCTTGCGGATGTCGAGCTGTCCGGTAACGGCGGCGGTGATGAGGGTGGAGCGGTATTCGCGGAGAAGGCCAATCGATTCCTGCAATTCTGATGTCGCCCTCTTAAAAGTGTCTGACTGCTGGGAGGCCCACCGAGCGATCTCAAGTTGTTCCTGCACCTCGGGAATCGCACAGCGGATATTCCGAATTGTGTCTTGCCCGACGTTCTGCATTGAGCCGCTCGCGCCGGTGGCCTCGCGCTCGATTTGGTACCGAACGTGACCGCATTGTAGTAGAAGCGCGACGAATTGCGGAGCGATTGCCTTGCCGGCCCTCGCCCGGTACAGTTTGTCGCAGAGCAACAGCTTGGGTCGCACGGACACGACCAACGCTGCACTTCCAACTAGCTCGCGCGTGTTCGCGCGGCTGATCAGCACGTCGCCAGGTCTGATCTCGAGCCGGTCGTCTGCTTCAAGATCAGGTGGCAGCGATTTGTTCTCGGATTGCTCGAATGTCCCTCCGTTAACACACCCGACCTTCAGGACTCCCCACTCTTCGAGCTCGGCGGGCCGCGAATCACACTGCGGTGACCATCCCTGCTCGATGTTCGCCAACGTAAACTTCAGCCGAGTCACACGCCATCGTGCTGGAACAGGGCCGAGCCATCGTACACCCGAGTCTTTCATGGGGACACTGGGATCGAGGCCCTGGGTAACAGCGCGGCTGATTAGGGCGGCGTGCTTTTCGTCGAGCAGCTCGATCAGCCGCTGTTTTTTCTTCAGCAGGCTATCGATCTGCAATGTTTCGCGGTCAAGAAACGCCGCGATGCCTCGCTGCTCCGGTTTCTCGGGAAGGGCTAGGCAGAAATCTCTTACAAAGTCGGTTGGAACGCGTTTCTGGCCGGCTGCCCCGTACATCTGCGCCTCGCCGGGTTCGCGGAATGCATTTGAAACGCATACGTAGAAGAGAAACCTCGGAAACACCGCCGAACTCGGCCTGATTACATGAAATTCGGTGCTGCCCAACGCCCGCCCGCCCGGCACGTTCGCGGCGAGTGCGCACTTCCCGTTTTCAAAGCACGGAGTTATTTTGGCGACGATCACGTCGTCTTCTTCGAAGTAGCTGAGGCCGGTTGAAGCGTCGGACTGCTCGATAACTTGGTCGAATCTGATATCGCCAAGCACGCCGACGGCATCCATGGGTACGAAGGCTATCGGCCCGGCTATCCGGCGTGCCGCTGGGTTAATCTTGCAGAGGTAGCGAAGTCGAACGGACCGCCAGCCTGGAGGTGTCTTCACCTGCGCACCGCCGCGAGCATACTCATGATCTCGCCTTCGAGTTCTCGAATCTCCTTCTCGATCACCTCCAGAGGCCGCGGCGGCGTGTACTTATAGAAGTGTCGCGTCAGCGGAATCTCGTAGCCGACCTTCGTTTTATCCTCGTCGATCCAGGCATCGGAGACATGCGGCTTCACTTCGCGCTCAAAGTAAACGTGAATGGCCTCATTCAGCGGAACACTCTCGGTATCGCGCAACTCAGGATCGGGCTCGACGTTGCCGTCTGCGTCCTTACAGATTGCGGCGCTCTCGTCTCGCTCGCTGAAGCTTGCCAGGATCGCTCTTCGTACCGGCGCGGCGATTGTCACAGGCAGCCGGTCCAGCGCGGCGCTGAATTCCTCGCGATCCATCCAGACCCGATCCATCGGCAGCGTCCGAAGCGCGGCGAGTAACTCTGCCTGCAAAGCCTGCCCGCGTTCGATTTCCTTGCGCCCCTCTTTGCCCGATTTGCGTGAGGTCGCCATCGCTTCGAAGGCCCGCGAGGCTTCAAAGGCGGTGAGATGCTCCGGGGTCGCGGAGAAACTCAGTCGAAGGGGCCGTTCGACGGTGATTTTGCGGTATCCAAAGTCGTCGTTATCGAAGATTTTCGAATGCTCGGCTTCGGCGAAGTCGCCGTAAGTGCGGACGATTTCCACGATCTGCCGCTCGGCCAGTTCGTTGCGCTTGTTGCCGAGGCTCTTGCGCATCTTTGTGTAGAAATCGACGGCGTTAACGAGTTGGACCTTGCCTTTGCGCTGGCGCGCTTTGCGATTGGTCACGATCCAGATATAGGTATTGATGCCGGTGTTGTAGAAGAGTTGGTCGGGCAGAGCGACGATGCCTTCCAGCCAGTCGTTCTCGATGATCCACTTGCGGATGTTGCTTTCGCCGGAGCCGGCGTCGCCGGTGAAGAGGGGCGAGCCGTTGAAGACGATACCGATGCGCGAGCCGGTCTGATCGGCGTGGGAGTAGGGCTTCATCTTCGAAATCATGTGCTGGAGGAAGAGGAAGGAGCCGTCGTTGATGCGGGGAAGGCCGGCGCCGAAGCGGCCGTCGTAGCCTTCGTTTTCGTGTTCCTTCCTGACGTATTCGTCCTCCGATTCCCACTTCACGCCGAAGGGGGGATTGGCCAGCATGTAATCGAACTTCTTGCCGGGGAAGGCGTCGAAGGTTTTGCCGTCGCCCAGGGAGTCGCCGAATTGGATATTGTCGATCTCCTCGCCCTTGATGAGCATGTCGGAACCGCAGATGGCGTAGGCCTCGGCGTTGTAGTCCTGGCCGAAGATGACGAGTTTGGCGTCCGGGTTGAGTTCGCGGAGGTACTTGGCGGCTTCCGAGAGCATTCCGCCAGTGCCGGCCGCGGGATCGAAGAGGGTGCGGACCGCGCCTTTTCTGCGGAGAAGGTCGTTATCGGGCAGGAAGATGAGATCGACCATCAGGCGGATGACTTCGCGGGGGGTGAAGTGGTCTCCGGCTTCTTCGTTGGCGGCCTCGTTGAATTTGCGGACCAGTTCTTCGAAGCTGCGGCCCATTTCAAGATTGGAGACGACGTTGGGGTGGAGGTCGACTTCGGAGAATTTCTGGACGAGCTTGAAGAGGCGGTTGGATTTGTCGAGCTTCTGAATTTGCTGATCGAAGGCGAAGTTGCTGAAGAGGGCGCGGGTCTCGGGGGAGAAGGCCTGGATGTAGTGGAGCAGGTTCTGCGCGAGGCCTTCGGGGTCTGCCAGGAGTTTGGCGAAGTCGTACTTGCTAGTGCTGTAGAACTGCTGCTTCGCCGCGCGGCGGAGCATTTTATCGACGATGGTGGCGTTCTGGCCCTTGAGCCTTTTATGCTCTTCGAGAACCTTAGCCTTGGTGGATTCGAGGACGCAATCGAGCCGGCGCAGGACGGTCATGGGGAGCATGACTTTGCGATACTCGGGCGGCCGGTAGGGGCCGCGCAGAAGATCGGCAACGTCCCAGATGAAACTGACGAGGTTATCGGCGTAGTTGGTCAAAGGCGCGCGTCCTTTGCTTGGGAATGCGAGTTTGCCTGTGAAACGATGATCTTAGCAGAGCGTGCGGCCGGTGGCTGTTGCGCGGAACTCTCCTCGCGCGGTCGGCGATCAGCCTCTTTGATCGCCGCATTCAATCGCGCAGCCTCGCCAGCCAGCGGATCGGCCTCCGCCCGGCGCGCGAATGAACGGCCAGTTAACCAAACGCTCGGCCTTATCGGAGAGTCTGAGAAACGGGCGCAGACCGACTCCACATACGGACCTCCGGGCTAGTCGACAACTCTCTGGGCAACTGCCGAGAGAGCCCATATTCGCACAGTATTGGCCATTCCCAGCAATTTCCAGGATGGCTGGGAGTTAACCGGAAGGAACGGGAGTTCGCGGCGAGGGATCTGGCTCCTCAGGTAGGACTCGAACCTACAACCCTTCGGTTAACAGCCGAATGCTCTACCATTGAGCTACTGAGGAGCAATGAGTTAACTTCATTAGAACAAACGGACTGGCAGGTGTCAAATACCACTCGTTTCTCATGCAAGATGAGCCTGGTCGATACGGCATGCTGGGGCGGGCATAGCGGCCGAAAAGCTCGCAGCAAGCGCTTTTCAAGAGGCTCTCAGAACTCGCGCAGCAACTCCAGCATCCGCCGGTCGAGTTTGTGGCCGCGCCAGTTTTCGTAAGCCACGTCGCTGCGATTGCTGTCCAGAATCCCAAAGGAGCCGCGAAAGCACCACAGCGCCCAGCCCCAGTTGACGCCTTTCCAAAGCGACAGGAAATCCCGCATCCAGCTTAGCGTCACCGCGTGTGGCGTGCGGTTCCAACAGCCCCACTCGCCGACAAACACGGTCGCGCCGCGATCGGCCAATTCCCGGTAGGGCTGGATGCACCAGCGCTCCAGCATGGCGCGGTTCCACTCCACGGTTTCCGAGATGCGCATCGGCCAGGTTGGCATCTGCCGCGGCGTGCCCGCCCAGGGCGCCAGGTAGTGCGTGAGCGCGAATGGCGCATAGCCGCGCGTCGCGTGCACTGCGTTGGGAATGTCGGCCAGCCCGTTTACCGGCAGGATCGCTTCGCCGAACAAGCCGTCGATCAGAACCATGCGAGCAGGGTCGGCTTGCCGGATGGCGTCAACGCCCGCGCGAATCACCTTCTCATATTGCGCCGCGGTGCAATGGCTCGGTTCGTTGATCAAATTGAAGCTCAGGCGCCGGCTCGGAATCCCGCGGTACCGCTCCGCGAAATGGCCCCAGTAGAAACGAAAGATGTCCACGGCATGTTGGTCGGTCCACAGGTTCCAAGGTTCGGCAACGAGCGCACCGCTGACCGAGTACCCCGGAGCGCGGTGAAAATTCAGGCACACGTGCACGCCATACTGCCTGCCCCAATCGACCGCCTGGTCGATTTCGCGCAGCGTGCTTTCCGCCATGTGAAATGGATCCTTCGGGTCGGCCCAGCAACGGTAGGACATCGGCAGGCGCGCGAAGTTGAACCCCCATCGCGACATCCATTCAAAATCGGTTTCCACGAACGGCTCGTTGTGCCGTCCCCATTCCGGGTCGAGCGCCGCCCATTCCTCCGGCGTTGCCGTGAACTTCTCTTGCAGGTTGAAGCCGCGCCATTTTGCCGGGGCCTCTGCCGCACGGCCGCAGCCGCCGAGCGCCGCCGCCCCAATCAGCCCTGCAAAAACGCGCCGGCCGATCGATGCGCCGATATCCACCTTGACCACGCCGCTTATTCTACCCGATCGTCTTGCCGGGGAACACACACCCGCGCGTTTCATCTGCGGACGCCGTCCCACAGCGCGACGCTCCGTCCCGCAAACGGACAGTCGCCGGTTGACGAAGCCGCTGTGTTAAAAAGGCTTGTGAAGGGCACGCGGCGTGCAACCATGGGTATGTGGGAACACCGGCTATGAATGCTCCCGAAACCGTGGCTCCGCTGCTTGCCGATTTTCGGGTGCTGGTGTGCGACGACCAGTCGGACGTCTGCGAGGCGCTGCGGCTGCTTCTGAAGAGTCAAGGCTGGCAGGCGGTGACGGTGGAAACGCCGGCCGCCCTGCTGGATCGGGCGCGCGGCGAGGCCTTCGACCTGGTCCTGCTGGACCTCAACTATGCGCGCGATACGACTTCGGGCGCGGAGGGCATGGATCTCTTGGCCAGCCTGGAGGCCCAGGGCAACGCCGCTCCGGTGATGGTGATGACCGCGTGGAGCAGTTTCGATCTGGCGGTGGAAGCCATGCGGCGCGGCGCGTGCGATTTCATTCAGAAGCCTTGGGAGAACCAGCGGCTGATCGCGGCCATTCGCAAGCAGGCCGATTCGGGCCGGCGGCGGAAGTCGGAATTGGAAATCGCCGCCGCCGTGCAGCAGAAGCTGTTCCCCGGCGATCCGCCGCGGCTGGACACATTGGAGTGCGCCGCCCAGTGCCTGGCCGCGCGCGAAGTGGGCGGTGACTACTACGATTTTCTCCCCGCCGGCGGCGGCCACGAAGTGTTTCTGCTGGCCGATGTTTCGGGTAAGGGTGTGCCGGCTGCTCTGCTGATGGCGAACTTGCAGGCCGCTTTCCGCAGCCAGGCGGAGGAGGCGCTGTGCGCGCCGGCGGCGCTGCTCGAAAGCATCAATCGCCATTTCTTCCATTCCACCGCCGCCGAGCGCTTCGCCACCTTATTCTATGGGCTCTATGACGACCGCGCGCGCCGCTTGCGCTACGTCAACTGCGCCCACAATGCGCCGCTGCTGCTGCGTTCGTCGGGCGCGCTGGAGCGCCTGGACGCCACGGCGCTCATGCTGGGAGCCTTCGCGCAGTGGAGTTGCGCGGTGGCCGAGGTGGCGCTTGAGCCCGGCGACGCGCTGGTGATCTATTCCGATGGCGTTACCGAAGCCGCCTCCGCTTCCGGCGACGAATTCGGCGAAGCGCGCCTCGAGCGCGTGGTGCGGGGCCGGCAGGGACAGCCCGCCGCCCAGGTGGTCGACGCCATCCTCGATGCGGTCGCCGCATTCAGCAGCGGACCGCGTAGCGACGACGTCACCGTGATGGCCCTCCGGGCGCTATGAAGCGGCGCATGCTTCCCGGCCATTTTTGGGCCGATTCGCCCGCCGCGGTAGCAAGCCCTGGAGCGCCCTGTTTTGCTACACTGAAGGTTATGGCGATCCCGAATGTGAAACGGTTCCGGCCGTTCTGCCCGACCTGCAATGAGAGCTTCACGGTGATGGCGGTTCTGCCGAAGGCTACCGACGTTTCCAAGTACCTGGAGGATACCGTGGCGCGCCACGATCACAAGGCGTTCCAGGAAGCCAAACAGTTGCACTTCAAGGTCCGCGTCGGCCAGCAGAAACAGAAGAAAGCCAAGTAAGCCCGCACCGGTTTCGCCGGTTGGGTTCCTTACATTACATCCGGGCCTGGATGCTGCGTGTGGCGGCGATGGCCGCCTGCGCTACGGCCGGGTCCTGGTCGTCAATCAGTTTTTTCAACCGCGCAATGGTTTCGGCATCGCCGCTGGCCCCGAGCGCTCGCGCCAGGCCGATCTTCTCGTCCTTGGTCCCACTCTCGATCGCTCCATAAAGCGCCGTGCGCACCCGCGCATCCCGCGCCAACTCTACTAGCAACGGCAGCGCAGAGCCGTTATAAGCCGCCAGGTTCAGATTGTTGATGAGGAACTGCAAGGGGCTGAATTGGCTAAGCTCGGTCGCCCCCAGCATCACCTGGGCAAAAGCCAGCGACAGCCGCGGCCCGGGCCTGCCCTCTTCCTTCCAGGCCTGCTGCAGCACGGGCAGGTCGAGCGGATTCTTCAGCCGCCCCAACCCCTCGGCCGCCGCCCCGCGCAGTTTCTCGTCCTTATCGTGGAAATACCGCTGATAGATGCCGCGATAGGCCGGGTCGGGCAGCATGGCGAGCGAGGTCAACGCGGCGCGCTTTACCTTGAGATTGTCCGTCTGGCCGGTGACGTCCGCCAGCGCCGGCACGGCGCCTGCGTCGCGCAGCAGGCCCACCGTTTCGATCGCCGCGATTTGCACCTTGGGATCGAAGTCGTGCAGCAGGAATTCCACCGCCGGCCCCGCCGATAGGTCGCCGATCTTCTGCAGGGCCACCAGCGATTCGTAGATCAACGTGGAATCCTTGGTCCGTAACGCGGCAACCAGATCCTCAACCACCGCCTTGCCGCGCAGGACGCCTTCGGCACGCGCCGCGTTGGCGCGCACATCCAGGTTGCCCGACCGCAACTGCGCGTCGAGCGCGGCGATCACATCGGGGCGCACCGCGATGTAGGCGTCAATCACCTGGTCGTTGGTGTCGGTGAACTTGCTCTTGATGCCCGTCCCCACGCGCTCGATGGTCCCGCTGACGCCCCGTTTCACGTAACCCGGCACATAGAAATTCACCAGGCCATCGGCAGCCAGCATCTGGACCGCGGGATCGCCGTCGCGGCTGGCTTGGATCAGCGGATCCAGGCTGTGCGGCGGCCCAATCTCGGTGATCTGCCGGACCGCTTCGGCTCGCACCTCGGGCGACGGATTAGAAAGCAATTCCTGCAACTTCGGAATCGCGCTGGAACCGGCGCGAGCGATGTCGCGAACGTCCTTGGGCCGCAGATTCGCTTGCCCGCACGCACCGGACACCGCCAGAAATGCCAGAAACCAGGCTGAGAAAACGCGCATACTTCTACTGTATCGCGCTCCCTGGTAGGGCACGCTTAGCTTGCCCGTGTTTTTGAACGAGTAAGATCAGCGGCTGCGCGACAACAACGTCGCCAGCATCGCATGGGCCTCCACGAACTCGGAGCTTTCGATCCGGTATCCGCCCGGCGGTATGGCTTCCGCCTCCGTCTTCACACGCAGCGCGAGCAGATCTTCGGGGACAATTGCCTTGGCCCAAACGGGGTGCTCGTAGGCCAGTTTTGAAAAGAGGTCCAAAACGCCGGCTGGATCGTAACCGGCGGCTTTCAGGTAGCCGATGGCCGCCACAGTCGCCTGCAACTCGTGCTCGCGCGCATTTTCGTTTCCGGCCGGTGCCGGCTTGGACTGAAGGACACAGCCCTCCCGCATGGTCCCGTTCCCTTGGCCTTCAAGCGCTGCCGCTCTTTCCGCCTGCGCATGCGCCAGCTCATGCGCCAACAAACCAGCCAGCTCCGCCTCGTTTTCGATCCGTTGCAACAGACCGCCGCTGATGTACAGAACACGATCGGCCGGCACCGATACATACAGATCGGAACTCCGCGTCAGGCGGACTTCCGCCGGCGGCGCGCTAATCGCGCTCGCGAGCTTGTTCTCGAGTCGTTGCAGGTACCGGATGATAGTCGGCGAGTCGATCTTGCCGTCGCTTTTTTCCAAGTCCCGGCCAGGGCGCGAACCGGGTGCCCATTCTTTTCCAATCTGAGTTGCGGCGTCGCTCGACGTCGCCTGGCAACTCGCCACGTGAGCGAGCACGGTGAGAAACGCGGCACAGGCGACAATGCTGTGAGCTCGCATGGCGAACCTCCATTCCAACGCCGACCGTAGGGGCCGGGCATGCCCGGCCCGTTTCGCCACGAAGCCCCGCCCTTAGCGCACGAATTCCACTTCCACCCGCTTGGGGATGAAGCCGGCCTCGAAGCCCATATCGAGCAGCTTTTGCGCGGCCTTCGGAACCACCTCTCCGGCGTCCAACGTGTAGTGGTTGACGTACATGCCGATGAATTTTTCGGCCAGCCGCGGCTCCATGTCGCGCGCGAACTGCAACGCGTACTCGAGCGCTTCGTCGCGGTTGTCGAGCGCGTACTGGATACTCTCCCGCATCAACCGGCAGCACTCGCTCTGCATTTCGGCGCCGAGCGAGCGCAGCAGCACGTTGCCGCCCAGCGGCAGCGGCAGGCCGCTGGCCGCCTTGAACCAGCGCCCCAGGTCCACGATGCGGTGAAATCCCTCGCGGTCATAGGTCAACTGGGCTTCGTGAATGATCAGGCCGCAATCCACCGCGCGGTCGCGCACCGCGTTGGTGATCTGGTCGAATGGCGTCACCACGGCTTCGAAATCCGGCTCAAACAGCTTCGCCGCCAGATAGGCGGTCGTGAGCGTGCCCGGTATGGCGATGCGCTTGCCCTTCAGCTCCTCCGGTTCCATCGGCCGCATGGCGATGATCATCGGACCGTATCCATCGCCGATGCTCGACCCGCTGGCCATCAACACATATTTATCGGCTACATACGGATACGCGTGATAGGAGATCGCGCTCAAGTCGTAAAGCCCTTCCATGGCCTTCCGGTTGAGGCTTTCGATATCCTCCAACACGTGGCGGAACGTCACTTTCGACGAGCGCACCTTCTTGGTGGCCAGCCCGTAAAACATGAAGGCATCATCGGAATCGGGGCTGTGCGCGCTGACAATTTCCCTGGGAGCAACCGAAGTCATAGAGAGAAGCAACACCCAGTTTACACTACCCGGCGCCGCAACCCGTATCGCGCGCGTGCGAGAGCCCTCGGCAATGGTGAGTGCGCGCCTTTTCCACGCCGCACACTCTTACGGATTTAACAGATGTTTCTCCGCCTTGTGGCGCGGCCCCCGGCCTGCGAACCGCCCGTATCGATGAAATCGCGGGTTGCGCCGTGGCCCATGTCGCGGACACGCGTATCCGAAAAGTGTCAGGTACTGTACAATAGCGGCTGAAACTGCGGTACGGCTAGATACGAAACCGGATGAAGCGAAAGCCAGGAGGGCAGTCGCAACGAAGCCCCCTGAACTTTCACAATTGAGACGGGAGCCGCGATGTCAGCGGAAGATCAGAAACTGCACGCGCCCAATCCGGCGTTGCCGGACGACACGGCAGCGTCGATGCGGATCGGGCGTTACGCGGTGGCGCGCGAACTGGGGCGGGGCGGCATGGGAATCGTTTACGAAGCCACCGATCCCGCCATCGGGCGAAGGGTCGCGATCAAAGTCATCAACCTGCAATTCCTGACGGGAGCGGGCGAAGCGCAGATTTTGCGGGAACGGCTTTTCCGCGAAGCACGCTCGGCCGGGGCGCTCTCCCATTCCGGGATCGTGGTGGTCTACGACGTAGGAGAGGACCGTGAGATGGCGTTTATCGCCATGGAGTATGTCGACGGACCGTCCTTGCAGCAGGTGGCACAATCGGGCAGAAAGCTGCAACCGGCCGAGGTGGTGGACATACTCCGGCAAATCGCCGCAGCCCTCGATTACGCCCATGAGAACGGCGTCGTGCATCGCGATATCAAGCCACCTAACATCATGCTGCACAAGGGGAGCCAAGTGAAGATCGCGGATTTCGGCATCGCCAAGATCACCACGGCGCCGAAATACACGGTCACCGGCATGGTGATGGGCACGCCCGCATACATGTCTCCGGAACAGATCGAGGGGCGCGAAGTGGATGGCAGGTCCGACCAGTTTTCGCTGGCGGTGGTTGCCTATGAGCTGTTGACTGGCGCGGGTCCGTTCCATGGGGGGACGTACGCCTCGATGGTGCACAGCATCGTTTACGGCCAGCGGCCTTCGGCGCACGCGGCCAACCCGCTGCTGCCGGCGACGATCGACGTGCCGTTGGGACGCGCAATGGCGGCGCTGCCGGAGAATCGCTTTGCGAATTGCACGGAATTCGTTTCCGCGCTGGACACTGCGCTGCGCGCCACGGTGCCCGTGGCCGCGCAGCCATCGCCGGTTCCTCCTGCCCGCAGCGCTCGCAGACCGATAACCCTCCTGGCGGTGTTGCTGGTTCTGGCCCTGGCTGGGGCGGCAGGCTACCGATTCTGGCCTGAATTGCGAAACCTCGCGGGGAATCAGGCGCAGGAGGTGCGGCCTTCGGCCGGCAGTCCAAGTGCGGGGACGGCGAGCGGAACAGCGGCTCCGGCCGTCCTGCCAAAAGAGAAAGAGAGTAAAGCGCCTGCACCGGCTACGCATCCGCCTTCCCGTACCGAAGTTGTGCCGAAGGCTGAAACGCCGGTGAAAACGGGCGAGGCGCCGGCAACGAAGAAGCCCGCCGCGCACGCGGAGAGCGCCGTGCGCACGGACGAGCAACCAGCGCCGCCTCCGGCCGAGAGCGCGCGCCAGTCGCTGGCGCCAGTTCTGGCGCCAACCATGCTGACGGTCAGTGTCGATTCGAACCGGGCGTGGACCGATACGGGGATCGACCTGCGCGCCAGTGACACGGCCGCGATCATAGCCGACGGAACGATCCGGGTCGCGGCAGACCGGCGGATTGGCATACAGAAACCGGGCGGCTTCTATCCAAACTGCATCCGCGCTAAGCAACTGTTTGGCCAACCGGCCGGGCCGGTCCCCGCGTCGCAACTGAGTTGCTGGTCGTTGCTCGGCCGCGTGCGCGCGGGAGGGACGATCTTCGAAATTGGCAAGCAAGGAACCGTGCCGCCAGGGTCCGCCGGCCGCCTCTATCTTGGTGTGAACGACGACGACTACACGGACAACTCCGGGTACTGGCAGGCAGTGATTACCGTCGAGCACCATTGACCTGCGCGAATTCTCAGCTCTTCTTGGGCTCGCGGTCCCGTCGGGAAACAACCACGCCAAATCCTGGCGCCGGCGTGGCGCACGCACTCCACGGCGCACCGGCCCTGGTGTGATACTGGGGTGGTGAGCCTGAGGACCCGCTTGTATTGGCTGGGGGCGGCGCTGGCCGCCGCCGCGCTTTTGATCGCCGGCGTTGACTGGTACCGATCGCAGCCTTTCACCACCACCCGGCTGCTCCAACGGCTGCCCGCCGATAATGCGCTGATTCTCTCGGTCGATTTCCGGGCGCTGCGGCGCGCCGGAATTCTGCAAATGCTGGACGGCTCCCAGGCGGGCCAGGACCCCGAATACAAGACCTTCGTGCGCAAGACCAACCTCAACTACCAGCGGGACCTGGATCGGGCTCTGGTAGCCTTCGCGCCCACCGGCAAATTCCTGCTCATCGAGGGGCGTTTCGATTGGCCCCGGCTGCGTGCCTATGTGGCGGAGCAGGGCGGCCGCTGCGAACGCGACCTGTGCCGCATGCAAGGCACTCTCCCGGAGCGCCAGATTTCGTTCTTCCCCCTGCGGCCCGGCCTGATGGCGCTGGCGGTCAGCCCGGATGCGTCGGCCGCCTTGCGCCTGGCCACGCCGGCGCCCGGCACGCCCGCCGTCCCGTCTGCATCGCCAGTGTGGGTTTCGGTGCCGATTTCGATGCTGCGTTCCGGCGACAATCTGCCCGCCGGCACTCGAATGTTCGCGCACAGCCTGAGCGAGGCGGAAAGCGTCACCCTGGCTTTCACGCCCGAAGGCCGCCGCATGGCCGCCAAACTGGACGTGCTTTGCCGCGATGAAATCGATGCAGCGGACGCGGCGCTCGAACTGACCCGTGTCACCAGCGTGCTCCGCCAGATGATTGCCCGCGAGAATCAGAACGCCAACCCGGCCGACCTGAGCGGCGTGCTTGCGGCGGGCAGATTCTCGAGCGGCGGCAAGCGGGTTTACGGCTATTGGCCCATCGAACCGAGCTTCGTCGAAAACCTCCTCGGTGCCCAACGCCCGTGATCGCCGGGCCAAAGCGGCGACTGGGTACGCACATAACTTTCGTCAACGTCCTGCTACTTGCCAAATTCGGGCTCGTAACACTGTCCTCAATCGGCTATTTTTAAAGTGTATTCGTCCGTGTTTTATTGAGAATGTTATGCCAAAGGTCTCGTGTGTCCTGATTTGCCTGATGGCTGGCTGGCTCGCCATTGCGGCGGAATCGCCAGACCGGCCGAAAACCGCGCCCTCCCCGGTGCCGCCGGTTCTGCGCAACCAGGACGCTGATCCAGATGATGTGGTTGTATTCCTACCGGGAGCGCCCGTGAGCAAGCCGGAGGCCGCCAAACCCGCGCCGGCGGCTTCGACCAAGCCCGGTGGTCTCGCCACTCCCACCGAAACCGCTCCACGCAACTCCACGAAGGTCAGTTATCCCCCGGCCTTCGAACAAAACAGCGCGCTTTTCTGCCAGAAGATGATCGGCCAGTGGTCGGCCGACGATGCCAGTTTTCTGCTCGGCCAGCCGCTCCGCCAGCGCCCGGCTTACGGCGATAACCAGAGCGTCAACGGCCAGATTTACGCGTTCGCCGATCCAACTGGCCGCTACAGGGAACTGGAACTCGACTTTGAATCCGGAAGCGGCTTGCTGAGAACCGTCTTCGTCTATCCGCAGAACATGAGCTGGCAGGACTGCCGGCGCCAGTGGAGCGGCGCGGTCAGCGCCACCGAGGCCAACAAAGGCCGCAAGTTCTACTCCTACATGGACCGGCGGCTGGACGTCCTGGTGGATTCAGCCGGTAAAGTCATCAGCCTGGGCCTGTATTGAAAACACTCCGCCTGGGGTGAAACCACATCCCCCGCCGACACGTTAAATGATTGTGCAGTTCGCTGCTGCGCCGCGTTCGGGCGTATAGTGTATGTAGAGGGAGTCCCCCCATGAAGCGCCGATTCACGTCTCTTGTGACATCTTTCGCCGCCCTCAGCCTGCTGGCTGGTGGCGCGTATGGCGACGACAGCAAGAACAAAAACAACGATCCTGACGCGATTGGGGATCGCGACGTCGGCAGCGGCATCAACTTCTACTCGCTCGAGAAGGAGATCGCGCTTGGCAAGCAGTTGGCAACCGAGGTGGAGCGCCAGGCCAAGATCGTCGACGACCCGATCATTGCCGAGTACATAAACCGCGTCGGCCAGAATATCGTGCGCAACTCCGACGCCAAAGTGCCGTTCACCATCAAAGTGCTGGACACCGAAGAGGTAAACGCCTTCGCTCTTCCGGGCGGATTCTTCTTCGTCAACTCCGGCCTGATTCTCAAAGCCGACACCGAAGCCGAACTGGCCGGCGTCATGGCTCATGAAATTGCCCACGTTGCCTGCCGCCATGCCACGCGCCAGCAAACCAAGGGCGACCTGATGGAGATTGGCGCGATCGCCGGCTCGATGTTAACCGGTTGGACGTGGACCGGCTACGCCATCCGCCAGGGCATGAGCCTGGCGATTCCCCTGACCATGTTGCAATTCACGCGCGCCGAAGAGAGGCAAGCCGACCATTTCGGTTTGCAGTACCTCTATAAGTCGGGCTACGACCCGAGGTCATTTGTCGACTTCTTCGAAAAAATCGAGACCATGGAGAAGCGGAAGCCGGGATCGATCGCCAAAGTGTTCATGACCCACCCAATGAACGACGACCGGATCAAGGCGGCGCAGCAGGAAATCCAGACAGAGCTGAAGCCCAAGGACGAGTACGTGGTCAACACGTCGGAATTCAACGACGTCAAGGGCAGACTGGCCATGTTGCATAACCGCCATAAGGTTGATTCCAAGGAAGATCCGAACCGGCCGCGCCTGCGCCGCGCTCCCGGCACCGGCAACGGCCCGGTGGACGACGGCACCGGCTCGAGTACGAGTACCGATGACAGCGACCGCCCGACCTTGAAGCGCCGGCCAGACAGCGGCCAGCAGCAGCCATAGCAGCCGGTTCTTGCGCCCTTCTTTGTAACGCCGCCGGTCTTTGCCGCCGGTCCTCTGCGAGCCACCCACAGCCACAAGAAATGTCGAGATGACTCTCGACACATCAGGCTGGACAGCCCGCGCCACGGCTGCTGGGCCTATCCCAGCAGCCGGTTCAATTCCCTCACCACGGCGAAGGCGTCGGCTACGTAAACCACGTCGGCTTTGCCGCGGGACCAGCCGCAGTTGGGATCGAGATTTACGGCGCGACGTTCGGTGACGAAGCGCCAGCCGACCACGTGGGGCTCTTCGCCGTGGCAGCAGGTGGAGAGTCCCTTTTGATGGCGCGGCGTGGAGCCGGTTTGGCCCACCTGGTTGAGATGTGTCATAAAGGGCAGCACGGCTTGGCCTTCACCGCTCAAATCGACCAACGATTTGCTGCCGCCGAGCGAGGCTTGGGCGCCGCGCAACGCACCGAGGATGAGCAGCTGCGCTTCCTCCACATGCACCGCGCCATCGGGCTGCTTCTTGGTCCAGCCGGCGCCGGCTACGAAAAGCAGCTTGGCATCGGGACGGATGGTCTGCTCATCGGCCTTGGGCGCCTGAATGCCGGTGACGGTGGTGCGCGACTGCGGCGCTTCGACCGCGACAAACTCTACCTGCGCCGAGCCGGCCGCCCTCGCCGGCGTTGCTTGAGGTGTCGCTTCGCTCCATGGCGCGAAGCAGCCGGCATCGAGAAGCACCAGCCAGGGGCGCGCGGTGCGCGTCAAAACCGCTTCCATGCGCTGCCGGTAGAACCAGCGATTGACGGCCGGGGCGCCATCGCGCTCGGCCAGGCCCGTGGCGTGCGTGTCGATTCTGCCGCCCAACCGGTATGCCACGCCGGGAAGCGCGCGCGCCCATCGCGCGGTGGCGGGCGCCAGCACAATGGCGGCGCCGGCGGCGCGGGCAATCGCCTCTGCCGCGGCGGCATCGGTCGAGTAGCGCGGCTGGGTGAACGGCTCGCCGGTGACGGCCAGTATTCGCCGCGCTCCCGCGGCAGCGGCCAGGTTGGCGGCGGGTTCCACCGCGCCGCCCACCAGTCCGACGGTCAATTCACCGCCCAGCTCGAGCGCGGCAGTGAGAGCCTCCAGGGCCGGCTTGGCCAGCGTGCCATCGGCTTCGGTATGGGCCAAAAGTAAAATGGATTCCATGTTATTCCTCCCGTATCCAGGCGACGATTTCGCGCGCGATCTGTTCCGGCGCCATGTTCTTTTCGATGCGCGTCTCGCGCTGCTGCTTGGGCAGGCTGACCGAAACGAAACGCAGGCCCGCATCGGCCGCGGTAGCTGCTTTTGCCCGCTGCAATGCCGGCATGACGGTCTTCATATTGGCCATGCCAACCTGCGGATTGTTGCGCGGCTCGGGCAGGAAACCGGTGGCCCAGCCCAACGCCGCGGGCGGCGCGGTGCACACCGAAACCTGGTGGCGGCCGCCTTCGATACGTTCCAGCACCTCGAAGCTGCCATCCTCGCGCACCGCGATCCGGTCCACGCCCTGAAACTGTTCGGTGATGCCGAGCCGTTCGGCTGTCATCTGTATGGTGGAACCGGCGCCGCGCGACGCCGATTCCCATCCGCCGAACAGCAGCAGCCGCGATTTATCGAGCCCGGGAATGGCTTCGATGGCCCCTGCCAGCGCCGCCGCGGTGGCAAAGGAATCGGTGAAGCCAGAGGCCGAGCCATCCAGAGCCACCAGCTCGAACGGCACCTTCTGCGCCACCGTCATCATCACTTGTTGCAGCTTGGCTTTGGGCCCCATGCTGACCAGCCAGACTTTGCTGCCCGGCTGCGCCAGCGCCAGGTGCGCGGCTTCATAGAGCGCGTGCGCGGCCCACGGGTCCAGCACCGCCGGCAACATCATTTCATTCTTGAGAGCGGGACCACCAGGACTGGTTACCGGCTCGAGGGTTTGTAACGGGTCGGGGACAATGCTGCCGCTGACCACGATCTGAAGGGAGGTGTTCATTAGGCTGATCTCCAGTATAATCGGGCTCGTCCGTCTCGATCTACGCGGCCAGCTTCGCCAGTTCGTCCAGGCTCAAGCGGCCGGTGTAGATGGCCATGCCGAGCGCCGCGTTCACGTTCATGTCGAGCAGCGCGCGCACTTCGTCCAACGTGGTGATGCCGCCGGCGGCGGTGAGTTCGAGCGTGGTGGCCGCGCGCAGACGGCGAAACCACGCGAGGTCGGTGCCCTGCATCATGCCTTCCCGATCCACCCAGGTGGCCAGGAAGCCGCCGCAATAGGGTTCGAGCAAGCCCAGCATCCGCTCGGCGGTGAACTCCGTGGCTTCCTGCCAGCCCTTGACCACGATGCGGCCGTCTTTCGAATCAACCGCGATCAGCAGCCGTTCGCGGCCGATGGCGCGCCCGAGTTCGCTCAGAAACGCTTCGTCGATTCCTTGCGCAGTGAAGGCCGCGGTGCCCACGATCACCTTGTGCGCACCCTGTTCGAGGAGCGCCCGCGCGCGCTCCACCGTGCGCACCCCGCCGCCCACGCGCGTAACCGCGCGCGCCGCCAGCATGCGGACCGACTCCGCATTGGAACCGCGGCCCATCGCGGCGTCCAGATCGATCACCTGGATTTCCGGAAACTTGGCGAAGCGGCGCAGCATCTCTTCCGGGGAATCGGCTTCGAGCGCCTTCTCGCGGCCCTGCACCAGTTGCACCACCTTGCCGTCCATCAGATCGATGCAAGGGAAAATCATCCGCTCATCCTCATCGGAATGCCGTGCCGGTCGAGCTCTTCCTTCAACTGGTTCACGGTATAAGTTCCGTAATGGAAGATGGAGGCCGCTAGCGCCGCGTCGGCGCAGCCTTCCGTCAGCACGCGCACGAAATGCTCCGGCTTGCCGGCGCCGCCGGAAGCGATGATGGGGATTCGGGTGGCGGAGGAAACCGCACGGGTCAGCGCGCAATCGAAACCGTCCTGCACGCCATCTGTGTCCATGGAAGTGAGCAGGATTTCGCCCGCGCCCAGGGCTTCGCCCCGCGCCGCCCATTCGATGACATCGGTGCCCTCATCGTCGCGGCCGCCGCGCGTGAATACGTGCCACTGCCCGGGCGCGTGGCGGCGCGCGTCGATCGCCAGCACCACCGCCTGCGCGCCGAATTCCAGGCTCAATTCGGTGATCAGCTCCGGCCGCCGCACCGCGGCCGTGTTGACGGAGACTTTGTCGGCGCCCGCCATGAGAATGCCGCGCGCATCCGCCACCGAGCGGATGCCGCCGCCCACCGCCAGCGGGATAAACACTTTCCGCGCCGTGCGTTCGACCACGCCCGCCATGATTTCGCGCGCGTCGCTGGACGCCGTGATATCGAGAAACACCAGTTCGTCGGCGCCGTCGCGGTTATAACGATCCGCCAACTCGACCGGGTCGCCGGCATCGCGCAGATTTACGAAATTGACGCCCTTGACCACGCGGCCGCCAGTGACATCGAGACAGGGAATGATCCGTTTCGCCAGCACTCACATCTCCACAAAATTCCGCACAATCTTCAATCCGACCGGCCCGGACTTCTCCGGATGGAATTGCACGCCGAAGACGTTGCCGGCTTCGAGCGCCGCCGTGTATGGGGCGGCGTAGGTGCAGATCGCAGCCGCGCGTGCGTCCACCGGCACGTAATAGCTGTGCGCGAAGTACACAAACGGCCGGCCGGGCAAATCGCGCACCAGCTTCGACTCCGGTTTCACTTCCAATTCGTTCCAACCCATGTGCGGTACGCGTGCGTCACTCGGGAAGCGGCGCACAACGCCGGCGTACAGTCCCAAGCCGCGCACCTCAGGCGCTTCTTCGCTGGCTTCAAACAGCGCCTGCAAACCGAGGCAGATCCCCAGAAACGGCACACCGGCGCGGATGCGTTCCACCAGCGCCGCGCGCACATCCAGCTCATCCAGCGCCCGCATCATCTGGCCAAAATGACCCACGCCGGGGAGCAGAATCTTGTCCGCCCGCCGCAAGCCCTCGCAGTCCCGCACCAGCGTGTAGGCGCAGCCCAACTCCGCCAGCGTGTTTTCGACCGACCGCAAATTGCCTGCCCCGTAATCGAAGATGGTGATCATGAAAGCTCCGTCGCGGCGAGGGCAGTCGTGCCGACATTTCTTGAAGTTCGCTGAGCGAAGAAACGTCGAGACGACTCTCGACGCTGCAGGCAAGACTGCCCGCGCCACGGCCACGCCCGCTTCATAGCAACCCCTTCGTCGAAGGCAACTGCCCCTTCAACCGCGCATCTTTCGAGCACGCATACTGCATCGCCCTGGCCCAGCATTTGAAAATCGCCTCGACCTTGTGATGGCTCGACCGGCCGTACATCACCTTGGCGTGCAGATTCGCGCCCGCGTGATTCACGAAGCCGCCAAAGAAATCTTCCAGCAGTTCGGCCTGCAAATCTCCCACCAGCCGCACACGCACCAGGTCTTTGTAGACCAGCGTCGGCCGGCCGCCCAGATCCACCGCCACCACCGCCAGCGTTTCGTCCATCGGCAACACAAAATACCCGGCGCGATTGATGCCTCTGCGGTCGCCCAGCGCCTGCGCGAAAAGCTGGCCCAGAACGATCCCCACGTCTTCCACCGTGTGGTGCTGGTCGACATCCAGGTCGCCTTCGGCGTGAAGCTTCAGGTCGAAGCCGCCGTGCTTGGCGAACAGCTCCAGCATGTGATCGAGAAAACGAACGCCGGTCGATATCTCATAACGGCCGAGGCCTTCGATCTTCAACCGGCCCGCGATGCGCGTCTCCTTGGTGTCGCGGCGAATAGCGGCCTGTCTCATTCTGCGAACACCTCTTCGAGATAGTTGATGTCATCGACAATGGCGTACGCGCCCTGCTCCTGAAAAAGAAAGACCAGGTCGATGTAGAGCGGGTTGGAGGGCGGCGCAATTCCGATGAACGGCGCGCCGGCTGCGCGCGCGCATCGCGCGTCATCCACCGTGTCGCCCACGTAGTAAGCTTTCGCGCCGGGGTTCGCGTCGAGTATTTGCAGCAAGCCCTCCGGATCCGGCTTGTGCCGCCGCACCTCATCCATGCCGACGATGGGCGAAAACTCGAGCTCCGGCGCGAACCGCTGTAGGGTCAGCTCGGCTTCCCACTTCGGCCGCCCGGTGAAGAGCGCGAAACGAAATTGCCGGTTGAGTTTTTCGAGCGTCCCCGGCCGTGCCACCCACTGCTCGCGCAGCATCAGGCCATCCGTTCCATTGCCATGGAAAATCGACTGGAAGTGCACCTTCACTTGCTCAAATGGCGTGTCGACGCCCGCTTCGGCGACGATGTGGTGCGACAATTTCCAATCGTCGTTCCAACCGCCCTGGTTCTTGAACTGCTGAATTTCGGCGGGCGCGAGCCGGCGGCCGGTGAAATGCTCCACCGTGCGCGCGATGGTCTCGCGGTAGGATTCCGTGACGTCCACCAGCACGCCGTCCATATCGAAAATCAGGATCGGTTGACTCATCGTTGCCAGATCTTCTCGAGCGCTTCCAGCAAACGCCGGGTCTGCTCGCGCGTGCCAACCGTGATGCGGACGCACCCGGGCGCTTCGTAGCTGCGGTCGCGCACCAGGATGGCCTGCGCGCCCAGCGCCTTGCACACCTCCAGCGCACGCGCGCCAAAGCTCCCCAAAACGAAATTCGCCGAGCTGGGGATGTAACGGATGCCCAGCTTTTCCAGGCCATAGCACAACAGTTCGCGCGCGGCCAGCACTTCGGCCACGTAGGTCCGGACATAGTCCGCGTCCGCCACCGCCGCCTGCGCCGCAATCACCGCCAGCGAGTTCACGCTGTAGGGCGATTGCGCCTTGTGCAGCAAGCGAACATTCGCCTCGTGCGAAAACAGGCAGCCCAGCCGCATGCCCGCCATGCCGAACACTTTCGAAAACGTGCGGCTCACGAACAGGTTCGGCACGCGCTCGATTTCGCCGAGCGCCGTCACGCCGCTGAACTCGAAGTATGCTTCGTCGACCAGCACCACACACTTGCGCGCGCGGTGCAGAATGCGCTCGATCCCTAATAGCGAAACGCCGGTTCCGGTTGGGTTGTTGGGATTCGCCAGCAGGATGGCGCGCGTTTCCGGCGTGATCGCCTCCAGCAGCGCATCCAGCGGAAACTCCATCCCCGGCGGCGCGTATTCCACTTCGCGAATCCGCGCGCCCGCAACTTCCGCGTAGAAGCGATACATGGCGTAGGCCGGCTTCAGCAGCAGCACTTCCTGGTGATCGTCCACGTAGGTGTTGATGAAAACCTGGATCGCCTCATCGGTGCCGTTGGTAAAAACGAACTGCTCCGGCCGCACGCCGAAATAACTCGCAATCGTCTGTTTGGCGTCGCCGTATTCCGGATACACTGCCAGGCTCGCCGCATCGAGCGCTTGAGCCAGCGCTTCGATCACGCGCGGCGAGCAGCCCACCGTGTTTTCGTTGAAGTCCAGCCGCAGTTTGCCCGCGCGCCCCGCCGTGGGCGGCGAATAGGGCGCCATGGCCAGCACGGCCGGCCGCGGCTGAATGGCGCCTCGCGGCAGCTTGGGCGGTTTACCGCGCATTGGTCCGCACCTCCACCGATCGCGCGTGCGCTTCCAAGCCTTCGGCGCGCGCCAGGGTGACGATCGCCGGCTTGATTCGCGCCAATCCCGCCGCGCTCAATTGCTGCACGGAAATCACTTTGACGAAATCCGTCACCGCCAGGCCGCCGCGCACACGGGCCGCGCCGCTGGTGGGCAGCACGTGATTCGGTCCGGACGCATAGTCGCCCGCCGCTTCGGGGCTGTACGGTCCGACGAAGACGCTGCCAGCGTGCTCGATCCCAGCGAGCAGCCGCGCATCCGGGATGCTCAGGTGTTCCGGCGCGAAGCGGTTGGATATTTCCACCGCTTCCTCGATCGACCGCACCAGCACGATGGCGGAATTGCGCGCGATCGATTGCGCCGCCACGGCCGCGGTCGGCAGCGTGGCAAGCTGCCGCTCCACTTCTTTCGCCACCGCCGCCGCCAGCCGCCGCGAAGTCGTCAGCAGCAATGCCGTTGCGTCCACATCGTGCTCCGCCTGCGCGAGCAAATCGGCGGCCAGATAGCGTGGATCGCTCTCGGTTGCGATAATCAAAATCTCCGTCGGCCCGGCCACGAAGTCGATGCCCACTTCTCCCGCCAGCAGTTTTTTCGCCGCCGCCACGTAGATGTTGCCCGGCCCCACGATGCGGTCGGCCTTGGGCACGGTGCGCGTGCCGTATGCAAATGCCGCGATGGCTTGCGCGCCGCCCATTTCAAAGACGCGCGTGAGGCCCAGCATTGCCGCCGTTCCCCACACCTGGTCCACCGGTTTGGGCGAGGCCACGCAGATGTTCGCGACCCCCGCCACCTGCGCCGGCACGGCTGTCATCAGAATCGTCGAAGGCAAGGGATAGCGCCCGGCCGGAACATAGGCGGCGACCGTCCCGAGTGGCCGGACCACTTGCCCTACGCGCACGCCGCCCGATTGCCGCATCCATGCCCGCGGCATCTGCCGCCGCGCGAAATCGCGTATGTTGGCGGCAGCGGTCCGCACCGCGCGCCGGAATTCCGGGCTCAGCCGCCGCCGCGCGGCCGCCAGATCCTCTTCGGAAACGCGCACCGTGCGCCGTGCCAAGCCGTCGAACTTGCGCGCGTATTCGAGCAGCGCCCGGTCGCCGCGCTTGCGGACGTCTTCGAGGATCGGCCGCACCACCGCCTCCGCCGCCTCCATCCGCGCCGCCCGCCGCGCAAACAGTGCGCTCGAATCTTCACTTTTGATAATGCGAATCACGGGGCTCTTGATAATCCGAATCACAGCACGATCTTGTTGAGCGGGTACTCCACGATTCCTTGCCCGCCCGCCTGCTTGAGCCGCGGAATGATATCGCGCACCGTCGATTCATCGAGGATGGTGTTCACCGCCAGCCATTCCTCGTCGCTCAATTGTGAAATGGTGGGCCGCTTCAGCGCCGGCAGCACCGCCAGCACGGCCTTGAGGTCGTCCCGGTGTACGTTCAGCATCAGCCCCACTTTGCCCAGCGCGTTGATGGCGCCCTGCAGCAGCATCGTCATGTCTTCCAGCTTTCGCCGCTTGGCCGCGTCCTCCCACGACGCGCGGTTGGCGATCAATTGCGTGTTCGATTCCATCACCGTGTCGATGATTTTGAGCTTGTTGGCGCGCAGCGACGAGCCGGTTTCCGTCACCTCGACGATGGCATCGGCCAGCACCGGCGGCTTCACCTCCGTGGCGCCCCAGCTAAATTCCACTTTCGCCGCCACGCCGTGCCCGGCCAGGTAGCGCCGCGTGGTCTCCACCAGCTCGGTCGCGATGATCTTGCCTCCCAGGTCTTTCACGCTGAGGAACGGCGAGGCCTCCGGCACCGCCAGCACCCAGCGCACTTTGCCGAAGCTCTGCTTGGCGTAGATCAG
Organism: Bryobacterales bacterium; assembly: GCA_003142185.1. Classification (GTDB taxonomy): domain Bacteria; phylum Acidobacteriota; class Terriglobia; order Bryobacterales; family Bryobacteraceae; genus Bog-375. Next base: position 40,560 of record PLOR01000010.1, read on the forward strand.
GTCCGCCACCGCGACCACTTGCGCGCCGTTCTCTTCGATCCAATCGCGGCCGGTCAGGCCCGCATCGAGAATGCCGTCCTCCACGTAGCGCGCCATTTCCTGCGCCCGGATCAGCATGCACTCGATCTCCGGATCGTCGATGCCGGGAAAATACGACCGGCTGCTGGTGGTGATGACATACCCGGCGCGGCGGAACAGATCCACCGTGGCGTTTTCGAGGCTGCCTTTGGGGATGCCCAGTTTCAGTTTCACGCCTTGCCTCCGTAGACCGCTTTGGGATCGTAGGTCCGCTGGTCCACGACTTTCCAAACGCCCGAATCCAGGCGCCGGAAGAAGCAGCTTTCGTAGCCTTCATGGCAGACGCCGGGGCCCTGCGCTTCCACCTTCACCAGCACCGCATCGCGGTCGCAATCGACGGCGATTTCCTTCACCAGCAGCCGGTGGCCCGAGCTTTCGCCCTTCAGCCACAGCTTCTGCCGCGAACGGCTCCAGAAGGTCGCAAAGCCGCTTTCCACCGTCTTGCGAAAGGCCTCCTCATTCATGAAGCCGACCATCAGCACGCGGCCGCTCGAGTGGTCCTGGATAACGGCGGTGATTAGGCCGCCGGATTTTTCGAAATCGAGATTCATCGGTAAACAAAAAAAGCCCGCCGTTTTCGCGGCGGGCGTCCTTTCCATGTGTTTAGTGGAAATTATTGCAGCGCCCGTCGCGTGGAGAGATGGTGATGATGCCGCGCGAGGGTGACGCTTGCCATAAGAAAGTAGTGTAGCACAGCGGCGGATGGCTATACTCAGAGGGAGGTGAATCGATAGGGTGCGCCCGCCGAAACGCCGTCGAGGTAGGACAGTCGATCGTTTTTTGTTGACTGTCGTTAGCCGGCATTGACAGGCCGCAAGAACCGATGGCCTGTCCTACCGTAGACCTCACCCTGCAACGGCGGAGCGGAAGCTATATGAGGAAGGCTAAGAAACCGGCTGCTGCCCAAGTTCGTTCCGAATACAAACGCTCGGATTTCGGTCCGTTGGTCCGCGGGAAGTACATTCACCGGCTCCGGGCGAGTTCGAACGTGGTAGTGAAGAACCCCGTGCATCCCGGTCGCATTGTCCGGCACGATTGCCTCGAGCCTTTGGGTCTGTCTGTGACCGCCGGAGCAAAGATCCTCGGCGTCACCCGGCAGACTCTCACCAAGATCGTTAACGGCAAGTCCGGCATCAGCCCGGAGATGGCGATCCGGCTAACGAAGGCATTCGGCAGCACGGAGGAGACCTGGTTACGGATGCAACTAGCCTGCGACCTTGCCGCCGCCCGCAAAGACGAGAGCAAAATCAAGGTGCGCCGCCAGTTCGTCCCGCAAGAATTGCACGTGCAATGAGGCAGGAGGCGGCGCTTGGCCGGGGACTGCCCGTGGGTCCAGATCACCCATACGGGTAGAATGGTGCAATTGGTTGCTGTCTCCCCGATTTCCTATTCCGCCACGGAGCGCATCGAGAACGTCACGTACGGGAACACCTCCGGAATGTGCGAATCGTAGTGGCCGTGCCGGTTCCAGGTCCAGCCGGCGCAGGGCTCCAGGCTTTCTCGATGGCGGCCGATCTTTTCGAATCGCGAACAATCGATGCGCCATACATCGCCATCGGCGGGCGGCAACGATCGGCCATCCGCGATCAGCTCCAGCCCTTTCCACGGAAATGCCAGCTCGACTGTCCAGCCGCGGTCCGTGTTCGTGCGGCTGTTGACGACACCGTCCACATGTACCGCGGTTTTCAGCCCCGGGAAATCCCAATCGAGAAATCCCCAACGCTCGCCCCGCGGATGCACGTGGCCGCCCACGCCATCGAGCACCATGATGCGTGCGCACGCGGCATCGAACTCCGGCCGCCCGTAATAACGCCCGCCTGGCTGGTGAATGTCTTTCCAGATCCAGAAGGCTTCATAAACCGTGTTGAGCGCGTTGATTTCGAACTCGTAATAAGCGTCGCGCCCGGCGATGAACAGCTCGATGTCATTCTCTTCCCAGATTTTGGAATCGCGCCCGGTGAGCGTACCCCAAACGTCGGTCTCCTCGATCCAGAAACCGAAGTAGAGGTAAACGTCATCCCACAGCAGCGCCACGCGCGTATCGAACCAGGCCGGCTCGCCGGTCACGATGTCGACGAACGGCGCGGACTTGGGCGCGAGGCGCCAGGAAGGCTCATCCAGCTTGCCATCGATCGAGATCGGCCCAGCCGCGCGATAGCACGTGTAACGGGCAGGTTGAATTTCGGCCATGCTTTATTGTGCGGCATTCCCACTGGTAGGACAGACCATCGCCGTTCGTGGTCTGTCATTCGCGCCAGAGTGCGACAGCTTGACAGACGACAAAAACCGATCGTCTGTCCTACCGGCTTCCCAATCAGACCGTCTCTCCGCGCATCAGATCGAGGTAAGTCTCGCGCCGGCGAATCACCCGGTAGCCGGCGCCTTCCACCAGCACTTCCGGCGCGCGCGGCCGCGAGTTGTAATTCGACGACTGCACGAATCCGTAAGCGCCCGCCGCGCACACCGCCAGGTAATCGCCCGGCATGGCGTTGGCCATCAGGCGGTCGCGCGCCAGAAAATCGCCGCTCTCGCAGATCGGGCCCACCACGTCCGCGGTCACCGGCGGCAGCCCGTTCTTGCGCAACGGCACAATCTCGTGGTGCGCGTGATACAGCGCCGGGCGGATCAGGTCGTTCATGGCCGCATCCACCACAATGAATTCCTTCGCGCCGTTCTGTTTGCGGTAGAGCACGCGGGTGAGCAACATGCCCGCCGCGCCCACGATGGAGCGGCCCGGTTCCACCATCACCTCAAGCCCGGTATCGCGCAGCTTGGCATGCAGCCCCTCGACGAACTGGGCGACCCCGGGCGCCTTTTCGCCAGGCCGATAAGAGATACCCAGCCCGCCGCCCAAATCCAGATGACGAACCGGTGCGCCCTCCGCGCGAAGCTGCCGGGCCAGCTCCACCAGCATGTCCACCGCTTCCAGAATCGGGCTCGCGTCCAGAATCTGCGAGCCGATGTGGCAGCTCACACCCTCGGCCGACAGATTGGTGTAGGCGCGTGCCCGTTCATAGACCGCGCGCGCCCGCTCGATCGCAATGCCGAACTTGTGTTGGCCGAGGCCGGTGGCGATGTAGGGGTGGGTGACGGCGTCCACATCCGGATTGACGCGAATCGAAAATCCCGCCTTCACGCCGCGCCGCGCGGCCATGGCGTCCAGCAGCACCAGTTCCGGTTCGGATTCGCAATTGAAACTGTGAATGCCGTGGCCGAGCGCGTACTCCACTTCCGCGGCGGTCTTGCCCACGCCCGAAAATACCACTCGAGAAGCGTCCCCGCCAGAGGCCAGCACGCGCGCCAGCTCGCCGCCGGAAACGATGTCGAAGCCGGCCCCCGCTTTGGCTAGCAGCGCCAGCACCGCGAGCGACGAATTCGCTTTTACCGCGTAGCAAACCGTGTGCGGCAGCGCGCCGAATGCCTCGTCATAGGCGCGGTAATTGGACAGAATCGTCTGGCTGGAATAAACGTAGGCGGGCGTACCCACGTGCGCCGCCAGATCGGCCAGAGCGACTTGTTCGCAATAAAGATCGTTGTCGGAGTAGGAGAACATCGGCAAGAATACCTTCAAATTGTCTCACGGGCGAATGTGGCGCACGCACTCATGCGTGCCGCGTCGGCACTCCTGCCGACGCTAGGTGCCGCGAGGGCGCAGATACGTCGAGAAGAGTCTCGACGCGGCACGCACGAGTGCGTGCGCCACGCCCGGGCCGCGCCACGCTAGCGCAGTTCCTTGCTTTGCGCGGTGGCTGGCTCCGGACCGTAGTTTTCGCGAACCACCATCGACTGGTCGGAGTAAAAGCTGCGGCTGCCGCTGCTGCCATACGCCACCGGGACGGCGTTGACCGTATACCCGCCGGGGACGGGCGCGACGGTGAATTTGTAGCCCTGCTTTTCGCCATTGGCCAGATCGTTGCCGATCAGGTCGGCGGCCGAAGTGTTCGCCGCCCCACTGGCCGGCGGCCCGAGCTCGGTGAGCGATGCCGCATAGCGGCCGAACTGCGATTGGTATTGGACTTCGGCCGTGTGAATGGCCTTGATCGCCTGAATGGCCGCGGTTTCCCGCGTATACTTCTGGGCGTTTGTGAACTTAGGCACGGCGATGGTGATGAGGATCAGAATGATCGATACCACGATCAGCAATTCAATCAGGGAGAATCCCTTTTGGCGATGGGGCCTGGTATGCCCGGCCCAGGGCAGTTTCCGCATACGTGTATCCCTTTATATTATGACGCGCCGGCGCCGCGCGGCGTGCAGGCAGGTTGCACGTGAAGGTAGAGCCCTCGGAGACCGCGGCGGCTTAGCGCAACTCCTTGCTTTGCGCGGTAGCCGGCTCTGGACCGTAGTTTTCGCGAACCACCATCGTCTGGTCGGAGTAGAAGCTGCGGCTGCCGCTGATGCCATATGACGCCGGGACCGCATTGATTACATAACCGCCGGGGACGGCCGCGACGGTGAACTTGTAGCCCGCCTTTTCGCTGTTAGCCAGGTCGTTACCGATCAATTCGGCGGCCGAGGCGTTCGGCGCTCCGCTCGCGGGCGGCCCGAGTTCCGTGAGCGATGCCGCATAGCGGCCGAACCGCTCTCGATACTGGACCTCAGCCGTGTTGACGGCCTTGATCGCCTGTATGGCCGCAATTTCCCGCCCGTACATCCGGGAGCGCGTGAATATGGGCACGGTGAGGGAGACGAGGACGGGGATGACGAACAGGACGATAGATATCAGGATCGGCAGTTTAGGGGAGAAGAGCCAGCGGCGATGGTGTCTGGCATGTCCGGCCCGAGGCAGCGTACACATCCGCGAATTCCTTCAGCATGGTGACGGGCCGGCGGCGCACGGCGTGCAGTCGGGTTGAACAAAAACGGGCAAGCTAAAGCATGCCCTACCTACACGTATCGCAGCAGGTGCGCGGCCAGAAAGGCGCCGCCGTAAGCCAGCGCGCTCATGTAGGCGAACTGGGCCAGCGGCCACTTCCACCCGCCGGTCTCGCGCCGCACCACGGCCACGGTGGAAACGCACTGCATGGCGAATGCGAAGAAGATCAGCAGCGCCACCGCCGAGGCGGGTGTCAGGTCGTGACGCAGCGCGCTCTGAAGGTCCATGCTGGTCGAATCCGGATGGTCCATGCCATAGATCGCGCCCAGCGTGGCAATGATGGTCTCGCGCGCCGCGAAAGAAGTGATGATGCCGATGCCAATCTTCCAATCGAAGCCCAGCGGCTTGATGACCGGCTCGATGCTGCGGCCCAGCGTGCCCGCCAGGCTGTCCCGAATGGCCGGAGGATGGCCGTGCGTGTAAGGCACGTGCGCCGCCGTCCATAACAGCACCGTCACCAGCAGGATCACCGTGCCGGCGCGGCGCAGAAAGACCTTCGAGCGGTCGAGCAGCCGCAGCCCGAGCGATTGCACCGTCGGCCAGCGGTAAGCCGGCATCTCCAGCACAAACGGCGTGCGGCCGCTCTTCAGAATCGACGATTTCAAAATCCGCGCCGTCAGCACCGCGACCACGAATCCCAGCGCATAGAGGCCGATCATGGCCACCGTGCGGACACTGAGAAAACCCAGCAGTTGCCGGTTGGGCAAAAAGGCGGCGATGATCAGCGTGTAGACCGGGAAGCGCGCCGCGCACGTCATGAAGGGCGCGATCAGGATGGTGGCGGTGCGGTCGCGCTTGTTTTCGATGGTGCGCGTGGACAGAATCGCCGGCACCGCGCAGGCGTAAGCCGACAGCAGCGGGATGAACGACTTGCCTTGCAGCCCGAAGCGCGCCATGGTGCGATCGGCAATCAGCGCCGCGCGCGCCAGATAGCCGGAATCTTCCAGGATGCCGATGAACAGAAACAACAGCAGCACCTGCGGCAGGAACACGATCACCGAGCCCACGCCCCTCCATACGCCATCGACGACGAGCGAGCGGACGAGCGAGGGCGGCAGCGTAGTTGCAATCCAGTTGCCGGAAACCTCAAACAGCCACTTCACGCCATCCATCAGCGGCGTGACGTAGCTGAAGATGGATTGAAAGACGAGGATGACCACGAAGGCAAAAACCAGCGGCCCGGCCACCGGATGCAACATCACGCGATCCAGGCGGCGCGTCCACTTGGGGGCGATCGGCGCACGATAGTCGGCCTGGCTGCCTACCTCCCCGGCCCACTCGCGGCACTTGGGAATGTCGTGCAGCACCGGCAGCGACCTGGGCGTGGGCAGCGCCATAGCCCCGGCGAGAAAATCGCGCACCTGCTCGATGCCCTCGTCCTGTCGCGCGCTCACCAAAGCCACCGGCGCACCCAACTCCCTCGAGAGCGCTTTGGTGTCGAGCGTGCCGCCGCGGTTGCGCAGGTCGTCGGCCATATTGAGAATAATCAGCGTCGGCAGACCCAGCGCCAGGATCGGCGCCGCCAGCATCAGGTGGCGGCGCAGATTGGTCGAATCGAGCACCAGCAGGATGGCTTCGGGCTTGGGCGTGTCCTCACGCCGGCCGGTCAGCACGTCGTACGCCACCTGTTCGTCTTCCGAATGCGGCGAAAGGCTGTAAACACCCGGCAAATCGATCAATTCGACGGATTGGCCACCGGCAAGTTCGGCGACGCCGGTGTGCTGCTCCACCGTCACGCCGGGAAAATTGGCGACCTTTTGCCGCAAGCCGGTGAGCCGGTTGAAAAGCGTGGTTTTACCGGAGTTGGGCGGCCCGATGACGGCGACTGCCTTAACCGCGGCACTGGGAAATATGGCAACCGCCGCCGGGCGGCAGCCGGCGCAGTCCGCGCATTCGCTCATGCCTTCCTCGAAAGCCGTCCCTCATGGTGGATTTTGAGACGCCGCGCGGTTTCGCGCCGCACCGCGATTTCCGATCCATCCACCTGAAACACCCGCGGATCGCCGCCCGGCGCGCTTTGCCCGGCCACCACACGCGCTCCGGGCAGAAAGCCGAGCTCCATCAAACGGCGTGCATCCTCGACCGGCAAGTCGATCTCGCTCAATACCGCTTCGTCGCCCCGGCGCAAGTCCATCAGGCTCGCCGGCAGAATTTCCGCTCCGCCCTTGTTGCCACTCAGTTGCATCTCAATATCAGTATGCGCGCCTCTGAAATTCTTGTCAAGATGCCGTTCGCCGGGTTTCCGCTTGGGTTTCTTCACGCCCCGCCCCCAAGGTGCTAAGTATAGCAAAATAGCACTTAGGACCATGAAGCCTGAGTACTATATCCGGCCCTTTCGAATGTCCGACCTGGACGCCGTGCTGCTCATCGAGCGCGCCAGTTTCGGCGCCGACGCTTACGATCGCAACTTGTTTGCAGAGCTCTTCGTGAAATGCGGGCGCCTATTTCTGGTGGCCGCCGCGCGAACCGGCATCAGCGCCTACATGGTCACCTCGACCGCGCTCGGCAGGGCTACGCCCTCGGCCGAGCTGGTTTCCGTGGCGGTTGGCCCGGCGTGCCGCGGCCAGGGCATTGCCTCCTCGCTGATGCGAAGCACGCTGCGCCGTTTACGGCTGCGCCGCGTCCGCCAGTTCACCCTGGCGGTGCGCGCGTCGAACCGGCAAGCCCAGGCGCTCTATGCGAAATTCGGGTTTGCCAGGCTGCGCCAGATCCGCCGCTATTACGAGGACGGGGAGGACGCGCTGGTGCTGCGCAAACTGCTGTAGCGCGGCTCGGCGTTTGATCGCGTGATGGAGAAAATCAGTTGGCAGGCGGAAGCGCCTGCCCCACCCGACTGCAAATCCTTCGACAGCAAAGTGGAACAGACGCCCGGGTTTCGGGTCCGAAGCGGACTTTCGTCTGTCAACCCATCCGCCCGCCCGGTCCCTACCGCGGCGTGCCGCCGGGCGAGCCACAACGGGCGAAAATATCGAGCTCGAATGTGGCATCGGGCGTGCGATTGTCGCGCAATGCCTGCGCCAGTTCGCCGGCGGCGGCGCAATACCGGGCCGGGTCGGGCGCGCGTCCTTCGGCCAGTGCTTGTCCGGCCCGTGCTACGGCCTCTCCCTGCGCGTCGCCCAGCCCGCGATAGGCAGCCGCCATGGCCTCGTATAGCGGCGGAAAACGAGGCGTGAGAATGCGCGCGTAGCGGAGCGCATCCAGCGCTTCGGCAAAGCGGCCCAGGCTCAGGTAGTCGTCGGCCAAGTAAAGATAGAGCAACACGAATGCCTGGCGCGGCGCGGGCGGCCTGTCGTGCCCCAATTGCGCATTATCGAAAGCTTGTTCGGCGGCGAGCGAAATCTTGCGCGCCTCCAGCAGCACGGCAAGCGATTTTTCGCGCCAGGCCCGGCGTTCGGCCTCCGGGGCGAGCCCCGCTCGCTCCGCGTAGTAAATGCCCAGGCGGGCCGGAATCAGCTCCGAGGATTGGCCAGGATCCAGGGGGCGCACCAGTTCCCACGCGGTCTCCTGTTCGGCGATCGCGCGGTCGAGGTTCGCGCGCGGGTCCCGGTCGAACCACGCCTTCGCCAGCATGTCGTGCAAGCGCGCGCTGCGCGGCGCGGTTTCGACGTCGGCCAGGCCCAGCGTGAGGTTGTCGCGCCAGTCCGCGTTGCGCGCCCAGGTGCGTCCGGTATAGAGCAACGCCAGCGCCCCCAGCGTAGCCCACGCCACGCGCGGACTCAGGTAGCGCCACGCCAGGCCCGCCACTGCCATGGCGAATGCCACCGAGGGAAGGTAGAGGAAGCGCTCCGCCATCGCGCTCGCAATCGGGATAACCAGGTTCGACGTGGGCAGTAGCGCCAGTCCAAAAAAACCAACCAGCCAGAACACCAGCGGGTGGCGCCAGCGCATGGCCAGGGCCAGCACGAGCAGCGCCAGGAGTACCAACAGCGAAATCCACGCGCCCGCATCCGTCCATGCCGCCGGGCGGAGCGCGTCAAAGGAGCGGTCCGACACCAGGCGCACCGGCCACGCCAGCAGCCACAGGTCCATCCCTTCGACTTTTTGGACGCTGAACATACGCTCCCAGCGCGGGAGATAGCGCAACACATTATCCATGTAGAACACGGGCGGCGACGGCAGCGGCGCAAACACCGCGGCGCGCGCCACCAATAGCATCACGAGCGATCCGAGGGCCGCCGCATATGCCGCCAGCCGCTGGCGCGCGCGGATGCCGCCCGGCACGCCGAACGCCAGGTCGGACAGCAGCATCAACGCGGCCAGCATCACGGCGTTTTCTTTCGAGAACGCACCCGCGGCTGCCACCGCGAATAACGCCAGCCAGCGCCGCGCGCCGGATTGAGCGGTGGCTCGGCCGTAAATCAAAAGGCCCGCCAGCACCGCCAGGGCCGCCAGCAGATCGGCGCGACCCACCACGTTATCCACCGCTTCGGTGGCGATGGGGTGAACCGCAAACAGCGCCGCCGCGAACCACGCCGCGCGCGAGCTAAGCAGGCGGGCGGCCAGTTTCCACACCAGCCAGACGTTGAGCGCGTGCAGCAGCAGATTCACCAGGTGATACCAAAAGGCGCCCCCAGCCGCGCCGGCCAGAGCGTGGTTGAACAGCAAGGAAGCCGTGGTGATCGGGCGGTAGATCAAGTCGGCTGTGACGGGCCACCAGTAGCTCTTGGAAAGAATCAGCCACAGATTCTGCGCCGTCAGGCTTTGCAGGCGGGGGTTTTGGGTCAGCAGGAACTGGGAATCCTCGGCCAAATCGAGGCCCAGCGAGTTGGCGTAAGCCAGCAGAGTGAGCGCGAACAGGCCAGCCGGAGCGAGCCACCGGGGATACCGCCCGCCGGTTTCTTCACCCGCGCCGCGGCCGCGCGGGCCCGCTGGCTCATTTCGCGAGGGCCGAACCATGCACACAATCTAACACCTGTTCATCGGGCGGCTTCTTCTTTTTCGGCGGTCCTGAGTGGGCTAGTCTTCCCATCCAGGCTGCCGCCGTAATTCAAGAAATATCCGGCGGCGGCGATAAGGTTTTTGTGAATGCGTTTCTCAGGAATGCCGAAGAGTTGTTTGCGACCGCCCGGCAGGACGCCGGCGAAGATTGCCAGTTCTCGGTGCTGGTAGGGCCGGATGGCGGCATCCACATGGTGTTCGGCTCGGACTGGGACCTGGAACCGCTACGCCAGCAGCATGGCGCGCGGGCGGCTTACCGGGTAACGCGTTCGGCGGGGTCTGTGGCCCTCGAAGGGCGCTCCGTAGGCGCATCCTGCCGGCTGGAGGCGGTGCGCCCGGCGCGCGCCCTCCTCGGCCTGCTGGCCGATAGCCGCTGTTACCAGACGGTCGCCTGAGCGCGGCTCGCGTTTCTTCAATTTGGGCCGATGAGGAACATGACAACTGGATAACACCGGCAAGTCCGCTCGCCGGGATGAATCTGGCTGAGGAGCCGTTATGGAGATCAGCGCCGTCAACCGCACAGACGCGGCCCAACCCGTGACCGCAGTGAGCGTCCCATCCGAAATCGCCAGCCAGAACCGCGAGGTGGTCCAGGCCGTCAAGGCCGTGAACGGATCGGAGATGTTCGGCCAGGACGAAGAGTTGGCCTTTCAAATGGATTCGTCGACCAAGCACCTGGTGGTCCAGATCATCAACCGCAACACCAAAGAGGTAATCTCGCAGGTGCCGCCGGAATACGTGTTGCGCATGGCCCAAAACCTGAAGTCCCCTTAAGAAACGGCTCAACCCCCTAGTTTTGGGCCGATAAGTGGTTGGGAGAACGAACCAATGTGGAATCACGCGCAAGACGCTTACCTGGAGAGCAGGGTGCTCTCGGCGGATCCGGTGGAACTGATCCGCTTGCTCTATCAGACCGGAGTAAGCGCGGTGCAGGATGCGCGGCGGTGCCTGGCCGATGGAAAAATCATGGAGCGGTCCCAGGCGATTACCAAGGCCGGCCGGGTATTGATCCAGTTAATCACTGCGCTCGATCACGAGCGCGGCGGCGAAATCAGCCGGCGTCTGGCGGCGCTGTACGACTATATGCTGCGCCGGCTCACCGAGGCCAACTCCCGGCAGCGCGACGAACCGCTGGCCGAGGTGCTGAGCCTGCTTGCCACATTGGCCGAAGGCTGGGAATGGGTCCGTCCCGCGCCTAAGCCGGAGCCGGCCGCCGCTAATCCGTGGAATCCCGAGGTGACGCCGGAACCCGCCGCCGCCAGCGCGGAGCACGCCTGGAGCTTCTGACGGCTCAGCACTGTTTGCACCCACACGCGAAGCGAGCCACGGCGGTTGTCCGGTTCATAATGCACCCTCGTCCGCCGCCCGGGCTCACCTGTCGACGGTCACGTCGATTGTGTTCGAGCAGACGGTGGTGTTGAGATACTCGAGCGGCCCGCCGAGGCTGACGCGGTAAACGCCGGGGGCGGACATATCGAAATCCTCACCGACCTTCCACATCGAAGAGATTTCCTCGTTAGGCAGGAGGGGCACCAGCGCCGGTGGAATGAAAGCAAGGGTGAGGGACGCCATGCCATGCCCGTATAGCCACTCTCGCTCCTTTGCAATCGCGGCGTGGCTCCCAGCCGGATCTAACACCGTCACAGGAAAGGTCGGACCCGCCAACTCCAACTGTAGGAGCGCGAGCGGTTCCTGGGTGAGGTTCCGCAGCCTTGTGCGAATCAGGGGCCCGGTGCCGGGAGCCCGCGGCACCGGCTCGATACTCAGCGACAATGTCGGCGGCTCCGAAGGTGTGCATGGCTGAAAGGGAGCAGCGAGCGTCTGACCGCCTCGATGCGCCAGGGTAAGAGCGTACACTGGCTTCCCGAGCGACGCCAATGCCAAGCGCATGCCAAGGTGGGCGCAGTGGTTCTCTTCCCCTGCCATAGCTGCTAGGATCACGGGAATGGCCGAGATTCCTTCTGACGTCGCCAGCCTCGCGGCCGCTACGGACCTTAGGTCCACCGAAGGGTCGCCGAGAGCGGCGGTCAGGCTCGCCCTAGTCGAGGCGTAACCAGCGTCTCGGAGAATGTGGTCCAGAGTCGCCGGAGCCTCAGCGGATGGGGCGCGCTGCGCCCAGCAGCCACCCGCCGAATTTTGCGCGTTGGCGCACGTCAAAGCCACCGACAACGAGGCCACGGCCAGCAGCGCGATCGTAATCCAAAGTCGGTTCATACCGGGGCTGGCTTCAGTGTAGCTCGCCCTCCGCCGTGCGGGTTCACTTGTCGGTGGTCACGTCGATTGTGTTCGAGCAGACGGTGGTGTTTAGATACTCGAGCGGCCCGCCGAAGCTGACGCGGTACATTCCGGGGGCGGACATATCGAAATCGCTCCCCACCCTCCAGTCCCAGGCGAACTCCTCACCGGGCGCCAAGGCCCTGCCCATTGGGCCGTGGCCGCCCCCGATCATGCCGGCTGGAAGCTCGGAGGCGGGGTGGTACAGCCATTCCTGCGCCTTCGGGATTCGGGCCTTGCCACCACCCGGCTCCAGGAGGGTCACGGAGAAGAGTTGTCCGGGCGACGCGGTCCAGACGAACGGGATCACCCGGCCCGAGACGTTTCGCGCCGAGATGTGGACCACCGGTCCGTTGGTCACATAAGAGGGACGAGGCCCCTGCTCGATGCTGAGCGTCAGAACCGGCGTCCCCGAGGGCGTGCACGACTGGAAAGGCGTGACGTACCACTGATCGCCAGCGTGTTGTTTGCCGGGCCCCTTGGACAGCCGCCACCCCAGAGACCCGATCGCAAATCCCATCGCCCCTCGCGCGGTTGCGGTCACGCGTTTCAGCCGGCATGCCGCGAAAGGTCCACGAGTGGCCATCGGCAGAGGGGGTCTTCGCTCCGCAGCCGTCCAGCCTCTGCGCTCCAGCCCAAGCCGCTGCCGTCATTAGAATCACGCTAATCATGAAAAGTCGGTTCATGCGTGGGCTGGCTTTCAGTGTAGCTCGCCCTCCGCCGTGCGGATTCACTTGTCGGTGGCCCGTGATAGCCGGAAGCAGAGCATCGATCGGCAGCCGCGCGCTCTCCCTGTTGGCACGAAGCCGCAGCGCCGGGGCACAATGAGAGGAGTGAGCAACCAACGGTTTCTGATCATCGGCGGCGGTATTGTGGGGCTGGCCACGGCTTACCGCCTGGGCGAACGGTTTCCCGGCGCATCCATCACGGTGCTTGAAAAGGAAAGCCAGGTGGGACAGCACCAGACCGGCCACAACAGCGGTGTGCTGCACTGCGGGTTGTATTACAAACCCGGCTCGGTGAAGGCGCGGCTGGCAGTTACGGGGATCCGCCAAATGGTGGAGTTCTGCCGCGAAAACGGCGTGGCGCATGAAATCTGCGGCAAGCTGGTGGTGGCCGCCGACGAGAGCGAAGTGCCGCGGCTGCGCGACCTGGAACAACGCGGCGCGGCCAACGGTCTGGAAGGCCTGCGCTGGCTCGGCCGCGAAGCGATGATCGAGATCGAGCCGCACGTCGGCGGTGTGGCCGCTCTGCGCGTGCCGCAAGAGGGCATCGTCGATTATCCGGCGGTGTGCGCGGCGATGGTGAAGCGCCTCGAGGAACGCGGCGCGCGCGTCGCCGTGGGAGCCCGCGTGCTGCGCTTGCGGCGCGGCTCGGGCGAATGGATCGCCGAGACTCCCGCCGGCGAATTCACCGGCAGCTTCATTGTCAATTGCGCCGGCCTGCACTCGGACCGCGTCTCCCAACTGGCCGGCGAGCGGCGCAGCGTGCGCATCCTGCCCTTCCGCGGCGAGTATTACAAAATCCGACCCGAACGGCAGCACCTGGTGCGCAATCTCATCTACCCCGTGCCCGATCCGGCCTTCCCGTTTCTCGGCGTCCATTTCACGCGCCTGATTCATGGCGGCGTCGAGGCCGGTCCCAACGCCGTGCTGGCGCTCGCGCGCGAAGGTTATCGCAAAACCGACTTCCGGCCCGCCGACCTGTTCGACGTGCTCAGCTATGGCGGCTTCTGGCGTTTTCTGCGGCGCTACCCTTCGATGGCCTGGTACGAGCTGCGCCGCTCCTTCAGCCGCGAGCTGTTCTGCCGCGCGTTGCAGCGCCTGGTCCCGGAGATTCGACCCGCCGATCTCACAACCGGCGGCTCCGGCGTGCGCGCCCAAGCTATCACACCGGAAGGTGAGCTGGTACAGGATTTCCAGTTGATCGCGCGCCCCGACGCGCTGCACGTGCTGAACGCTCCCAGCCCCGCCGCCACCGCATCGCTCGCCATCGGCGCCGAGATCGCCGCCAACGTAGCCGCCGCGCTGTGAAGGTAGGGCACGCTTCAGCTTGCCAACGTTAGGTGGGGCAGGTTTCAACCTGCCAACGCCCGCTTGCGGGCGCGTTCTTCGGCTTCGTGTTTTTTCGCTTCGCTCACGCATGCCGCGGACCTTGCTAGACTAACGGGCGTAGCGGCGGGATGGCGTAATTGGCAGCCGCACCGGACTTAAAATCCGGTAGTCCGCAAGGACTGTGTGGGTTCGACCCCCACTCCCGCCACCACTGTAGCTACGCAGCCTGCGGCTGACCATCGGATCAGGAGGCAAGAGCAGCCAGTTCAGCCGCCGCGACACCTCGAAGCGCAGCGAGGTCGTGCCGCACCGTGTGCCAGATCAGGGACTCGTCGACTGCTTCATACTCATGCCTGTAGACGTTGCCGGCGGCGGCGATCGCCACCCAGTCTATCTCGGCGCGCCGGCTGGTGATCTCCGCGGGAAGGCGGCGTGACGCCTCCGAGATAATCTCCAGCGCCCGGACCACGGCATAAACTGTCTTCCGGTCCCGAGTGAAAGCCGCCAGGTCGAGTTCGGCTGTGAACGCCTCGATTGCGTCGACGTTGTCGACGATGTCGCGCAGGCGTTGGGCCGGGCTCTTAGAAGGCATGGATTGCGTCGCGGAGGATGTTATCGCGCAGCAGTGGCTTGAGGGTCCGGCGGCTTACCACGTCCCCGGCGCCGTCGAGGAGTTCGTTGATGTAGAGCTTCAGCCTGGCGTACGCGAAAATCCCCATGGGCCGATCTTGATCGAGGTCAACCAGCACATCGATGTCGCTCGCCGCCGTGGCTTCACCCCGTGCGACGGAGCCGAATACCGCGGCGTGAGACACGCCCAGATTCCGCAGCTCGCTCTCGTGAGCGCGTAGCGTTCGAAGAACGTCGTCAAGTGCGCCAGTCATCTTTCACCACGAGTCTACCAAACGGGCACCGGCAAGCGGCAGTCTCGGCCACGTGACACTGGTAATGGGGCCTACCGGCTCGCTTTCACCGCTTTGCCCCGCAACTCGCGCAGGGCGTCTTTGGCGATCCAGCGGGCCGAGCGGGAATCCAGGCGCTCGATCTTTTCGGCTGCGGCGATGGCTTTCTTGAGCAGCCGCGCGTTGCGTTTGCCGGTCTGCCGCAGCGCCCAGTTGACGGCTTTCTTCACCATGTTGCGGTCGTCGGTGGCAGCGCCGGCGATCAGCTTCAGGAAGGCTTCGAACTGGGCGTCTTCCATTTCGCTGCGCTGCGCCGCCAGACCCGCCATCAACGCGAAACCGGCGCGGCGTACGAACTCTCGCTTTGCGCCCGACCATTGCATGGCCTTGGCGCAGGCAAATGGCGTGCAGCGGAACAGGTTCTGGCAAGCCTGGTCGCACACGTCCCAGGAATCGAAGTCGCGGGCCCAGCGGTCCATTTGGGCGGAAGTCATGCGCGCCGGATCTTCGACCATGGTGGCCAGGATGCGCGCCTCGTGAATCCCGGAGGCCCACAATTCGCCGGCCAGCCGGTGATCCATTCCGGCCCGCTTGGCCATTGCGCGCAGCACCGGAATCGGCACCCCCAGCGCGTGTTCGGTCGCGATGCCGTAGCGCGCCATGCCGGCGACGTTGGCGGGATTGGAGCGCGCCTTCAATTCCGCAAGCAACTCTGCCACGCGCTCCTTCACGGTCGCGGCTTTGAAGGCGTTTTGTCCGGCCGGGAACATAAGGTTTTGTGCACGGACACGGGCAATAGTTTCCCGGAATCCGTTCTGAGGCTCCTAGTGATTATATGGGCAATCGCCGTGCGCGCGGGAATGCGGGAATCGCGGCAGAGGCCCAGCCACCAGGGGCTGAGGCCCAAACCTTTCTCTCGATCCTTCGGCACGGCTGAAGCCGTTGCCCTGGATACAAAGCCTCCTGAAAGAGGGAAGCGTGCGTACCCCTACGTTCAGATTCGTTCGAATTTACTAGGAATGGAGAGTTTAGCCATTACTGTGTCGCGCACCCTTGAACCGGTCATTTCCCGACAGGCGCTTACCCCGGCTATATGATGGAGGGGTGTCCGGAACCCGCCGTCTGCCGATGGCGCTGATGGTCTTCGGGGCCGCGATCTCGGCGCAATCCTACACGGCGCCCGCCGGCGACCGCCCCGCTTTGCGCCGCAGCGGGCCGTCGATTCTGCCCGGCGGAAGAATCATCGCGCCGCTGGGCGAAGAGTACGCGACCGGGCCGGGCGCGTTCGGCATCGCCGTGAGCGCGTCGGGCAGAACCGTGGTCACCGCCGATGGCGGCCCGTTTCGCTACTCCTTCACAGTGCTGGAACGCGCATCGCGGGAAGCCCGCTGGCAAGTGCAGCAGGCGGTGGCGCCGCCGCTTGACGCTGCCGGACAGTCGAGCCCGGCCGGCTGGCACGGCGTTTCCCTGGGAGTTGCGCTGGCTGGCGACCGCACTATCTACCTGGCGGAGGGCGAGAGCGGCCGGGTGAGTCTGTTCGACTCAACGGCCGAGCGGCGGCGGGTCTTCGATCTCAACCAGGCAGGCTTCACCGACAGCTTCACCGGCGACTTGGCGCTGGATGCGGCGCGCGGAATCCTCTACGTCGCCGATCAGGCGAACTTTCGCATCGCCGCCATCGACCTGCGGTCGCACCAGGTGGTCGGTTCGGTGCGCGTGGGGTGGCTGCCCTTCGCGATCGCGCTGGCGCCAGGCAAACTGTACGTCGCCAACTGCGGAATGTTCGAATACCGCGCGCTCGCGGGAACGCCCGAAGCCGGCCTCTCGTTTCCGGCATTCGGCTTCCCCAGCGCGGAGGCCGTCCGCGGCGCCGCGCAAGGCGGCATCGCGGTGCCTGGGTTAGGCGAGACCAACGCGCGCGAGGCCGATTCGGTTGCCGTGGTGGATGTGACGAATCCAGCCGCGATGAAGGTGGAGACGTTCGTCCGCACCGGCCTCGATTTCGGCGGGACGGTGCGTGGCGGCAGCGGTCCGGCGGGCATCCTCGCCGCGGCCGGCCATGTGTTCGTTGCCAACGCGAACGACGACTCGGTGAGCGTGCTGGACCCCGCCACCAACCGCGTCGAGGCGGAGATCCCCATCCGCATCCCCGGCCTCGACGGGCTGCGCGGCGTGATCCCCATCGGCCTGGCCTATCACGAAGCGTCCGGCTGGCTGCTGGTGGCGGAGGCAGGCATCAACGCGGTGGGCGTGATCGACGTGCGCCAGCGGCGCGTCATCGGGCACTTGCCGGCGGCCTGGTTCCCCACGCGGGTGGCGCTCGATGGCGATACCGTGTTCGTCACCAACGCGCGCGGCCATGGCGTGGGGCCGAACGCGCCGGGAGTTTTCGCGGGCGGCCTGCTGCCGGGACACTTGTACCAGGGGACCATTTCGGTATTCCCTCTGCCGGCTCGCGAGCAACTGCAAGCGCATACCGATGCGGTGCTGGAGATGAATGGCTTCCGGCCGCGGATGGAAGCCGCGCCGGCGCTGCCACCCATCCGCCACGTGGTGGTGATCGTGAAAGAGAGCCTGAGCTACGACGAAGTGCTGGGCGATATCGCGACCGCCCGCAATGGGCCGGTGATGGGCGACCGCAGGCTGGCGCGTCTGGGCTCCCACGGTTTCGCCGACGGCCAGCGGCAGCGGCTGAGCATCAAGGACGTGGACATCACGCCCAACCACCACGCCCTGGCGAGCCGCTGGGCCTCGAGCGACAACTTCTATGCGGATGGCGAAGCCAGCGTGGAAGGGCACCACTGGCTGGCGGGCGTCTATCCCAACCCGTGGGTAGCGAGCTCGGTGGCCGCGGCATACGGAGAGCGCAAGGCCTTCCGCCTGGGCGCCGCTCCCGGCCGGTTGGGTTTCGCCGGCATGGCGGCTTCGGTCGCGCCGGAAGACATCGGCGAAGCCGGTACGTTATGGGATCACCTGGCGGCGAGCGGCGTTTCGTTCCTCAACTTCGGCGAAGGATTCGAGCTGGCCGGAGCGCGTGAAGGCCCCGGCCTGGGGCCCACCGGAGTGCGCCTGCCGACCAACATGCCCATGCCCGAAGCGCTGTTCCGCAACACCTCGCGCCAGTATCCGGGCTTCAACCTCGCCATCTCCGACCAGCAACGCGCAGCGCGTTTCATCGAAGAAATCGAAACGCGCTACCGGAAGCCCGGCGCGGCGCTGCCCTCGCTCTTGTTCGTCCACCTGCCCGGCGACTACCTGGCGGAAGCGCGTCCCGAGGATGGATACCCGTTCCCGGAATCGCACGTGGCCGACAACGATTATGCGCTTGGCCGTATCGTCGAATACCTTTCCGGAACGCCCTGGTGGCGCGACATGGCGATTTTCGTTACCGAGGCCGATACGCACGGCGGCGTGGACCACGTGGATGCTCACCGCACCGTTCTGCTGTGCGCCGGGCCGTGGGCGAAGTCAGGCTACGTCTCGCACCGCAACGTGAGCTTTCCGGGATTGCTGAAGACCGTCTTCCGCTTGTTGCAGCTTCCGCCCCTCAACCTGTTCGATGCCGCCGCCGCGGATCTGACCGACTGTTTCGCCAAATCCGCCGCCGCCGCCCGCTATCAGGCCGTCCCCGAGGACGTGCGCATTTTCGACCCGAAGTAAGCCGTGGCGCAGGCGGTTCAAGCCTGCTGAACCGAGAGTCATGGCGGCTTTTCTTCGATCCGTTCGGTACCGCGAACGTACATAGGTGCTATACTTTTGGCGCGACGTAACACTCGCAAATCATCCGGTTGGGGGCCGGCTTCTCGCGATCCCTGCCGGCAGCATAAGTTCACCCTAAAGGGGATGTCATGGGGCTCGATCTTATTTTTGTTCGCGCATTTTTCGTTCTGATTCTCTCCCTGTGCGCTTTTCTCCTCCATCCGGCTCAGGTGTCGCCATGGGTTTCGACTTTGGGCGGCCTGGTGCTGGGCGGTGGCATCATTTATTTCGAGATCCGTCTGGAAAAAGTCAGTCTCACTCGCCTGATTGGGGCTGCCGTCGGCTCGATCCTGGGAATTGCAGGCGCGTTCCTGATGTCCCTGGTGGTGGAGAAGGCCTTGCCCGGCCAGCCGATTCTGCCGGTCTGCCTGCTGTTGTGGATGACCTACGTGGGGCTGGTGGTGGGCGCCAGGAAGGGCGACATGCTCAACCTGGCGGCGCTGGGCGGCGTCTTCGGCGGCGAGAAAAGCTCGCAGAAGTCGTTCAAGATTCTCGACACCAGCGTGATCATCGACGGCCGCATCGCCGATATCGCCGAAACCGGCTTCCTCGATGGCGTGCTGGTGATTCCGCAGTTCGTCCTGCGCGAGCTGCAACTGGTGGCGGATTCGGCCGATTCGATGAAGCGCAACCGCGGCCGCCGCGGCCTGGATATCCTGCAACGTATCCAGAAGATGACCCACCTGGCGGTGCAGATCGTGGAAGAAGATTTTCCCAACGTCCGTGAAGTGGATATGAAGTTGATCGAACTGGCCAAGATCTACGATTGCAAGGTGGTCACCAACGATTTCAACCTCAACAAAGTGGCCCAACTGCACGGCGTGGAAGTGCTCAACATCAACGAGCTGGCCAATTCCCTGAAACCGATTGTGCTGCCCGGCGAGACCATGCGCGTCTTCATTCTCAAAGAGGGCAAGGAATACAACCAGGGCGTGGCTTACCTCGACGATGGCACCATGGTGGTGGTAGACAACGCCAAGCGCCTGATCTCGAAGACCATCGATATCACCGTGACCAGCGTGTTGCAGACCACCGCCGGGAAGATGATCTTCGGCAAGTACGATGAACGGCTGCATGGCGCAGGCACCGCCGGGCATGAGCGGCCCGTGCGGAAGGCCGAGCCGCTGCCGATAGCCGGCGTCGCGGCCGAGAAAACCACGATAGAATCGTAGAACACATGAGAGTCGCCGTCATATTGCCCGCAGCAGGGCTTGGCACGCGCATGGGCAAGGGTGCGGCCGAAAAGACCGGCACCAGCCGCAAGCAGTTCATGCTGCTCGAAGGTTCGCCCATCCTGCTGCACACGGTGCGCAAATTCGCCGCCTCCGACCGCGTCAACGAGCTGGTGGTGGCGGTGCGCGCGGAAGACATGGAATGGGTCGGCGCCATGCTGGCCGGCGAGTTTCACGGCCGCAAGGTGCGCGTGGTGGAGGGCGGCAACAGCCGCCAGCAATCGGTCGAAAACGCGCTGCGCTCGTTGGGGCCGGAGACCGACCTGGTAGCCGTGCACGACGCGGTGCGGCCGTTCATCGATCTCGAAATCATCCATCGCGCTTTCGACGAAGCGGCCGAAAGCGGCGCCGCCATCGTCGGCCTGCCGGCGGTGGACACCGTGAAGCAGGTGAATCGCGGCACCGGCAAGACACGTGTCCGCACCACCCTGCCGCGCGACAAACTGGTGCTGGCGCAGACCCCGCAGGTTTTCCGCTACGAGTTGCTGGTGCGCGCCTACGAAGCGGCGCGCCGCGACGGATTCATCGGCACCGACGAATCCAGCCTGGTCGAGCGGCTGGAGGACGCGGAAGTGACGGTGGTGCTGGGCAGCGACCGCAATATCAAAATCACCCGGCCCGCCGACATGGAACTGGCCCGCCTCTTCCTCCACGAAGACACCGCCAAGGAAGCCATCGGTTGAGCGAGATCCGCACCGGTCTGGGCTGGGATGTGCACCGGCTTGCCGCCGGGCGCGCCTTGATCCTGGGCGGCGTAACCGTTCCCAGCGAGATGGGCCTGGAGGGTCACTCCGACGCAGACGTGCTGGCCCACGCCATCACCGACGCCATTTTGGGCGCCGCCGCGCTGGGCGATATCGGCATGCACTTCCCGGATTCCGATCCCCGTTGGAAAGGCGCCGACAGCCTGGTCTTTCTGCGCCACGCGCGGCAAATGGCGGAAGCCGCCGGCTTCCGCATCGTCCACGTCGATTCGACGGTGATTCTGGAGCGCCCCAAGCTGAAGGATTACCGCGACGCCATTCGCGAGCGGCTGGCCGCCACGCTCGGCCTCACGCTCGACCGCGTCTCGGTGAAGTTCAAGACCGCCGAGAAGATGGGACCGGTCGGGGAAGGCCGTTCCGCCGAAGCGCAAGTCATCGTAACGTTAGAGCGCTAGCGCCGTGGGGCAGGCGCTTTCGCCTGCCAACCCGCCACCCGGATTCTCCACGTGACACGGCTCACACTCCGACGTGCTTTCGGAGCCGCGACCATAGGGAGCGGTTGTTGCCGGCGAGTGAGCTTGCTGATTCGCTGCCCGGGCTAACTGGCCAGCAGGCACATCCGGCGGGCGGCGCGGCGGGCCTTCAGGCGCTCATTGGCCTTCTTCTGCTTTTCCGCCGAAACCACCGTCTGGCATGCGTCACAGCGTTTCCGTATGCGCGACCGCGTCACGAATTCCGCGCCGCAGCGGCGGCACTGCTTCTTCATGGTCTCCTCGAGCGGGAGAATGCCCGGTTTCTTGGGCAGCAGATGTGAATAATGGAAATCGCAATGATTCATTACCGGAACCTCGCAATCTTGAGTGAAAAAGGGAACCTGGCGACAGACACGCTAACCGCAAGCGTTGTGGCCCGGGAGGGTGGCGCCGCAACGCGGGCGAAAAAGGTGTCGGATCGCATTTCCCCGTAACTGGGTGATACCGCGCTAATAGGCATCGAACTGGGGGAAAAGCCCACACCTGTCATGAAACGCAAACTCCTGGGGCGAATCGGGAGGGTGTGTGCAATGTATTGAGCAGCAGGTACTTGAAAGGACGCGCGGGCTTCCCTGGGACCACCCTCGCCGACTGCCAACAACCCACGCCTGTCATGAATTCCATATTGAGTGCACGCCACCGGCCAGTTCACGCCGCCGGCGCCGCTTCAGGACGGTACAACTCTTCCGCCTTCAGCAATTCCCAACGCAAATGGTTAATGTAAAAAACCAGCACCGTTTCAGGTGCCGTAGTCCGAAACTTTTCGTAAACGCGCCCTTCCCACCCTTCAGTGAAGTGTGGTTTCGGGTCCATATCTTTCGCAAAAAATCCGTTCTCATGCGGCACGCCCAGGAAATCCAGCACGGCGATGATCAGGTCCAGGTGCGAAACCAGCACCGCCTGTGCCAGGTCGGTGCCAAACGCCGTATCGCCTTCCATGATCCGCGCCCACAGACGCGGCGCCGCTTTGCGCAGAGTCTCGGTGTTCAACTTGTGCAGGTGCGCCCGCACTTTGAAGCCTTCGTAAATCTGGTAGGTCCTCAGCTTACCGATTGAGATGCCGCGCAGCAGTTGGGCGAAACCCTCCTCACCCAACCCGCGATACAGGTCCGAAATCTCCATGAATTGTCAGGCTATCATGAACGGCGCGCTGGCGGAGCAGGGGGTCCGATAATCCACTACCCCCGTTTGCGGGCGTCGGCGGGCGGTTTGGTACCAAGTGTAACGTGCCAAAAGCCGGGCGGGCACTGTGGCGCACGCACTCGTGCGTGCAGCGTCGAGACTCATCTCGACGCGTCTTGGCTCCGGGCCGGGCGTCGGCACGATTGCCGACGCGGCACGCACGAGTGCGTGCGCCACCTCCTGTGTGCCCCTCAGAACGAGAGCGAAGCGATCATCTCATCCAGCTCGTGCTGCAACGCGGTCTTCTTCTTTTGCAGTTCCGCCTGGCGGTCGCCCACGCCGGTCAACTTCTGCTCCAACCCGCCAAGTTGCTTCGCGTAGTCCTGCACCTGCTGATACTGGCCGCTGACGCTGTTGAGGCTGGAGATGTTCCGGCGCAGTCGGTCCTCCGTCGTGCTCAGGTCCTTCATCTGGCGCTCGGCGTCATCGAGGGCGGCGTTGTTATCGACGATCTGCTGTTTCTGATTGGCGATCCGCTCGAGTTGCTTGCGGCCGTCCGCATTCAGGTCGCGGTTGTGGATGTAGGTCAGCAGGAAATCCGGCGATAAATTAGTGATCACATAGCTGCTATCGAACACGTGTTCTTCCGAGACGGCGAATGTCTTGGTCGCCCCCGCCGCGAGTGGCACTTCAAAACGGTAGTTATCCGCGGTCTTCTCCATCGGCTTCTGGTTGAGCAGCGTGTAGCCGGCGCGCAGCGGATGTTCGATGATGAGCGTCTTAGCCTTTTGATCCACATTGCGCGCGGTGTAAGTCGCGGTCTCTTCCGTGGCGGACTTGGTGAAGAAGACGCCGTGGTTCAAGTGAATCTCGCGCACCACGGCCTGCTTGCTGTCGAACGCCGTTGTAATCCGCGTGCCCAGGTCCACCGCGTAACTGATGAGCCGCTTATCGCCGGCCTTGAGCGTCTCCATCAGCGCCTCGCCTCCGTACACACCGCCGTCATACACGGTGACGGGGCCACCGTCCAGAACCTTGCCGGTCGAATTGGTCAGCTCGGCGGCGTTGGTGGGGTGCTCGGAAGAATGATCGGACCAGATCAGCAGTTTGCGCGCGTCGAGCGCCTCTTGCAGGAACGGCAGCATGGCCGATTCGTTCTTGCGGATGGTGACCGGCTGCGCGATGCGGTATTCGAATAGCTCGCCGACCGCGTCGGCGGAAGCTCCGGCGACGATGGAACTGGGACTGGCCATGAGCTGCGCCGTATTCACTGTTTCCTCGGATTCTTCATCGACGGTTACCCGTTCCGCCGTGGACGGCATAAAAGCGCGGCTGGAAAGTTTCTTGGTCGCGGCCATTGGTGGCGGCGGGGCCGCTCCCACAATTCCTCCCATCACTCCTCCGCCGTGTCCGCTGCCGATCCCGCCTCCAGAACCGGGGCCGACACCGCTCATCGATCCCTCCGCATATCCTCCCGCGTGCAGCACGGGCCGCGCCGCGGCGTCCTCCGGCAATTCCGCGCTCGGCCGGCCTACATAGCGCGGTGCATAGAGCTGGCTGATAAACGAAATCGGCCGTCCCGAGACGAGCGAAAGCCGCACCTTGGTCCAATCCTCGCCGGTGGTGTTATCGACAATGGCCCAGCCTTCGAGCACGGGTTTCCCCGTTTCCGGCAGGATCAGCCGGTAGCTCGATTTCCACACCGGTGCCGGAATCATGTAGCTGGCCGTCACCTGCCGCTCCTTGGCATCGCTGGAATCGATATATACGCTGCGCCGCTCCTTCGAGCGGGCCGTGGCCAGCGCCGCCAGGTAATCCCGGAACTGCTGTTGCAGACCCACCTCGGTGAAGCGAATGCCGGAGGCCCCGCTAAGGTACAGGTTGCGCAGCTCGCCCGAATCGAGCAGCAGCGTCAACTGTTCCAACGCCGGCTGATTCTCGGCGGCCGGAATTTCGCGCGCATTGACGATCACGCCGGTCACCGTCTCGACGGTCGAGGGCATCACCGTATTGTTGGGGACCTTGAGCTCGAGCCGCGCGCCCTTCAACTGGTCGAGCATGCCGCTCAACGGCTGTGCGCCGCCGATTTGAAACGGGAACTGCGCCAACGTGTGGCTGAGCGGGTCCATCGAATCGTAGCGCAGGCCGGAGATCTTACCGCCGCGCACGTCGATGGTCAGCGATTTCAAAACGTCGTTCATCTCCGCCGCGTCGAAATCCAGACGCGCCGATTCGCCGGGCCCCAACGTGCCCGCGCGCTCGAAGAATCCCAGCCCGTGCTTGTAGAGCACCACCTGGGTGACCGGTAACTCCGCGGGCACGGCCAGCGCCGCACCCAACAGCAGGCCGAACAGTGTGCGTATCATCATCGTCATAGACTCTTTCGGAGCCGTGACCGTTAGGGAGCGGTCGCCGGCGTTTCTCAGCGAACTCCAAACACAGAATGCCGCTTCGGGCGAATTCCTGGCAAGCCTGGCGGCGAAATCTTTTCATTCGCCCATTACTTTAAGTATGACGCGCTTGGCGCGCCGGCCGTCGAATTCGGCGTAATAGACCTGCTGCCAGGGGCCGAAATCCAGCCTGCCCTTGGTCACCGGCACGATTACCTGGTGGTGCACCAGCAAGCTTTTCAAGTGCGAATCGCCGTTGGTTTCGCCGGTGCGGTGATGGCGGTAATCCTGACGAAAGGGCGCCAGCGATTCCAGCCACTCGTCGATGTCGGCAATCAGCCCGTCTTCCGCGTCGTTCACCCACACGCCCGCCGTGATATGCATGGCGGACACCAGGATCATTCCTTCCTGGATCCCGCTCTTCGTCAGCGCGGTCGCCACCTGCGATGTAATGTTTACATATTCCCGGTGTTTGGTAGTCTTGAATGTTAGATATTCCGTGTAGAATTTCATAGGGCGATCATAGCAATTACGGCATATGAGTGACTCATCGCAAGAGATCCTGATTGTCGATGACGAGCCCGCGCTGCTCAAGCTGATGAGCGTGTATGTGCGCCGGCTCGCGTTTTCCGTGACGTCCGCGAACACCATGGCGAAGGCCTGGGAGCACCTGAAGCGGACTCCGGAGCGATACGCCGTGGTGGTGCTCGACGCGGGCATGGCGGACACCGGCATCGACGATCTGGTTCTCGAACTGCTCGCCTTCCACCCGAGCCTGCGCGTGGTGGTCAACAGCGGGTATCCTGTGGACATGAGCGTTTTGCGGCAGGCCGCGCCGGAACGCGTCGAGTTTCTGCACAAGCCTTTCAGTCCCGACATGCTGGTAGCGGCGTTGCGGAGGATGCTTGGCCCGCAAGAAGCAGAAGAAGAAGTTTGATCTCCCCAAGGAGGTCCGGGCCATCGCCCGCGAGCGCGTGGGGCGCGTGCCGCCAACCGCGGTGATTCCGCCCAAGACCGCGCGCGCCAAGGTCAAGCACAAGAAACTCGAGGACGAGGAAATGGAATGAAAATGGCGAACCCGTATTCGCGGCGCGACTTTGTGGCCCTCTCCGTCGCCGGGCCCCTGGTGGGATGGCTGCCCTGGTTCCGGCCTAAGGAACTCGCGGTGGGGGACGCGCGCTTCCGCATCGTCCGCAACCGCCGCTCCACCCGGCGCTACGTGTTGCTCGATGGCGACCAGGATGCCGCGCGCCAGGTGCTCTTGCATCACATGGAATCGCAGCGCGGGACCGCGTACCTGATCGAGGGCGCGGCCAGGGAGGTCGGGATCGGCGGCGGCAAGCTCGATCCCAACCGGATGTTCTCGCGCGCCGGCGCCGATAAGAGCCTGAGAAGCCTGAACCCGGGGTGGAACGAGGGGCAAGTCACCGCGGCGCTCGACCTGCTCGATAGCCAGCGCGAAAAGCTCCTCGACGCGCTGATCCCTCCGGATCGCGGCCTGTTGATCGCGCTGGGCTCGGGCGGCGCGGCTTCGGCGACGGACGCGGCCGCAACAGCCGAACAGCGGTCGCTGCCGCAGCCGGACACGCCGCAAGCGTTTTACCTATGTACCGACCGGGGCGATTACCAGGCGCTGGCCGCATCGCCATATAACGTGGTGCTCTCGCGGCACGTCCGCGCGCGCGACGACGGCTCGCTCGAGCGCCGCGCCTCCGCCCGCGACGTCCGCTTCCTCCACATCGAAACCCGCCCCGGCGACGGCGCCGCGCAGCGCGACATGCTGGTGTGGGCCGAAGCCCACTTGCGGTAGGGCATGCTTTAGCTCGGATCGTCGAGAGAGTTGGCCCCAGTCAAGCGCGTGGGCAAGCTAAAAGCACGCCTCACCTTCCCCGCTCCTGGTAGAATTGGAGAGTTCCGCCATGGCGCAGGATTCCACGGAAGGGTCGCTGAAGGAGCGGGGGGTTCGCCTCACCCGCCAGCGCCAGATTCTGCTCGAATTGATCGACCGCACGGGCGCCCACCTGGATGTCGACCAGCTCTATCGCATGGCCAAGGAACGCGACCCGAAAATCAATCGCGTCACGGTGTATCGCACGCTGAAGATGTTGAAGGCGGGCGGGCTGGTGGACGAGCTCGACCTGATGCACTACGGCGGCGACCAGCACTATTACGAAACCCGCCTCAAGCAGGAGCACGCTCACGTGGTCTGCCTGCGGTGCGGCCGCGTGGAGGAATTCTTCGGCGAGCCGCTGCAGCGCCTGCGCAAGCAGATTGAAAGCCATTTCGGATTTCAGATCCTGGTGGCGCGCACCGAAGTGGGCGGCTACTGCGCGCACTGCCAGACGCTGCGGGCGCGCGAAGTGGAGGAGATCCGCCACGAATCGAAATCGGTGGCGAAGCCGCCCGCCGCCGGCGCGCGCACCCGGCGCGCCCACGCCCGGCCCGAGTAGATGGAACCGGCCGCTGCCGCTTCGCCCGCCGCCGAGCCGGCTTCCCTGATCGTCACCGATCCCGGCGGTCACCGCACTCGCGTCCCCATCGCGCCGCTCCCGTTCCTGATCGGCCGCCAACCGCAAAGCAACCTCATCCTGCGCGACAGCCGCGTTTCGCGGACGCACGCGCGCGTCGTGTTCGAACACGGCGGCTACGTGCTCGAAGACACCGGCAGCCGCCACGGCATCTTCGTCAACGGCCAGCGCATCGAACGCCAGCCGCTGGCCAACTCCGACCGCATCGATTTCGGCGCGCAGGATTCCTACCAGCTCTTGTTCATGATGGATGGCGCCGAGTTGCGGCGCTTGATGGAGCAGGTGGCCGCTCCGGAAGCCACGCCTGGCGCGCCCGGCCTGGGAGGCGGCCTGGCCAGGCTGCGCGCCGTGCTCGACCTGGCGCGCACGCTGCAAGGCTCGTTCTCGCTCGAGGACGTGCTGGTCCAGGTGGTGGATACCGCGCTGGCCGTCACCGGCTCCGAGCGCGGTTTCCTGCTGCTCAAGTCGGATGACGGTCTGGAGACCCGAGTGGCCCGCCACCGCCGCGGCCACAAGCTGCCGCTCGACGAGCTGCGCGTGCCGCGGACCGTCATCCATCGAGCCTTGCAGCACCGGCGGGAACTGCTGTTCATGAACTTCGACGCCAGCGCCGCCGGAGGACACACCGCCGAGCATACCGTGGCCGATCTCGACCTGCGCAGCGTGGTGTGCGTGCCGCTGGTGCGCATCCGCGCCGGGCAGGGCGACACCACCAGCCTGCTCACCACCGGCGCCGAGACCGTCGGCGTGCTGTATCTCGATTCGCGCCTGGCCGCGGCGGACATGGCGGGCGGCAACCGCGAGCTGCTACAGACGCTGGCGATGGAAGCGTCCACGGTGCTCGAAAACGCGCGCCTGCTCGAGGAAGAGCGTGCCAAGCAACGCATGGAAGAGGAGCTGAAAGTCGCGCGCGATATCCAGCAAAGCCTGCTGCCGCGCTCCCTGCCTTCGGCCGGCTGGCTGCGCGCGGCGGGCAGCAGCGTGGCTTCGGCGCAGGTGGGCGGCGACTATTATGACGTAATCGCCGTCAACGACCGTTGCTGGGGCGCAGTGGTGGCCGATGTTTCGGGCAAGGGCGTTAGCTCCGCGCTGCTGGCCGCGCTGCTGCAGGGCGCGCTGATTCCAGCCAGCGACCACGCCGACGTGCTGACGCGCCGCATGGAGCGGCTCAACACATTTCTCATCGATCGAACCGGCGGCGAAAAGTACGCCACGGTTTTTTACTGCTTACTGGATCAAAGCGGGCGGCTCGATTACGTCAACGCCGCCCACTGCCCGCCGATCGTGGTTCGGCCCAGCGGCGAAACCGCGGAACTGGGAGCCACCGGCGTTCCGGTGGGTCTGCTCGAAGGCTCCAAGTATGAGCTCGCCGGGCGGCAGCTTTCGCCCGGCGAGAAAGTGGTCATTTACACCGATGGCGTCACCGAGGCCCAGGACGCGCGCGGCGCCTTCTTCGGCCGAAAGCGCCTCTTCGACCTGGTGCGCGCCAACGCCGGTGCATCTTCGAGCGAGTTGCATGACGCCATCCAGGGCGCCGTGCGCGAGTTCACCGAAGGCGCCCCGCAATCCGACGACATCACGCTGGTGGTGCTGGATTACAGGGGGTAGGGATGAGGCGTGCAGGCCGTGGGTGAGTATCAACTGCGGCGGGGACGTATCTCAAAGTCCACGCCTTCCTGCGCCTGAAGATGGGCGAGGACGCCAAACAAGTTCTTGGCCGAAGGGTTCCCATTCCGCCCGAACATCCGCATGAGGCTGGTGAACGGGATTGACGTCGCCTCTTCCAACTGCCGAAAGCCGACTGTAGCATTGATGTAGTTGCGCAGGATCGCGCGGCCCGTCTTCTCGTCGCCGGAGAGCATGAGTTCGATCGCTTCCCGAAGCAACGCCTGGCGGAATCGCGGTTCCCGTTGGGCGCGTTCGCGGATGGTTTCGCGAAAGTCGTTGGTCAGTGGCATCGTGTTCTTATCGAGCCGGACCTGGTCGGCCGGCGCCGCCGGTTGCCAATGTTAAACCTCGGATCTCCTTGTCGTCATACCTACGAAGCGGGCCATTCTCACAGACTCGGTTCCATCCGCGCTCGGGCAGCACGCGGCGTCACCACGGCCCTGTGGTGACTCAACGCTTGCGGTACATGATGGAAACCGCCGGAGAAATCATCCCCGCACTTCCGCGTAGCGGAAAGGAGACCTTGTGTTCAAGACTATGAGAAGCGCCCTGCTAGCAATTGCCGGCTGTTTCCTGCTGACACTGCCATCGCTGGCGGCCGACGGGGTAAGCGGCAATCTCGTCACTGTCAACTGGCTCGAGAAACATCTGCAAAATGCCGATGTTCTGATACTCGACGCCTCGCCCGCTCCGGTCTATGCCGCCAACCACGTTCCCGGCGCGGTCAACGTCGATATGCTCGCCTACGGCCGCCCCGAGATTCCGGCAGCGGAGATGGAAAAGACTTTTCGCTCCTGGGGCGTCAGTCCCGGCCAGTCCATCGTCATATACGATCAGGGCGGCAACATGATGGCGACCAGGGTCTTCTTCGCACTCTACTACTACGGGTTCCCCGCCAAAGATCTATTCGTCCTCGACGGCGGTTTCTATAAGTGGCAGTCGGTGGGACTGCCGGTGACTAAGGAGAGCTCGCCCGCCGTCAAGCCGGGCTCTTTCACCATCGCCGAACTCAACCCGGAGGCGAAAGCGGAAACGCCCGAAATCCTCACTGCCACCGGCGACCCGGTAAACAATGCCTTAGTCGAAGGGCTCGACGCCAATTGGCATTTCGGCGGGGTCCCCGCGCTGAGCCGCTCCGGACATATTCCGAACGGCATCGTCCTGCCCAGCGCAGACTTCTATAACCCGGATAAGACCTTCAAGTCACCCGAGGACATCCGTAAGATGCTGACTTACTATGGCATCAGGCCCGAACAGCGGATCTACACGTATTGCGGCGGAGGAGTCGCCGCGAGCGTACCGTATTTCGCCATCAGGTTCATTCTGAATTACCCCTCGGTCAAACTCTACGTGGACTCCGAACTCGGATGGTTGCGAGACGAACGGGAGCTTCCTTTCTGGACGTATGACGCCCCTTACCTGATGCGGGACGCTGCGTGGTTGCAGTTCTGGGGCGGGAAAATGCTCCGGCAGTTCGCATCTTCGCCCGTCAGCATCATCGATGTCCGTCCGCGAGCCGCCTACGATCAGGGGCATGTGCCGTTCGCGGTGAGCATGCCGAGCGAGGTCTTCGAAAGTAATCTCGCCAATCCTCGCAAGATTACCGAGTTACTCAGTCAGGCCGGCGTCGATCCGTCTCAGGAAGCGGTCGTCGTCACCGGCGCGGGCTTGACCAAGGAGTCGGCCCTGGCGTTCGCCATACTCGAGAGACTGAAACAGAAGAAAGTTTCCGTCTTCATGGACTCGATGGAGAAATCGGCAGAACTTGGACTTGCGCCCACCAAGGACCCGACGGTCGCCGGCCCGAAGAAGAACCCCGGAGACCTGGCCGTTCCCGTCGTGAAGTATCCGTTCCACGTCCGCCGGACTGTGATCACTTCCAACCTGACGCCCGGCGTATATCCCAGAGTGTTTGTCGCCTCGGGCAAGAACCTGCCCACGCAGGCTCAGGACGGCAAGATGATCCAGGTGCCGTACACGGACCTGCTGAATGCCGACGGCACTCCCAAGGCCGCCAAAGACATCTGGAGAATCCTCAGCAAGGCTGGCGTCCCACGATATGCGCAGTTGGTTTTCGTTTCCGATGATCCCGGCGAAGCCGCCGTGAATTACTTCATCTTCAAGCTGATGGGCTTCCCGGATCTCAGGATCTACGTGAGTGACTGCGGTTGTGCGCTGCTCGGACCGGAAGACGCCGACTGAGCGACCTCTCGATAGCTTTCGCCAGCTTCGGCGAAGCGACGCGGCGGCGCTCCGGGCGAATTCACCCGGTCGCGCCGCCCCCGACTTGTGGTAGCGCCGGCGAACGGGGGCGCGACGGTCGATCAACCTGTCGAGCGTCGCCGAGGGTTGAGGAACGCGGTTCAGAGCGCCGCGGCCGGAGGTATCGCGCAAAACGGCCGGGGCAAGCCCTCCTCCGCCCCCCTGCGCGAATTTCAGCATATAGAAACCTGATAATATGTTGATATTCCCTGCGGCCTGTTGATATTCCTTGCCCTTGCCTTCCTGGCAATCTGATTGCAGAATCAATGGGTTTCAGACGATATCGTGCCCCGCTTGCGTGTTTTGGCGCAGGACCGGGCCTCGGAAAGGACGGCAACATTTGCCAGTCGAAGCCGGAGTGAAGAAAGAGTATTTGCGCGCCTTGCCGGGCGACGATGTCCGGCAGATCCTGTGGCGCTTCGCGGATCGCTACGATTTGCAGATGCTGGTGCAATCCACCCGGGCGGTAGCCCGCGGCCCGGTAGCCCGCCTGGTAGCCGCGGGCGGGCGCAACACGCATGAGTGGACCCCGGAGAAGGCGGCGCTGCTGCAGGCGTTCGACGAATCCGGCGTCACCGGCGCGGGCCTGGACCCGGAGCAGGGCGGATTCATCGAAGGTCCCAAGAACCTGGCGCTGGCGTTAACGGCGTTCGAGTTGGCATGGGTGGATGCCGGCGCGGCCACCGGCAGCCTGGCGGGATTCCTGGCGCTTTCGCCTATTCATGAGCGCGGCACCGATGAACAGCGCGCTTACTACATGAGCCGCTGCGCTCCGCCGCAGCCTGGCGAAGACCGCAAGCCATGGCGCGGCGCATTCTGCCTGACCGAACCGATCCCCTACGTAGGCGTCGAGACCGGTATTCTGGGCGGCAAGATCAAGATTGCGGATTGGAAGCCGGGCGAAGAGCCGATGCTGCAGGTGGACAAGCGCGGCCGCTTTATCACCAACATGGGCTTCGCCAACTTCGTCACCGCGGCGGTCGATTCCGACGACCCGCGCATCAAGGGCACCTGCATGGTCATTCTGGAAGAGACCGACCCAGGCCTCTTCGACCGCGGCACGCCCACCCGCAAGCTGGTGCACCAGCTCTCCTCGACCTGCGACCCGATCTTCAGCATGACGGTGCCGGCCAGCCGCATCGTGGGCGGTTACACGGTGAAGGATGGCGTGATCGTCCCGCGCTACAGCCACGGCGAAGTCATCGAAGCCGTCTTCCGGCGCACGCGCGTCACGGTGGCGATCATGACCTCGGCCAAACTGCTGTCGGCGGTGGAACCTGTTATCCGCTACCATCGCAACCGGTTCCGCGGCGGGTCCATCGCCACACCCGGAACGCCGCGCTACGATCTCGGCTTGCAATTGAAGGAAGATGCCGTGCACCGCCTGGTGGATGTGTGGGCCACCGGCGAAGCCAGCGCCGCGCTCGGGTTCGAAGCCGCGCGCGTGTTCGACCAATTGGACCCGCTGGAACATAGGCGCGCAGAGGTGCTGGAGCAGCGCGGCTTGACCGGCAGCGCGGTGCTGAAGAGCCGGCGCCAGATCTCCAAGGACGCCATCGAATTTCTGGCCGGTATCCGCCCCGAACTGACGGGCGATGTGGTCATCGAATACGCTTTGCTCGATAGCGTCGCCAACGTGCTTTGCCCCGCTTGCAAGCTTTGGAACACAGGCCACGGCGCGCAGATGATGCGCGAAGCGGTAAGCCTGATGGGCGGCTACGGCATCACCGAGGATTGTCCCGGTTTCCTGGGACACAAATGGATGGACGCCCAGCTCGAAGCCACTTACGAGGGGCCGGAGGCCGTGCAGCGCCGCCAGCTCAGCCTCACCATGGCCGATGAGCTATTCCTGACGCAGTTCCGCGAATGGATCCGCGAGATGCGAGTCATAGCCAATGACCGGCCTGGCACCGGCGCCTGCGCGTTGGCCACCGCCATGCAGATGTGGCTGTGGACGCTCGGCCACCTGCGCCGCGTCCTCGATGCCGATGGCGAGAAGCTCTACCAGGGCGCGCGCCAGGGCGTGACGTTCCCGCTGGCCGATGCGCTGTGCTGGTTGCTGGCATCGCGCGCCCAGATTCTCGACGTAATCGAGCTCGAAAAGAAGGGACCGGAGAACCCCACGCTAGCCGAAGGTCTGCCCGGCCTGGCGGCCTTCCTCACCGACCTCTGCCATGTGCAGGCGGCGCGCGCCGCCGGTGAAGTGGGGCGCATCTGCGCCGAACTGGTGCACGGCTACAACCGCCATCCCGCGTGGGACACCGAAGGCTGCGCATCGTGCTACCAGGCCGAAGACCTGGATGCGATGGAAAGCCTGATCCCCGGCATCGCGTCGATCGCTCGCGGCTACACCGATGTGATCGAGATCGAAGGGGCTCACCCAACCAAAGCCGGCCCATGCGTGCGGTTTGATGGGCTCGACCAGTTCTCGCGCCTGCGGGTGCGCATGGATGGCTGCCTCACCGGCTCGCAGCTTGCCAAGGACCGCGCCGCCGAAGCGCTGACCAAGGTGATGATTCCCGAAGCGCTGGACTATCCCGCATGAGCGACGCGGCCATCGAACGGCAGACGATGGAGACCGACATCGTCTGCGCCGGATTCGGCCCGGCGACAGCCGGTTTCCTCGCGACCATCTCGCAGCACATCCTGAACCCGGACGGCACGCCGGCGATCGAGAGTCCATCCACGCCCGGCATGCCGTTGCAGGTGATGTGCTACGAGCGCGCCGACGGCATCGGCTTCACGGTTTCCGGCGTGGTGACGCGAGCCCGCGGCATCCGCACCTCTCTGCCGGATGCGAAGCTCGCCGAGAT
Source organism: Bryobacterales bacterium (assembly GCA_003142185.1). Taxonomy (GTDB): domain Bacteria; phylum Acidobacteriota; class Terriglobia; order Bryobacterales; family Bryobacteraceae; genus Bog-375. The sequence goes on from PLOR01000010.1 coordinate 74,693, forward strand.
CCCGATGGCGACACCGGTCGCTGCGGAGAAAGTGGTTTACCTGCTCGACCCGGTGGGCGCCAGCCGCCGCTCGGCCGCCATGCGCGCCGCCGACGCGCTGGTGCGCGCCACGCACTTCGCTCGCGAACACTCGATCGAGTTGCCGTATTCACCTCCGTTTCTCGAAAAGCACGGAGGGTGGGTCTTCTCGCTCGGCCAGTTTTTGCAGTATGTCGGCAATGAGTTGATGGCGTCGGGAACGGTGCAGGTGTGGCCCGGCATGCCGGTGGCGGAAGCGCTGCTCGATGACGCGGGTGAGCGGGTGTGCGGCGTGCGCCTGCTCGACCAGGGCGTCGACCGCGAGGGCCGGCCCGATGCCGGCTACATGCCAGGCATGGATATACGCGCCGCCCTGACGGTGGTGGGCGATGGTCCGGTGGGAGCGGTGGGCCGCCAGTTGGACCGGCATTTTGGCCTACCCGCCGGACATCATCAGCGCGAATGGGCGCTGGGCATGAAGATGGTGATCGATCTGCCGGCGGAATCGGACCTGGCGCCGGGCACGGTGATTCACACTTTCGGTTACCCCGAGCCGGAAATCTTCGGCTTCCTCTACGTGCTGCCGGACCACGTGGCCACGGTCGGCATTTTCGTTCCTTCGTGGTTCCACAGCCCCATGCGCACGGTTTACCGTTATTTACAGCATTACATGCTGCACCCGTATCTGTGGCGCCATTTGAAGGGCGGCCGGCTGCGGAGCTGGGGCGCCAAATCGTTGCAGGAATCGGGCAAGCGCGGCGAGCCGTTCCTGGTGGGCGATGGCTATGCGCGGATCGGCGAGGGTTCGGGAAGCACCAACGTGCTGACGGGCTCCGGCGTGGATGAGGCCTGGACCACCGGCGCGCAACTGGCCGAAGCGGTCGTCGAGCTGCTGAAACAGAAGCTGCCGCTCAACCGCGAAAACCTGGAGCGGACTTATGTGGCGCGGCGCCGGGCGAGTTGGGTGGAAGAGGAAGGCCGCGTCGCGGAAAAGGCGCGCGATGGCTTCCATCACGGCGTCATCACCGGCATGATCGGCATGGCGCTGGCCGGGTTCACCCAGGGCAAGGTCACGCTGGACGGCGAGCCGCAACTTCTGCCCGAGCCGAAGGAGTATTACCGGGACAAGATTCCGCCCGAGGATCTGGAACGTATCATTGCCGAATGCCGCAATCGGGGCGTCGCCTGTCACGACGCTTTGATGGAACGTTGCGGCTGGCCCGAGATTCCGTGCGACGGCCAGTTGCTGGTGTCCCATCAGGATGCGCTGCTGCTGGGCGGCAAGGTGGCGGCGCCGGGCGGCTTCGCCGACCACGTGCATTTCGTCTATCCGGATTTCTGTGCGCGCTGCGCCGCCAAACTGTGCATCGAGATGTGCTCGGGCCAGGCGATCACGCTGGGCGCGGATGGAATGCCTGCGTTCGATCGCGAGAAATGCGTGCACTGCGGCGGCTGCCTGTGGAATTGCGGCACGTCGCTCGAAGACGACCCGCAACGCGGCAACATCGACTTCCGCGCCGGCGCCGGCGGCTTCCATTCGGCTGAAAACTGACAGGCTCAGTCAGAGTTTGGCCATCAGCTCCTGTATTTTCTGTTTCTCGTACCCCGAAGGATTGTACTTCAGCGCCTCGACGAGTGCCTCGCGCGCCTGGCTCTTATCGCCCTTTTGGTACCACGCCATGCCCAGGTGATAACGGTAGGTGGAAGAGTTCGGTTGCCGCGCCACGTTCCTCTTGAAGAGATCAATCGCCTGATCGCTCAGGTTTTTCTTCAGGTAAATCCAGCCCAGGGTGTCGGCCACTTCGGGGTAGTTGGGCAGCAATTGCGTGGCGCGCTGCGCCCTGGTGAGAGCCTGGTCCAGGTCGCCGCCATGTTCCGCGATCAGAAACGCATCGTTATTCAGACTGACGGCGTCGCTGGGCGCCAGCTTGATGGCGGCCTCGTACACCCTCATGGCCTCGCTCCAGCGCTGCGCGGCGTCGAGCACCAACGCCAGTTCACTCAGCACCTGCACGTCATCGGGCAGCAGTTCGCGCGCTTTCTGGAATGCCTGGATGGCGCCGGCGAGATCGCCTTTGCGGCGATAGGCTTCGCCCAGCCGGACATAGATCCTGGCCCTCGCCTTGGAGCTCTTGCCCATCTTGTCCACGATCGCCTGGTAGTCGGCGACGGCGTCATCGAACTTGCCGACCCTCACTTCCACGTCGGCCAGCAGCAGCCTCATCTCACTGCGCTCGGGGTTCTTGGCGATTTCGTCTTTGAGAGTTTGGATAGCGGCGTCGGATTTGTTCTGCTCCAGATCGGTCTCTACCAGCCCGGTCATCCCGCGGATATTGGTCGGATTGAGCTGATAGGAGCGCCGGAACTCTTCGTCGGCCTCTTTGTACTTCTTTTCGAGCAGGCTCACCCCTCCCAACTGAAAGACCACGTCGGGCGAATTGGGGGTCTGGGCGCGCAGGCTTTCCAGCAGTTGCCGCGCCTCAGGGGTCTTCTTCTGCCCCAGCAAGGCGGCCGATTCGATGATCTTGGCGGGCAGGTTTGACCGGTCGACCTTCAGCGCCAGGTCGGCCGTTTTCATCGCGGCCTCGTAATCTCCCTTGGCGATTTCGATGCGCGCCAGCTCCAACCGGGCCATCACAAAGTCCGCCCGAAGGGCCAGCGCTCTTTCGAATTCCTGGCGGGCTTGTTCAATCTCACCGGCCGCGACCGAGCGGTCGGACATCGCGCGCGCCTTGTGCGCCAGGCCCAGCCGGTAATGGTTCGCCGGGTTCTTGGGGTCGGCTGTGACCGCCCCCTGCAGATCCACCATCGCGTCGGCGACATCGCCGCGGTCCAGCAACAGGCTGCCCTCGACTTCCTTGGCGAAACTGTCCTGCGGGTTATCCTTCAATATCTGGCGGTTGATGTCCTCGGCCTCGGCCGCCTTCCCACGCGCCATAAAGGCTTCCACGATGCGCTTCTGGTACACCGTCTTCCGCTTGGGATCCCGCGCCTGGCCCTCGCGATACTCCTTGTTCGCCGAGTCGGTGTCGCCCAGCCGCCGGTAAAAGTCGCCCACCACCAGGTATCCATCCGGGAAATCCCGCAGGGACTTGATCTGCTGCAACACTTTGAGCATGTCGTCCTTGCGGCCCTGAAAGCTGTAGTGCATAGCCAGCGAGGTCAGAAAAGCGTACGCCTTGGGATTGTTCCGATAGCCGAGCTTCAGAGTCTGCTCGCCCGCGTCCATATTCTTCTCATACAGCACCTGCAAGCGATACAGTTCGTTGTACGCGGTTTGGAATGTCTTGTCCTTCTCGATCACCTGCCGGTAGATCTTATCGGCTTCGTCGAGCTTGCGCTTCTGGATCGCCACTCGCGCCATCTGCATGCTGACTCCGGTCTGTCCGGGTTTGACGGCATTGGCTTTTTCATATTCGGCTTGCGCGGTGTCCAGCAGGCCGCTGCCCTCGTCCATGCGGCCCGTTGTGATGGCCTGTTGCGCGCGCACGAAATTGAAATCGCCACTGAGCCGGTGCCCATCGTAAGAATTCGAGTCGCGCGCCAGCAGCTCCTTGATGTAGTTCTCCGTTTCCGCCATCATTTGAGCACTATCGCGGGCCTGTTCCGCCGACAGAAAGATTTCGCAGATTTTGACGGTCGCGTCCCAGTGGTCCGGGGAATCTCTGGGCAGGCGCTCGATGGCTTTGTGGAGTTCGTTGACGGCGCCGCTCAAGTTGCCGGTCTTGATCCAGGTGAGCCCCAGCTTATAGTGGGCCGGCCCCCATAAATGGTCCTTTTGCAATGCGTCGGCGTACATGATGGCGGCTTCCTTGTACTTGCCCCGGTCGAAGTACCGGTTGCCGCTCTCCAGGTAGCGCCGCTTCACGACATTGGGATCCCGGCTGCAAGAGACCAGCGTAAGCAGCGCGGCAGCGGCAGCGAACAGATGGATCGTGCGCATGATAAGGCCTACCGTTTCTCCGTTAGTTTTGCCGATCGACGAGCCAGGCGCCATGCCGGCGTGCCGGACCGGGTAATCCGACCTTATTGTAGCAGTACCACGCCGCGCTCCAGCGCCGGAAGACATGCCAATCCTCACCGCGATTTCGGCGTCCCGCGCGGGCAGGCACCCTCCGGCCCATGATACAAAATAAGCATGGGTTCGGATGCCGTCTGAGAGTGCGCAGGTTCCACACGTCAATCCCTGGATTGTAGCCGTCGCGGTAATGTTCGCCACCTTCATGGAGGTGCTGGACACCACGGTAGTCAACGTGTCTCTGCCGCACATCGCGGGCAGCCTTTCGGTAAGTGTGGACGAAGCGGCGTGGGCGCTGACCTCGTACCTGGTGGCCAATGCGGTGATCCTGCCCATGACCGGATGGCTGGCCAGCCGCTTCGGGCGCAAGAATATCCTGATTACCGCCGTGTTCGGATTCACGGCGGCGTCGTTTCTGTGCGGCCTGGCGCCAACGCTCGGCATGTTGATTTTCTTCCGCGTGCTGCAGGGGGCCACCGGCGGAGCGTTGCAGCCGCTTTCGCAGGCGGTGATGCTGGAGGCGTTCCCGCCGCGCGACCGCGGCAAGGCGATGGCGTTCTGGGGGCTCGGCATCGTGGTAGCGCCCATGCTCGGCCCCATGATCGGCGGCTGGCTGACCGACAACTGGAGCTGGCGGTGGGTGTTCTACATCAACCTGCCGGTGGGCCTGGCGTCGATCGTTATGACGCGGCTGTTCATCTTCGATCCGCCCTACATTCGCAAGCGCGGATTGGGAATCGACTATTGGGGCATTGGCCTGCTGGCGGTGTGGGTGGGCGCGCTTCAGATAGTTCTCGACAAAGGGCAGGAGGCGGACTGGTTTGCCTCCCACTGGATTACCGCGCTGGCTGCGATCGCGGTGGCGGGCCTGGCGATTTTCATCGCGCACGAGTTTTCGACGCGCGACCCCGTGGTGCGCCTGCGCGTATTCAAGGAGCGGACTTACGCCGCCGGCGTGTTTCTGATGACCGTGCTCGGCTTCGTGCTGTACGCCAGCCTGCTGTTGCTGCCGATTTTTCTGCAGACGCTGCTCGGATACTCGGCGCTCGATGCCGGCATTGCCATGGCGCCGCGCGGCCTGGGATCGTTCCTCATGATGCCGGTGGTCGGCACCGTGCTGGCTCGCTTCGACCCGCGCAAGGTGCTGGCCTGCGGCCTGACCGTTGCCGCCTGGACCCTCTACGAGTTGGGCCGGTTGAATCTGAACGCCGGTTACTGGGATATCTTCTGGCCGCAGTTCATCCAGGGCGCCGCTCTGGCGATGCTATTCGTGCCGCTGACCACCGCCACCATGGATCGCATCTCGCGGGAAGAGATGGGCAATGCCACCAGCATGTTCAACCTGATGCGGAACCTGGGCGGCAGCTTCGGCATCGCCACTGCCACCACCTATTTGTTCCGGCGCCAGCAGTACAATACGCAACTGCTGGGGGCGCACGTCACCGCGTTAAACCCGCAGGTGCGGGCCATGGCGCGGGGCATCCAAACCAGCATGATCGCGCGCGGTAGCGACCCCACCACCGCACTGCATCGCGCCTACGGAGCCATCTGGGGCATGGTCCAACGGCAGGCTGCGATGGTCTCCTTCGTCGACACGTTCCTGGTGATGTCGGTGGTTTTTCTACTCATGCTTCCGCTGCTGCTGGTGATGAAGAAGCCGCGCTATCAGACGAAGGGCGGCGCCATGCACTAACGTGGCGCACGCCCCCGTTGCGCGGCGCGGCTTTCGCGTGCGATGCTTTGACTGACCGGTCCGGAGTGCTGGACCGTACGGAGGACTCATGAGAAAAGAGATCGTGATGGGAACCGTGCTGCTGTTGCCGCTGCTAGCGGCTGCGGCCGACTTCACGCCGCTGGGGCTGAAGCCCGGTTTGTGGGAATCCACGGTGAATATGAAGACGTCCGGCTCGCCGATGGCCAATATTCCGCCCGAGCAGCGCTCGCAGATGGAAGCCGCCATGGCGAACATGCCGCCCGAGCGGCGCGCGCAGATGGAAGCCATGATGGCGGGGCGGGGTCAGCCCACGGTGACAAAGGTGTGCATGACGAAGGAGTCGATGAGCAAAGCGCTCGACTTCGGCGCCCAGCAGCGGAAAAACTGCCAGGTCAAAGTGGTCAGCTCGTCCTCCACCAGCCAGCAGGTTGAAATGGAATGCGCCATGGATAACAACAAACTGACGGGCACCATGACGTTCGAAGCGCTCAGCCCGGTGTCCGGAAGGGCGACCATACAGATGAGTCAGGACGGCGTACAGAAGATGAACATGACCGTCAACACTAGGTACCTCGGCCCGGACTGCGGCGATGTGAAACCGCGGTAGAGCAGGCGCGCTGGCGGTCTTTGCCGCCGGCATTTTTTCAAGACACCGGCGGCAAAGACCGCCGGCGCTAGCATTCACCGCCCTTCGGACAGGCGGTCGGCGAGGATGGGCGGCAGGCCGGCCTCGCGGATGCGCCGTTGTGCGGTTTCGACGTCGTAGGCGACGCGATAGTATTCCACGGCGGCGGCTCCGGAATCGTAGATCAGGTAGGCGGCGCGCGGGTCGCCATCGCGCGGTTGGCCCACCGAGCCGGGATTCACCAGGTAGCCGCAGTCCCCGTCAACCCTCATCAGGTCCGGATAGAATCCCTGCCAAAAAGGGGAAATCGTCTCCACCCGCCCGTGATTCCAGATGAAGCCGCCTTGCAGATGGGTGTGGCCGAAAAAGGCCAGGCGCGTTTCCAGGTATTCGAATGCCAGCACCGCTTCTTCGGCGGACATCATATATTCGTCTTCGTCATAGGGCGAGCCGTGCGTTAGTTGAAAACCGTCCACCAGCAGCGGCCCTTTCGCCAGCGCCGTCACGTAGGCGGCGTTCTCGGACGTTAATGCCCGCCCCGTCCACAGGGCGGCGTGGCGCGCCACCGGATTGAACCATCCCAGATCCTCTTCGGCCTTCCACGCGCGGTCGTGATTGCCGCGGATGACGGCCGCGCAGTTGGCGCGCACCCAATCCACCACTGCGTTGGGATCGGCGCCGTAACCGACCAGGTCGCCGCAGCAGAGGGCGCGGTCATAGTGGCCGGCGGCAGCGGCAATCACCGCCTCGAGGGCCTGCCAGTTGGAATGAAGATCGCTCAGAACCAGATAACGCACGAGGGTCCCTGTCCCGCCATCACCAGATGGTAAACCCTGGCGCGCAGCCACTGGAAAGACATCCGGATTGCCTTGCTTCATTGTACCGATTGGAGGCTGGCGAACGCCGAGGCCACCACCGCGACCGCCGCGATGGCCGCGGTTTCGGAGCGCAGTACGCGCGGGCCGAGCGACGCCGGTAGCCACCCGGCGCGCGCGGCCGCCTGGCGCTCCTCGTCAGTCCAACCCCCTTCCGGCCCCACCAGCAAACGCACTTCGCCGCCGGCTTCGGGCGCCTCGGCGAGCAGGCGCGCGAGCGGTGGCGCGGCTCCTTCTTCCAGACGGTAGCGGGCGACGGCTGCTTCCATCAGGCAAGCATCCAGGCGCACGGCGGGCGGAATTTCGGGTGCGCGCAGGCGGCGCGACTGCTCGGCGGATTCGCGCGCGATACGAGCCCAGCGTTCCGCGCGCTTGGCGGAAGCTTGCAGCAGGCCTTTTTCGCTGCGGGCGGCTTCCACCGGCTGGATGCGTTCCACGCCCAGCTCGGTAATTTTTTCGATCATCCATTCCAGGCGGTCGAACTTGATCAGTGCCGCGCAGAGTGTGATGCGCACGGCCAGCTCCGCTGTCTCCACAGGCTCGATCACGCGAAACACCACGCGCGGGCCGCGCGCCTCTGTAATCTCGGCCAGCCACGCGGCGTGGCCGTCGGAGATTTCATAACGCTGGCCCGGCTCTACGCGCAGCACACGCGTCAGGTGGCGGGCGTTATCGCCAGCCACCTCGGCCACGTCCCCGTGCACCGCATCGACGAAGAATCTTCTACGCGCCAAGCAACCATTGTAGGGCGCGTTTGGTAGGGCACGCTTTAGCTTGCCTGCAGTTCCATGATAGTGTAACCCTCATGCCGGAATTACCCGACGTCGAGGTGTACGTCGAAGCGTTGCGCGAGCGCGTGGCGGGCCATCGCCTGGAGCGCATCCTGGTGCGCAACCCGTTTCTGCTGCGGTCCACCGCGCCGCCGCTCGAAGCGGCCGAGGGCAGGGAAGTGCGCGAGGTGCGGCGTGTCGGGAAGCGCATCGCGATCGGCCTCGATGGCGAATTGTGGCTGGTCTTGCACCTGATGATCGCCGGCCGCCTGCACTGGCGCAACGCCGCGCCCAAAACCGTCCCCAAAAACGTGCTGGCGCTGTTCCAGTTTTCGAGCGGTGTTCTCACGCTGACCGAAGCCGGCTCCGAGCGGCGCGCCGCCCTGCATGTGGCCGTTGGCGAAGAGGGACTGGCGGCGCTCGATGCAGGCGGCATCGATGCGATTGGCGCCAGTGAAGCCGCGTTCGCCGCGACACTGCGCTCGGCCAATCATACGCTCAAGCGAGCGCTCACTGATCCGCACCTGTTCAGCGGCATTGGCAACGCCTATTCGGACGAGATTCTGCACCGCGTGCGGCTATCGCCGGTGGCTCTGACGCTCAAGCTTAGCGACGCCGAAGCTCGACGATTGCATCAGGCTATCCGCGACGTTCTCACCGAGTGGACCAACCGCCTCCGCATCGAAGCCGCCGGGGGATTCCCGGAAAAAGTGACCGCCTTCCGCGAAGGCATGGCCGTTCATGGCCGCTACGGTCAGCCTTGCCCCGACTGCGGCGCCAAAATCCAACGAATTCGCTATCGTGCCAACGAGACCAACTATTGCCCGCAGTGCCAGACCGGCGGGCGTCTGCTGGCCGATCGTGCGCTGTCGCGCCTATTGCGGGAAGATTGGCCTCGAACGATTGAAGAGCTGGAAGCGCTCAAACGGCGGTGAAGTCAGCGCACGCCGGGCGATCCAAGTAAAACATGTTAAATCAGCGCTATACCTGGTGTTAATAACATCGCACAATTATTTGCTAATAAAAACTTGACAATATAGCGCGCATATTTTATTATTGTGATTGGATGAAGCTATAAAACATCCAACACATCAGTTCTAATAGAGGAGTTTAACCAACATGTCTCTCACCCACTTCGACCCATTAGCCAATATCCGCCTCTTCGAGGACGCTTTCACACGTATGTTCAACGAGCCCCAGACCAACCGGCCCTGGACGCCCGCCGTGGACATCTATGAAACCGAAAACGATCTCGTGGTGAAAGCCGATCTGCCGGATGTCGATCTCAAGGATATCGATGTCCGGGTGGAGAACCAGACGCTCACGATCGCCGGCGAGCGCAAGTTCGAAAAGCAGGACAACGTTGCGGGCTATCACCGCATCGAGCGCAGCTACGGTAACTTCACGCGCAGCTTCGCGGTGCCCAACAGCTTCGATACCGAAAAAATCGCCGCTTCCTTCAAGAACGGCGTCCTGAGCGTATCGCTGCCGAAGAAAGAAGCAGCCAAGCCGCGCCAGATCAAGATCGAAGCCACCGCGTAAGGGGCTCGCGAGGAAGGTGGAGTGGCTGGAGCTGCTCACGAAGCTGTCAAAACTCGCCCGCAAGCGGGCGTTGGCAAGCTAAAGCATGCCCCACCAAAAGCGTTGGCAGGTTGAAACCTGCCCCACCAAGAAAACTGGTAAGTTGAGGGCAGGCGGAGCCGTATGGCAACCGCCTGCCCGTTTTGCATGCAAGGACGGACGAGGGGACATGATTATGTTTCGGTTAGACAAACTGACGCAGAAAGCACAGGAGGCTTTGCAGCAGTCGCAGGCGCTCGCCGAATCGGGCGAAAGCCAGGTGATGTTTCCACTGCACCTGCTGATCTCGTTGGCCGATGAAAAGGAAGGCATCGTCAAGCCGCTGCTGGAAAAATGCGGCGTGCAGCCGGCTGCCATTGTGGCCGAGGCGCGCCACCTGCTGGGCAGTCTTCCCAAGGCTTCCGGCGGGCAGCCCGGTATCTACCTTTCGCAGCCGCTCAATCAGGTGCTCGAGCGCGCCTTCGACGAAGCCGGCCATTTCAAGGATGAGTTCGTTTCCACCGAGCATCTGTTGCTCTCGCTCACCGAGCAGCGCAGCGACCCGGCGGGCCAGCTTCTCGACCGCACCGGCGCCACGCACGACGCTCTGCTGCGCGCGCTGGTATCGGTTCGCGGCACGCAGCGCGTGACGGATCAGAATCCCGAGTCCAAATACCAGGCACTGGAACGTTACGCCCACGACCTCACTGATTCGGCGCGCAAGGGCAAGCTCGACCCGGTGATCGGCCGCGAGGAAGAAATCCGACGCGTGATGCAGGTGCTGAGCCGCCGCACCAAGAACAACCCGGTGCTGATCGGCGAGCCCGGGGTGGGCAAAACCGCCATCGTGGAGGGCCTCGCGCAGCGCATCGTGCGCGGCGACGTTCCCGATCAATTGAAGAACAAGCGGCTGGCCGCGATCGATCTGGGTTCCATGATCGCCGGCACCAAGTTCCGCGGCGAATTCGAAGACCGCCTCAAGGCCGTGGTGAAGGAAATCATCGATTCCAACGGCGAGATCATCTGCTTCATCGACGAGCTGCACACGCTGGTGGGCGCCGGTTCTGCCGAAGGCGCCATCGACGCCGCCAACCTGCTGAAGCCCGCACTGGCCCGCGGCGAGCTGCGCTGCATCGGCGCCACCACGTTGAACGAATACAAGAAACACGTCGAAAAAGACGCCGCCCTGGCGCGGCGCTTCCAGACCGTGCTGGTGAGCGAACCATCGGTGGACGATACAGTCGCCATCGTTCGCGGCCTCAAGGAAAAATTCGAAATTCACCACGGCGTGCGCATTAAGGATTCCGCCATCATCGCGGCCGCTTTGCTCTCGCATCGCTACATTGCCGACCGCTTTCTGCCCGACAAGGCGATCGATCTGATTGACGAAGCCGGCGCCGCGCTGCGCCTGCAGATCGGCTCGATGCCGATTGAGATCGACGATCTGGACCGGCGTATGTCGCATCTGGAAATCGAACGGCAGGCGCTCGGGAAGGAAGATGACCCCGCTTCGCACGACCGCCTGCGGGTGGTCGAGAACGAACTCGAGCGGATCCGCGGCGAGGCCGCCGTCCTCAAGGGGCGCTGGAACCGCGAGAAGTCCGCCATCAGCCGGGTGCGCCAGCTCAAGGAAGAGAAGGACTCGCTGCGCCAGCAGGAAGAAAAGGCCTCCGCCGCCGGCGATTGGGAAAAGGCCGCGCAACTGCGATACGGCCGCCTGGGGCAAATCGAAAAAGACATACAGGCCGCCGAGCAGGAGCTGGAATCGGTCAAGGAAAACGCGCTGCTCAAGGAAGAGATCGGCGAGGACGATATCGCCCGCATCGTGGCTAAGTGGACTGGCATTCCGGTGGCCAGGATGATGGAAGGCGAAGTGGAGAAACTCGTGCATATGCCGGAGCGCCTCAAGGACCGCGTGGTGGGCCAGGACGAAGCCGTGCGCCTGGTCTCCAACGCCATCCTGCGCAACCGCGCCGGCCTGAGCGATCCCAACCGCCCCATCGGCAGCTTCATTTTCCTCGGACCCACGGGGGTGGGCAAGACCGAGCTGGTGCGCGCGCTCGCCGGCTACCTGTTCGACGACGACAAGGCCATGATCCGCGTCGATATGAGCGAATACCAGGAGCGGCACTCGGTGTCGCGCATGCTGGGCTCGCCGCCCGGATACGTGGGCTACGAAGACGGCGGCCAATTGACCGAGCAGGTGCGGCGCCGGCCGTATTCGGTGATCCTGTTCGACGAGATCGAAAAGGCGCACGCCGACGTCTTCAACACGCTGCTGCAAATCCTGGATGACGGCCGGCTCACCGACGGGCAGGGCCGCACCGTCAGCTTCCGCAACACGGTGATCGTGATGACCTCAAACCTGGGCACCGGGATGGTGGAGAAGAACACCATCGGCTTTTCCGTGCATGGCCGGGACGCCGCCAACGACGATACGCGCAAGCGGCTGCTGGAAGCTTTGAAGCACCAGTTCCGCCCGGAGTTTCTGAACCGCATCGACGATATCATCGTGTTTAACACTTTGAGCCGCGAGCACCTGAGCAAGATCGTGGACATCCAGTTGAACGCCGTCGCCCGGCTTTTCGAGGCGCGCAAGATGAAGCTCGAAGTCACGCCGGCGGCTAAGGACCGCATCATCGGCGAAGGCTTCGATCCGCAGTTTGGCGCCCGGCCGATGCGCCGCGCCATACAACGGCTGGTGCAGGACCCGCTGGCGCTCGAACTGCTTAATGGCGCATACGGCCCGGGCGATACCGTGGTGGCGGACGCGCCGCCTGACGTGCCGGGCCTGTCCTTCGCCAAAGCCACTCCGGTGGAAGTCCCCATGGAGGCCCAGCCGTGAGCGTGCCACAGCCGTGGTGGGGCATGCTTTAGCTTGCCCCGGCAAATCGCCGGCGGCAAGACCGCCGGCGCTACCGCCAACCGGAGATTCGATAAATGACTAACAGCTTCAAGACCGTATTGTTGCTCGGCCTTCTAACCGGCGTCCTCATTTATGGAGGCGAGTTATTCCTGGGCCGGAACGGGCTCTATATGGGCCTGGCGTTCGCCGTGGTGATGAACTTCTCGAGTTACTTCTTTTCCGATAAGATCGCGCTGGCGACTTACCACGCGCAGCCCGTGACACCCGATCAAAACCCGGATGCTTACCGCCGCGTGGCGCCGATTGTCGAGAACCTGACCCGCCGCATGGGCCTGCCGATGCCGAGGCTGTACTTAATCGCGGAGCAGTCGCCGAACGCATTCGCCACCGGCCGCAATCCCTCGCACGCGTCGGTCGCCTTCACCGAAGGCATTCTGCAATTGATGACGGATCAGGAACTGGAAGGTGTGGTGGCGCACGAACTCGGCCACGTGCTGCACCGCGACATCCTGATCAGCTCGGTGGCGGCCACGCTGGCCGGAGCCATCATGTTCGCCTCGCGCCTGGGCTTTTTCTTTGGCGGCGCGCGCGACGACCGGAACCGCGAAGGCGGCGGCATTGGCGCTTTGCTGATGCTGATTCTCGGGCCCATCGCCGCGTTGCTGATCCAGATGGCCATCTCGCGCTCGCGCGAGTATGACGCCGACGCCGCTTCCGCCAAGTACACCGGCACGCCTTACGAGCTGATCTCCGGTTTGCAGAAACTCGAGACCTGGAGCAAGCGGCTGCCGATGGCGGCCACTCCTTCCACGGCGCACTTGTTCATCATCAAGCCCTCCAGCGGTGCGTGGTTTCAAAGCCTGTGGTCGACGCATCCCGCTACCGCGGAGCGCATCCGCCGCTTGCAGGAAATGCGATGAACGAAGTCCGCGTCAACCGGAAGGCGGCCGGCCGGGTCGCTTCCGGACACCCGTGGATCTTCTCGAGTGAC
>PLOR01000075.1 GCA_003142185.1 Bryobacterales bacterium
CAACTCACATACTAGCGACAGTCTTCGCGAGTACCCTGGCGTCCGCCGCGCGGTTTTCGTATGCTACCGATTGAATGAGCGCCTCTTATCAAACCTGCCAGAATGCTCGGGCTGCCGCCGAGGCGTGCGCCGGTCACATCGTCACCGTGCTCGAAGCCGCGCTTGCCTGCCAGGAGCTGGCCACGCTGGCCGTCTCCGGCGGCACCAGCCCTCGGTGGATGTTTGAGCGCCTGGGGGCGTCGGACCTGCCGTGGAACCGCACCCACCTCTTCTTTGTCGATGAGCGCGTCGTCCCGCCTTCCGACCCGGCCAGCAATTTCAAGCTGGCCAATGAGCATCTCATCCTGCCCGCGCGCGTTCCCCAATCGAGCGTCCACCGCGCTGAGGGCGAGCTGGATCCGCAAGCCGCGGTCCAGCGCTACGCCGACGACATCCGCCGCTTCTTCGGGTTGAACCAAGGCGACCTGCCGCGCTTCGACGTGGTGCATCGCGGTATGGGGCCTGACGGGCATACCGCCAGCCTGTTCCCCGGAGACCCTTTGATCGAAGATCGCCAGGGGATCGCCGCCGCGACTTTCGCCGCGCAGTTTCGCCAGTGGCGTGTCACCCTGCTGCCGGGCGTCCTGGTTGCCGCCAAGCACACCGTTTTCCTGGTCACTGGGGACGACAAGAAAGAAGCGCTGCGAGCGGTGATCCAAGGCGAGTACGATCCCATGAAATACCCCGCGCAAATCGCCACCCGCCCCGGCCACGATGTCGTCTGGTTCCTCGACCAGGCCGCCGCCGCCCTCATCGAGCAGTAAGGTAGGGCACGCTTTAGCTTGCCAACGCCCGCTTGCGGGCGCATTTCCCCAGTTCACGCTTCCGAAACATCTCGACGTGGCGCACGCACTCGTGCGTGCCGCGTCGGCACTCCTGCCGACGCCAGGCGTCTCACCGGCAGGTGTTCGAGAAGAGTCTCGACACGGCACGCACGAGTGCGTGCGCCACGTCGGTCGCCACCAATTCTTGTGTCCCAGCAGCCAGCAGTAGCCCGCCGAAACGCTACACTATCTTTATGGAGTGGATCGAAACCGCCGCCCGCCGCCTAACCGTTCACATTCCGGCCGCCGTGGAAACCTCAGCCGAGCGCGCCGCGCGCATCGATCATGCGCTGACCGTCTCCGCGCAGGCGCTCGAATCGCTGCAACAACCCGCCGGCTGCTGGTGGGGCGATCTCACGGCCGACACCACGCTCGAATCCGATTACATCCTCTACCAACTGTGGCGCCACCAGCCGGACGCCGATGGCGAATGGCGTCCGCCCGCGGCGACGCGCGTCCGCAAAGCCTGCGAGTCTATCCTCCGCCGCCAGCTCCCCGATGGCGGTTGGAACATTTATCCCGGCGGCCCTTCGGAGGTCAATGCGACCGCCCGCGCCTACACGGCCTGCAAACTCGCCGGGCAAATCGCCGGCGTCGAGCCCGACCCGGCCCCCATGCTCCGCGCCCGCGACCGCGTGCTGGCGCTGGGCGGCCTGCAAGCCGCCAACAGCTACACCAAGATCAACTTCAGCCTGCTCGGCCTGTACCCGCGCCAGGGGGCGCCCAGCGTCCCGCCGGAAATCGTGCTCGCTCCCGGCGACATCCTCTATGAGATGTCCTCCTGGACGCGCGCCATCCTGGTGCCGCTCTCCATCGTGCAAGCCATCGCCAAGCCCAAGGTCACGCCGCACGGCGTGCGCGTGGATGAGTTGCTGCGTCCCACCGCAAAGTTCTCCCTGCCCAAGCGGGACGCCGCCGCCATCGTCTTCCAACAGGTGGATCGCGCTGTCAAACTCTGGGAAAAGCGCGGCCTGAAGAACGTGCGCGCCCGCGCCATCCGCGAGGCGGAACGCTGGATGCTGGAGCGCACTCGCCACACCGATGGCCTCGGCGCCATCTATCCATCCATGATGTATAGCATCATGGCGCTGGAGTCGCTCGGCTATCCGGAGGACCAGCCCGACCTGGTCGAAAGCGTCCGCCATTTCGACAACCTGATTCTGGAGGACGGGGACCACTTCCAATTCCAGCCCGCCGTGTCGCCGCTCTGGGACACCGCCATCTGCTCTTATGCGCTCGGCCAGTTGCAGGAAGGGCGCGCCGGAACCGAGTCGTGGGCGCCTTCGCCCGCCTCGCTCACCCGCGCCGCCGATTGGATGCTCACGAAGGAAGTGCGCCGCAAAGGCGATTGGGCGATCAAGCGGCCCGACCTGGTGCCCTCCGGCTGGGCGTTCGAATTTGCCAACGAATATTATCCCGACGTGGACGACACCGCCATGGTGCTGCTCGCGCTCGGCCACGCCAAGGCCAGCGACGCCAAGGCGCAGGCCCGCGTGGAACGCCGCGCCATCGATTGGATCGTGGGCATGCAGTCTTCCGATGGCGGATGGGCCGCCTTCGACGCCGATAACAACTGGCGGATTCTCAACAAGGTTCCCTTCGCCGATCACAACGCCATGCTCGATCCGACCTGCCCGGATATCACCGGCCGCGTCATCGATGCCCTGGTCAAGCGCGGATTGCCGGTCTCCCACGCCGCCATCCAGCATGGCGTGCAGTTTCTGTTGCGCTCGCAGGAGCGCGATGGAAGCTGGTACGGCCGCTGGGGCGTCAATTACATCTACGGCACGTTCCTGGCATTGCGCGCGCTGCGCGTGGCGGGCGGCGCGCAGGCACAGCCGGCCATAGACAACGCCGTCGCCTGGATTCGCCGTGTAGAGAACCGCGATGGCGGCTGGGGCGAATCCTGCCAGAGCTATCGCGACAACTGCTTCGTCCACGGCCCGTCCACCGCGTCGCAAACCGCCTGGGCCGTCCTCGGTCTCTGCGCCGCCGGCGACACGACATCCGCCGCTGCCGAACGCGGCGTCAGTTACCTCTTAGAGACACAGCAGCCCAACGGCCGCTGGAAAGAAGATCAAGCCACCGGCACCGGCTTCCCCAACGTCTTCTATCTGACTTACCACCTATACCGGGATTATTTCCCGTTGCTAGCGCTGGCGACGGTGCGGGGGAGTGGAGGGCGGGGGCAGACGGCTTAGGGGCGGGCCGACTAAACCTCGAGGTTTGGACTCTGCTCAGTTGTTTCTGAGTCGCGGGGAGTTTTATTGGTGCCTGGTTTCGTCCTCCTGCGCAGACTCAAAGTTGCAAAATACGACTTCTGTTGAAGCGCTCGGTGGGCTGAGGCAACCGCGCCGAGGACTAGGGCACTCCAGAATACCAGCCACGGCTGCCGTGATGCAATCGCCACGGCGACGGAGGCAGCAAAGGGACCCCATAAGGCAAGGAGTAGCACAAGTAGAGTCCAGCGCGATCCGGAAAACGCGCTGAACAGTGTGCCCGGCGCCGGAAAGTTCGGCGACGAGACGGCTTCGCGTGCAAACGCGCCGAAGTACACGAGGACGAAAGCCAACAGCACCTCTGCAAAAATGCTCCCTAAGACAAGGTCCCGGGGCAATGAACCTGGGGCTATCTCGATCTCCCTTCTGACACGTGCCCCGAGCTGGTCCGGATCAGTGACCGTCGGCCGTTCAAATTGTGCCAGATCCGCAACATCGCGTATGGTCAGGCATGCTAGTAGCACGTCAGTATTTATCGCTGGCACAAACTGGTCCGAGGTTCGACCCTCGTGTGGCGCGTCGATCTCTTTCTTGGCGCAACCATTCGCAACTGAATTTCGGTACACCAAGTAAGTCCGCCTAGTCGCCCAGCGCACGATCGAAAAGTCGTAGAAATTCGAGTACCCGCGACTTTCGGTTAGCAACTGCGAGTCGTTTAGCCTTTTGAGAACGTCCACAATTCGGGGGATTTCAGGCATAAAGGTTACAGCGCACATGCTAACCAAGGTCGGCGCCGACGGCGGCCTGATTTTCCTTCCAGCAGCCGTCGGGCCGCCCGGAGCGCGACTTTGCCCGACGTCGTCCCCCAGAGCTACGGCGGGCTGCTCCTGCGCCTTGCCTGTCGCCGCCGGAACCGCGGAGCCCACACAACCTTGAGACGGCAACTGCGCGAGCGCGATAGACTCTGCATCCCGATTGGAATCTCTGAAGGTCCTCCATACCGGATCCTCGTTGAGCGTGTCGACCGAGAGTTGCAGGTTGAACCGACAGGCAAGGTAACGGCCGAAGGCAACCTCCTTCTTCCGTTGCGCCCAAGCGGGTATCAGCAGACAGAGCGCGACGGACAGGAGCAAAGCCAGAGCCCCGGAGCGGGTGCAGGCGTCGGACACAGTGGCGTCCGCTTTGGTCTGCTCGCTGGAGTTGTTCGGCAAAGCGTTTGACACGGGCTTCTCCTTATCGCCGGCCGTTCCCATGGACAGCAGGCGGCCGATCTCAAGCCCCCCCTATTCCCCCGTCGGCATGTGAATGTACATGGACTGGATGCCAACCCGGCCGGGGCCGGTGAAGCGGTTGCACACGATCTGCGCGGCACTGGCGAACAAGCCGGTCGAGAATTTCTGAAATTGCGTTTCCATCTGGACCGAGCGGTCTTTGTAGACCCAGCCGCCGGGCTCGACGTCAATCTGTTCGCCGGCTCCCAGTGTCACCTCGAAAACGTTCCCGTATCCGTGGACCCACACTATCCCTTCGCTGGCTTGCGCGCTGAAATGGTCGATGAAAAACCCGGTCCCGCCCATCAGCATATTGGAAACCCCTTTTACCCGCGTGAACGTGTAATCGACGCTGCCGGTGGCGGCGAGAAACTGGTGTTCCCGCATCTCGATTCCTTCGCCGCGGTTCAGATGGATCCCAAAAAGGTGACCAGCGCCATCGCGGCTGAAAGCGATCTGTCCGGGACCGCTGGCTTCGGTCAGCAGAATGGGCATCCCCGCCATGATGCGCTTGAAGCCGCCCTTCAAGGACTTGATGCCGATCTGCGTTCTGGGTTCCTTCCAAAGAAGAATGTGGTGCTCGAAGTAAACCGGGACACTCGCCAACTCGATACGCAGCACGGGAACCAGCTCGCCTTCGATGTGATAGGTTACGCCGGCAAATTGTTCGTCACGTGCTGCGGTAGGTTTCAGAATGGGAATCGGCACTGGGCTCCTGCTTTCCGGATGAAGTTAACTGCAACTTATAATCATGGACCCGAAACACCGAAATTGCAACGGCCAACAGGGCTTCAGGGGGACGCCCTTTGCGAGCTGACAAGAATCGGCATTAATCGGACTGTGACTCGCCGCTCGTGCTGGTATCTTCCTGTTCGCGTCCGCTGTCGTGATGCCAGTGGTTGTACTGAGGCGGCTGCTGGAGTGTCTCCGCAATCTTAAGTGGAACGTAGACCGGCGCGGCAACTATCTTGATGCTGGTCTTGACCAGATCCTTTAGGAGTCCCATAAGACCTCACAGGCGCGAACTGTTACCCCAGACTCGAGTCTACTCCTCTGTGCGGGACAAGTGACTGCGTTCAAAGCCGCTCGCCGTCAGGGGGTGACATGGGTCTCCGGCCCTCCCAAGGGGATGAAGTCAAGCACCGTGGCGCGGGCCGTCCGGCCTGCTGAGCCGAGAGTCATCTCGGCTTTTCTTCCCGCCGCGCGAGCGTGATTTTCAACGGAGCGGTGCTGGTGTGAGTCTACAGCCGATAGCGCGCCACGTCCGTTGCGGCGAAATCGTTGCCGGTTGCCAGCACGGGCTCGCCGCGAGATACCGCCAGCGCGTATACGGCACAATCTCCGAAGTTGAGCTGCGCCCGGTGTCCCATGCCTTTTCCGAAGCGGCCAAACGCCGCTATGGCCAATCGCGCCTGGATTTCGTCGAATGGGACCACTTCGTTCGCCAGTTCGTTCACGAGCTGGTACAGCAAGCCGACCGCGCTCTCGCCCAATCGCGCGCGAAGGACCATGCCGGCTTCCAGCAGCGACACCGACGAGAGGACGCGGTCGGTTGCCGTTTCCAGTGCGTCCAGCAGCCGTTTCCGGGACGGTTCTCCGAGCGAAATCGCAACCAGCGCCGATGTGTCGATTACCATCAGCCCGGAATCCCGAAAGCATCGTAGCCGAGGATCTCTTCCGGCGCACGGGCGTCGAGAACTGGAAGCGCGCCGATCCCGGCGCAGAGAGCGTCCACTTTGGCTCGGTTGAGAGGCCGGTCCGTCTTGCGGAGCGTTTCTTCCAGAGCGGCGATTACGGCATCGCTGAGCGTCACTCCCATGCGCTTGCCGACCTGCTCAGCCAAACGATGGGCGACGGGATTCTTGATATACAGCGTGCGCCGTTTCGCCACCACCGCCTTTCGGGTCTTCATGGTTTCCATTATAGGGCAATCCCCAGGGATATACCAGAGTTCGGGCTGAGCGGATCGCGCGACACAAAAACGGGCAAGCTAAAGCATGCCCCACCAACGGCACGCATGGCATTGGTAGGGCACGCTTTAGCTTGCCCCCCTACTCGTATTGCAGCGCTACCACTGGGTCCAGGCGCGCGGCTTTCAACGCGGGCCAGGTGCCGAAGAAGAGACCAACGCCGACGCTCACGCACACGCCCAGCGCGGCTGCCCACAGTGGCACCGAGGTCGGCAGGCTGGGGAAGATCAGCCGGAACATCACCGAGATCAGCCACCCCAGCGTCATCCCCGCCAGGCCGCCCAGGCCCGTCAGCACCACCGCCTCGGTGAGGAACTGGACCACGATATCGGAGCGTTTCGCGCCCACCGCCTTGCGAATGCCGATCTCCCGCGTCCGCTCGGTGACCGACACCAGCATGATGTTCATCACTCCGATGCCGCCCACCAGCAGGCCGATCGAGCTCAGCCCCACCATCAGCAGCGCTATCGTCGAGGTGATGCGATGGAAATCCTGCAGCATCTGGCTGCCGGTGGAGATCCAGAAATCGTCGGGTTTGTTGGGCGGCGTCCTGCGCATCATGCGCAGCGCCACTTCGGTTTCATCCATCGCGCGATCCACCAGTCCTTTCCTGGCGAAGATGATGAACATGATCTCATTGGCCGTCGGGTACATCTTGCGCATGGTGAAAAAGGGCACCAGGATGCGCTGGTCCGGCTGGCCGGGAAAGCTCAGCTTTTGCGCAATCACGCCCACAATCTGAAGCTGATGGCCGTCCACCTCGATCCACTTGCCAATCGGGTCGTCGCCCTGAAACAGGGCCTTATCCACGTTTTCGCCGACCACCACCACCGGTTGATGGCGCCGGTTCTCCTCGTCGGTGAAAAACCGGCCGCGCACCATCACCTGGTTTTCGCCCGCGGCATAGCCCTCCTCGGTCCCGGCGAAGGTGATCTGGTACAGGTCTCGGCCGTGGTATTTCACGTGGTCCGTCCACCCCCCCGGCCCGAAGACGTTCGGCGTCAATAGGTAGGGCGAAACGTGCTTGACCGATGGGCAACGCTCCTCGAGTTCCTGCGACTGCTCCCAGGTGAACGGCTTGCGCTTCAATTCCTCCGGCGTGATGGAGCCGCGGAAACTCAGGTTGAACTGGAAGGAAAGAATCGTCTCCGGCCCCATCGCGCTAACCAGTTCGGTCATCACGTCGTTGACGCCGGTGATGATCGAGCCGACCGCGATCACCGCGCCGGTGCCGATGATGACGCCGAGCACGGTCAGGAAGCTGCGGGTCTTGTGCTCCATCACGGTGGCCAACGCCATCGCCGCCGAAGAGCGGATTTCGGAAAACGTCATCGCTCCCACCTCAGCGCATGAATCGGATCCAACCTGGCCGCGCGGCTTGCCGGATAGACGCCGAAGAACAGGCCGACCAGCGCGGAGACTCCCACGCCAACCACGACGGCCGAGGGCGGCACCGACATCGGCATGGGCGTCACCGACCGCACCAGCACCGTCACCAGCCACGCCAGCATCACTCCCATCAGCCCGCCCGTGGCCGATAGCAATGACGATTCGACCAGGAACTGCCGCATGATGTCGCCCTTGCGGGCACCCACGGCTTTGCGAATGCCGATCTCGTAAGTCCGCTCCGTCACCACCGACAGCATGATGTTCATGATCACCACGCCACCCACCACCATGAATACCGAGACGATGCCCACCGCCATGGTGGCTAACGTCTTGGTGATGCGGTCCCACAACGCCACCAGCGACGACGAGGACAGGAGCCCGAAATCGTCCTCTTGGTTCGGACGCAGTTTGCGGTGCACCCGCAGGAATACTCTCACTTCGTCCTGCGCGTCCTCCAGGTGGTCGTGATCGATCGCCAGCGCGCTGAAGCTCGCCTCCGGGTGCGAGCCGAATATCTTGAAAAACGTACCCAGCGGGATCATCACGAAGTTGTCCTGCGAGCGGCCAAACGCGGAGCCCTTTTTCTCCGACACCCCGATTACCTCGAACGGCTTGCCGTCCAACGCGATGGTCTTGCCAATCGGGTCCGTGTCGCGAAAAAAACGCTCGCGCACATCTTCACCGATGAATGCGACGTTGGTGTGCCGCTGGTTGTCGAATTCCGTGATGAACCTGCCCGTGTCCACCCCCAGGTCCGAAATGACGCCCATGTTCGCAGTCACGCCCGTCATCCCCACTCCATCCATAACTTGGCCGCGGTAGTGTACGCTCACGCTTTGGTCTGCCGACATGCCGAATTCCCGCACCAGAGTTAGTTGGCTTTTCAGATACCGATACTCGTCCCAGGTCAGCTTGGGATTCCTCCGGTCCAGTTCGATCAGCTTCTTGGGATCGAAATCGCCGAGCAGCGGAATCCGCTGCACCTGGAAGCCGTCGGTGCCCATGTCGGACACCTGCTGCGCCACGTACACGTCCATCCCGTGCACCATCGACATCACCACGATCAACGTGGTGGTGGCGAGAATCACGCCCAGCAGCGTGAGAAAGCTGCGCAGTTTGCTCGAAAATACGCTCCGCACGGCGACCAACATCGCTTCGCGGAAAGATGCCAAAGCTCGCATGATGCCCGATTCAGCCTGCCGGTTCCGCACGCAGTGCGGAAGCTAGACACGTTCATATCATTAATGAGGACGCCGCCCCTGATCCAACATTAGCGCAAAAGCGCAGACGGCCGCACCGGACCCGCCAGGCTCACGGCGCCACCATCCCGGCGTTCTATGAGGCATACGCGAGCCGCCGCGCAAAGTTCCCGGAAAGTCCTTCGGTGGGGCATGCTTTAGCTTGCCCTTTGTTTTCCCGAGCCAGCACCGCGTTCAGACCCGAATCGCGAAGCGAAGTGCGCCGGAAGAGAAAGTCGAGCCGCTTCTATCAGGTTCAAAGCGAGCTTCTGCCGCGGGTCAATCGACTCCGACAAGCCACCATGTGAAGCTGGCGGGAACGCCGATGCGGCTCGGTCCTTCTCAGTTGTTGTACTTGATCTGCGACTCCGCCTCAAACTTGCGGTAGCCGCGGAAAACCGTTTCGTTGCGGACAAACGCCTTGGCGTGTCGCAATTGCAGCATGGAGCGAAGCGGCAGCAGATAATCGTCCCTGCCGATTTTTACAATGCCATAGTCGAGCGAAAGAGAGGGCGATTGCAGGCCAAATTCCTTCGGCAAGCCGGTTCCCTGAATCGTGAGCCTGCGGACCATTCCGGTCTCATCGTCGATGAAAACGCGCCCGGTATAGCCCGCCGCTTCAATCATGCTGCCCCAATGCAGCACAAAGTTGGATTTGGCTTTGGAGACTTCGAACTCGAAGACCTGGCAGAGCACGCCCATCGTCATGGAGCGGCCTGCCCAGTGGTAGGTTGCGGCGATATCCGGGTCAAACAGTCCGCGCAGCAGAGAACCGAATTCGTTGCGCGACGAGATGCCTTTGTTTTCGACCGGGGCGTTATCGGCTTTTACTCCGTCGGTCTCGATTCGCTGGTACCGCTCTTTGCCGTCCTCGAATATTAGCTCGTCCTTATAGGAATCGGCCTCTTTCAGTTGATCGGGAGTCTTCACGGGAGCGGTGAACCGGTGCGTTTCCTGAATGCAGCGGAAATTCGGGAGCTGGTCCAGATAATGCATCGCGCTCTTGGCAGCCGCGTCCCAGAGCTGCTTCTGACCTTCGTCGCGCATTTTGAGCCCGCTCGAATCGATCGTGGCCGGCTCGATATCCGGCAGCACGACCGCCGCGATTTCGGCGTCATCGGCCGCCGCCGAAGTGTGGGTCACTTTCGCCACCTCTACCGGCGGCGTGGTGCCGTCTCCAACCACCTTGAACGCGACCACCCGCTTGATCACGCTCTTGCCCTGATGGATGGAAATGATGCCTTGGTAATCGCCGGCGGGGAATTTGGCGCCCTTCATGTTAACGAGGTATGGGAATTCATGGGCTTGCCCGCCAACCATGCTCGAGGTGCCACCGGCCCCGTTTGTGGGTCCTTCGCGCGCACTGTTTGCAAGGCCGCTCTTGAATGGCAACGACATGTGGGCCACCACGCGTCCTTCATTCATGACGTCCATGCTCAGATCGAGCGGGTCGCCGTGAATATCCGGATAAAGCCGCAGGTAGATCTGCAAGTCAACCGGTTGTCCGGCGCGGAAGACCGGGTCGAGCACGGGAGATAGTGCCTCTCCTTCGTAGCTCAGCACCTGGTCGGCTTCAAACTTGTCCACGGATCCCTTAAACGGGCGCACCGCCACTGCATCGGTGGCGACCAGGCTCCTGGCGTTTCGTCCGACTTTCACCGGCGTTTGAATGAAGCCCATGGTGTTCCCTACCAGGTCTTCCACTTTGGCTTCCATGCTGAACGGCCCTTGGCCGACTAGGGTCACGCTGCGCATGAAAAACATGCTGCCTTCGCGCCGCTCATTCAATTTCTGCATCGGTCCATGAACGGTAACGTCTCTACGGCCAGTCCAAATGGCCGCCCCCTTGACGTTCCGCACCGTCGCGGTAATGCGCGCACGCGCCAAGTAGGAGCCCGCGTTGTCGTCTATATCGAACTTCAGCGCATTAAGCGGCGATTCGACGGTCACCAGACCTTGCAGAGGCGCGTTGGGATCGTTGGGCCAGTAGGAAACCTCCATCGAACCGCCTCCCCCCCCGACAACTCCGTTAACGTTTGAGAGAGTCGCGGTCATGCCGAAATCCGCCTCGTGGTCGGTAATGCTCTCGGACGTCGATCCCGTTCCCGAAGTGCGGATGAATCTGATCCGCACCGGAATCTCGGACTTAAGGACGGCACCGGGCGCGGCAGGCGCCGCTTCGGCGGCTTTGGCCGCGGCCTGTACAGGCGCGGGCTCATCCGCCGGCGCCGCCAGGGCCACCTGAGTCTCCAGGGATTTTGCCTGCCGCATCCATGCGCCACCGGTCTTCGCCGTCAAGGCGTTGAGGGCAGGATTCGGTACAGTTTTGACCCCCTCCCCGACGTCGAGTACAAGAACTCTCACCCCGTGAGCCTGGCAGATCTCGCCCAGATGTTCCAGCGCACGCTCTCCGTCGCTCGAGAACGGCGGGCTATTCAGAACCGCAACCACGATCCGCGCGCCGGAGTGCATTGCCGCAGCCTGCGCGGCAGAGTCAAGCGTGAACAGGAACGAAGACGGATCGGCATCGCGCGCCGCCAGCGCCGTGTCGATAAACGTCAGTTCCATTTCCCTGGCGTCCGGGACCTTATCGATGCGTTTGATATCCGGATTGCCGGCACGCCTGATTTCGACCACGCCGCCGCCTGTCTGCACCCAGTGGCGTGCCGCCGCGGCCGCGGCGTGCGCGGATTGCCGCGCCGCTTCCTGCGAACTGGGACCGAACACAAACGTAAGGAGACCGTCCTCGGCATAGAGGCCAGGAGCAAAGGGCACAGCCAATAACAAGACCGTTGTCCCAAGGCAAGCAGAAATGCGCATTTAATCCCATTATGCGCCATTGCGGACCAGTGTGGAAGAGAGAGTAGTGGACTAAATCGGAGTTAACGTACTACCGGGAGAGCCCGCGCTGGCCGACGCTGCCGGGCTGGCTCCGGTACCCACGCTTCCGCGCCTCGACCACGGTCCTTCGGCCGTGCCGGCCCCGCAGGCGTTGGGATTTCGGGAAAGTACTGCAACTACGCCTGTGGCCGCAACGTATAATAAAGGTCGGTAGAGTCTGAAATCGATTCCGCCCCGCCGGCGCTCGCCTGAGCGCCGGGCTGAGTCTTCGGAGGAAGCCACCATGAACAAACCCTTGGCATGTTTGTTCACCGTTCTCCCTTTTCCCGCCGTTACAGCTCTGGCGCGGGTTTCCTTCAACCATAGCCCTAAAGAGTCCGAAACCCCGGAAACGCCGGATTGCCCGCATCTCGTCATTCTATAGCGAGAGGAGAAGTTACCATGGCCCGACAGTCCACGCATTTCATGTTTGCAGTCCTCACCGCGAGCTGTGCATTCGCTCAGCCCGTCACCCCGTCAATTACCGCTCAGCCCGTCATCTCGGTAACTGAGGTTGTAAACTCCGCAAGCTATCTTCCCCCGGGGCTGCCAGGCTCCGCGATTGCACAGGGTTCTATCTTCACCATATTCGGTAGCGGTTTGGGACCCAACACGCTGGCCCAGGCCGGTCCATTGCCGCTACAGACGTCGCTGGGCGGCACTTCCGTCACCGTCACGGTTGGTTCGCAGACCGTGAAGGCTTATATTCTGGCGGCTCTCAGCTATCAGGTGAACGCTCTCCTGCCATCCACAACACCTGCTGGAAACGGAACCGTCACCGTCACCTACAACAACCAGACGAGCGCGCCGGCGCCCGTTCAGATCGTCAACGCCTCGTTTGCAACGTACACGTTTAGTTCGGGCGGCTACGGGCAGGCCATCGCCACCGACCTGAACTATCAGGTCAATACCATCATCAATACACTCCACCCGGGCGATTATGTAATCTTATGGGGCACCGGCCTCGGAGCCATCGTTGGAGACGACTCGATCGCGCCGCCGGTTGGCAATTTGGGGAGCCCGACGGTACACGTCGGGAACGCCTCGCTGACTCCTTATTATGCGGGGCGGTCGTACTCGTATCCTGGGTTGGACCAGGTCATATTCCAAATCCCGTCCGGGATCGAGGGCTGCTATGTGCCGGTCGCGGTCGAAACCAATGGCATCGTGGGCGGCTCCTCGACGATCGCCGTATCGACATCCGGCCAGACCTGTTCGGATTCCATTCTGGGCCAGGACTTGATCGATAAGCTCGCCGCCGGAGGCACGGTCGATTTCGGATTCGTGCAGTTGTACGCCATCATTCTGCGCAACGAGAGCCTTCCCACCGGAATAGGTGTGCCCGATTTTGGGCAGGCGAGCTTCAGCGAATTCACACCGCAAACCGCCGGTCTGGCCTCTTATGGCGTGTCCCAAGGTTACTGCCTTACCAACACGAATGATCCCGATGCGAGTCCCGGCCAGCTCGATGCCGGCGCCGGCATCACCCTGCAAGGTCCGACGACCGCGACGCTTCCGCAGGAATACGCAGGATGGGGATTCTACTATTCGATGTTCAATAATGGTGCGACCCAGTTCTTTTGGAGCGATCTCACATATACGGTTTCCAGCCCGGGTGGCGCAAAAGTCGGCGCGTTCTCCCTCACGGACACCACCAGCATCCCCAGCGTTTATTTCTCCGGCATCATCGCCGGCCAGACGCTCTCCCGTTCGAGCGATCTCAAGGTTACCTGGACCGGCGGCAATCCCAACTTGCAGAACGGCCTGGTGACCATCGCAGGATTTTCGGCGCCAACGAGCGAGAACGTAGACGGGGCTTTCGTTTGTACGGCTCCGCTTTCTGCTGGATCGTTCACCATTCCCAAGTGGGTGCTCTCTTCGATGCCGCCGAGCGGAACCGGTTATATTGGTATCGCCCCATACCCGATCGGCTACATTTGGATCGGGCAGTTCAACAATCCGGTGACTTTCCAGGCCAGCGGCCTCGACAAGGGCATCCTCATGGATGAGTTTTACAACGGATTCCCAGTCTATTTCCAGTAATAAGCCGTGGCATTGCCGGCAATCCGCCGCACGTTATAATCTCATCAGAGTGAGACTCGCCGCGGTGGTTCTGTTGCTTCCATTGGGACTCGCCGCGCTTTGGGCCGGCGGGTCCGCGGACCCTTTGCGGGAAGCCGAAACGGCGCTTCAGTCCGGCGATGTGGCCTCCGCCATCCGGCTTTACCGCGAGTTCCTGAAGAGCTATCCCAACGCGGCCGAGATCCGTTCTAATCTTGGCGCCGCCCTGGTGCAGAACGGGCAGTTCGCCGCTGCCATCACGGAGTACAACATCGCACTCCAGCAACTGCCGAACAATCCGCGCGTCAGGATGAACCTGGCGCTGGCGTACTACAAGCTGGGGCGGTTGCCGGAGGCCGTCGAACATCTGCAAGCGCTCCACAAACTGCAACCATTGGAGCTGAAACCGGCCTTGCTGCTGGCCGATTGCATGCTGGAAACAAACCAGCCGGCGCAAGCGGTGGAAGTGCTTGCGCCGCTGCGCGAGGAGTATCCCGACGACCACGCCGTCGTCTACGTGCTCGGCATGGCGCTGATGAAAGACAATCGTACGCGGGAGGCGCAGCTCTTGCTGGATCGCATCTTGAGCGACGGCGAGTCGGCGGAATCGGCCTTCCTGCTGGGGCAAAGCGAGTTGCTGCGTAACGACCTGGCGGCAGCGGCAGGGCACCTGGCGCGCGCCGTGGAACTCGATCCGAAGATGCCGTGGGTGCATACGCTCTACGGGCAGGCATTGAAAGCCGCCGGCAAGTTGGAGGAGGCGACCGTGCAGTTCAACGAAGAGCTGAAGGTGAATCCGTACGATTTCACCGCCAACACGGAAATCGCCCTGCTGCTCCTCCAGGATGGCAAGCCGGATGATGCGCTGGCGCACATCGCGATGGCGCTGCAGGTGCGCCCCAACGATGCCGGTGCGCTATATCAGCGGGCGTCGATTCACCTGACGCAGGGGCTCACCGAGCAGGCCCGCCAGGAGCTCGATCAACTGCTCCGGGATTATCCGAACTTCTCTGAGGCGCATGCCGCGCTCGCCAGAGTCTACTACAAATTGAAGCGGACGGCCGATGGCGACCGGGAGGCCGCGGAGGCGCGCCGCGTGCGGGAAGAAGCGCAGAAACAGATCGAGCAAAAGCGCAATCCGCCGCCAGCCGAAAAGCCATAGTGCCGCCACGCGATCGGTCGCTAATGCCGGTCTGCCGTCTCGGTGATCGTCAGAATCTGATCTGCCGGCACGTTGTGCAGTGTCTGGTGGATGCGGCTGGGCCAAACGATGTCGATCTCCTTCACCACTTTCGAGGGCCCCAAACCGAAGTGCACGCGCGGATCGCTCGAGCAGGCGTAACCGGTGCTGGTGGTGGCGTGATTGTACTGCACTCCGGCATCGGTCGTGATCCGCACCTGCGCTCCTAATCCCATGCGATTGCTCTTCACCCCCACCAATTTCAGCAGAATCCAGTGATTGGCGTTCTTCGAGATATTGTGGAAGTATTGTGCGTTCCCCTGCAGCACGCTGACCACGGCGTCGATGCGCCCATCGTTATCCACATCGCCGAACGCAACGCCGCGATGCGCCAAAGCTGTCTGGAACGCGGCGCCGGCGCCCGCGCTCACGTCCTGAAACCTGCCGTTTCCCAGATTGCGCAATACCGTGTTGGGTTCTTCCGCTTTGCGCAGCGACATCAAGGCGATGTTATCGAGCACGTGCCCGCGCGCCACCAGCAGGTCCTTCCACCCATCGTTGTCGAGATCGAAGATCCCATTCGACCAGCCCGACATGGCGCGCGTGACGCCGGCTATACCGCTGGCGCCGGTGATCTCCGCGAAGTCGCCCGCCGCGCCGCGATTCCGGAACAACGGGAAGGTGTCGCCCTCGAAGCCGGTCATCCATATATCGTCGTAGCCGTCATTATCGACGTCCCGGAAATCGGCGCCCATGCCCGACATATAGGATCCGGATTCGGGGTATGCCACGCCGGTCTGCAGCGCCACCTCCTCGAATTTCTTGCCGCCTAAATTGTGGAAGAGCATATTCGGGGCGTTGTCGTTGGCCACGAACACGTCCATGAAGCCGTCATGATCGTAGTCGGCGAAGGCTACGCCCATGCCTTTCCCGCGGATCTGGCTGATGCCCATGGCCGCCGACACGTCCGTGAAGGTTCCGTCCCCGTTATTGTGGTAAAGCGTATTCGGAAGCGGGGCATAGTTCTTAGGATGGCAGTAGGCGCGTGTGCTTGAATTAGGCCCGCAAAACGGGTCCTTGTTGACCTCCCACTTGCAATAGTTCGAGACGAACAGGTCCAGGCGGCCGTCGTTATCGTAGTCGAACCAGCCGGCGGACACCGCCCACATCTTCTTTCCGTCCAGCATAGCCCCGCCCACTCCGGCTTTGTCCGTGACGTCGGTAAAGGTGCCGTCGTGGTTGTTATGAAAAAGCTGATTCTTAGTCACACTGGCGAGGAAGATATCCGGCCATCCATCGTTATCATAATCACCGATGGCGACGCCGATGCCATAGCCCTCGCCTTTCACTCCGGCTTTCTCCGTAACGTCGGTGAAAGTGCCGTCGTGGTTATTGTGGAAGAGGCGGTTCCAATACTGGGGCGAATCTTTTTTCAGCGATGGGATGGCTGCGCCATTGACGAAGTAAATATCCAGGTAGCCGTCATTATCGTAATCGAAAAGCGCCACACCGGCGAGCATCGTCTCGGGCAGGTTCTTATTCGGCGTCGGGCAATTGTCCGCCACGAAATGAATACCGGCGCGGTCCGCGATTTCCTCGAATGCGATAGGTCCCGGCGCGGGCACCGCCACCAGAGCCAGAACCGCCCCGAAGAGCGCGAAGATTAGCCAGCGCATCAAAGTTCAGACTACCACGGGCCCGCATCACCATGAGCGCGGGAGGCGAATCGGAGTGGAGTGAATATGACAATGCGGGCTTGGCTCGTTTGAGCTATTGACTATTCTAAGGACTTTGGAACATAGTCACAGTAGAGACTAACTGCCTCATGTGGTCAGATGCCGTCGGCAGCTCTCGGTTGCTTTCGAAGCGGCGAAACCAGAACCAGTACGCGAGCGTCGACAAGCCAGGCGTCCGCTCGGACGCCACCGATCAAGACCAGACGGCGTCGTCCGCGGCAAACAGTTATCCTGGAATGGAGGTCGTGCTATGAACGTCCGCGTTGCGGCCCGTTTCACACCCGCTCTTCTGATTCTCTTTCCCGCCGTTGTCTCCGCTCAGCCGTTGCCGCCGTCCAGCGGCGACCAAGTCACCTTCAAGGCCGAAACCAATCTGGTGCTGGTGCCGGTGGTGGTGCGCGATTCCAAAGGGAACGCCGTCGGCAATCTGCGCAAAGAGGACTTTCAGCTCTTCGACAAAGGAAAGCCGCAGGTCGTCGCGACGTTCGCCGTCGAAGAAACCTCCGGGCAAGTGGCGCAGGACCGCAGCCTGCCGGATGCGAACACGGCGCCTGCAAATGGCGGCGCCGCGAACGCGCTGGATAAGGCAGCGATGGTCATCCCGGAGCATTACGTCGCGCTCTTATTCGACGATCTCCACTTTAAGATCGGAAATCCGGATCCGCCTCCGGGCTACATCGGAGACGCCGCAGACATGTGGTACGCGCGCGATGCCGCGAGAAAGATGCTGAAGACCCTGAAGCCGGCCGACCGCGTAAGCGTTTTCACGTCGTCGGGAGAAGTCATGCTCGATTTCACGGCCGATCGGGCGAAAATCGAGGAAGCGCTCTTGAAACTCCGGCCCGGCAAACCCGTTCTCCCGACGGGTGCGAATTCGGGTCTGGCCGGGCGCGAGCTCGAGGACCAAACGCAAGACGCGGTAAAGTGGTGCGGCAACGTCGTTCGGCGTATGTCTCATCTGCCGGGCCAGCGGACGCTCGTGTTTATCTCACCCGGTTTGCTGCTGCAGGGGACGTCATGGTCGGCCGTGGGGGACACCATGAGTTTGATCGACCAGGCGATCCGGTCGCGCGTAGTCGTCAACAGCCTGGACGCGCGTGGGCTCAGCCCCACCCCTCTCCGTATCGCCGGCCCCTTCCAGGAGTTCCAGATGCGGGTGACCAATGGCACGGGGGGCACATACATCCGCGACGCCAACGATCTGAACGGAGCCATGGAGCGGCTGGCCGCTACGCCAAAGTACATTTATGTTCTGGGCTTCTCGCCGCAGGGCATCAAAGAGGATGGCAGCTTCCATGCGCTGACCGTGAAGCTGGTGAGCGGCCACAAGCTCGATGTTCAGGCCCGCGCGGGCTACATAACGTCCGACGCGAAGGAACTGGCTCGCAGACGGAAGCAGCCGGTCTCTCCGGACAAGGCGGCTGCGGTCCAGGTAGACGAGGCGGAGACCAAGGCGATCGCCGCGGCGATTGGTATCGCACCCGCGACGAAGGTTGAGGCGCATCCCGAAGCAGCGCTGGCGACGGCGCCCGCGCCGGTACCGCCCAAAGCGTCCTCCACCGCGCTGGCGCCCACTGCGCCGGTGCGTACTGAAGAAATCACCACGCATGACGAGCCGGTGACCTTCAAGGTGCAGAGCAACCTGGTGGAGGTTCCCGTTATCGTGCGCGACCGCCAAGGTCATGCCGTCGGGAATCTGCGGCAAGAGGACTTTCGCGTCTTCGACAAAGGTAAACAGCAGCCGATCGCTAAGTTTTCCGTCCAGAAGGCGGCCGCGCCAACCGCGCCGGAAGCACACGCTGAAAACGCCCCTGCCGAAGGTGCCCACGCGGAAAGCGCCCACGCCTCCGGCCTCTCCAATGGATCTGCCGCGCCACCGGTGTTTCCTCACCGCTTTATCGCCTTCGTATTTGACGACGTGAATATCCGTTCGGAGGATTTGCCGCAGGTACGCGCTGCGGTCGAGAGATACGTGAACTCGTCGCTCGGCCCGCAAGACCGCGTGGCTCTCTTTACAACCTCCGGCCAGATCGGCGTTGATTTCACCGGCAGCCGGGAAGCGCTGAGCGGGCCGCTACTGAAGATTGCGCCCAACCCTATCGCGCAAGCGGTGTACGGTTCCTGCGGCACGTACGTGAGCTATTTTCAGGCGGTGCAGATCGACCAGCAGGTTGGCCTCCAACCCTCTCCGTCGGATGTTAGTAAATGCCTCGCGTTGCGGGTTGCCGTCGAAGAATATGTCGATTTCCATACCGCTATGCAGTATGTGCGCGATGCTTACACCAGCGGGCTGCAGGAGACGCGCGCGGCGCTGGCGACGCTCAAGATTGTCGTCCAGCGCATGGCGGCGATGCCGGGACAACGAAGCGTGGTTCTGGTATCGCCCGGTTTCTTTGTCCCAGCCGACCTCCAGCAGGCAAGCTCCGATCTGATGGAACTCGCCATTCGATCCAAGGTGGTGGTCAGTAGCATCGACGCGCGGGGGGTCTGGACCATGCCAAGCTTCGATCCCTGCCGGGGAGGCGCTCCCGCGAACGTGATACAGGATGAGGTTGCGTTCAGACAACTTGAGGCGGAGGCCAACACCGATGAGCTCCTCGCGCTGGCAGAGGACACCGGCGGGACGGCAAATCGCAACAATGATTTCGATGGCGGCGTGCGGAAAGCGGCGGCTGCGCCCGAGTATCTCTACCTCTTGGGTTTCGTTCCCCAAGACCTGAAGCTCGACGGCAGCTTCCATACCTTGAAAGTCATTGTGAACTCCTCTCAGAAAGCAAGCCTGCAGGTGCGCCGCGGCTACTGGGCGCCGAAACACGCGGAGGATGAGCTGGCGGTTTCCAAGCAGGAGATCGAGAGCGCCGTGTTTTCGCGCGAGGAGATCCATAACCTTCCCGTGGAGATGCATACCCAGGTGACAAAGACCGGCGAACAGGCCAAGCTGAACGTGCTGGCCAGCGTGGACCTGAAGCTGATCCACCTGCGCAAGGCGGATGACCGGAACCGGAACGATGTAACCATCGTGGCCGCGCTGTTCGATTCCAACGGCAATTTCATCGCCGGACAGCAGAAGATCTTGCAGCTTCGTCTCCTCGATGACACCGTGCAGACGCTGGAACGAAGGCCTCCCGTCACCATCGATACGAACTTCGACGTGCACCCCGGCGCATACCTGGTCCGGCTGGTGGCGCGCGATGCCGAAGGCCAAGAGCTTACGGCGGAGAATGCAAGCGTACAAATTCAGTAATCTGGTGGTAGGAAGGTAAATCATGCGCACGGTTATCTTATTAGGAGTGACGGTGATTTTTCTGTCCGGGGCTGTGGCCCAGCCGCAGTCCGGCGGGACGTTTAAGACGGGTGTGACCGTGATCCAGGTCCCCGTGGTGGTTCGCGACCACGACGGCCATGTGGTGAGCAATCTCGGCAAGGACGACTTTCAACTCTTCACCGACGGAAAACGGCAGGAGATCACCACCTTCTCGGTGGAGAACCCCGGGCAGGCCGCCCCCGATAGATCGCTGCCCGATGGAAAGGCGCCCGCGGCGCAGCCCGCGGGCGGAACGGGAACGGAGATTCCGGCCCGCTTCATCACGTATCTCTTCGACGACGTCAACATCCGGGACTTCGGCGACCTGAAGCGCATTCGCGACGCCGCCGCGCGGCAACTTGGCGCATTGCAGCCCGGCGATCGCGCGGCCATCTTCACATCGTCATGCACTTTATCACTCGATTTCACCAACGACCGGGCGAAGTTGCAGGACGCCTTATCTCGCCTGCAATCGCGTCCGCCGTCAATCTGCCGCGTCGCGCAGACCCAGACACTCCAGTTAGAGTTATTGAAAGCGGTGGTGAAAAAGATGTCCAACCTGCCGGCGCGGCGGGACATCATACTCGTCTCTTCCGGGTTCTATATAGCGCCCCTGCGCCCTACCGAAGAATCGGACACGATCGAGGCTGCCATTCGCGCCAAAGTGTCGATCGACGCCATTGATATCGGCGAGGCAACCGATTACACCGGCGGCGCAGCCGCCAGCGCCTCGAGTTCCGGCGGCGGCATGGCGCGGCCTTACGGTAATGCGAACCCGGCGAATCCTATCGTGCTGGTCGACCTGGCGCATGGGACCGGCGGCACGTACGTAACCGGGAACGACTTCGACGTGAGCTTCCGCAAGCTGTCCACTCCGGAGAGTCACTATGTATTGGGCTTTGTTCCCGCTGCCAAGGCGGACGGCCGCTTTCATAAATTGAAGGTGAAACTCGACGACTCGCGCAGGCTGACCGTCGAGGCCCGCAGCCAGTATTACGCGGCACCGCACACCGAGTGACCAGGCTCGATTGTCGCTGAGTAGCGACGTTGACAGGCGAAAGCGTCTGTCCCACCTTGCCGCCGAAGGACCAGCAGGCCTGTGGGACAGGCGCTTCCGCCTGTCAACCGCCTGGTTCAGCGTTCCGGTTCGGTCACCGTCAGAATCTGGTCGGCCTTTACCTTCTTCAGGGTCTGCACAATCCCGCTGGGCCAGCGGATCTCCAGCGACTGAATCGCTTTCTCAGTCCCTAACCCGAAGTGCACCCGCTTGTCACTCGACGACATGAAGCCGACGGAAGTTGTCACATGGTTATAGAGTGTGCGGCCCGAGACCGTAGTCAGTTTCAGCGTCGCGCCGATACCGTCGCGATTGCTGCGGCGGCCGATGGTGTTGACCAGCAGCCAGTGATTGCCATTATCGGCGGAGTTCATGAGGATGCGCGGCTTCTCATCGAGCGATGTCACGACCAGGTCCAAAAAGCCGTCGTTATTCAGGTCCACGAAGGCCGAGCCGCGCTGGAACCCGGCATGATTGAAGTCCGGGCCTAACTGCGCGGAGACATCCCGGAACTCCTTGCCGTCTACGTTTTCGAACATGGTATCCGGTTGGCGCGAGGTCTGGCCCATGTTATCGACTTCTCCATTGGAAGAGTAGAGATCCTTCCATCCGTCGTTATTGTAGTCGACGAAACCGTTGCTCCAGCCGGAGCTATGCACGCTCAAACGCGATAAGTGAGATATGCCGGAAGCATAGTTCATGTACTTACCGCCTATGTTGCGGTACAGTCCCCATATCTGGCCCTTGAGGTTGTTATAGAAGAGGTCCGGCCAGCCATCGTTGTCGTAGTCTTTGGCGTCGGCGCCCATGGACGAATGCGCATTGCCGCTGTCGTCATAGGCGACGCCCCACTCGTATCCGGATTCCTTGAACGTCCCGTTTTTCTGGTTGATGAAGAGAAAATTGCGCACAGTATCGTTGGCCACGAACACGTCCATATAGCCATCGCCGTTGAAATCCGCGATGGCAATGCCCATTCCCTTGCCCAGTTCCTGGCCGAACCCGGACGAGTCAGTCACATCTTCGAAGCGGCCATTGCCGAGGTTGTGATAGAGACGGTGCGCGACGCTGGGATATACCTTGGGATGGCAATAGTATTCCTGGCCGTTCACCGCGCAGATCTTATCGATCTGAGGTGTCCAGACCGTGTAATTGGAGACGATGAGATCCAGCTTACCGTCGTTGTCGTAGTCGAACCACGCGGCGGCGACACTAAGGACATCCTTCGGCTTGGTGATTCCGGAACCCTCCGTAACGTCAGTGAACGTGCCGTCGCCGTTGTTGTGGTACAGCGTGTTGCGCCCCGCGTTGCAGATGAACAGATCCTCGTAGCCGTCGTTGTCGTAGTCGCCGGCGGCCACACCGAAGCTGAATCCTAGGTCCTTGCCGAGCAGACCGGCGCGCGCGGTGACATCCTCGAACGTGCCATCGCCGCGATTGCGCAGCAGGCAGTTGTAGAAACGCGCATCGGTCTTCTCTAGTTCAGGCAGCTTGGCGCCGTTGGTGAAGAAAAGGTCCATGCGGCCGTCGTTGTCGAAATCGAAGGCCGCCACTCCGCCGCACATGGTTTGCGGGAAATACTTCCGGCCGGTGAAGTTGTTATCCGTGCGGTAAGCGAAGTTGGATTTGGGAGCGATATCGGTGAAATGCGGCCGGCGTGTCTCGGTTTCGGCGCCGCGCGCGGCCACCCACAACGCATGACCCGCCACACACAATGCCACCGCGGCCCACCACCGCCTCATCTCGGTTTGGCTCCCGTCAGGGGGAGGTCTCTCTGATCCATGAGTTTCTGGGAGATGGCGCGTTCGCGATCGCCGTCCGCGCCGCGATTCAGCCGGTAGTAGACGGTCCCCAGAGTAGCGTGCGCTTCCGCGAAATCGGGCGACTCCGCGATCAAAGCTTCCAGCGCCTGGCGAGCCTGCTCGGGTTTGCCGGTGGCCAGATCGACATTCGCCAATTGATACCGGACCCCCGGATCGTTAGGGCGCGTCCTGAGAGCGAGATCGAAATAGCGGCGCGCCTCCGCGTAGTCCTGGTCCTGCTTGGCCAGCACGCCCATATTCAGGTTGGAGGTGAATTCGGCGGGATCCAGGGCGAGTTCCTGGGTGAAGACGGAGCGCGCGCGTTCGGGCTCTCCATCGGTAAGCAGCAGTTCGCCCAAACGAGCATGAGCCCCGGGTAGGCGGGGGTTCAGGGCGACCGCCTTCTCCAGGTCGACCAGCGCGCCGTCGCGGTTGTGCGCGCTCAGTTCCAGAGTGCCCCGCAGCAGACGGGCTTCGGCCGAATCGCCCCGGCTGAGAATGCGATGAATGACGGCTGCGCCGCCGGCCGCCTGGCCATCGCCGATGAGAGCGGTTCCATAGAGATAGTCGAACGCCGGATCGCCGGCCTTGCTTTCCTCGAGCGAGGCCAGCAGGGTCACAGCTTCCTTATACCTTGCGAGGTTGTTATAACAACTGGCGAGGAGGAGGGTGACCTGCTCTTTGAACTGAGGCGCGAGAGAGACGGCCTGCTCGAAGCGGGCGGCGGCTTCGGCGAGGCGGCCCGTTTTGTAATAGGCGAGACCCACATTCAGCAGGAGGGCAGGGTTGTCCGGGCTCTTGCGAAGAGCGCGGTCGTATTCCGCGATGGCCTCGTCGTAGTGGCCCGCGCGGGCCAGCGCGGCGCCCAAATTCGAACGCGCCTGCACGGAATCGGGCTCGGCGGCGAGGTATTCGCGATACGCGCGGATCGCGCCATCCAGATCGCCTGCCTGTTGCAGGGTAATGGCATGTTGGAGAAGCGCTTCGGAACTGGCGGCGGGCTGCGCGCAAAGAGCGGAGGCGAGGAGGCCGATGATGACGCAGAGTGAAGTCAACGTGGTCACTGGCCTATCTCAC
The DNA here is from genome assembly GCA_003142185.1 of Bryobacterales bacterium. Lineage (GTDB taxonomy): Bacteria > Acidobacteriota > Terriglobia > Bryobacterales > Bryobacteraceae > Bog-375. The sequence goes on from PLOR01000075.1 coordinate 24,048, forward strand.
CAGCCAATTTCTTCAGGCGGGCGAATTCGGCTCGTTCGCGGGCCGCTTCGCCCGTTCTGCCCGCCATGGTGTAAGCTGTCGCCAAAGACAAGCGCACTTGCGGACTGTCCGCGGCCTGTTGCCGGGCGATCTCGAGCTCCTTAATTCCCTGTTCCACCTCACCATCGCTAGCCAGCAGCTTGCCCAGCACTGCGTGGGCCCCGAAGAATTGAGGACCCGCCTCCACCGCGCGCCGCGCGTACGCAATGGCTGTATCTAAATCGCCGCGCACCTCATACTCCAAGGCAACGTTCGTCAGGGCCTCCGTATGTTTCGGGTTCAGCTCCAGTTCTTTCTGATATTCGCGCAGACTCCCATCCTTATCGGTCGCTGCCAGGAACAACCCATAGAGATAGTGGACGTTGGGAGCCTTAGGATAGCGGGCCAGTAGCTCCGCGAAGTACTTTTCAGCCGCCGCGCGATCCCTCTCCGCCATCGCACAGACAGCTCTCCCGGCGCTCTCAACCAAGTCCTTGTCGCTTGGCTGCAGCTCTTCGGGAAAGATAGGCCGGCGCAGACCGGCCAGCCCCGCGGCCTCAATTACGGCCGGGCCGGCACCGCCATCCTCCACCACAGTCATCAGAACTTGCATAGCGGACTCATATTCCTGGAGTCGCGTGAGCAGCAACATCTCGTGAAACAATACCACCCGCCTGACCTGCGGGTCGTCGCCCAAACCTAAGCGGCGTGCCTGATAGATGTGATTGAGCGCCCTGGCGTACTCCTTCGTTTCAAACTCGCACAGGCCCAGCAGTGCGAAGCCCGGGCCCGTCGTATGATCCAGGTCGATCAGCCGGCGCAGGGAGTCCCGCGCTTCAGGATACTGGTTCTGGTCGTAAAGCAGCTCGCCCAGGAACCACCAGCCGTCCGCCCACGAAGGGCGCAGCCCGACCGCCTGGCGGTACAACCCGATCGCGGCCTCGAGGCGGTTTTGCGTGCGCGCCTCGGTGGCCGCCTTCGACACCCGGTCGAACGCGGCAGGGGCGGACTCGGGCGCCCTCTGATCGGCGGCGGCAATCGGACCCAGAAGCGCAGCGAGGGAGAGAGTCGCGGCCGCGCGCCACAGGACTGGAGTGCCGCCCCACGCAAAATGCATCGCTACGGAGTCTCCTTCACATGTAACACCTGATTGCTCCGCACGTCCTTCAATGTCTGGACGATTCCCGACGGCCAACGGATAACTACCGACTCCGCCATTTCGTTCGCGCCCAACCCGAAGTGCACCGGCCCGCAGCTCGACGAGGCGTAGCCCACGCTGGTGGTCATGTGGTTGTACTGCGAGCCGCTCTTGGTGACGACTTGAATCCGCGCGCCGATGCCGTCGCGGTTGCTCTTGGTTCCTTCCAGCGCGATGTCCAGCCAGTGCCCCGCGCCTGGGCTGCGATTCATCCAGATTTCGGCCGGGTGCGCGAGCGCCGAGGTCACGACATCGATCCTGCCATCCCCGTCCAGGTCGCCGAACGCCAGGCCGCGATGGCGCGCCGGCGGCGACGCATCCAATCCCGCTTCGGCGGTGAGCGCCTCCCAGCGCCCGTTGGCGCCGCCGGTGGCGCCAAGGTTCCGGAACACGGTGTTGTGCTGCTCTACCGTTGTGTTCGGCATCGCGCGGGACAACACGTCTCCGCGGCTGACGAACAAATCCTTCCATCCGTCGTTGTCGAAGTCGAAGAGTCCTACGCCGAAACCCGCCATCCGCATGCACAGCTTGCGCATGCCGCTCGGCGTGGTCACTTCCTGGAAGCCTTTCCCGGCCATGTTCTTCCACAAGGGGAAAGTCTGGTTTTCCAGCGCCGCGGTGACCAGGTCCGGGTATTCGTCGTTGTTGAAATCGCGAAAATCCAGTCCCATCCCGGATATGAAGCCGCCGTCTTCCGCCAACGCCACGCCGTTCTGAAACGCGACTTCCTCGAACTTGTTGCCCAGATTGTGGAACAGGAAATTGTAAGAGCCGTCGTTGGTGACGAAAACGTCTGGCCGTCCATCCAGATCGTAGTCGGCCATGCCCCCGCCCATGCCCTTCCCTACGTGCGCGCGAATGCCCCATTTCTCCGACACGTCCTCAAACTTGCCATTGCCCTTGTTCAGATACAACTGGTTGGGCAAGCCCTTATAAGACCGCGGCGAGCAATAGTCCGCCACTCCCTGGTACTCGCAGAGGGGCTCGGTGGCGTAGTCCCATTGCAGATAGTTGATCACCAACAGGTCGAGCAGACCATCGTTGTTCACATCCACCCAGACCGCCGTAATCCCCCACATCGGCCCGTATTGGGGGTCGGGAAGATTGGAGATGCCGGCCTTCTCTGTGACATCGGTGAACGTACCGTCGCCGTTGTTGTGATAAAGCGTATTGTGATGGACGCCTGCCACAAACAAATCGGGGTAGCCGTCGTTATCGTAATCGCCCACTGCCACGCCGCTATCGAAGCCCGTGCCGGCCAGTCCCGCGGATTCGGTGACATCCGTGAATACGCCGTTGCCATCGTTACGAAACAGGCGGTTGCGGTATTTCGGATCGTCCTTCTTCAGCGTGGCCAGATTGGCGCCATTGGTGAAGAAGATGTCGGGACGTCCGTCGCGATTGTAATCGAACACCGCCAGGCCTCCGGCCATCGTAGCGGGCACATGGCGCGCTTTGACCTCGCCATGCTCGAGTTGGAAGGCGATGGGCTTGAGCTCGAACCGGATCGCGGATGGCGCCGCCCCCGTCGCGCGCAGCAACCAGCCCGCGCCTGCCACCAGCAGGAGCAGCAGACACACCAGGCCGCCCTTGAGGCGATTTCTGTCGCGGACCGCTAGCGAAATCAGGCGGCGGCAATCCATACCGATCAGAATAACGCACGTGCACAGTCCGCCGCGTGGGAGCGTCCACGCCTGTCGGAGCGTCCACGCCTGTCTGCAAGGCATAGTCTCTTTCGAAAAGGCGACCTGCAAGCCGGTTATAATATTCGGAAAGAGGGCTTCAAAGTGGAGTTTCTGGACTTAACGGCTTCGACCCGGAAGCCCGTCTGTCTTCTTGTCGCCGGAATTGCCGTCGCGGGTTCACTCCTTCTGCTGCGGGCAGTCGGCCCGCAGGAATTTTCCGGCCACCCGGCGGCCATCACCGTCGATTACCCGGCCGACGGCTCGGTCTTTCCGCCCGAAATCACACCTCCCACTTTTCTTTGGCGGGACGCCGCCCGAAGTGCCACGTCGTGGACGATCGACATCACCTTCTCGGACCGCACGCCCGGCATCCAAGTGAAATCGTCCGGCGAACTGATGCGCGTCGGGGAAATCGATCCACAAACCGTTTCGCGCAACAACGAACTTCCCAAGCTGACCCCGGAGCAGGCGGCCGCGCACACATGGACGCCCGATGCCAATACCTGGGCGGCGATCAAGAGACGCTCCGTGGAATCGCCGGCAACCATCGCGATCGGCGGGTTTCGCGACGAGGACCTGAAACAGCCGGTCTCCAGAGGCCAGGTGAGAATCGAGACTTCCCGGGACCCGGCCGGAGCCCCCATCTTCTATCGCGACGTACCGTTGATGCCCAACCAGGGCGACAAAGGCGTCATCAGGCCACTGGCGCCCGAGGCTATTGGGCTGATCAAATGGAGGCTGCGCTATCTGGACGAGCCACGCAGCCGCGTGGTCATGCAGAAGATCTCGACCTGCGCCAACTGCCATTCCTTCTCCGCCGACGGCAAGACACTGGGGCTCGACGTGGACGGCCCACAGAACGACCGCGGTTTGTATGCCCTGGTCCCGGTGGCGCGGCAAACGACGATTCGCACTCAGGATGTGATCAAATGGCCCACCGTCCGCGATCCCGCCGTCCCCCGGCTGAGAGCCGCATTCATGTCGCAGGTCTCGCCGGACGGACGCTACGTTCTGTCGACGATTGACGATCCCGATGCCGCCCAGCGCGCGGGAGGGCGCACCCTGCAAGACAAGTATTACGTTGCCAATTTCATGGACTACCGCTTCCTGCAGGTCTTCTATCCGACACGCGGCATTCTGGCCTGGTACGATCGCGACACAAAGCGTTTGCAGCCGCTGCCGGGCGCCAACGACCCTCGCTACGTGCAGACCGGCGGTGTTTGGAGCCCTGACGGAAAGTACATCGTCTTCGCCCGGGCCGAAGCGAAAACCCCCTACCCGCCGGGAGTCCCGCTGGCCTTCTACGCCAACGACCCGAACGAGACTCAGATCCAATATGACCTCTACCGGATGCCGTTCAACCAAGGCAGCGGTGGCCAACCGGAGCGTATCCGCGGCGCCTCCGCGAACGGCAGGAGCAACAGCTTTGCGAAGATATCGCCCGATGGCCGCTGGATCGTGTTTGTGGAATGCCGGAACGGAATGGTCATGCGGCCGGACGGCAAACTCTACATCGTGCCTGTCGAGGGCGGCGAAGCCCGGCTCATGAAGTGCAACACTCCCCTCATGAACTCGTGGCACACCTTCTCGCCTAACGGCCGCTGGATGGCCTTCTCCTCCAAGAGCCGTTCGCCGTACACGCAACTGTACCTGACCCACGTGGACGCGAACGGAAACGATACGCCGCCTGTCCTGGTCGACAACCCCACGGCGGCGAACCGCGCGGTGAACTTGCCGGAGTTCGCGAACATCCCGAAGGGAGGCCTGGAGAAGATCGACCCGGTGGCAACCGAATTCTACCGGATGGAGAATGTGGCCATCGATCTGATGACTAAGAACCAGTTTGGCCAGGCTATCGCCGTGTGGCGCAATGCTTTGCAAGTGAATCCCGGCGATGGAAGGGCGCACCGCAACCTGGGCTATTCGTTGGGCCAGACCGGCCATTTGCGCGAGGCACTGGCGGAGTACCGCGAAGCTTGCGATCTCAGTCCGGACGACCCGTTAGTCTTCGCCGATTTCGCGCTGGCGCTGGCGCAGAGTGGCAAGCCGGACGAAGCCGTCTCCAATTACCGGAAATCCCTGGCGTTGGATGCCTCAAACGCCGGAGTTCAAGCCGACCTGGGTGCGATGTTGTCGGAGAAGGGGGAAACCGCCGAGGGACTCGATCATCTGGAGAAAGCTGTCGCCTTGAAACCCGAGTCGGCGGCTGTGCACAACAAGGTTGCGTCGGCGCTTCTGAAGATTGGCCAGACCGCCGAAGCCACCGCGCACCTGGAGAAGGCTGTGGAGCTGGCCCCGGATTCGATCGAGTTTCGCTTCAGCCTCGCTTACGCGCTGGCGCAGGCGGGACGATTCTCCGATGCCATTCCGCAATTGCAGAAATCCATCGAGATCAGCGGCGGCCGGGACTGGCAATGCTATGACATGCTGGGCACCGTCTACAGCAAGATGGGCCGCGCGGACGATGCGATCCGAGCCGGGCGCCAGGCGCTCGACCTGGCCCTCGCCGGCCACGACGAGGAACTGGTCCGGACCTTGCGTGACAGGTTGGCCAGCTACGCGCAAACCAGGTAACTGGCAGGCCCCGACCGGCAAGACAAGAAAATGTCGAGACGACTCTCGACACATCAGGCTTGACAGGGGCAGGGCATCGAGACGCGCCGCCTAGTTTCCCATTCGGACGGGGTTTACGAGCCGCCTACAGTCTGCTTTCGGACACAGAAGGACGAACTGGTCCGGTCCTTGCGCGCCAGGTGGCAAGCTGGCGCCCACCGCAACGTGGCGCAGGCTGTCAAGCCTGATGTGTCGAGAGTCGTCTCGACATCTTCTTGCCTTGCCTTGTCGTCCGAACAGGAAACCGGGCGGCGCGTCCCGATGCCCCCGCCCCACGGTTTTCCCTCCAGGCACAAAAAAAGGGGGCGGCTGGGCCGCCCCCTTGGATTGATACTACAGCCTCGCGGACGAGGGTTAGAACATGTACTTGACTGCGAACTCGATCACGCGCGGAACCTGGTTCTTGTACAACGGGGAACCGGTCGTGGTCGTGTTGAGGTTGGTTGGGCTCAAACCGCATGGCGCCACTTGATTGCCGCAGGATGAGGCGGTCGGAGTCGAGAAGTTCAGGTTGACATCCCCGGCGCCGCCTTGGCCGAATTGCTCAATTGCATGGTTCATGAAGTTGAACGCCGAGAGCCGGAACTCAACCTTATGGTGCTCCTTGAACAGGAAGTCCTTGTAGATCGCAAGGTCGCTGTTGAAGAAAGCCGGCCCCTTGATGTACGGCCAGATAAGATCCCCATTCTGCCCGCCCGTCGGAGCCGCGAAGCAGTTCGGGTTGAAGTACTGGCCCGACCGCAGATTCTTGCGCGGATCGCAGGTCAGCACGGGACTGGTGACAGTAAACGAGTTCGTACCCAGGTAGTCGGTCGGCTGCATGCTGGCCGGCCACGCGATGTTGAGGTCCCCCCCGGTGTTCGGCTGAAGCGGGGGCCCGCTTTGCCACTGTGTGATCCCCGAAAGAACCCAGCCGTTTACCACCCCGCCCGCGAATTTGTTGCCTTTCACGGGACTGGGCAGGTTGATCACGTACGCCGCGTTGAAGATCTGCGAGCGGTCGAAAGACAACACGCCGTAGTTGTGGGCACAGTCGTATGGATACGTGGAATTGCCGTCGCTGCCGTTGTTGCTGCTCTGATTGTCGCGGCAGCCCAGGTTCTTGGAGAACGAGTAGTTGCTCGTGAAGGTAAAGCGGCCGGATTGCTTCTGCCACGTAGCGATAAACGCATTGTAGTTGGAGTAGCTGAGGTGGCCCACTAAACCGATTTGCGTGTAGTTGTGGTAGGGGAGGTAGTCGTTCAGGTTTGAGAAGTTACTGGGTATCAGCGTGCCAGGATTGTACTGGTTCACGCCGGTTATCGGATCGACCCCGAAGTATGTGCCCAGCGGAACGGTGTCGACGGCGCCCGGATTTTGGTTACCGCCAGCGCTCAGCAGATCACGCGACCTGCTGCCTGCATACTGGAATTCCGCAACCGACCGCCAGGGGGTGCGCTGCGAAACCGTAACGTTGTAAGTCCAGCTATTGGGTGTATTCGCGTCACCCATTGTGAGCGAACTCATGGATGAACCCAGGCCGGGGAGACCCAGCGCATTGCTGTACTGCGGGAAGGAATTCCAGCCGATGCAACACTGGCTGCTGACACCTACGTTTTCGAGGCCCAAGGGCTGGTTGTAACCGGCGCTGGCATTGTTGTAAGCGATCTGGAACCGGAACAGGCCGGCGCCGCCACGTACCACGGTCTTGCCATCGCCGAAGATGTCGTAAGCGAAGCCGAAGCGCGGCTCCACGAAGAACGACTTGTTGGGGAAGCCCGACATCGGGATGGCAGAATCGATGCTGTGCCATTCGAGGCCCGTCCAGGCGCCCGCCGCCGAAGTGTTGTTGTATGTGGCGGGATCCCAAACGGATACGCCAGAGGTGTCGTTCGGAACCCAATTGCCCATGTGCTCGAACCTCAGACCACCAGTGAGGGTCAGCTTGCGGCCGGCCTTCCACTGGTCGTTGATGAAGAACGAGTATTGGTTATACTTCATGTCCTGCACCGCTTCGGCGTTGTCTTGGGAAAAGCCATCGACGCGGCCCGCGACAAAGTCGGCCAGGTAGTTACCGGCACTAATGGTTGAAATGCCCCAAGGATCGAAATTCGCAGCGCCGTTGGTCCCGCCGCCTATGTTGCCGCTGGTCTGGTAATTGCGGGCATAGTCCCAGTAAACGCCAGCCTTGATCGTGTGGGCGCCGATGATCTTGGTCACGTTGTCGCTGATCTGCGGCGTCTGCGACAGTTTGCCGAAGGAGTTCTTGCCGCCGGGCGTGAATGGCTCGCCGTACTGATATGTGCTAAAACCGACGATTCCATTGGATTGGGAGCCCCAGCCGTAAGTATTCGGCATCATGGGCGTGTACGGATTCGTGAACAGGCCGGTCATGTTGAATCCCATCGTGCTGGGGTTCACTATACTGGGGTTGCCCAGGACGATCGGGTTCAGGAAGGTGGCTTCAGCGAAGATGAACTCGTTGGTCAGCGTGGGGCTGAACACATGCACCAGGTTCGCACTGTAGACATTGGAATCCTGGTCGGCATTTTGAGTCGTCGGATAGGGCAAAGACCCGTTCATGTTCCACCAAATGCTGATCGGGTTCTGGTCGTGCTCGAGCTGGTGATTCCACGAGAAGAACAACTTGGTGCTGTTGCTGATGTTGTAGTCGCCGCGCAACCGGAGTTCCCAGCGATTCACAGGCGGACCATTAAAATACTGATAGTTGGCGCCCGTCGGATTCGTCACCGGATTCACGTTCCCCGCAGGCATCAGAGCCAGAATCTTCGCCGAATTCGGATCGATCTGGGTGGGCGCGATCTGCCCGCCCGGAAAGAGCGTTGAGTTCAGGGCGTAAGCGTCTTCGTATTCTTGCGAGGCGAATGTCGGTCCCAAGGTCGCGATATACGCTGGAGTGAAGTTCCCTTGCAGCATCTGCGGGGTGGGCACGAAATACTGTGACAAACTGCCCGCCGGCTTCTGGTCCATGTATTCATACGCGGCATAAAAGAACAACTTGTCGCGGTTCTTGTTGAAGTGCGTACCCGGGATGAGCACCGGACCGCCAAAGTCGCCGCCGGGATAGTAGAAACTGTTCGTCGGCGCCGTAACCTTTTGGCTGTTATTGTACCAGCCGTTGCTGTTAAACACGCCATTGCGCGCGTAGAAGTAACCTTGTCCATGGAACTGGGCGCCGCCGCTCTTGCCGATCGCCTGGAAGGTGATCGGACCCTTGGCAAATTCCGCGCCGTACGCATTGGTCAAAATCGAAACCTCTTGTACCTGGTTTTGATTAATGTTGGCGGTCTGCGTTCCCTGGTTGCCCGGGTCGAGCAGGTTGGCGCCGTCGGACGTCATGGTCATGGCGCCATTCACGCCGCTGCCTTGAACCGAGTACTTGCCGATCGGGCCGGTATTGCTCTGTGTCGGCACTGCTCCCTGGCCAAACTGGCTCTGGGTGAGACCGTTATTGATCGCCGTCCCAGGCATGATCTTAATCAACTCTGCCGCATCGCGCCCGTTCAGCGAGATATCCTCGACCATGCTTTTGTTCAGCGTCTGGCTGGACGTTCCGGAGTCGGTCGGCACCTGCACGTCGCCGCCGGCAACCACAACTACTTCTTCCTTCGTGGATTGGACTCGAAGGACAATCGTGGAGAGACGCAAAGTCGCTCCTTGGTTGAGAGTGATACCCGTCTGTTCGTAAGTCGTGAGACCTGGCGCGGTGACCGTGAGAGTATAGCTCGCCGGCAAGATCGACGGGAAATCAAAGTATCCGGCGTTGTCCGTGACCGAGTCACGAAGTGCGCCAGTAGCCTCGTTTTTCAGTACGACTTTCGCATGGGGAATCACCGCGCCTGTGGTGTCGGCGACGGTGGCGCCAATCGAACCGCTCGCAAACTGGGCGAACGCGGGCAGTTGACAGAACGCAGCAATAGCGATCACTAACCCCAAGATCCAAAAAAATCGTCCTAGATTCGTAAACCGATCCGTAACAGAGATCGGTGTCTGATTTGGTCTATTCATTTGACCCCTTCCTTTTTCATTAACAACCAAACTCCCCCGCCAGCGCACAACAACCCGCGAGCGGGCCAAAAATCTGCTTTGTAAATAACATAAATGCATTACACAGCCAAGTCAAGGACTTTCGGGTCTTTGGGACCGATTTTAGGCCAGTGAAGTCCTCTGCCTTGTGGCACTTGTAACGTCACGGCCGAGTAGCCGTGCGGCCTGAAAATATGAGATTGAGAATATGAAATTTTGGACTGCGGACGCAGGGGCGCTTTTCAGGCTCCGAACCAGTTTCCCAGCGGGTCTTGGCCAGATTACGCCGAAGCATAGCTGGCCCAATCCGGGATTTCCATTATTGGAATCCTCGGCGTAGTTAGCGTTACGCCTGCCCGCCATCGCTGTGATCCGTTGAGCTACAATTTTTTTTCGCAACTGAAGCCCCTTCATCCCGCCAAAAGCGTCGCTTTCGCCTTGCCGGAAGACAGCAAAGTCGGCAAGCCCCCTATTTTCAGTGGTTTTCGTGCGAAATCCTGCGCACGGTCGCCCCGATAGCGTGCAAACCGGATGAATCGGCCCGAAAGCCTTCACAAGGTTGTCAGCAGGCGGTCACCAACCGAAGTACCGGCTGATGCTCACTTCACCGGAATGGTCAGAGAACCGACCGCGTTGGTGTTCTGATCGAGGACAACAATGCGGAGCTGCCGCACGGCGTCGGTCGTAGGATGGTCTTGCGCGATGGGGAGACCCTCCTTCATCACCGTCTTGTACTGCTCCGCGGTTAATTCGGGTCTGAACTCCGAAAAAGCTGGATCGCCGAGCATGGCAGAGCCGCTGCGGTCGGATATAAGGAGATATAACGCGCCTGTAAACTTGCCGCCCTGCTCGCGCAGCAGGAGATCCGAGGCATCGACGCGGATATCCAGGTGCATGCCCACCGTGTTTCCCTGCATGGGCGAGAGTTTCGTGCGCAGGCCGATTTCGGTAAGGTCGACGGGACTCTGAAGAACTCCTAACAATACGGCCTTCATCCTCTCCGCGGGTGGCCGCGAGTCCGGCACCGCGTAGTACCGTTCTCTGGTCTGCAGCTTGACACCCTTGCGCTCGCAAGTGATATGGATGCGGTGCCACTTCTTGTTCCAGTTGTCCGATCCCGGATCGAAGGAGATCGAATAAGCGTTCACGGCATTCTGGGCGATCTCTTTGATCACGGCCCGAACGTCTTGCCGAAAATAGAAGTGGCCGCCGGTCAGCAGGGCCATTTGGTCCATGTTGTAATTCACGTCCGGATTGATTTCCCCGCTGAACGCGTAGGGGTCCACCGTGACGTTGTCCCTCGCCAGCGTCACTGCCAGGTGTGGCACGTAGAGCGCGCACTCAACCCAATCGCCGTTGCAGTTGGGAAGCATCGGGTCCGGCACGGTGGTGAGTCCGTTGGAAACCCAGATGATTTCCCTGCGCCCTGGAAACGCCGCCAGTTGGTTCGCGATATCCTCGAGTGCCTTGAAGGTCTTCTTTACCTGTTCTTCGGCGCCGATGTGGATGGGCCGGGCGTGGCTGGAGGCTTTCATGACCTTGTCGAATACGCTGGCTACTCCCTGCGGCCATGTCTTATCGTCGGCCGCTGGAGGACCAATGGGATGAATCGGGATCAGGACGCCCTCCAGGTTGAGCGCATAGAAATAGAGGTTCTCGCCGCTCTCGAGCTGAGGAAGCGATTTGTCCAGGGCTTTCCAGTTATCCAGCCGATCTGTGTCCGACAGATTGATCATGTCGAAGAGGATGACCGTGGAGTGCGGCGACACACCGGAGGCGCGATTGGAGAACTCCAGCATCGCGAGCGGAGCAGCCGGCTCGATCCTGGGCTTGTGGAAAGTGAAAATCGTTTGTGGTTTGTTTTGATCGACGATCTTGAAATCGTCGGCGGTCAGGTCGGTGACCGGCTGGCCGCTAGCGTCGAGCGCTACCGGATAGAGGTGGACGAGAGGACCCGGCGTGGGAGCTTGTGCCAGAAGCCCGGACGCGGCCAATGCGAGGGTGAAAATGATTTTTGCCATACGGAAAAACCAAGTCTATCACACCTCATAATCCGAAAAGCGGAACGAGGTGTGCCCTTATTGCGCGGCCGCCGCGTAAGCGATATGTTCGGCGGCGGATTCGCCGCCCTGCATCACCGTGACCTGCAACTCGCAGTTGCCCGGCCGGGTCGCGGCTGCCACGAACATCGGAATGACGCCACTCGCATCCGGCTCTGGAAGGGCAAGAGTCTTATCCGCAAATACCTGGCCGCCGTTCTTGAATTCCACGCGAATCTTGGGCTTTTCGGGGTTCGATTTGTCCGGATATACCACGAAATAGACCCAGCGCTTGGCAGCGGGACCGACCATCGCCTCCACCATGGGAATCACGTGCTTGCCCTTGAAGGTGAGCGGGTCGGCGGCGTCCGCCTGGGCGCCGGCCGTGTCGAGGTGCTCCACCATTACCAGGCTGCTGATCGCGACGCCTTTGGGCGGCACGGGGATTTCGAAACTCCCGATCTCGGTGGTTGCCCGGGCGCCTTCGCGATCGACCATGGCGGCGTCCACCGTATAATGGCCCGGCGGCAGATCGAGCGCATGCGTGTAGGTCAACTCGTCCGCCCGCACAGCCGCCAGGTTGGCATCCGCGATGTAGTAAGGCTGGTCGAGGCTATACTTATCGACGACTTCTCCGTTGGCATCACGGACCAGCGACAGCAAGGAGACCTCAAATTTGTGGATCTTGCGGGCCGGGTCGGCGGCGGCGCCCAGCTTCGCGCCGGGCAATTCGAAAGCCAGCGTGGTGCTTGGATTCGTGCCGTCTTTTTGGAAATGGTAGGCCGTCACGTGAAAATCGAAAGAGTGCGGCCGGGGCTGGGCGGACAATACTGCCATAGCTGTGGATTCGACCTGCGTCAGCGGGCCCGAGCCTTTCAGATCCGGCATGGAAAAATAACCGGTGCGGCTCTCCACCTGCAAGTCGCTGCGCGCCAGCTTCACTTCGATCTTCCGCAGGCGCCCGTCGTACTTGACCGACGTGGGATGATAGACCACTTCATAGTGCGTGTCCAGACTCTCCACCAACTGTTGAAACGGCTTACGAAAATCGTTGGTGTTGGCAATCAGAAATCCGCCCGTGCCTTCCGATAGCTCCCGCAGACTGGATTGCGTATCCGAGGTCCGCACGGCGGAGACGGTGTCGTCACCCTGCCGGCTGTTCTGGCGCATGACGCTGGCGCTGGCGTTCAATTTGCTCTGATTCTGGCTGACTGCTGCCATCTGTCCCACCGCCAGTTTGCCGCTTTGGGCGGTGTCGGCATCCGCGTTCATTTCCGTGGCGTCGAGCGCATAAAACGTAATGCCATGGCTATTGGCATTATTCATTAGCTTCTGGAACAAGTCCGGGTCCCCTGTGGTAACCAGGCCGGTGGTCACCAGCAGAACCGTCTTCCTGCCCGGCAGCGAACTGAGCTGGTTAATCAAGGTGGCGATCCTATCGGTCTCGTGCATGCCCGAAATATTGGCGAAATCGCTGCGTTCGCGAACTTCGTCGCCGCGTACGCGATTCGCCGCGAGGCTGTTGGAAACGTCCGCGCCCACGATCACGTTATTGCTGATCTCGCCCCCGGTGGTGTCCACCGTCACTGTGGCCGAGTGTGTGGCGGCATTTACCTGGGCATTCACCGTCACGATGTTCGGACTGGCGGTGAGCAGAGCTGCCGTGGCCTTGGAGAAATCCATCCCTCCTCCCCCGGTGAAGTTGGAGGCGAGTAGTTCCTCGCGGTTCTTGGTGAACTCATGCACCGGGATCAAGGTCTCGTTGATGTTGAAGATTCCGATATAACTCTCCGGCGGCAAATTGGTCCTGATGAATTCCTTGACAATTGCGACGGCATGCGGCCGGGTCACCGGATCGATGTTATGGAAAACAATGCAGACCGTGTTTACGTCGCGGAGCGGCAGGGACGTCCCGGGCACCTGTTGCTTCGTCTGGCTTTCTTCGCGCCGCTCCTGTTCGCGGCCCGGTACCAGGCGGAAGCTGAGAAGTTCCTGCCGTACGCCGTCTTCGTAAATCTGCACATCACCCTGCTTGAGATTTTTCACCTGGCGGCCCTTCTTGTCGCGCACCACCAGATCGAGCGCAACCTCCGTGGTGGTGACCCGAATCGTGGGTCCGGCCGGCGGAGGAGTTGCATCCTGCGCCAGACCGGGAATGAGCGACGCCGCAGCGAGAAACACGAGAGACGCAACACCGGCCTTTGGCATATACTGAGTGTATCTCGATTCGCAGGGGCTCGCCAACGCCTTAAGCCGCTTTGGACGGCTGCGTTTGGAGGCCGCCGCGGGCCGCTGGCTTGCCCCACGAGAAGGTGGAATTCTAATGGGCATAAGACTGCCGAGGGGCAAAAAATTGCTTCGCACGATTGGACTATTTGCCGCTCTGGCTTTCCTGTGGGGAGTCTTCGCCCCGGCGAGCGGCGGAGCGGCTCAAGGCACGCCAAAGGAGACTGCACCGGTCCTCATCGACTTCCCGGAGCCCGGCTCCATCTTTCCGCCGGATATTACGCCGCCCACGTTTTTGTGGCGTGAAACAACCGGAGGGGCGATCGCGTGGCGGGTTGAGATAGTTTTCGGCGAGCGCGGACCGCGCGTCAAGGAGAAGTCGGCCGGCGAGAAGCCGCACGTGGGAGAGATCGACACCACGCTGGTGGGCTACGTGCCTCCCACGCTGACAGCGGAACAGGAAGCTCAGCACACCTGGAAACCGGATGCGGAGATGTGGGAGAAGATCAAGAAGCGCTCCCAGAAGCAGCCGGCAACCCTGCTGATCACGGGGTTCCAGGATGAACGTCTGAAGCAGCCGGTTTCGAGCGGGCAGGCGAGCTTCACGACTTCCATGGATCCGGTGGGCGCTCCCATCTTCTATCGCGACGTGCCGTTGATTCCGCCCGATCCCTCGGAGCGTGAGCGCGGCGTCATCCACCCGCTGTCGGATTCGGTGCTGCCGAAGATCAAGTGGCGGATCCGCTATGTAAACCAGCCTGCCAGTAAGACGGTGATGGAGGGCCTGCCCACCTGCGCCAACTGCCATTCCATCTCGCGCGATGGAAAGACGCTGGGCATCGACGTGGACGGGCCGCAGAACGATAAGGGGCTTTACGCCCTGATCCCAATCGAAAAATTCAGCTCCATCGCCAACAAGTACGTGATCCGGTGGAGCGCCTATACCGAAACGGGATCGCCCAAGCGGTTCGGCTTTATGTCGCAGGTTTCTCCGAACGGGCAGTACGTAGTCACTTCGATCGAAGTGCCCGGCACCCGCGGGCAGCGCGTCACCGACCGGATCTACCAAGGCCTGTATGACTTTTGGGGCTTCGGCCAAGTGTTCTATCCGACCCGCGGCGTACTGGCCTGGTACAGCAAGGCGACCGAGAAACTGCAGCAGCTGCCGGGCGCCAACGATCCCAACTTTGTGCAAACCTGCGCTTTTTGGAGCCCGGACCAAAGCTTCATCGTATTCTGCCGCGCCAAAGCGCGTGACCCGTATCCGCCCGGCCAACCGGCCTCGCGATTTGCCAACGATCCCAACGAAACCCAGATCCAATACGACCTGTATCGCATCCCGTTTAATGACGGCAAGGGCGGCCAGGCGGAAAGAATCGTGGGCGCTTCGGAAAACGGGATGAGCAACAATTTCCCGAAAGTTTCGCCCGACGGCAAGTGGATCGTCTTCGTGCAAAACAAGAGCGGACTGCTGATGCGGCCGGACAGCAAGCTCTACATCGTTCCTTCGACCGGCGGGGAAGCGCGGCCGCTGCGCAGCAATCTGAAAACCATGAACTCCTGGCACAGCTTCTCGCCGAACGGGCGCTGGTTGGTGTTTTCATCCAAGACGCCGTCGTTCTACACGCGGCTGTATCTGACGCACATCGACGAAGACGGGAACAGCAGCCCGGCGATTCCGATCGATAACTCCACGGCCGCCAACCGTGCGGTGAATATTCCCGAGTTCATGAATGTGGGGCCGGACGGTCTGGAGCGGATCGATACACCCGCCACGGATTTCTACAAGGAGTTCAACGTCGCGGCGGACCTGTCGGAGAAGCATCGGTTCGCCGAGGCCGTGCCGGTTTGGAAGAAAGCGGTGGAGCTCAATCCCGAGGATGCGCGGGCGCACAACAACCTGGGGGCCGCACTGGCGGAGACCGAAAAGCCCGAGGAGGCGCTGGCGGAGTACCGGAGATCGCTGGAACTGAATGACCAGAGCTCCCAAGCGCACAACAATCTCGGCAGCATTCTGGCTCAGCAGGGCAAGCTCGACGAAGCTCTGACGCAGTTTGAACGGGCGGTGGAGTTGAATCCCGATAACGGCCGCGCGCACAGCAACCTGGGCAGCGCTCTGTCGGAGAAAGGGCAGACCGAGGAAGCGCTCGAGCATCTGCAGAAAGGCGTGGCGCTGGAACCTAAATTTGCCGATGGGCAGAACAACCTGGGGGCCGCGCTGGCTCGGGCCGGAGAGCTGGATGAAGCCGTCCTGCACATGACGAAAGCGGTGGAACTGGCGCCGCAGTCGGTCGAATATCGATACAACTTCGGGCGCGTGCTGGCCGCCAAGAGCCGCTTCGCGGATGCCGCCGCCCAGTTCGAGCAGGCGGCCAATCTGTCGGGGATGAAGGAGCCGGCGATCCTGGATATGCTGGCAGCCATGTATGCCGAGACGGGCCGCTACCAGGAGGCGATCGTCACCGCGCGCAAGGCCCTTGACGCGGCCAACCAACAGCGGAACGCCGAACTGGCGGCGTCGCTGAAGTCCAGCCTGGAGCATTACGAAGCTCTGGCGCGGGGCGAAAGCGGTGGTTCAGCCGGGCCGAAGCAGTAACTGCGCCACGCTTACTGTTTCTGCTGTTCCGCCGTGAGGCGGTCGAAGATGGCGCGCTCTTTCTCGCCCTCCTCCTGCCGGCTCAGGCGGAAATAAAGAGCGGCCAACTCGACATGCGGCTGGGCCCAGGTGGGGTCGGCGCGCACGACCTTTTCGAAGTCCTGCATGGCAGCTTCCACTTGTCCCTCAGTGCGCTCCAGGCGCGCCCATTCGTAGCGCGCGACGTTGGAGTCGGGTTTGAGTTGCAAGGCGCGCTGCAAATGCTGGCGGGCTCCCTCCAGATCGCGGCTGGTGTGCAGAACGGCGCCCAATCCAAGCTGCGCGTCAAAGTCCTGGGGGTCGGCCTCCACCGCCTTTCGCAGCGCGGCAGCGGCGCCCTCGGTATCTCCCAAGTAGTCCAGCACGCTGCCTTGCAAGGTATCCACGCCGGGTAGTCGCGGATCCAGACGCGCCGCCGCGGCGGCATAATCGCGGGCGCGCTCGAACTCATTCATCTTGAGGGCGGTCTGGCCGGCCAGCAGGTAAGCCTCGGGACGGTTGCCTTGGCGGGCCACGCGGTCGACGCGGTCCAGACCTTCGCGCCGGTGGCCTGCCCGGATCAGCGCCGACCCCAGCAGCCACGCCACTGCCAGATCGTCGGGGTGCGCGGCTTCCACGGGCTTGAGGACGGCAATCGCCTTTTCATTCTGGCCGAGGCCGGTGTAGCATTCGGCCAGCAGCGTGGCGACGCGCGCGTCGTCCGGTTGCGCCGCCCGCAGCGTATCGAGTTGCTGCGCCGCATCGCGCCACGCGCCTTTCTTGTAGTACGCCAGCGCCAGGTTGAGCCGGAGACCCGGATTGTCTTTCTTCGCGAGCACCGCGCGGTATTGTTCGATGGCTTCGTCGTAGCGGTTCAATTTTGCCAGCGCCGCTCCCAGATTGGCGCGCACTTCGAGGGCGTCCGGATAACGCTGGAGGAGTTCCTGATATTCGCGGACCGCCAGCGCATCGTCCCCGCGCTGCTGCGCCGCGACAGCGTCGTGGAAGAGTTGTCCGGGATTTGAGGATTGTGCGCAAGCCGCGCCGGCGGCGATGAGCAATGCCACGATGCGCATCGATTCCAGGATAGCGGACTCTGAGTTATCGTAGGGGAGAGAACATGCGGAGTCGATCATTTGTGGGGCGGGCTGTTCGCGCGCTCCTGCTTTTCGCAACGGCTTGGCTGCACGCACAAACGTCCACCAAAGAGCAATTCGAGGATTTGTCGGGCCGGGCGCAGGCTGCCCTGGATAGCCATCCCGAGGACGCTATCCAATTGTACAAACAGGCGCTGGCGATCCGTCCGGACTGGCCGGAGGGCTGGCTCTACATGGGAGGCGCTCTCTATCAGAAGGGCAGCTATGCCGAGGCCACCGACGCTCTGCGGAAGGGCATCGGGTTGGCGCCGTTTTTTGCGAACGGGTGGGCACTGCTCGGCCTCAGCGAGTCCCAACTCGACGATCCCGAGCAGGCGTTGGCCGATATCCGCAAAGGCGAGGAACTGGGTCTCGGCGGCAATGTCCCGTTTGAAACCGCCGTGCGCGTGCGCGCCGCGCTGCTTCTGATCCGGTCCTCGGCCTTCGATGAAGCTCTCGCGCAGTTGCAGCCGCTTACCAAGTACCATGACAATCCTCCTCCGGTGGAGGAAGCCATGGGACTCTGCGCGCTGGCCAGCCCGGACGACATGGAGCGGATTACGCCGCAGCGGCGCGCGGTAGTGGATCTGGCGGGGAAGGCCGCATGGGCTTTGGCCAGCCAGCATCGCGACGTGGCGGCGGCCAGCTACCGTCAATTGCTGGAGCAGTATCCCAACGAGCCCGGCGTGCACTACGCCGATGGCCTCTACCTGATGGAAACCGATGTAACGGCGGCACTGGCTGAATTCCAAAAAGAAGTGCAAAACAACCCGAAGCACTGGCCAGCGCTGCTGGTGATCGCGTCCATTCAGATCCGCCAGGGCGCGCCGGAGCAGGCCATCGAGTCTTTGCACGCAGCCATGAAGGCCGTGCCCACCAAGTACCGCTGGCTCTGCCACATGAATTTGGGGCGCGCCAATCTGGACGCGGACAAGGTGACCGCCGCTATTTCCGAACTGGAGGATGCGATCCGGCAGAAGCCCTCCAGCTCTACTGCGCACTTCTTCCTGGCGGAAGCCTACCGCCAGGCGGGGCGCAAGGCGGACGCCGAAAGAGAAAAGGCGGAATTCGAAAAGACGAAGGTCGAGCAGGATCCTCTCGGCGTGCCGGCCCTGCATCCGTTCGGGATTTGGGAGAAGAACTGACACTATGACGCACGGCTTCTCTCTTTCAGGAGGGTTTGTATCAGGGCACGGCTTTAGCCGTGACGAAGGATGCGAGAAAGGTTTGGGCTTCAGCCCCTGCGGGCGCAGTGGCTAAAGCCTTTGGCTACCGATGTGGTGCGGCACGGCCGAAGCCGTGCCCTGATACAAAGCCAGCCGCGGAGTTCCCCCTTCCATGTCTCACACCCGGTGCCGGCCAGAGGCCGCCACACGGCCAACTTGAAACTCCGCTCCGATTGGTCCATGATGGACACGGGT
The DNA here is from genome assembly GCA_003142185.1 of Bryobacterales bacterium. Taxonomy (GTDB): domain Bacteria; phylum Acidobacteriota; class Terriglobia; order Bryobacterales; family Bryobacteraceae; genus Bog-375. The sequence continues at coordinate 43,024 of PLOR01000075.1, forward strand.
TATGCGAATACTCTTGGTTACATCTTTAACATTGTTGATAGCGTTTGCGGCGGCGTCGCAAACGACCACCACCGGCTGGCAGCTCGTGTGGAGCGATGAGTTTAACGGCGCGGCGGGCACTCCGCCCGATCCCACCAAGTGGAACTACGATCTGGGCGGCGGGGGTTGGGGCAACGGCGAAGCCGAAACTTACACCAACTCCACCAACAACGCTTTTCAAGATGGCAACGGCAACCTGGTGATCCGCGCCATCCGCGATTCCAGCGGCAATTACACATCCGCGCGCTTGCAAACCGGCAGCCCCGGCGCTTCCACGAACACCACGGATCTGAGCTGGCAATATGGCCTGGTGGAAGCCAGAATCAAGCTTCCGTTTGGCCACGGCGTATGGCCCGCCTTCTGGATGCTGGGTGAAAACATCGGAACCATTGGCTGGCCCTGGTGTGGCGAAGTCGACATCATGGAGAATTTCGGGACCTACGGCAACGTGAATGACACCTCTATCAACAACGGCACCGCGCACGGACCGATAACGCCGGTTGGCTCGGGCAATTACAGCGACTACAGCGCCGGCGGCCGGTACACGCTGCCGCTGGGCGAGACCGTCTACGACGACTACCACGTGTACGCCATCCAGTGGTCGCAAGACTCGGTCGCGTTTTATCTGGACGGGCAGAACTACTACACGGCCACGCCGGATCAGGTTCCGGCGGGGTACTGGGAATTCAATAATAACTTCTTCCTTCTGCTAAACCTCGCCATTGGCGGGCCCGGCACGTTTCTCGGCACGCCGAGCGCCAGCTCGCCATTTCCGAATCAGGACATGCTGGTGGATTACGTGCGCGTCTACCAGGCGACTACCGTCAGCGCCACGACGCCGGTCATCACGCCCTCGGGGATACTGAATGCCGCGTCTTTCCTGGGAGACATCGCGCCCGGCAGCCTAATCTCCTTGTTCGGCTATAATCTCGCGGATAACACGTATCAGGGCTCGCAGGTGCTCGACACCAACAACCATTTCCTCACCTCGGTGGCTGGCGTCAGTGTCAGCGTGAATAGCGTGAATGCGCCGCTCACTTACGTCGCCCCGGGGCAAATCAATTTCCAGGTGCCTTGGGGAACCGCGCCCGGCACGGCGGTGACCGTGCAGGTGACGCGGGCCGGCGCGCAAAGCAACGCGGAGACGATTACGATCGCGAACACAGCTTCGCCATCCATGTTCCTCAACAACCTCACGACCGGCGTGGCGTGGGTGACCGGGACCGTGGCGGAAAATTGCCCCACCTCGCAATGCACGGTCCAAGCCGGCAACACATATCAACTCTGGGCCAACGGATTGGGACCGAAGAACCTCCCCGAGCAGGATGGCGTGGGCGATGGCGCGACGAACATCAACGATCTGTCGGTGGTCGGCGGTGCAGCGAATTGCCAGTTGACGATCGGCGGCGTCGCGGCCACGGTGACTTACTGCGGCGCGGCGCCAGGCCTGGTCATCGACCAATTGAACTTCACTTATCCGGCGGGGATACCATCGGGCGCGCCGGTGGAAGCGGTGCTCACCATCACTAACCCCACGGGCAGAGTCCTCACTCTCGCCACCGGCAGATTCTGGCTGCCGGCGCCGACGCCGCCCACCGCGGCGCAGCAAGCGGGACACATGCTGGCGCAAATGACGCAGGCGCAGAAACTGCAACTGGTGGCGGGCGCGCTCGGCCCGGTGACCAATATCTTCAACCCGTCGAATGGCGCGGGCGGCTATATTCCCGGCATTCCGGAGCTGGGCATTCCGGCTCTCTACTTTGTCGACGGCAGCCTGGGAGTGGCGGATGGCAAGGCACCGTCGACGGTGCTGCCTTCCTCGCTTGCCAGCGCCGCCACCTGGGATACGAACCTGGCGTATCAATTCGGGACCGTGATCGGCGCCGAGACAAACGCTTGGGGGATGAACGTAAACCTGGGCGGCAATACCAACATGATTGGCCGCGAGCCGCGCGACGGCCGTACCTTCGAGACCAAGGGCGAAGATCCCATCCTGGCGGGCAAAATCGCCGCGCAACACGTTTCGGCCGTGCAGTCCCAGCACGTGATCGGAGGCGTGAAGCACTATGCGTTCAACGACCAGGAGACCGGCCGCACCTTCAGTAACGTTATCATCGACGACCGCGGCGGGCGCGAAAGCGACCTGCTGGCGTTTGAGATCGGCGTCAAGGACGGCGGCGTGCAGTCGGTGATGTGCTCCTATAACCTGCTGAACGGCACTTGGGCTTGCGAGGACCCATACTTACTCACACAAGTGCTGAAGACCGATTGGGGCTTCACCGGATTCGTCATGTCGGACTGGTGGGCGCTGCCGGCCTCGGGGCCCGCCTCGCAGACGGTAACGGCGGCGAATGCCGGGCTCGATCAGGAACAGCCGGACAATGAATTCTTCAACGCCACTGCTTTTGAGGCGGCCGTGGCGTCGGGCGAGGTGCCGCAATCGCGCGTGGATGACATGGCGACGCGAATTCTGCACGCCATGTACCAGGTGGGAGTCTTCAACCAGCCGCCCGCCGTCACGTCGCTTGCGCCGGCCATGGTCGCCACCGACGAGGCGATCGCGCAAAAAGTCGAGGAGCAGGGCGCGGTGCTGTTGAAGAACGCCGGCGGGCAACTGCCGCTGAACGCGGCGAAGCTCAGCTCGATCGCGGTGATCGGGTCGCACGCCAATCAAGGAGTGCTCACCGGCGGCGGTTCGGCTCAGGTGTATCCGACCGAAGGCGTGGTGCTCAACGAAGGCTATCCCGCGGTTCCCGGATGGTCGCAGGTGATCTGGATCCCGTCTTCGCCGCTCCAGTATATCGAGGCGGCGGCGCCCAACGCGAAGGTGCAATACAACGATGGAACCAACGCCACCACGGCGGCTTCGCTGGCGGCAACTTCGAGCGTGGCGATCGTATTTGTCAGCCAGTGGACCAGCGAAGGGATGGACATGCCGAGCCTGAATTTCACCGACGTGATTCACTCGACGCCCATCAATCAGGATGCGCTGGTGGCCGCGGTGGCAGCGGCCAATCCGCACACCATCGTGGTGATGGAAAATGGCGGCGCGCAGGTCTTGCCGTGGCTGGGCAGCGTGAACGCGGTACTGGAAGCGTGGTTCCCCGGCATACATGGCGGGCAGGCGATCGCCAATATTCTGTTCGGCGAAGTGAACCCTTCGGGCAAACTGCCGGTCACGTTTCCCGCCAGCGTAAGCCAGTTGCCGCGGCCGGTGATTCCCGGGTCGAACTCCGCGAGCACGCCCTTCACGGAGAACTATTCCGAAGGCCTGCTGGTCGGCTACAAATGGTACGACTCCCAAGGCTTCACGCCGGAATTTCCTTTCGGCTTCGGCCTGTCGTACACCACCTTCCAGTTTTCCAACGTGGCGCTAGTGAATAACCTGAGCGCGAGCAATCCCAACATACAGGTGACGTTCAACCTGCAGAACACGGGCACCGTGACGGGCGCCGAAGTGGCACAGGTTTACCTGGCGCTGCCGGCCAGCACGAACGAGCCGCCCAAGCGCCTGGTGGGATGGCAGAAAGTTCCGCTCACGCCCGGCCAGCAGCAGAGCGTGACGGTGGAAGTGGACGAGAACGATTCTTCGCATCCGCTCTCGTACTGGGACACCACCTCGGGCAGTTGGCTGATGGCGCCGGGCACCTACACCGTGTATTTGGGCAACTCGTCGTACCTGGGTAACTCGTCCTCGCTACCCAGTTTGCAGGTTGCCGGAACCTTCCAGATAGGCTCGTAGCGTGAGGTAGGTCCCCGACGTCCCCGACCTGCCAACTGCAAGGCGCGCAGGCCGGCCGCCCGCGCCACCTCAGTTGTGCGATATGCTGGTTTCCCATGAAGCCGGTTGGACTGTTCTTGTGCACACTGATGATGGCGCCGGCGTTGGTCGCGGCGGACCCGGCCGCTGACAGCGCCATTCATCCTCAAGTGAAAAAGGTCGTGGAGGAGGTCTCCGCGGAGCGCATTCGCGCCACGATCGAAAAGCTGGTGAGCTTCGGCACCCGCCACACACTGTCGGCGCAGGATGACCCGGACCACGGAATTGGCGCTGCGCGTAAGTGGATCTTCGCCGAGTTCCAGAGTTACAGCCCGCGCCTCCAGGTGCGCTACGACCACTGGCGCGTAAAAAAGACCGGGCGCATTTTCAAGGACGCCGACCTATATAACGTGATCGCGGTGCTGCCGGGCAAGACCATGCCGGAGGTCGAGGTGGTGGTGAGCGCCCACTACGATTCCATCAATCTAGGCAAGCTGCCGGCGCCAGCAGCCGCGGGCGAACGGCCGCTGCAAGTGGATTGGGAGAAGACCGCCGAACTGCCCGCTCCCGGTGCCTGCGACGACGGCAGCGGCATTGCGGCGGTGATGGAACTGGCGCGGGTGATGAGCCAGTACGAGTTTGCGAAGACGCTGGTCTTCATTGCCTTCGCCGGCGAAGAGCAGGGGTTGGTGGGCGGCACGCTGGAGGCGGCCCAGGCGAAGAAGGACGGAACTCTCATCGAAGCTGTGCTGAACAACGACATCATCGGCACCGACGTTACCGGCGACGGCCGCACCGGCAACAGCGCGGTGAACGTTTATAGCGACGATCAGCTCGATAGCCTGGCGCAGGGGCTGGCGCGCTATGTGCAATGGGCCGGTGCGCGGTATCTGCCGAGCCTGAAGGTGAACGTGCAATACACGCAGGACCGGCTGGGCCGCGGCGGCGACCAGACGCCGTTTCAGCAGCAAGGCTTCAGCGCGGTTCGGCTCTCCACGCCCAACGAGATCTTGGCGAACCAGCATCACGAAGGGGACACGCTCGAAAACATGTCGGTGCCGTACACGACGCGCGTGGCCAAGCTGAATGCCGCAGCGGCAGCCGCATTGGCGTTGGCGCCGCGTACGCCGGATATCTGGACCGTGAGCGCGGCGACCGGCACGGCGGCGAATGCGCCGGCGCCGCCGCGGCTGCCGATGATTTCGCGCGGCAGGGGTTATGACGCCGTGCTGCGCTGGCGCGCGGCGAGCCCGGACGCCAACCTCAAGGGCTACGCCGTGGTGACGAAAGCGACCACGGCGCCATTCTGGGAGCAGGAGATTTTCGTCGGCAAAGTCACCGAGTTCACGCTGGAGGGAGTGTCCATCGACGACACTAAGTTCGGCGTGAAGGCCATCGGCAATGACGGGACCGAGAGCCTGGTGGCAGCTTATGTGTATCCGCCGCGAGGGAAAGCGGAGTATAAGACGGAGCCGTAACGTCTGGCTCGGTAGGACAGGCCATCGCCTTTTGTGGCCTGTCGCTGCCGGCGCTTGACAGACGACAAAAACCGGTCGTCTGTCCTACCGGCACGAGATCTTCGGCGGCAGTTACTGAGTTCACAGTGGTGAAAGGTGGGGCGTGGTCCCCGACCTGCCAAATGCCGACCGCTAGCCCAGCCACCGCGCAACTCAGTCACAACCCTTCTTCCCCACTAACTCAATCACTTAGCTTTCAAAACCCTTGACGTACCCCTTATCCTTAAATCAGAACTGTGGCGCCAGGCTCCGCTGCTAGTTCTTACTTGTTGGCCAACAAGCGTTGCACTCAAGTGGTACTGAACTTCCGGCGCCCCTTAAAGGCATGCGGGGTCCCCTTCGGGCTGGACTCTCGACGGAAGACTTTGGATTCCCGGAATTCATAACCGCCGGCGGAATACGGATAGC
>PLOR01000088.1 GCA_003142185.1 Bryobacterales bacterium
TCTTGTCTCATGCAAGATGAGCCTGGAGCGGGGGTTGGTTTCTCATACAAGATGAGCCTGGAGGGGACGCGATCCGGCATGCTGGGGGTTGATCGTCAACATGCAGGCGGCAGAAGGGTTGAGCCTGGAACAGATCCGGGCGTTTTTGGAGGCCAGTAACGAGGTCGAATTCAGGGGGGGTAATCGGGCGGAGATTTACGGTTGGGTAAATGAGACGTTGCGTGTGCAGCACTATGAGGAATTGAAACGGGCTGGCCGTGGACTGATCCGGCGTTACGTGGAAAAGATGACAGGACTGAGCCGGGCGCAGACGACGCGCCTCATCACGCGGTACCAACGCGGCGAGGCAGTGAAGCCGCCGACGTACCGGCCCCACCGCTTCCCGCAGCGCTACACGCGGGAGGACATCGCGCTGCTGGCGGCGGTGGACGAGGCTCACGGAACGCTGAGCGGTCCGGCCACGCGCAAGCTGCTGGAGCGGGCGTGCTACGACTTCGGCGAAGCCGGCTACCGGGGCGTTCAGGAGCGTCTGTGCCTGCCGGACGGAGAGCCAGTTCCCCAGGCGGACGCCCTTTGACGCGACTCACTTCACGCGCGTGACGCCGTTGGCCAGCTCCGGCGCCAGCAACCCGTTATCGGCCGCCTCCACTGCCAGCTTGCGCACCGCCGTGATCCGCACGTTGATCGACACGGCGCCGAGCCCGCGGGCCTCTCGAGTGCAACTCGCCAGGCGCTCACGGTCGCCTTAGCGAAGCCGGGCCGGGGTTCCTGGACGGACAACCAGGCGAAGAACTTGTCGAGCCCGAGATTATACACGCGGCGCGTGATCGGGGAGGAGACGCTGTCCAGCACCAGCGCCTTGAGTTTCTGCCACTGGTTCGTTTGCGGAACTACAATCAAATCATTCATTTAGGTCCCCCATAATGGGCATTATCGGTAGTCATGTGGACCTTACCTCGGGTCGGCGCAGACATCAAGCAATATGCCGAAACGGCTGGATTCCCCGAAACGAAGCTGGCGGAAAGGGGATTTAGAATCGGGAATGGCCCCGGCTGGAGCGCTGCGCAAGCCGGGGACAGCATCCCGATCATGATGTCGCGCCCCACAGGGTCGCGTCGAAGCTTCTCTTCGACCCAGGACCCGATTCATGCGACTACTCGGTGGGCAGGCTGGGGAACGGCTTGGTCTTCCGCGCTGCGTGGACTATGCTGAAGGCAATCATGCGCTGGATGAAGTTTCTGAAGATCGGTTCGGTTGTGGTGGTGTGCGCCGCGGCCGGGGTGGCTGCGTTTCTGATCGTGTCGGACCGGATGTCGCAACCGAACCCACCTGATCGGGCCACGCTGATTGCCAAGGCTCGGCAATATGATGTTCACATCCTGCGAGACAGGTTTGGCGTGCCGCATGTGATTGGAGCCAGAGACGCGGATGTGGCCTTCGGATTCGGCTTTGCCCACTCCGAGGATGACTTTGCCACCATCCAGCAGGTGACGCTTGCGGTGCGCGGGCAGCTTGCGGCCACCGACGGGAAGAGCGCCGCGGTAACGGACTATCTGGTTCATCTGTTCAGAATTTGGGAGACGGTGAACGCGCGCTACGAGAGCGATCTGCCTGCGGACGTGCGGAGGGTACTGGAAGCCTATGCCGATGGCGTGAACTACTATGCGGCGCTGCGTCCGGAGAAGTTGAAGCGAGGCATGTTGCCGGTGACGGGCAAGGATGTCGCAGCCGGATTTGCCTTCAAGATGCCGTTCTTCTACGGATTGGACAAGACGTTGCGCGGGTTAAGCAATCCGCCGGAGATAGGGCCAGGCAACGATGAGAAGGCGATGCTCTTTGCGGGCGGTTCGCTGGCCGTGGGGTCGAATGGGGTGGCGGTTGGGCCGTCACGCTCGGCGGATGGCGCTACACGGCTGTTGGTGAACTCGCACCAGCCGTACACTGGGCCGGTGGCCTGGTATGAGGCGGTGCTGGAGAGCCGCGAAGGCTGGCATGTGGCCGGGGGATTCTTTCCCGGATCGCCCTTCATGCTGCACGGCCACAACGAGCACCTGGGATGGGCCTGCACGGTGAACGAGCCCGATCTGGCGGATGTTTACAGGCTCACCATCAACCCGGCCGACGCCAACCAGTACCTGCTGGACGGAAAGTGGCGCGACTTTGAGAAGAGCGATGCGAAGATTCGCGTGAAGATCTGGGGACCGCTGATCTGGACCGTGCACCGCGATGTGTTGTGGGCGGAACAGGGCCCGGTGCTGAAGACGGAACGCGGGATCTTCGCCATCCGCTATGCGGGCATGAACGAGATTCGTCAGCCGCTCCAGTACTTCAGGATGGACAAGGCCAAGACAGAGGGTGAGTGGCGGGCGGCGATGGCTGTCCAGGCGTTGCCGAGCCTGAATTTCACCTATGCGGATGAGAAGGGGAATATTGGCTACGTCTACAACGGCTTGTTTCCGGCGCGAAAGGAGGGCGTGGATTGGAAGGGCGAGTTGCCGGGAGATCGGTCGAACCTGATCTGGAGGAGCTATCTACCCTTCGACAAGGCGCCGCAGGTGTGGAATCCGCCGGCGGGATTCGTCTTCAACTCGAACAACACGCCGTTTCGTGCCACCGCACCGGCGGACGATATGAAGCCGCAGGATTACTCCACGTCACTGGGCATACAAACCGACATGACCAACCGCGCGTGGAGAGCGCTGGAGACCTATGGTGCCGATGCGCACATCACAGCGGAGACGTTTCGGGCGTACAAATACGATCTGGCTTACAGCGCGCGCTCCGATGTTGCGCGGTTGGTTGCGGAGGTTTTGGCGCTGGATGCGGGCGGCGATGCGGAGGTTCGCGCGGCGCAAGAGATTCTGCGGCATTGGGACCGGCGGACAGAGGTGGGGAATCGCGGCGCGGCGCTGGCCGTGCTGACCTGCCAACCGGTGTTGATGGCCAGAATGGCGGGCCGGACTCCGCTGCGCACGATTGACGCGCTGCGCACGGCCATTGCCACGCTCAAGACGCACTTTGGACGGCTCGATCCGCAGTGGGGCGCGGTGAACCGGTTTCGGCGGGGCAAGGTGGACCTGCCCATCGATGGCGGGCCGGACATCTACCGCGCGGTGTACGGAGAGTCGCAGGCGGACGGGACGCTAACGGCCGCGGCCGGCGACACGCTGATCATGTTTGTGACGTGGGATAAGGCGGGCAAGCTAAGTTCCGAGAGCATCCACCAGTTCGGGTCGGCGACGACCGACGGGCAGTCGCGGCATTACGCGGACCAGTCGTCGCTGTTTGTGGCGATGAAGACCAAGCCAGTGCTGTTTTGGCAGGCGCAGTTGGCTGGGCATGTGGAGGCCGATTATCGGCCGGGGGCTGGGGCTAGGTAGAGATTGAAGTCGCAGCTTGGACGAAGCTCTACGATACCCGCCAGCGTGGTGCCAGTATCATCATAGAAACCAGTATCAAATGTGAGATCAAAGTAGGCGGCGGAACCGGGTTCGGCGCTGAACACGCGGCCACTCTTGATGATGGAATTATCGGCGCACAAATCGACTCGGAAGCGACGGACATATCCGATCGTCATCGGCAGGATCCCAGCGGAAACGTGATACAGCCGGGCCTGGATATCGTAAACGCTCATCACGGACTTCGACCAATTGTGAAGAGAGAAGTAGGTGTGAATCTCGAACATGCCTGACGCCTTCCCTCCAAATTCCTCTTGACGGCAGGAAAGCACCGCGTACGCTGGGTTGGTCCTAGCCGCAACGATCGGTGCAACTGTGGCCTTCTCGGTAACAAACGCGTGCCGCTACCCTGGGGCTGTCATCAAGTGGGACTGTCTTGCGGGGCCGCCAGGGTGGAGGCGGCCCCGCGTTGCGGCGTGGCTATAGCGCCCGCATGAAGGCGACCAAGTCCGCCTTCTCTTGCGCGGAAAGCTGGGTCTCCAGGATGAGGTTGAAGAATTCCACCGTGTCGTCGAGCGTCAGCAGTCGGCCGTCATGGAGGTACGGCGGGCTGTCCTTAACTCCGCGCAGGGGGAAGGTCTTGATGGGGCCGTCAGAGGCGGCCATCATGCCGTTCACCATGCGGGGCTTGTAGAAGCGCTCGGCTTGCAGGTTGTGCATGAGGTTGTCCGTGTAATATGGCGCCGGGTGGCAACTGGCGCAGCGGCCCTTCCCGAAGAAAAGCTCCTCGCCGTGCAGTTCGCTGGCGGTCGCTTTCCTGGGGTCGAGTCTGCCTTCAACGTTCAGCTTGGGGGCCGGCGGGAAATCTAACAGCTCTTGGAACTCGGCCATGAAGTGGACCTGGCTTCCCCGATCGAGAATATTGACGCCCTTCTTCGTCGCGATGACCGGGTCACCGTCGAAGTAAGCGGCGCGCTGCTCAAACTTCTATATAGCTCGCCAGCACATCCTCCGCGGGTGCCACGCCCGGGGCGGCGGGCGCCTGAGGCGGAGGTGGAGGCGGTTCCGCCGACATCGACAGGATCGGTCCGGCGATCCCCAGCCGGAAGGTCGCGGAGTGACCGACAAGCACCATCTGCGTGCGCCGACCGTCGACGAACAGACCGTTGCCGCTATTGAGGTCGCGCACGCACCATTGCCCGTTCTCGAACACGACCTCCGCATGGTTGCGGCTGACGTACTCGTTCTTGACTGAGAGACCACAGTCGTCGGTGCGGCCGATACGAAATGGCTGGCTGAAGGCGTAGCTCTGAACATCGCCGGGTGCAGCTTCGACCGAGACCCGAAGCAAGGGCGGAGATGAGGAGCTCTGTGGTTGGTTCCAGCCAGTCATCGATTCGCCGCCGATCCTTCCATAATAGAGCGTATGAAGGCATCTGGAGCTCAACCGAGCGTCGGGATACTTCCGGCTCCCCTGTCTGAGCGGTCAGGCCGGCAACTCCTGTGTAGTCGCAAACCGCAGATGGGCCCTGGTCCTGGCACGAACAGTGCCCGTTACGCGCCAGCGATATTATTCATTATCGGTCGCTATTGACCAGCCAGAGGCCCGTCTAAGCTGCGTCCGTGCGCCCGGAGGATTTCAAAATCGGAATCCCTGATCCATCCGGTGCCAGAGCAGCGCGGCGCCCCGCTCTGATATTCTCTTGTTACCGCAATAGAAAGGAGTCCGACCACGCGGCACGAGCCGCCTGGCATCATATGGGCGCCTCCGCGACTCCTCGATCCGTCATCCAGGTTTCACGCATCCGCAAGACCTACGGAGCCACCGTGGCGGTCTCCGAGGTCTCTTTTGACGTCAGCGAAGGTGAGGTGTTTGGCTTGATCGGGCCAAATGGCGCCGGGAAGACTACCACAATGGAGTGCGTTGAGGGGGTGCGTCGGCCGGATGGTGGCGAGATTTCGATCCTGGGACTGGATCCGTTCCGCGACGTGTATCAGGTGCAGAACCGGATCGGGGTGCAACTCCAACAGGCCCAGCTCCAGAAGAGAATCAAAGTCTGGGAAGCTGTGGATCTCTGGGCATCTCTCTACCCAAAGCCGATGGACGGCAACCGACTGCTCGAACAGCTCGGCCTCGCCGACAAACGCAACGCGCTGTTCATGACTCTTTCGGGCGGGCAGAAGCAACGGCTGTTTATCGCTCTGGCGCTGATCAACGATCCGGAAGTGGTATTTCTCGATGAGCTGACAACCGGGTTAGACCCGCAGTCGCGGCGGGCAATCTGGGACCTGGTGCGCGGCATCCGAGACCGCGGCAAGACAGTCGTTTTGACTACTCATTTGATGGAGGAGGCGGAGCGGTTGTGCGACCGGGTGGCTATCATCGAGCGCGGAAAGATAATCGACATTGGCGGTCCGGAGGAATTGGTGAGCCGGCACTGCCCCACGCGAGCGGTGGTACTGGCTACCGAGGACGCGCTTGCCGAAGAGCGCCTGCGCGCGATCCCGCGCGTGGAAACCGTGATGCGCCGGGGCTCCGAGTTCACGATTCAGGGGCAAGGTGACGACTTCGTGACTGAGGTGATCCAATGCCTCTCCGAAAATCGGATCAGGATCACTTACTTTCGCACCGTGCTGCCGAATCTGGAAGACGTCTTTCTAAAGCTGACCGGGCATTCGATTCGCGATTGAAAGAGATTAGGCAATGCTGCGTGGACTTTGGAAACTGACCTGGCTGGAACTCAAGATCTTTCTGCGCGAGCCGCTCGGAGCGTTCGGATCGATCGTTTTTCCGGTCCTCGTTTTTGTGGTGCTGGGCCGATTCGCAGGCGGCCGGATCACGCCAAGCTCTCTCTCTCCCGCTGGATTCGCGCGTGTCGGGCTGCCTGTTTTCGTGGCGGTGCTGATATCGCTCAGCGGTGTGTTGTCGTTGGTCACGATCATCTCGATTTATCGGGAGGGCGGCATTCTCAAACGGCTCCGGGCCACGCCGCTGCGCCCGCAGACGATTCTCGCGGCCCACGTGCTAGTGAAGCTGACGCTCACGGCGCTCACCATGGCCTTGACGGTGTTAGCGGGCAAACGCTACTTCCCGATCCACGCGGGCTTCCCCATCTTCGGATTTTCATTGGCGCTGCTGATCAGCACGTGGAGCATCCTGTCAATCGGTTTTCTGATCGCGAGCTTTGTGCCTACAGCGCGCTTCGCGCAACCAATCGGAGCGGCCATCCTGTATCCGATGATAGGCGTGTGCGGATTGTTCGTGCCGGTACAGTCGTTGCCGCCCGCACTTCAAGTCGTGGCGCGCTTGCTGCCGCTGACCTACGCGGTGTCGCTTCTTGAGGGGATCTTGAAAGGCGAGGCGTGGTCGGCGCACGTGGGCGACGTCGCGGCGCTGGTTGTCGTATTTGCGATCTGCACGGCNNAGTGATATCTACCAATATCGGAACCCGTTCGGCCAGCCATAGGCCCATGGTTTGACCCTTGAGGGTGTCGGTTGTGGACACGTGCAGGTGCGTCCCACTCCCGAATGATCCGACGTTTACGTCGCGTCCCGGCCCGGCAGCAGGACTCCAAGCTATGCTGCGCCGCCCTGATCGCTAAAGCTGATGTGCGGCTTGATCTCTCGCTCGTAGAACTGATACCCAGATTTGCTCACGACGAACGTTCGGTTCGAGGTGGCTTCGATAAATCTCCGATACAGCAGTTCCATCACTGCGCTCGACTCGACTGGGTTGCTATATGGCTTCCTCTCTTCTTGCTGTTTGTTCATGCGTCGGGGGACCATGGGCCAAGGTTTATGCTGCGATTGGGCCACAACGTACATCTGCAACTCAACCATGTCTTGTAGAGCGTGCTGACCGGCGACACTCAGTGTGTTCTCTGGTGTGACCATGCGCTCTCCTTGTAAGGCGGATTTCAAAGGCAAATCGGAGTAGGCGAGACCATGACGATTCGCAGTCAGATCAAAGACATCTATAGATTAGCAGAGATGGCGGCGGCGAACCTCCCCGGCATGCTTTCAGCGTGGCCGGGAATCCCCGCCGAGCGCAAGCCGGACGGTTCGTCAGCAAAAACGTAGAAGTGCCCTTACCTCGGGATGAGCCACGCAAAGTCCGCGCGGGCGATAAGGTTCATCATCGGTAGGCATTCGCCCTGCAAGAAAGGCTGCGAACTCGTCGGGACATATAGCACCGAACTCGGGCGCGTCGAGCGTTTGACAGCAAGCTGTCAGCGCGAATCGCCGACTTCGCCTCCGAAAGAGCACAACCAGATCACGGTCTTAGGACAGTTGGAATACTGGGCCAGAAGGGGGAGAATCGAAATGATCGGTAATGATATCAGGTCGAATCGGACAGAAGGCCGTTTGCGAGGCGAGATCTGAATTGGTGAAAGGCGCGCTCGTGAAAGAGTCAGACCGCTCGGTGAAGAGCGTCAATGAGTACCTGGACCTGACGACAATGGTTGAGGTGCGGCCGTGACGCGGAACGGGCGCCCCCTGGCGATGACTGTCCTCTCATGGGTGTATATCGGGGTGGGTACTGTCGGCTTCGTTTACCACTTCGCCGGAATCCACGCGAACAATGCGTTTCGATACGACGGCATCTGGATCGAAGTCGTCGAGGTTCTGGCGATTGTCGGTGGAGCATTTATGCTCCGCGGCCGCAACTGGGCGCGCTGGCTTGCGATCGCCTGGATGGCATTTCACGTCGTCCTGAGCGCCTTTGGCACATTCCACGAGCTCGCCATCCACTCTCTGTTCTGTGCGGCGATTGCCTGGCTCCTTTTTCGTCCAGGCGCAGTGCGGTACTTTCGCGGTGAGCGACCGGAACCGACATGAACTGGGGCCGCCCAAGCAGGAACGCGACGGTTCCGTGCGAGCTATATCCGGCATTAAGCGATATCCGGTGTTATCGTTAGCTGTTCTGTCGGGCCACCATGCCCGACGGTCATGTCAACTTAACCGAAGCCTCCTCGTTGC
>PLOR01000101.1 GCA_003142185.1 Bryobacterales bacterium
CGGCCTTCTCATGGAAGCCACTGAGGCTTTCCTGAGTCCACGGGGGCTAAAGCCCAAACCTCTCTCCCGATCCCCCGGCACGGCTGAAGCCGTGCCCTGATACAACGCCTCTCGAAAGATCAACGCGTTGTGTACCCCTATATTCAGATTCATGCGAATTCACTAGGAATCGAGAGTTTCGCCATTTTTGCGTCGCACGCCCGTTGCCCTGCGCGGACGCGGCGCGCCAGACCCCCTGTGGTAACCTGGGAATTCCCTACAATGGTGCAGACCAGGTCTCTCCCGCGCATATGCATCGCGCTGGGCCTGCCGGACGTTCCGAGCTTGCTCGCCCACGCCCGTCGCGAGGCTGAGTCGGGTGAGACGTTTCTCGAGTTTCGTCTCGACTTCCTCGACCAGCCCATCGAGGGCGCCACCGCCATCCGCGGCTTCCTCGACAAGTTCCCCGACACCCTGATCCTGGCCACCTGCCGGCGCCACCAGAATCACGGAAAGTTCAACGGCAGCATCGAGGACCAGATGGCCGTGCTCGATGAGGCCGTCCGTTGCGGGGCGCAGGCGGTGGATGTCGAAATCGAAAGCGCCGAGGCCGCCCAGGAACGCTTGCACCAGTTCCGCGGGCGCGCCCAGGTCATCGTGTCGTACCACAACTTCGAAGCCACGCCGGCTCTGGATACCGTGGTGGCCCGCATGATGCGGGTGACCGCCGACGGATACAAGATCGTCACCACGGCGCGCAAACCTTCCGACAACATACGCGTGCTGGCGGCGGCGCGCGCGCTTCCCAAACACAGGATGGTGGTGCTGGCCATGGGCGAGTTGGGCTTTCCCACGCGCGTCCTCTCGCCGGTTTTTGGCGGCGCTTTCACCTATGCCGCGCCGCTGGTGGCCGAAAGCACCGCGGCGGGCCAGGTGAGCGGGCACTATCTGCGCCATCTTTACCGCGTCGAAAAGCTGGCCAAGGCGACCAAGGTCTATGGCGTCATCGCCGATCCGGTCCGCCATTCCATCTCGCCCTCGGTCCTCAATCGCGCGTTTCAGGCGCGGCGCACCGACGCCGTGTACCTTCCGTTCCTGGTCACTCCCGCCCACCTGCGCGATTTCTTTACCATGGCGGAGCGTCTGCCCCTGGCCGGGTTCAGCGTCACCATTCCCCACAAACAGAAAGTCATTCGCTACCTGGACGCCATCGATCCGCTGGCCAAGCGGATTGGCGCGGTCAACACCGTGTGGCGCAAAGCCGGCCGTTGGCGCGGCGCCAACACCGACGTGGCCGGCGTCACCACCCCGCTGGCGCGTGTGCTGCGGCTGCAGAAATCCACGGTGCTGATTGTCGGCAACGGCGGAGCCGCGCGCGGAGCCGCCTTCGCGCTCTCCGATGCCGGCGGCAGGGTCACTCTCACCGGCCGCAATCCGGACCGCGTGCGCGCGCTGGCCAAAATCTGCGGCGCCGAGGCGCTGGCCAAGGAACAGCTCGAAGGGCGCCATTTCGATGCCGTTGTTCATGCCACGCCCCTCGGCATGTTCCCGCACGTGGACGAGTGTTTCTTCAACGGTTCGATTCCGGCGGACGTCGTGTTCGACATGGTCTACAACCCGCTCGAAACGGCGCTCCTCCGGCGCGCCAGAGAACAGGGCAAGACCGCCATTCCCGGCCTCGACATGTTCATCGAACAAGCCGTGGGCCAGTTTGAAATCTGGACCGGAGAGACCGCGCCGCGTTCCGTCATGCATAAAGCGGCCATGGAGGCGCTGAGCCACGAAGCCAGCGGTACACCAGCAAAATGAAACTCACCAGGCGGCAACTGGCAACCGCTCTCGCGCCGGCAATGGCGCTGGCCAAGACCGCGACCCAACCGGCGGCGGCAGCACCGGACGATGAGCTGCGGGCGGCCCGTAATCGGGTCAAAACCAACGGCGAAACTCTAGCCGGCCAGCCGGTGCCCATGGCAACCGAGCCCGCCTTTCAGTTCAAGGTCTGAGCCATGGCTACCCCCGGCAACGACGTTTTCTTCGCATCGGTAGCCGAGCTGAACGCCCGCCTCGTCAAGAAGGAGTTTTCCGCCGAGGAACTGGCCCGCGCTTTCGCCGACCGCCTGGAGCAGCTCGGTCCGCACTACAACGCGCTGGCGCTGTCGCTCAAAGAGCAGGCGCTGCGCCAGGCCCGCACGGTGGATAAGGACTTCAAGAGCGGCCTTCTGCGCGGCCCGCTGCAAGGCGTCCCCTATGCCGTGAAGGATCTGCTGAGCTACGCCGGTCTGCCCACCACCTGGGGCGCCAGGCCCTATGCCGCGCAGGTGTTCGATTTCAACGCCAAGGTAATTGACAAGCTGAATAGTGTGGGCTCCGTGATCGTCGGCAAGCTTTCCATGGTGGAACTCGCCGGCGGGGGCGGGTACCGGTCCACGGCCGCTTCGCTCTTCGGCCCCGGACTCAATCCGTGGGACCGCACGCGCTGGTCGGGCGGTTCTTCGAGCGGCCCTGCCGCGGCGGTCGCGGCCGGCCTGGTGCCCTTCGCCATCGGCTCG
Source organism: Bryobacterales bacterium (assembly GCA_003142185.1). Lineage (GTDB taxonomy): Bacteria > Acidobacteriota > Terriglobia > Bryobacterales > Bryobacteraceae > Bog-375. The sequence continues at coordinate 2,529 of PLOR01000101.1, forward strand.
GAAACCAGTGGCTCCATCGTCACGCCCGCCGCGTTCTGCGGCGTCACCGCGCTGCGGCCCACTTACGGCCTGGTCAGCCGGCACGGCGCCATGGCGCTTTCCTGGACGCTCGATAAGCTCGGCCCATTCGCCCGCTCGGCTGAAGATTGTGGCCTGATCCTGCACGCTATCGCCGGCAAGGACGGGCAAGACCCCGGCTCGGCCGGCAAGAGCTTCTATTACACGCCGCAGTACGCGCGCCCGCTCGACCGTTTGCGGATCGGTTTTGCGGCCGCCAATTTCGCCGACAGCCCCGACCCTGCCGCGCGCCCCGCCTTCGCCGCCGCGCTCGACGCCCTGAAAGCTTGCGGCGTCCAATTGGTGGAAGCCACTCTCCCGCCGTTTCCTTGCGGGACAGTGCTGTCAACTATTCTTGGCGCCGAGCAAGCATCCATCTTCGAGCCTCTAATTTCGAGCGGCCAGGTCGACCAACTGGCCGACCCGTCGCAGATCGCCGGTTTGAAGGCCAGCCTGGAGATCCCCGCCAAAGATTATTTAAAAGCGATGCGCATCCGCCGCCTCTTGCAGAGTGCGATTCAATTGATGTGGGGCGAGCTGGACGCCGTCATCGCCCCCGCCCGCACAGGCATTGCGCCCAGGGTCGATCAGCCGCTTTCCCCGCCGCCCGCCGCGCCCAGTTCCGCCCCTCGCAACACGCCGAAGGACACCGTTCACACCGGCTTCGATTCCCTGATCCCCGCCGCCAACCTGGCCGGCCTCCCGGCATTAGTCTTACCCTGTGGCTTCGCCGACAACTTACCCGTCGCCATTCAGTTAGTAGGTCCCCCTTGGTCCGAGAACACTCTCCTAGCCCTCGGCAAAGAGTTTCAGACGAGGACGGATTGGCATAAGCGGAAGCCAGCGGGGGTGTAAGCAGCCTCCGTGCAAGCCGGAGATCGCGCAGATCAGGATGTCCCGCCGTCCACATGTTTTTCGGTTCTTTGGCCGAAAAACACTAGGAAACACGTAGCCTGCCACCAGTTCTTCTGCCATTACAACAGCTTCACAGGAGTATTAGATCGCTGAACTCTTTCAGACTGCCGATCTCCACATCCACGTGCGTGACCTCTTGAATCGGGGCGGGTGGCAACCAACAAAATCGGTGCTCATCCTGATATGTATATCTAAAATGCTTGACAAAAGGCACGAAAACTTCGGCTGTCTTCGGCAAAAGTGGATCAACATATGTCATGGGACCATCGTTCATAGCCGCACCGCCCAGCCATTGTCGACTCGCTTCACACAAGATCTGACCGAACCTTGCACGATCTCGAATGATGACGCAGGAATCGGCGTTGAAATCTATGAACAGGCGCGGCTCCACGGAATTGGTTACGCAATAGAGCCAATAGTCGGTTGGGGATTGAAGCTTCACGTCAACTCGCTGCTCAGGGGCGTCCGGGGGTAAGTCTTGCGGATTCTTGACCACCTTAACGATGTCGTGCCGAGACAGAGCAAGCGATAGGCTAAGCGTTAATTCATCATCCCTAACCGCACCGTTGTGATCCGTTCGGGCGAAATAGGTTGCAGGTTGAATTCGCAGCGCGCCTGACTCGTGAAGACGCTCCATGTGCGCACGTTTGCCGAACTTAATAAACACGTCGCCGCGTTTCAATCCCAGCGGCGAAAGCTGCTTTGCGGCCTTCTCTGCAAGCTCAGAGGCAAAGTTGGGAAATGGTTCTGAATGCAAGATGTCTTGTCTGAATCCAGCCGGGTAAGGACCGTAACGCAGTTGCATTTCTTCCAGAACGTGTGTGAACTTCTCTAGCAGTAATGCCGATTCGTTAGTGATCCGGTCCACGGCCAAGAGGTTCACTAAAATATCACGTATGCGCTGATTCAATTCCGTCTGCGATAAATGGCGCGCATACCTCCGCGCGTCGTACTGACGGCGCCAAGCAATGTGCCGTTGAACAGGCTGGTCGCTTACCCACTTCGGCAGGCTACTATCCGCCCATAATTGCGGCGTTTCAAGAGGGGTCGCTCCCATTTTGACTATTGTAGGCAAGACCATTTCCCGTACTACAACAATTCTACCGCTCGAAGGAAACGGGGACCGAAGCCGCCAGCGCCTGGTAAAGCGGCGCACGGCTAGCCCTCCGAATTTATGCCTTGGTGCTTCGCGGTCTTAACGCCGCCGTATTCGAGCCTCTTCAAACAGCGGAGCACGGCAGGGCGCACGGCGTGCGTGGTCGCCGCCACTGCGCTCCGCCTCAGCGGGAGACCGGGATCATCGCGCCGGACGGCGTACTCGCCCCGTCGTAGGTAGCCACCACCGCGTTGTCGCCGTTGGCGGCCGACGATGGCATCACCACGTTGATCTGATACAGCCCTGGGCTGCGTCGGTGGAGGGTTGGCGAAGGTTAGAGTGGGCGCTACCCGTTCACCACTGACAGTCTGGATCACCGGGCCTTACGATGAAAGGCAAGTAGATCCGTACTGTACTTCCTGTTTCAAGGCTGGTGTACGAAAGAAACGCATCATACCGCTTCTCGTTTGTGGCCGGCGGGTTGGTGCAGCCTGGAAACGCAACGTTGACTTGATCGAGGCCAACAAACTGGGGCGACTCGCCAGCCCATAAAGGTGTCGGACTCATAAAGCCAGTTGTCAAATCATTACCTGACTGAGCCACACCGAACGCGACGGGGGCAACTATATTTCCAGTTTGTAGCCCAGTCTGAGTGCTTAATGTGACGCCACCGTACAGCGCCGTCATCCACAAGGTAATAAGCCTGCCTTGATAAATCGGATTCTCCGACGAGATCAACTGTCCTGAAATCGCATCGGTCACGGCCCCTGTAAGTGCCCGATCTCCCCCATTGATCCATGACAGGCCACAGGAGGACGCATTGACCAGACTGTACGAGTAGAGGCAGTCGTAGCCAATTTGAAAGACCACATTGTGGTCCGCACTGATGGATGGATCAATGATAACGCGGCCGGGACCGCCCAGCAAATAGCTCTGATCGTCAATACGCTGACTATCCCGCACGAAGACGATTCGATAGGGTGTTGGTCCAACGACCGTTATATCTGGAACCAAGAAATTGACTTGCGCAGGGCTTACGTAAATGAGCTTTGCGACGAGATCGCACGACGACTCGAAGCACGTATCGCTCGCCAGGTGCACTTCAGTTCCACCAAGAGGACTAGTCCAGGGTGACGTTGAAGAAGCTATTATGTCCGCCAGGTTAGTCCCAAAGATCGTCGCCATGCTTCGGGGTGCGAGATTGATCGTGTTGGGCGGGCTGTCCAAACTGGGCAAAGCAGCGTTAGTGACATCGGTAATGCTCAGAATCGGTTGCCCCACAGTTAAGGTTACATTCACCGTTTGAGAGTCCCGGAAGGACATATCTTTAACCACAACCATCCCAGTATAGTTTCCAACTGTCAACGCAGCACAATCAGGTTGAATATTGAGATTGAATGGTGTGACGGCGTTCTTAACGCTTGTGACGAGCCACGGAACCGAGACCGTTATCGAAGCGTCTAGGGACGTTGCAGCAGTGCCTTGGACCTGCATCGTTTGTGGCGTTGCATTGGAAAGACCTGTGGAGCACTGAAACTGTAATTGACTGGTACTGAGCACCAAAGCGGGGACGATAACGTTGAGAGTCAGAGGCACCGTAACAGTTTCAGGTGGATAATTGCCAAGTGCAGGATCGCCGGTGTCCGTAGACAACACAATTGAAGTTGAATAAGATCCTACGGAAAGAAACGTATTGCTTACGTACGACCCGCACGTTCCAGTTTCCACAAGCGGACATATTGAAACAGTCGCTGGGGATTGGCCAAACCCCATCCCTGTGATTGGAGCGGTTCCGGGGAAAGAGAAGCTCAGGCCGCTGGTTGTCGTGCCACTAAACACGATGGGCCAAGCAGTTTGTGGCACAGAATCCATATTAATAAAAGGAGCGGGGGATTCATTGAGCCAACCGCCATCTGGAGGTGTTGCAGTTATTACTAAGTCTTGCGGTGTCGGCGTAGAACCGCCTTGGACAACAGCAAACGTTAGACGTGGTGGAGCAGCTATCAATTGGGAGCTTGTAACCGTTAATGTAATGTCATAATACATATCGACTGTAACTGTGGAAGTGTCGGGAGAACTGGTACCAACTGCAAACGCACAAGTATAGGTACCAGGACCTAGACCGACAGGATTCACCAGGAGGGTTAAGATGACGGGGGTTGAATTACTTAATGTTGGTTGGAGCCATGCTGCGTATGGAGGTGGCGGAGTTGTGTAGGCGACTCCATTAAACGTGTATGTGGGTGGCGAAATCAATATGCTGCCTGGATTGCCCCATCCGGCGGGAAGTGGGAAAGTGCTTGAGAGAGGTCCTGTTGAGTCAAAAGTCACAGCGGTTACGGGTGGGCCACCTGTAATGGTCAAGGTGATATTGATGGAATCAAGTACGACATTCCATTCACTAGGGTCAGTGGCATAAGACGAATTGCAGACGGTATACTTGCATGAAATATCGTTAAACTGCAATGAGCCATTGTAAGTACCAGGGACAAGACCTTCTACATTGACGCCAACTGTGTGCGTTGATGTGAATATTCCACCTGTGAAGCCAACATTATTGGGATAACTTCCATCCCAAAGGATCCAAGATGGTTCTGGAAAAGCTATAAAAAGAATGTCATTAGTGACTATTTGCAAGGTTTGTGTCGGCGGATTGACACCTTGTATCGCAGTAAATGTGAACGATGATGGTGAAAGAGTAGTTTGGCCAAAGGCAAGCGCAGCGAAGGCCATTAGCGATAGACTGTAGCGCATTGTGGCTCCAAATCCACTTTTCAAGTCTGTGTGGATTTCAGACCTGAACCTCTCAAAGTTTAGGCTTGCGATGCGGTAAACGCAAGGGGTCCCCAGAGTGTCGATCTAGTGGGGCTTCGTGTGCGTGCTGGCGGGCATTCTGACGGGCATCCCGAATGTAGGAACGGATGAATTCTCATTTCAGCCGAATCCGCCGCAGCACGTTCCGCGCAGCTACCAACTGTTGAACTGCGGCGGCTGGTGGAAGCCGTTTGCCATCGAAGCGGCAGTCGTTGTGCGCTGTTTGATAGACGCCCTCGACTCCAGGCACGCTCAACATCGACAGGCGCCGAGCGAACTCTTCGAGTTGTTGTCTGGTCAAGACTGGTTGGGAATCCGGGCGGCTTGCCACGGCTGAATTTTGGCATGTTCGCTGTTTGTTCGCCACACCCATCGGGTCCAGAAAATCGCCGCTGTCGCCAGAGGAAAACCGATCAGCCTGAACCGCGTGGATTTTCTTTGAGGCTCCTGCGCTAGCCGGTCCTAAGCCTATGCCACGTCGGAGCCGCTACACACCGCCGCGCCTGGCTTCCGCTCAGTGCCCCTTCGGCAACGTCGCGCGCCAGCCGGTCCGTTCAGGATAACGATAGAATGGCAAATCAGTTTCGACTGAATACCGCCTGGCTAGTCAAGAGATGAAACTGGTTTTCGAAGCTGCGACCAACTCCGATGCAGCCTCGCTGGCGGCGCTTCACTGCGCTGTTGCCGAGGAGCTCACCCGCCAGTTCGGCCAGGGACACTGGTCGTCAGAGCAAACGGAACGGGGCGTGCTAAGCACGATGCGGAAGCCCGCGTTTTCGCGAATCTTGATTGCGCGCACCAACCGTCGCATCGCCGGTACGCTGCGCCTGGCCACAAAGAAGCCTTGGGCCATCGATACCGCGTATTTCACTGCGGCAAGAAGACCTCTGTACTTGACCGGCATGGCCGTCCATCCCGAGCTGCAGCGCAGGGGAGTTGGCCGTCTCCTGCTGAAAGAGGCCGAAGCCCTTGCGCGCGCCTGGCCCGCCGATGCCATCCGTCTGGATGCCTTCGACGCCGAAGCCGGCGCCGGAGCTTTTTATGCAAAGTGTGGATACCGCGAGGTCGCCCGGGTGACTTACAAGCAGAATCCGCTGGTGTATTTTGAGCTAGGTCTTTGACGAGCAGATTCGGTTCTATCGAAAGGACCGCTCCCTATGGTCGCGGCTCCGTTCGGAGGCGCGATGGTTAGGAGGCCGCTCCAGCATAGAGCACTTCATTACACGGTCGCTGACTTGGTCCTGCCCCCGCCGATGGCGAACTCGAAATCGGGAGACCGGGATAGCTTGACTGCGTGATTCATCCGAGGCAGGCGTCGAGCTTCATTCCGACACCTGAGATCAGGCGCTCTTGCCGATATTCTTCAGCATGGCATCCCGGAGCATCCGGTTGAGCCTGGTCTGGTAACCCTTCCCATGCTGGCGGAGCCAAGCCACCACATCGGCGTCCAGACGTACGGTCAGTTGCTGTTTGAGGGGCCGATAAAACGGATTGCGCACGGCGTTTTCCCAGAAGCTCTGTTTGAGTGGGGGAATGTCCGAAAAATCGATCTCCGCATCGGGCCGTGCCGCCAGCCGTGCCAGCTTGCGCTTGCGGGCGGGCGCGATCGGGCTGTCACTCAGCGTCTTGTACACGAGTTTGCTCATAACGGTTTCGCTCCTTCCGGGTGGCGCGGCGGGCCGAGATCAGGCGGATTACTTCGTCCCTGCGTGCTTCCCGCGCGGTGTGGACCACCAGCAGCAGTAAGACCCCTCCAGCCAGGCCGAGCGCCTGCCAGCGCAACTCCCCCGCTGGGCCGGTGCGGTCCTGTTCGAACAGGGCGTAGGGGTCCTCGAAGACGAGCATGGCGTCGTCGAAGCTGACGTGGTGTTTCCCCTGATTGCTCCGCGCCTTGGCCGGGTCCCACTCGAACCGCATCATTCCAGTACGAGTATAACGCCAAAATTGTAGCTACGATAATGGCCCTACTGTGTGGGCGCCGCCGAGGTCGCCTGCCTGGGCCGTGTAGCAGAAGATGGAAAGGGCAGATACTCCTCGGGAGCAGGTAGGACAGACCATCGCCTTTCGTGGTCTGTCAAAGCGCGACGCCATGACAGACGAACATGACAGACGACAAAAGGCGATCGTCTGTCCTACCTCGCTGGCCCGGCTCGGATGCATTCGAGTATATCGGGGAAAGGCTACGAAACTCCGAATTTCGATGGAAGTTTCTTGCCGCGCGTCGCCCTACAGGATCACCCGCTGGTCGCCTTCGCGGCGGGTGACGTGTGTGCGGTCCAGGTATTCGAGCAGGGGAATGGCGTACTTGCGCGAAATGCCGGTCCACAACTTGAAATCCGGGACGCTGAAACGCGCCGGCCGCCGCTGGGCAAGCAGGCTGCGCAGCTTTTCCATTGGGGAGTGATGAAACACCAGATCCTGGCTGATGCGGACCAAGCGTTTCTCGCGGAGCAGGATTTCGAGCAAGGTGCGTGCCCGCGCGGCTTCCACGCCGGCCTGGGCCAGCACCTCGGGCACAGCGGGGACGGCCAGACCGGCCTGCTCAAAGGCGCGTTCGATGGCCTGCCGCGCGTGCTCCTCGTCCTCGCGCATCACCACCGCATGGCCGGGCAGTCGCACGATTTCGCCTTCGGCCACCACGTCTTTCGAGGCGGCGAGCAGCGCGTCCAGCAGGAATGGCGGCATATCCTGGGCGAGGCTGGCGCGTAGCTCCGGGCGCGCCACGCCGGCCAGCAGCGGATGCTGGTGGTGGAACGCGCGAACCGTCTTCTGCAACCGGTCGCACGCGGCCTGGAACCACGCGCGGTCGACGAACCAGGGCGATGCGAGCGGCAGCTCCACAAGGCCGGCCTCGGCGGGGGCTCGATCGATGGCGGACGCGGCCATTCCGGTGCGCGCCACCAGGTCCGCCATCCCCATGCCGAAAGCGGCTTCGCGCACCAGCAGGGCGATGCGCGCGGCTCGGTCCGGGCCGGCCAGCACGCCGAGCCGGTGCGCTACGTCGAATCCCCGCGCGTAGCGGCGCTCGCCGATATCGATGACCACTCCGCCGCCGATCGTCACTACCGGGGAAAACATGCGGATGATGAAGCGGTCGCCGGGCAGCAGCAGGGCGGCCTCGCGGAGGATCAGCCGCGCGTAAGCGGTTTCGCCCGGCCGCAGCGTGGCGGCGCCGAACAGCCGCACTGCAGCTTCGATCTCCGCCGTCCCGGCGTGAAAATGCACCGGTGCGCGATGCTTAAGGGGCTTGGCCGACGGCAACAACTCCAGCCGGCACTCGATGTGGCGGACGGCGTGAAAGCGGCCAGGTTCGGAAAGCACGTCGCCGCGCGCGAGGCCCGCCGGTTCGATATCGGCCAGGTTGAGGGCCGTACGCTGGCCGGCCACCGCGCGCTCCGTCTTAGCGCCGTGTACCTCCAGGCCGCGCACCCGCAAGAGACGTCCGGCGGGGTAGACCTCGGTCTCCTGTTCCTTTTCGACCGCGCCCGAAATCAGCGTGCCGGTCACCACTGTGCCGAATCCTTTCACCGTAAACACGCGGTCGATGGGCAGCCGGAAGTAGCCGGCGGAATTCTTCTCGGGCACTGCCGCGGCCACCCGCGCCAGCTCCCGGCGCAACTCGTCCAGACCTTTGCCGGTGGTCGAGCTCACCGCTACCACGGGAGCGCCTTCGAGGAACGAGCCCGCCACCAGCTCCGCCACTTCCATGCGCGACAGATCGAGCAGTTCTTCGTCGACCAGGTCGGACTTGGTCAGGACGATGAGCCCGCGCGGAATCTCGAGCAGGCGGCAGATCTCGAAATGCTCGCGGGTCTGCGGCTTGACGGATTCGTCGGCGGCCACCACCAGCATCACCAGGTCGATTCCGCCCACCCCGGCCAGCATGTTCTTGACGAACCGCTCATGGCCGGGTACGTCGACGAAGCCCAACCGCAGATCGGGTGTCAATTGCAGATGGGCGAAGCCGAGATCGATGGTGATGCCGCGCCGCTTCTCCTCCGCCAGCCGGTCTGCGTCGATGCCGGTGAGCGCTTTGACTAGCGCGGTCTTGCCGTGGTCGATGTGCCCGGCGGTGCCGGCGATGATGTGCTTCATGGCGGATTCGGGCGGCGTGAGCGTGCGATTGAGGAAGCCTCCGGACCGATCCATTCTCGAATAGTTCCGGCGGGTTTTCAACCCTGCTTCGCGAAAAGCCGAGCCGGGCGTCGGTATTCCTGCCGATTGTGGCTCGCAAAGAACCGGCGGCATTCCTGTTCAGAGGTTCCCCGCGCTGGCCCGCCATGGCGGCCGCGGATGGTCGCGGGCGCATTTCCGAGACGGTGGTCCTTAGAACGATCTGTGTTTGCAATCCAGTGCGGTGGTTTGGTACCATCGATGAGGCAGATCGGAATTCCCCCCAGTGTCTGAAATCCAACCACGGAGTCACAGAATCAACTGAATGAGCTTTACCGTCTTTCTTGGCAACCTCCCGTCATGGGTTACCGCCGATGACATCAAGCAATGGCTCGCCGCCGAAGATCTGGTGGCCGACGCCGTCAAAGTGATCCGCAATCACGAAACGCAAGAATCGAAGGGCTTCGCGTTTGTCGAAGCTCCCACCGCCGACGAAATGGCCTCGATCATCCGCCGCTTTGATCGTGCACCTTTGGAAGACCGTCTGTTGCGAGCCAATCCGGCGCAGCCCCCGAAGGGCAAAGAGAGCCGTGGAGCGCAGCCGATTGCAGTGCCCAGTGCCATCCGCACTGTCAAACCCGAACGCAGAAAACGCGGCGGCCGCGACCGGGAACAGGCACCCCGCAGCGCATTCGCAGCCGAACTGGCGAAGGTTCTCTAGCCTCACCGGGCCACCCTGGCGGGCGGTGTGCCGCCTCCGCGCACCCCACACCTGTGACGTGAAGTCACAAGCACTCATTGTTTATTTCTATTGTTTTCATACAGTTAATCATGGCGCGTCAAGTGCTTTTTGGCTGGGTATGAAATATGTCTTGCTCAGCCTGCTGCTCGCGGGAGAACTGCTGGCGACAGGAACGCAGGATTCGGAAACCAACGTGAACAGCCGGTACACAGTGGAAACGGTGGTGGTCTCGGGGGACGGATGGAGCACTAGTCCCGCGGTGGATCGCGATCACAAGATCAGTTCCGGGCTGCGCAAGGAGATTGCCGCACTGGTTGGGGAAAAGCTCAATCCGGCGCGGCTCGACGATCTGGCCAAGCGTCTGCGCAAGGAGCTCCGCGCGCGCACGGTGGAACACCATGTGTTGCGCGGCAAGAGTCCGGAGTACGTGCAGGTGGTTTTCCAGGTGGAAGTGCCGCCGACGCGGTTTGACGCCTCCGTGCCCAAATTTCTCTACCAGGGCGAACAGGGCTGGAGCGGCGCCGTGGAAGGCACCGCAACGGTGAACAACAACGGATTCACGGCGGGGCTGGTGAGCGATGGCGACGAGCTGGTGGAGCGCTATACCGGCGTGGTGGCCCGCTACGAGAGCCAGCCGCTGGTGAACCAGCGGGCGCGGCTCCGCTTCGAATTCGCCAGCTACCACGAATTGTGGAACAGCTCCGCCGCCACAGCCACTGACGCATCCCAGCTCTACCGCACGCGGGACGAGTTTCAGCCGGTGCTGTCGGTGCGGGTGGCGCGGCCGCTCGAAGTGAGTTTCGGCGCCAGTTTCGAAAGCCTCGGCCAGCAACAGCCAGGTGCGCCGCCACTGGCGGCCGATGCCTTTGTCGCCGGTGCGCGGTATCACCAGGAGATGGAGGGCGCCTCGGATCAGGCGGTGGAGGCCGACTACGATTTGCGCGCCGGCAGCCACGCGCTCGCGAGCGACTATGCTTACAGCCGCCATCGCTGGGGATTCCGCTACCGGCTCAAGCGCGGCAAGCAGGAATTGGTGGATGATAGTTGGGGCGGCGCAATTCTGGGTAATGCGCCGCTGTTTGAGCGCTTCGTGCTGGGCAACAGCACCAGCCTGCGGGGATGGAATAAATTCGACTTGGACCCGCTTGGTGGAAACCGCGCGGTCCACAACACCGTCGAGTATCATTACGGCGTTTTTCAAATCTTCTGCGATTCGGGCGCAATCTGGGACAGCGGCCAGGCCGCGGTCGCCAGGAGCTCGGTCGGAGCGGGTCTGCGCCAGGGCGCGTTCTCAGTGGCCCTGGCGTTCCCGTTGCGCAACGGGAGGATGGATCCGGTCTTTATGGTGGGCATGAACTATTGATGGCGCAGTCGCGCGCAGCGAGGATGAGCCGAAGAAGCTGGCTTGCCGCCGGCCTGGCCCTTCCTTTGCTCGTCGCGCGCGCCGGCACCATGGACGTGGCGTTTGACGGCGACACGCTTCGCCCGGCGATGCCCGATTTGCACTTTATCACCGGCCGCGCCTTGGAAAGGCTCAAGGACGCGCGCACGGTGGTGTTTCTGTCGCAGATCACCCTGCTGCGAGAGGATCACGTTACGCCCTTCCGCCACGCGCCGCAGCGATTTTACGTGAGCTACGACATCTGGGAGGGGCGATTCAAAGTCACCATTCCGGGCGCCACGCCGGAATCGCGGCTGGGGCTCACGGCGGAGCAGGCCGAAGCGTGGTGCATGGACAATATGACGGTAAGCGCGCTGGGCGTGGCGCCGGACCGGGATTTCTGGATGCGGTTCGATCTGCGCACGGCCGATCCGAAGGACGCGGCCAGCATCGTGAGCGAATCCGGCATCAGCATCAGCGGGCTGATCGAATTCTTCAGCCGCAAACCGGACGGAGAACCGCACTGGGCGATGGAGAGGCGGTTGCGGCTGGCGGACCTGCGCCGTACGCCGAGCCGGCGCAACTGGTGAACCGCCTTCGCAACAAGCTCATCCTGATTTTTCTGGCGGCCACCTTGCTCCCGCTGCTGGCCACGTTGTGGATCACCTCGGCCGGCTCCAAGTACTTGGTGGATTTTTCCACCACGGGGGAACTGGACGCTCTCAGTCAATCGCTCGAGCAAACCGGCCGCAAGTTTTACCAGCGCGCGATGGACGACCTGAAGCAGCGAGCCGCGCGCGGCGAGGCGGTTTCGGCGGAATATCGCGCCGCCCAACGCGTCGAGTGGCCGGAGGCGGTAAAGAACTTCGCCGGCGGCAACGAGAGCGAGCGGTGGGTGCGCACCGGCGCGCAAGGCGATCGCCTCGATTACCTGGTGCGCCACGGCGACGACGTTCGCGTGTATTCGGAGGATCTGGGCGTTCCGATGGACCGGCTCAGCCGGCAGATTGGCGACGCGCGGCGCCTGGTGGAAGACGCGCGGGAACGCGACCTGCGGCGCGGGTTCCGCGTGACGTACATCCTGCTGGCGGCTTCGTTCTGGCTGGTGTCGCTGGCGCTGCTGGTGTTTCTGGCACACCACGTCAGCCGGCCGATTCGGCAGTTGACGGAGGGCCTTTCGCAGCTCGCCGCGGGCGATCTGAACGCGCGCGTACCCACCGATCGCGACGACGAGGTGGGCCGCGCCATTCAGGCATTCAACGACATGGCCACGCGCCTCAAACAGTCGACCGAACGTCTGGTTTACCTGGGGCAGATGGCGAGTTGGCAAACCCTGGCGCGCAAGATGGCGCACGAGGTGAAAAACTCGCTCACGCCCATCCGGCTGACGGTGGAAGAAATGCTGGCGCGCTACCAGGAGGCCGACCGCGGGTTTATGGCGCAGGCCACCGACATCGTGGTGGACGAGATCGAAACGCTGGAGCGGCGCGTGCGCGCGTTTTCCGAATTCGCCACCGAGCCGCCGGTGCTGCCGTGCGAGGTGGACGTGAACTCGCTGGTGGAAGAGCGCGTGGCGCTGCTCAAAACCGCGCATCCGGAAGTGGCCTATGACTGCCGGCTGGGGGCGGACGTCCCACGTGTGACGGCGGACGAGGATCTGCTGAAGGGCATCCTGACCAACCTGCTCGAGAATGCGGCGGAAGCCGCCGGTGCGGGCGGCCACATCCTGGGCGTGACGGCGGCGGAGAACGGACGGGTTGCGATTGAGGTGCACGATTCGGGGCCGGGCTTGAGCGAGCAGGCGCGGGCTTCGCTGTTCCAACCGACCATTTCGTTCAAGAAGCACGGCATGGGGTTGGGGCTGTCGATCGCGCGCAAAGGCGCGCTGCTTTCCGGCGGGGACATTGTCGCAGTGAAAGGAGAACTCGGCGGCGCGGGCTTCCGCGTGCTGCTGCCGATAGAGACGAATGGCGTCCAAACGCTTGCTGATCGTGGATGACGAAGAGAACATAGGCCGCTCGCTGCGGATGATTCTGGAGCGCGAGGGGTATGCCGTGAACGTGTGCCGGTCGGCGGCGGAGTTCCGCCGGCATCCGGACGCGGACCGGGCGGATGCCTATCTGTTCGATATCAAGCTGCCCGATGGCAACGGCATCGAGCTGCTGAAGGCGGTGCGGCAGAACGCCGCCGCCGCGCCGGCCATCATGATTTCCGGGCACGGCACCATCGCCGACGCGGTGGAAGCCACGCGCGCTGGGGCGTTCGATTTTCTGGAGAAGCCGCTCAGCCGCGACCGCGTGCTGGTGGCGGTCAAGAATGCGATCGAGCACTCCAGCCTGCGGCGCGAAAACGAGCGCTTGCGCGAACTGGTGGGCGGCAGCCCGAAAATGATAGGCTCCAGCCCGTCCTGGCAGCGCGCCGTGGAGCAGGCCACGCTGGCCGCGCGGTCCGATGCGCGCGTGCTGTTGATCGGCGAATCGGGCACCGGCAAGGAATTGCTGGCGGCGCATATTCACGCCTTGAGCCCGTTTGCCAATGGTCCGTTCGTCAAGGTGAACTGCGCGGCGATTCCCACCGAGTTGCTCGAGACCGAGCTGTTCGGGCACGAGAAAGGCTCCTTCACCGGGGCCACCGGGGCGCGGCGCGGCAAGTTCGAGCTGGCCGACGGCGGCAGCATATTCCTCGACGAAGTGGGCGATTTGCACGGCGGTTCGCAGGCCAAGCTGCTGCGCGTTTTGCAGGAAGGCGAGTTCCACCGCGTGGGCGGCGAGCAGATCATTCGCGTCAGCGTGCGCGTGATTTCGGCCACCAATCGCGACCTGGCTGGCCTGGTGGCGCAGGAGAAGTTTCGCGGCGACCTGTACTATCGCCTCAACGGCGTGCCCATCCGCGTGCCCTCTCTGCGCGAGCGCCCGCACGACATTCGCCTGCTGGCGGAATATTTTCTCGAGGAATTCTGCGTGCGCAACAACTTCCGCGCGAAGAAAATGGACGATACGGTTTTCCCGGTTCTGGAAGCCTACGCCTGGCCCGGCAACGCGCGCGAGCTGCGCAACGTGGTGGAGCGCATGGCGATTCTCACCGCGGGAGAAAGGCTCTCGCGGGAGTCGATCCCCGTCGAGGTGCGCGTGCTGCGCGAGACATCCGCCAAGTCCACCATTCAGGAAGCGCGCGAATCCGCCGAGCGTGAACACATCATGCGCGCCCTAGAAGAAACCAACTGGAACGTCTCCGGCGCCGCCCGCGCCCTAGGCATGGAGCGGACGAACCTGCACAAGCGCATCAGGGCGCTGGGTTTGAGCAGGGGAAGATAGCGGCGCTCGTTGCCGGACCGCGGCGAAAGCGCAGCCGTGATGAATTGGCCGTGCCATCTTGGTTACGGCATCGAAAAGGAATCAGCCCGTGGATAGCAACTCCCAGCAGGAACGCCAGCTGGCACATGTATACCTCGATCACTTGCCTGACGCGCAGGTCGCCGCGGTCCGCGGACTTCTGGAAGCGATGCTCGATCCCGTTTCTCGCGCTCTCGCCAGTGCGCCCGTCGACGACGAGCCCATCAGCGAGGAGGAAGAGCAAGCCGTCACCCGTTCGAAGGAGTGGTTCCGCCACAATGCAGGCACTCCCTTCGAACAGGTTGTCACGGAGCTCGGCTTCACCATGGAACAGGTCAACCACGCCCAAGAGGAAGAGAAGGACCCGGCGGCTTGAAGCGAATCGTCTTTTCCGACCAAGCTAAGGCCGATATCCGCGCCATCCCCCAGCACATCGCCATGAACATTCTCGCGGCCATTTAACGCCTGGCCGAAACCGGAGCGGGCCGCGTCAAAACCCTCGAAGGCCGTGACGGCGAGAAGCGCCTCCGCGTGGGCGATTACCGCGTCCGTTTCACTGAGGAGCGCCCCGACACGCTCCGCATCCACGCCGTCAGGAACCGCCGTGAAGCCTACCGCTGAGGAAGCCAATAGGGACACTTTTCATAGGAGCAAACAGGAGAAGCAAACTTCTGTATTTGCCCCTCCTGTTTGCCTTCAAGAAAGCTGCGCAGTTCCCCAATGCCTCTTTGACAGCTATACGGAAATCCCGTATACTTAACTGGTGAAGGTTCGGGTATTCGCCACCAGCCGATACGAGAAGGAAGTACGGCGGCTACTCGCCGAGCCCGAACAAGCTGCAATGCAACTCGCAATCGCCGCCGATCCCGCGGCACATCCCGTAATTCCTGGCACCGGTGGCGTCCGAAAAGCCCGCTGGACCCGGCGGGGCAAAGGCAAGAGCGGCGGTGTTCGGGTAATTTACTATTACTGGCGAGCGGCCGAGGAGATCGCGATGCAGGTATCAGACCCCGAGGTGTACCTGCTTTCGATCTACGCAAAAAACGATCAATCGGACATGACCGCGGCGGATCGGAAGACCGCGAAAAAGTTCGTGGAGGGCTTGAAAGATGCCAAGAAGCAAGCGGGTAAGTAAGCGCGCGCCCGAAAGGCTCAGCCGCGTAGGCAGAGACGTGGTCCGTGGATTGAAGGAATCCGCGGCGTATGTGCGGGGTGAGATCTCTCTGCGCGCGTATGAATACGATGTTCCGGGCCCGGTGGATGTTAAGGCGATTCGCGCGAAATCCGGGCTATCGCAATCGCAGTTCGCTCACCGCTATGGATTCAGTACTCGCACATTGCAGGATTGGGAGCTTGGCCGAACCCAGCCGCCGAGCGCTGTCCGCGCCTACCTCACTGTCATCGATCGCTTTCCGAGGACCGTCGAAAAGGCCCTCTTAGGCGCTGCGTGAAATCGCCGGCTGCCGTGCGCAGCCTCCTTCGTTTCGTACTCAGGTCGCGTTCGCAACATGCACAGTCCCGCTTCCCTGCGGCATCACCGCTGCGCCAGCGCAACGGTAGCCGTGTGGGTGCCGCTGGGCGGCGTCGCCAGTGTCAGGGCAATCGTCGCCAGGCTGGTGCCCGCGGCCGAGATCCACTGGTCTACGCCATGCGGGAATCCGTTATCGAAATACGGCTGGAATCCGGCGGCGCGCGAGCGCACGTGCCACGACCCATCCTCCAGTTGCGTGTTCAGCAGGTACTGAACGCCCCGTTGGTAAGCCGGGTCGGAAACCGGCAGGCCGGAACTTTGTAGCGCGATCATCGACAGGCCGGTGGTGTACGCGCCGCTTTCCATCGAAGCAATGTCGGGCCACCCGCCGTCGGAGCGCTGCGCCGCCAGCAGTTCGCGCCGGGCCGCCAGGATGGCGTCGTTGCTCTTGCGGCCCCAGACCAAGCCCTGTAGCCGCCAGGCCAAATCGTAATTGGTTCTCGGCCGGAAGTCGCCGATCCAAGCTGCCGCGAGTTGTATCGATTTTGCGAACGCCGCCTTGTCCACGCGCGGGGTGTACAGTTGCAAGCCCCGCATGGAAAGCACGGTTTGCCCGAGCGTATCCGCGCACAGCGGGGGCCTCGCTTCGGGACCGAAGGCCCAGTGGCCATCCGCCATTTGGTGCGTTTGGATGTACATCGCAACGGCATCCGTGCTGAGATCGGGCTTGTAGCCCTCGGCATCCAGCCCCAGGAGAACATAGGCGAGAATCCCCGGGTTGGCGTTAATCCCCGGGACGAAGAAGCCCTGATGCAGGAGGTTGCGGATGCCACCGAGCACTCCCGCATTGACCTTCACCTGCTGGGCCGATGTCTGTTCGTCCACCGGGAAGCCGCTCTTCCGCGCGAGCCCGACAGCCATAGCTGACAGGCTCTGGTTGTGGCAGGAGAAGCATCCAGCTTTCGGCACGAAGCTCGCGTCAGTGCGCTGCAAAAGCGGCAGGCTGCTCAGAACCGCGGCCTGGATCGTGTTGCCGCGCCTCATCGATGCCGGTTGTATCGACGCTACCGGCGCCCCGCCGGTGGCCCCGGATTTCAATAGCAGGTCGACCACCGGCGTGTCGCCGTGCAGCCTCGCCAGATCCAGCGCGGTGAGCCCGGTATCGCCGGACCGCGGATGCTGGCTCTTGGCGTTGACGTCGGCCTTCTTTTCGATCAGCATCTTGATCTGCTCCGCCGGAAGCAGGTCGGACACCGCGGCGTACATCAGCGCCGTGCGGCCTGTGGGATCGGGGGCGTTCACGTCGGCGCCGTGCTGGAGCATCAGCCGGACCAGATTGGGATTGTCCAAAACCACGACCTGTCCGAGCGCGATGGTGTATTGCATGGCGTCCAGATTGCGCGCCACCAGCAGATCGATGCACTTCATGCAATCCGCTCCCGCTGCGCTCGCCAGCGCAAATCCGGCAATATCTTTGAAGCCGGCGCCGTGGTCGAGCAGCGCCTGCATGATTTCCGCATCGCCGGCGAGCGATGCTTCCAGCAGCGGCGACGATTCCGCGCCGGGTTTCGACGTGGGATTGGGATTCGCGCCGTGGGCCAGCAGCAGCTTCACGATCGGCGCTCCGCCGGGCCGTCCCGCCGCGATCATCAGCGGCGTTCGCGCGTCGTCCGACTTCGCATTCACGTCCGCGCCATGTGCCACCAAAACCCGCGTCTTCTCCAGATCGAGCGCGGCCCACATCAGTGCGGTAGCCCCGGCGTCATTGCGCTGGTTGGTATCGGCGCCCTGGCCGATCAGCCGCTCCAGCGTCGCCGCGTCGGTATAGAGCACCGCGTACATGAACGGCGTCGAACCCTCCGGCCCGCGCGCGTTCAGAAGTTTGGGATCCTCCGCCAGCATCTTGTTGAACACCTGCCGGTCGGCCGCGCGCAGCGTATCCACCATCGCCACCGCCTTCGGATTCAACGGCGGCAACTCGACCTCATTCGCTAAAGAGTCCGGCCATGGCGCGCCCTGCTCGATCCACGCCTTGATGATCTGAATCTGTTCCGCGTGGAGTGCGCCTGTGGGCGGCATCTGCAATCCAAAATCGGTGCCAACCAACCGGTGATACAGAAAGCTGTTCTCGAGGCTGCCCGGCATCACGCGCCGGGAGCCTGGCTTCATCACGGAGCTTCTGCGGTCGACACGCAGCCCGTTGTTCTGTACGG
Organism: Bryobacterales bacterium; assembly: GCA_003142185.1. Classification (GTDB taxonomy): domain Bacteria; phylum Acidobacteriota; class Terriglobia; order Bryobacterales; family Bryobacteraceae; genus Bog-375. Next base: position 20,663 of record PLOR01000101.1, read on the forward strand.
TCGGTCCGTGGCAGCCTATGCAGTTCTGACGGAAAACCGGCTGCACGTCACGCGCGAAATCCACTTTGGCTGGTGTTTGACAAAACACTTGCGGAACGAGGCAAAGGCCCGCCACGGCGGCAGCGGCATATGATCGGAACATCTCACCCTCCAGGAAATCCCCTACACTCTCTGGTTTAAAGCTTGGTTGAGTATACACCGAAACGTCCGTTGTTGTTAATGGATTAGCGGTGTTGCGGAAAGTGATTCCCACGGACAGGCCTGGGCGTCCTGGTATAACTGGGATAAATGCGCGCTTACCCTGCTGCCCGGGCCGCAATCACGCGTGGAATTCCGGCCAAGTCCGGCGTGACTTCGATCTCACGCCAGCCTTCGAGCAGCTCGCGCACGCCGGCTTCGCAGCCGAAACCCAGTTCCATGATGAGCCAGCCGCCGGGGCGCAGCACGCGGGGCGCGTCCGCCACGATGCGCTGGTAAATCTCAAACCCGGTAGGGCCGGCGAAAAGCGCGGCGTGCGGCTCAAAGTCGCGGACCTCACGCTGCAAGCCCTCGCGCTGAGCGAGCGGCACGTAAGGCGGGTTCGCAACGATCAGGCTCATGCTGCCTGCCGCGATGGCGCTGGCCAGATCGCCTACCACGATGTGTATGCGCGCGCCCAGCGCCAGCGCATTGCGCGCGGCAACGGAGGCCGCGACCGGCGATATCTCGGTGGCCCAGGTGTCCGCGCCGGTCTCGATCGCGAGCGTCACGGCCAATGCCCCCGAGCCCGTGCCGATATCGAGAACGCGGGCCGGCCGGTTGACAGACGGAAGCGTCTGTCCCACTTTGCTGTCGGGTGGGGGAGGCGCTTGCGCCTGCCAACCCAAATGCCGCAGCGCCACTTCGACCACGTGCTCGGTTTCGGGGCGGGGTATGAGCACGTCTGGGCTCACGCGAAACTCGCGGCCGTAAAACTCCTGGCGTTTGGTGATGTATTGGGTGGGCATGCCTTGCAGGCGCTGGTGCAGATAACGCCCGTAGTGCAACCACTCCAGCTCCGCCAGCTCTTGTTCACCGTGGGCGAAAAGCCAGGCGCGGTCGCGTTGGAGAGCATGGGCGAGCAGCACTTCAGCCGTCAGCCGCGGCACGGCGATGCCGCCATCCTCCAGCAGGCGCGTGCCCTGGAAGAGTGCCGTGTGGAGGGTCATGGAGCCTAGTGTACTGTCCCGTGCAAGAGTTGGCGATGAGCGGAGGAGCGCGACCAGGGGGTCGCGCGCGGACGGGGGCGTCCGCGCCCCTTCAGTCCGCCGCGGCCCCGTCGAGATCGCTGTCGTGCTTGAGCTTCTCGGTCTGGTAATGCGCGGTCAGAGCGTCGAAGATTTCGTCCAGCTTACCTTCCATCACGAAATTGAGCTGGTGCAGCGTCAGGCCGATGCGGTGGTCGGTGACGCGGTTCTGCGGGAAGTTGTAAGTGCGGATCTTCTCGCTGCGGTCGCCGGAGCCCACCATGCTGCGCCGCTCCGCGCCCAGCGCCGCCTGCTGCTTTTCCAGCTCCATTTCATACAGTCGCGAACGCAGCACGCGCTCCCCCTTGGCGCGGTTCTTGATCTGCGATTTTTCGTCCTGGCACGAAACCACCAGGCCGGTGGGCAAGTGCGTGATGCGCACCGCCGAGTAGGTGGTATTCACCGACTGGCCGCCCGGGCCGGAGCTGCAGAACGTGTCGATGCGTATATCCTTGGGGTCGAGTTTGACCTCGACTTCATCGGCTTCGGGCAGCACAGCGACCGTGATGGCCGAGGTGTGGACGCGGCCCTGCTGCTCGGTGACCGGAACCCGCTGCACGCGATGCACGCCGCTTTCGTACCTCAATCTGCTGTAGACCTTGTTGCCGCTCACCAAAGCGATGACCTCCTTCAAGCCGCCCACCGCCGATTCGCTGGCCGAGGTCACTTCGATCTTCCAGGCACGGGTTTCCGCATAGCGCGAATAGGCGCGAAAGATTTCGGCGGCGAATAGAGTGGCTTCATCGCCGCCGGTGCCGGCGCGAATCTCGAGCACCACGTTCTTCTCGTCGTTCGGGTCCTTGGGCAGCAGCAGCACGCGAATCTGCTCTTCGATGCGCGCCAGTTCGGGCTCCAGGCGCGCCGCTTCCTCTTCCGCCATGGCGCGCAACTCCGGATCGCTCTCCGCCAGCATGCCCCGCGCTTGCTTCAGGCTATCCTCCGCTTTCTTCCATTCGCGGAACATGGCCACAACCTCGGCCACGTCGCTATGCGCTTTGGTGACTTTGCGGTATTGGTCGGAATCGGCGATCACCGCCGGATCGGCCATTTGCGCGTTAAGCTCGTCAAAGCGCTTTTCGATCTGTTCGAGTCTCTGGATAAATTGCATGGCTTATCAAAGGAATGCTTCCGCAACAAACTTACTAACTGCTCCCCAACGGTGTGTATTTTGGTCGCGACTCCAAACGCATTGGAGCCGCGACCCTTAGGGGGCGGTTGCCGGTAGTTGAACCAGATATCTCATGACAGGCCGCTAGCCGATGACTAGCTCGCCGCCTTGCGATTTCTCGAGCGCCATGGCGCCTTCGAGCGCGTGGATGGCCACCGCGGCCTGGTCGTCGGCGGGCTGCTTGGTCGTGATGCGCTGCAACCACAGACCCGGCGCGGCCACCACCGCGAGCAGCGAATCGCGCCGCCGGGCGGCGAAGCGGATCACCTCGTAGCTCAAGCCGATGATCAGCGGCAGCAGGGCCAGGCGGCAGATGAACTTAGCCGCGAAGCCGTCGAACGGAATCAGCGCATAAACGGGCACCGCGACAAACATCAGCATCATTAGAAAACTGGTGCCGCAACGCGGATGGAAAGTTGTGAATTGCTGCGCGCGCCCCACCGTTACCGGCTCGCCCGATTCGAAGTTGAAAACCACTTTGTGCTCCGCGCCGTGATACTGGAAAATCCGGCGCATGTCGCTGAAGCGCGACACCACGTACAGAAACGCCACCAGAATCGCTACGCGGATGATTCCCTCCGCCAGATTGAAAGGGATGCGTCCGGTGAGCAGGGGGTACACTTTGCCCAGCTTGGTGGTGAGCAGCAGCGGCATGAACTTATACAGGAAAATCATGAATGCGATCGAGAACAGCAGGTTGCCGGTGATCGCCCAGCGAGGCATTTCCTTGGGCGGTTTGCTTTCGGGCGAGGCAGGCTGCAAGTCCGCGAGCGCCTGGTCGGTGGAGAATTTCAGCGCGCCATAGCCGAGCTTGAGCGCCTGGTAGAGCGTGCCCACGCCGCGGAAAATCGGCAGCTTGAAGATCTTGTGCCGCTCGGAAAGGCGCGGCAGCGGCTTCTCGTCGGTGACGATGCTGCCGTCCTGCCGGCGCACCGCGACGCAGTAACTGTGCGGGGCGCGCATCATCACGCCTTCCATCACGGCCTGCCCGCCGACGAGCGTCTCCTCGCCGCTTTCGAGGATCGGCAGCATCTGGCTGTGCAGGAAAAGACGGAGCATTACGCGCGGAGACACGGAAAGATTCACCCTTTCTCCAATTATACAGGACCGCGAGCACCGCGCGCCGCGGCAGCGTACACGCCAAACGGAGCCGCGACCGAAGGGAGCGGTCGGCTTCAAGACTTTACTACGGCCATTCGAATCGGCAGAACTGTAGCGGTGGAATCGGCTGAATCGCGAACGCTCCCTTTGGTCGCGGCTCCGATGCGCTAACGGCGGGGCTGCGACTCCATTTCCAGCAGCTTCTCTTTGCGGGCGATGCCCCAGCGATAGCCGCCCAGGGCGCCATCCTCGCGCACTACGCGATGGCAGGGAATCGCCACCGCCACCGGGTTCGACGCGCAGGCACGCGCCACCGCGCGCGCGGCCGTAGGCCGGCCAACGCGGCGGGCGACCTCGGAGTACGATTCGGTTTGGCCGCGCGGAATCGTCCTCAGGTGCTCCCAGACCAGGCGTTGGAAAGCCGTCGCCTGGATGTCGAGCGGAAGATCGGGTTGGGCGGGATTGCCTCCGAGGTGATCGCGCAGCCGGTCCGTCCACGGTTTGAGCGAGTGCGGATCATGTTCCAAACGGGCCTGCGCGAACTCGTCGCGAAGGGTCTTCTCGAGCGCCGCGCGCGTGTCTCCGAAACGAATCGCGCAGACGCCCTTTTCGGTGCCGGCAATGAGAAGCTTGCCTAGCGCGGAATCGACCACGGCATAGCGTATGACCACGCCCGCCGCCCGATTGCGGTACTGCCGCGGCGCCATGCCGAGCTGCGACGCGGCGCGCTCATAAAGGCGGCTGCTCGAACTGTAACCCGCGTCCACCATGGCCCGCGTGACGGAATCGCCGCGCCGCAATCCCGCTTTCATGACTTCCAGGCGGCGTGCGTCCGCGTAAGCGCGCGGCGTGATTCCCGTCAGCGACTTGAAGGTGCGCTGCAAGTGAAATGGACTCACGCCGAGCCGGCGGCCGAGAGCGCTTAGGGTGAGCGGCGCATCCTGGTTGGATTCGATGCCGGATTCGATATAGCGGCAGACGCGGTTGACAAGCTCTGCGTGCGGATGGGCGCCAATCGGCGTATCGGGCTTGCAGCGCAGGCAGGGGCGGAAGCCGGCGCGCTCAGCCGCCTCGCGCTCGCGGAAGAAAACCACGTTGACCCGGCGCGGACGTCGGCTGGGGCAGGAAGGACGGCAGTAAACGCCGGTCGAAACCACGGCGTAGAAAAAGAAGCCGTCCATGCGGGAATCGCGCCCCAGCGTGGCTTCCCAAAAGGACGTCTCCCAAAAAGTGCTTTCTTCGGCGGTCATCACCCTCTCAGTCTAGGGCGACTGACGGAGCGGCGCTATCCGGAACTTGCGGTCAAAGTGAGATGGGGCGCGTTATTCTCAAGAACGGTCCCGAGTTAGTTGTGCAATTGGTGGCTGGCTTTGTATCAGGGCATGGATTTATCCATGCCACAACGCGTCGGCTGCCAAAGGCTTTAGATGGAA
>PLOR01000110.1 GCA_003142185.1 Bryobacterales bacterium
CAGATCATGGCTAATACCATAGAAGCCTGCAAACGGGCGGAGGCGAAGCTGATTTTCTTCGATAACGTCTACATGTATGGGAAGGTAGCGGGCCCGATGACGGAAAACACTCCGTACGCTCCCTGTTCGAAGAAGGGAGAGATCCGCGCAAAGATCGCAACAGCCCTGATGAATGAGGTGCAGGCTGGCAGTCTGAGCGCAATGATCGCGCGCTCAGCAGACTTCTACGGACCCGACACCCAAAACGGAGTACCGAATGTTCTGGTCTTTGAGCCTTTTGCGAAAGGGTCAAAAGCATCGTGGTTGGTCAATGCATCAGCCCCTCACTCGCTGACCTTCACTCCTGACGCAGCGCGCGGCGTGACAATGTTGGCAGACCAGGAGTCGGCTTGGAACCAGGTCTGGCATCTGCCGACGGCGCCCAATCCGCCAACCGGCAGAGAGTTCATCGCTATGGCTGCAAGTGAATTCGGAGTGGCCCCCAAGTATCGGGTGTTGAGCAGGCCGATGCTTCGGCTGGCCGGATGGTTCAACCCCCAAGTTCGCGAGTCGTACGAGATGTTGTATCAGAGCGATTCTCCCTATCTGTTCGACTCGACAAAGTTCGCCCGCGAATTCGGCTTCACAGGAACCTCCTATCCAGACGGAGTCCGAATCGCTGCCGCTTCCTACAAGGGGAAGAAGTGAAATGCGCCGCCGAATCGAGTTGTGAGTTGCACTCGGTCGGCGGGGGATACAACCTCGCTGACGGCGCAGCGTTTACCGGCCAGCTCCGGCCGGATGGTCGGCCACTCGGAGAATGTTGAGGGCAGCGCGGTGGGGCGTCGCGGTCCGACTTTGGCGAGCGTTATCGCCTATCCGCAGCGATTTTGTGGTTGGCCGCCTCGTCGTCACTGTCATAGACCGAGCTGCCGATCGGCAGCGCTGGTCCCTCTAGATGACACTTAACCACATCGACCAGATGTGCTCCATCCGGTTCCACGGAGTCCACGCTCGCACGAATCAATTCCAATTGCTCCTGCTGCCCCGGGCTGAGATCCCTTCCCCAGGCTGCGGCAACCAACAGGCGCAGCAAAAAGTCCCTGGGGCCGTGGATCTCCCGCGTGCTGCCATCGCCAAAATATAGAACGACTGGATCGCTCTTGAATCTGCTCTCCAGCGCGCGAACACGCTTCTCAATTCTCACGTTGTTCCTCCCATCACAGGACTCACGGCTGCTCCGAACGCTCCGCAGCTCGCTCCAGCTCGGTAACTCGTTTTTCGATGTTTTCCGTCTCGACGCCTTTCCGCGTCTGATCCAGGATGTAATACGCGCACCGCGCCTTCACCGTCGCCGGTGAGCCGCCACCCACCATGAGCCTCAAGAGCGTTGTTACTGCGGGGACCGAAGCTTGCTGCAGGCGCGCCAGACTGCCGAAACGCTGCCAGTCGGGCGTCGCGAAGCGCTTGGTCAAACTCAGGTAACTTCCGCCAACGCTGCAGCGTCTTGGCCGAAACGCCGATGGATTGGGCGGCCTCTTCATCATTGCGGCTGGCGAGAATCGCGATGACCGCCTGCTCCATCTTTCGTCCGAGTTTTTCTCCGTGGCCGCTCATCTGCGGACACCTGGGTACATGATTAAGCCAGGGAAGATGGCATCGCCCTTCCATCGCCATGATCGATTTCCTGCAGAATTGCCTTGCTTCTGCTCCCCAGCAGAGTGATCCATGTGATGACCGCGGCGATTGCCGCAGAAGGAGATCGAACGAAAATGACCACCGAAAACACCGAAACCAACGACACAGCCGCCGCCGTTGCGGAACAGGGCGCGAACGTCGCGCCGGAGAAGGCTTCCGCGAAGAAGGCTGCCACGAAGAAGGCTGCCGCCAAGCCCGCCGCGAAGGCCGCGAAGAAGAGCGTGAAGAAGGCCCCCGCCGCGAAGGCCACGAAGAAGGACGCCAAGAGCGGCGGCAGGCCTACATTCCGCCAAGATTCGAAATCGAGCATCATCCTGGGCCTCTTGCGCCGCCCCAAGGGCGCGACGATGGCCGAGATCGTGAAAGCGGTCGACTGGCAAAAGCACTCGATTCGGGGCTTCCTCAGCGGCAACCTCGTCAAGAAGCAGGGCCTCAAACTCGAATCCGGCAAGAACGCGGCCGGGGAGCACGTCTACCGCATCGCATAGGCTGGCGCCGCATTGGCCCGCTCGGCTTAGGCCGGGCGGGCTTTTTTGCGTTTGTGCCTCGCCTCGCTCGCGCTGCGCCCCGCTTCCGATCAAGACCATTTCGTCGGTTTCAACAAAATGGTCCTGGGGGTTATAGTTTTCTCGTGGGCGGTTTCTGGCGGCCCAGGGGCGGCCAGTCCGGGGTTGGCGCCACACGTCGGCCTGGCGGGGCCGGAGCCAACGTGGGCCAAACGTGGCGGCACGGTGGCCAAACCCTAGCGGCCCGCCCGCAACAGGCGCAACTCCCCGCTCCAGTCGGCCAGCGCCAGGCATAGCCCCTCCACGTCCGTGTGCCCGGCCTGGAGTTGGGCTTCGATGCCGGCGATCTCGGCGTGGCAGCGGTCGATTCATGCAGCCGCCTTCCGGCGTTCCTGGGCGATTTCCTCGAAGGTTCTCCCGTCGCCGTCGAGAGTCGCCTTCTTGCCGGCCAACGTCTGCCAACGCTGGATCACGACGTCAACGTACTTCGCGTCCAGCTCGAGGCCCAGGCAAGTGCGTTCCGTGAGTTCCGCCGCGGCGAGCGTTGTGCCGCTGCCAAGGAACGGATCGTAGACCAGCTCGCCCCGCTTGAGGTGGTTCTGGATCGGGCGCGACATAAGAGCCATAGCATTTTGAGTTGGATGGTCAAATTTCGTCTCGTCGGAACCGCCCATGATGAACTTCGGCGAGGGAGAGGCCCAAATGGTAGAGTTCTCGCCGGCCTTGCCATACCAAGGTGCGTTCACCTTTCGCACGAACCAGCATGGCTCGTGTTGGAACCAGTACAGCGTTCTCGTCAGCACCGTTCGCCCTTTGTCCCAGATGATTTGCTGGTGATGCACCAACCCGATGCGCAAGAGGCCGTCCAGCACCTCCCGGGTAAACTTGGAGGCATGCCAAACATAGGCAGCCTGGAGACTCGGCACCAACTCGAAGGCCTCGGACCAGTCGGCCCGGGTGTCCCCCGAGATCGTTGTCTCGGTGTGGCCCGCAGTCCGATTCTTCATGTAGCTCGCCTCGGCGGGCCCGCAACCGTTCAGGCCGGCGCGGTCGCGCCATTCGGAATCGAGCTCAATTCCGTAGGGCGGGTCGGTGACCATCAGGATCGGTTTGCGCTCGCCGAGCAGCCGGGCGACGTCCTCGGCGCTGGTGGCATCTCCGCAAAGAACGCGATGCTTGCCGCAGAGCCACAGGTCGCCAGCGCGGGATACTGGGTTCTCGGGAAGTGGCGGCGCGGCATTGGTTCGCTCCTCGTCCGGAATGGCCAGCAGGCCGTCGATCTCGCCAGGATCGAAGCCGGTAAGCGAGAGATCGTAATCGGACTCGTTCAGTTGCTGGAGTTCCAGGGCTAGCAGTTCTTCGTCAAAGGCTGCCCACGTCGCAGATCGATTCACGAGCAACCTGAACGCTTTGACTTGCCCGTCGCTCCACTCGTCGCAGAGGATCACGGGAATGCTGGCGGTGTCGCCACCAGGCCAGGATCCCAACTTGCGCGCGGCTTTCAACCTGAGATGGCCGTCGACGACAGTTCCGTCGCTGCGCGCGAGCACCGGCACCTTGAATCCGAACTCGCGGATGCTGCTGCACATACGATCCACGGCGGCATCGTTCTTGCGCGGGTTGCGGGCGTAGAAGACGAACTTGTCGATCGGCCAGAACTGGATTTGCTGTGATAGTACCGTTTCCTGCGAAAGCATGCCTCACCTCGTTTGGTGAAGAATCCTCCGCAAGGTGCGCCCGCGGCGCCGGCCCAGCGAACTGAATCTCTGAGAGCGATTGTACAACCGGAACAGCGTTCTGTACAGAACTATACTCTCGGCCAGCCCGCTTTGGTGTTGACCGCTTCCGCCACATCCGCAACCCTAAAGGGTGGTGGCGGACTGGCGGATAGATACTTCCTCAATGATTTATGGGAATATGTTGGCGGTTATCCGCCGCATTCGCCACCTAAACTGGCGGATGGGTCAAAACTGCGTGGGTGGCGAATCGGGCAGCCCCGGCGGTCGAACACGCTCGATGCCAACTCCCTTTATGCGGCGGAATCGTTCTCTCCCTGCTCCGCACCGCGCCAAAAATGATGGCGCTTCCGCCCCTCAATCTGAACTCTGACGGTTCCGGAGCGCTCGCCCGTTTCGAGAAACCTCCGTGCTTCATTCCTTCCCACGCCGTGCTCCTGGGCTAACTTCTGAAAAGAGTCGGCCAAAATACCCGGATTAGCCAGGATTAATTCCCGCAGCTGCTCATTGGGCGGCTTGCTGGGCGGCCCGTCTTCGATGCGCACCATTTTGCCGTCGGCGTAATGGTATTCGATGTTCCCAAAGAGTCCGTAGCGGCTCTTCTCGCATTTCAGAGTGATGATATCCAGCAAGCGCCCGCCGTCGCGATCAAGGTTGCTCACCAGGAACGCCTGGTCACAGGCCGGCCTGAAATCGCTCGAACCACGGGCTTCGCCCTGGCGATTGGTGTGATGGATAAGGATGACGGTGGCGCCCAGCTTGAGGAGCACTCGACAGCGGTCGAATACTCTGCGCATGTCCACGGCGGAGTTCTCGTCCTCGTCTCCCTTGAGGAAGCTGACCAGAGAATCCACAATCACCACGGGAGGCTTGCCGGTTTCCGCGACCATGCGTCGAACCCAATCGACGACGAGCGGGTCATCGGGCTGTGGAGCTTCGGATTTCTGCTCGCAATCCCAAACGCGGAGGCGTTCGCTGTCCGATTGGATGCCGAGCCGTTCGAACCGGTCACGGACACGCTCGCGTGGGTTCTTGTCACGATCGAGAATGAGCACCGCATGGCCTCGTAACGAGACATCCCGGCCCCAGGCGCACGCCAACGTCGTCTTGCCGCTCTCCGAGTCGCCGGTGAGGCACACGACAGCCTTGGCAGGCAATTCCGGCTTCACCAGGTAGTCGGTGGGCGAGTGGTCGGCGAAGATGGAATCGAGTTCCTCGACACGCCGAACCTCCCCGCGAGCCCCTGCCCAATCCACATTGAGGGCCTCCATCCGCGCGAGGTGACCGACGAGTATTTCGGCTGGCTCTGCAGTGCGAAGAGAGCACTCCTGCATGAGCTTGGCCGATTCCACGATCGTGCGGCGCAAAACGTTCTTCTCGCGCAGGATTCGCAACCAGCTCCCGAGGTGCGGAACCCGTGGGATGCCAGTGTCGAGTTCGATTAGAAACGAGAAATCATCCTGGCTCCCTTCGTTGCGCTGCCTCAACCGGTTGGCAACCGTGATCCGGTCGATCGCTTCGCCGGCAACATGCAGGTCGCGCATCGCGCCAAGGATGCGCCGGTGCCTTTCGAGCGAGAAGTCATCAGGTGTGAGGCCCGCGATTTCGCTGAACCTGCCATCGTCCAGCAGAACCGCGCCGAGGATAAACCGCTCCGCATCGTGGTTGCTGGGCAAACCCTCCCGCAGCAGTTCATCGGGCTCGGTGATCTGGCGGACCTTCGATTTGGGCGGACGATCGCGCCGCGGCTGAGTCATTGGGACCTCCTCACCTGACGGGGCAGAACCTCTGGTGCGCCGGCGACTTGCGACTCAACGAGGATCCGCCGTGGCAGGCCGGCGTGCACCTCTATGCGCCGCAGGGTACCGCACCCGAGTTCGTCAAGAAGCCTTATCAGGCGCATGACCTCGTCGCTGACGACGAAATCGGCCAAGCCCAGTTCCGGCCGCGCCTCCTCGTCCGCATCCAGCTTCACGTCCTTCACCGTCACCGGCAGCGGATTGAAGACGGGCTCCGAGCTTCTGACCTCGAGGTTTTCGATGCTGCCGTGGTTGATGGCCTGGCACAGCCGGACCAGCGTTTGTCGAGGAGCGGAAAGCTGGGAGAAACGAAGGCCGTTGGCCGGAGCGGCACTCGCGCCGCCAATGCCGTGTGATTGGAACGCACCTGGTTTCACAGATTCCATCGTTGACTCCTGAGAAATGGAAAAGGCGCCGCTGGCAACGGCGCCTCTCGGATCTACCTACAGTTGTTCGGATGTGTTACTTGCTCTGACTCGCCACGCTATTACGCAGTAAGTCTCAATAACCGCGTTGAGGGATTCTGTAATGGTTCCTGTAATGGTTCTGGCGGGAAAGAGGGTTGCCGCTGGTTGCTGAGGGCGGGAATCGCGTATACCCTGTTGTGGTTTACCGCTGCGTACCCGGCTGGCTTGGTTTTTGAGTCCCGTGCGTCTGCCAGTTCCGCCACTCCAGCGTGTAGGCGCGCGGCGCTTCTTCGAGTATAACAACATCGAGCCGCAGGGCCGGGGCGCCGGCCGGCGGCTGATACAATCTCCGCTATGAGCATCGAGTGGGTGCGACGCTATTGCTTGTCACTGAGTGGGGTGACGGAGGTGGTGCAGTTCGAAGAACATCTGGCTTTTCAGGTGCTGGGCAAAACATTCGCGGTGGTTCACCTGGAGCCGGGGATGGGCAACTTCCTGACAGTCAAAGCTACGCCCGAGGAGTACGCGGAGCTGATCGAATTGCCGGGCGTGGTGCCGGCGCCCTATGCGGCGCACAACCACTGGGCAGCCATCGAAACAGAGGATGCGCTGCCGGTCCAGGAAGTCAAGCGCCTGATCGGCCGTTCTTACGACATCATCTTCGCCACGTTACCGAAAAAAGCGCAGGCGAAGCTGGCCGCCGCCCACCAGCGCAAGCACTAGCACGGCGTCCACCGCGTAGCGTAGCGTGCCGGTGGGATGGAGCCAGCGCACCGTCACCGGATCGGCCAGCACCATATCGCCCGCCACTATCCCCAGAATGGCGACGCCCAAGTAGACCAGCAGTGGGAAGCGGTTCAACAATTTCACCAGCAGGTTGCTCGCAAATATGACGAAGGGAATGCTGAGGCAGAGCCCGAAGATGAGCAGCGCGAGGTTGCCCCGCGATGCGCCGGCGATGGCCAGGATGTTGTCCACCGACATGCTGAGATCGGCCAGCGTCACGTACCAGACGGCCTGCCACAAGCGGGGGGCGGCGGGCACGCGATCGGGCGGGCCGCTCGAGTTGCCGAGCAGCTTCCAGGCAATCCACAGTACGAACACGCCGCCCGCTAGTTGCAGATATTCGACGCGGAGCAGGCGCGCCGCCAGGGCGGTGAGTACAATGCGCAGCACCACGGCCAGCGCCACGCCGAGACCGACGCCCCATCGGCGCTCATGCGGCGGCAGGGCGCGCGCGGCGAGGGCGATGACCAGCGCATTGTCGCCGGCCAGCAACAAGTTAATCAGGACGATGGAAAGGCCGTCGAGCAGAAAGTGAACGGGAAGCATGCTACCCCTATTGCGGCGCGAGCGGACGCGGGAGCAACGGCCGAGTACGCGCAAAGTAGCGCCGCGCCGCGGCGGCGTCGCGGAGGATGCGCGCTTTCAGCGCCTCCGGGTTGGTGAACTTGCGCTCTTCGCGCACGCGCCAGAGAAACTCGACGGAAATGCGGCGCGGAGTTTCGCCTGCCAGCGGATCGAGCAGGAAGGTCTCGATCGTCAATTGCGTGCTGTCGCCAAACGTGGGCCGGTAGCCGACGTTGGTGACGGAATTCCACGCGCGCTGGGTATCCAGATCGCGCGTGCGCGTGACGTAGACGCCGGTCTTGGGGATCAGCTCGGCGGCGGTGGAGAGATTCAAGGTGGGCACGGTCTGGCGGGAGCCGATGCCACGGCCCGCGACGACTTCGCCTTCGAGCGCATAGGGCCGTTCCAGCCAGCGCGCGGCCAGCGACACCCTGCCCGATTCCAGCAGACCGCGAATCGTGCTGCTGCTCACCGCGCGGCCGCGGCGGGTGACGGCGGGCACGACTTCGGTTTCAAATCCCAAACGGCTCCCGAGTTCGCGTAGCGTCTCGACATTGCCGGCGTGGTCGTGACCGAAGCGGAAATTGTCTCCTACCAGAACGGCGCGCGCGCCCAGGCGGCCGGCCACGATCTGGCGCGCGAATTGTTCCGGGGTGAGCCGGGCGACGTCCGTGGTGAACGGCAGAATCAACACCTGCTCGATGCCTTCGGGCGCCATCAGCGAGGCACGCTGTTCAGGCGGAGTCATCAGCCGCGGCGCGCGCCGCGGCGCCACCACGCGCGCCGGATGAGGATCGAACATCAGCGCGGAAGGCTTCCAACCCCGGTCGGCCGCGATCTGTTTCACCCGCCGCAGAATGCTCCTATGGCCAGTGTGGACGCCATCGAAGTTGCCGATGGTGAGCGCGCTGGGGCCGAAATCGGCGGGAACTTCATCGAGGCTGCGATAAATCCTCATGGTGCGCCGCCATCGACGAGGATTTCCAAGCCGTCATAGGCCAACCGCACGTGCGGCGGCAGCATGCTTTCGGCGCGCTCATGCGCCAGGTCATGACAGATATGGGTGAAGAAAGCGCGCCGCGGCGCCAGCCGTTCGACGGTCTCGAGCGACCGCGCGACGGTCGAGTGCGTGGGATGCGGCTTGTAGCGGAGCGCATCCAGAAACAGCACGTCCAGACCGCGCAGCAGATCGAGGGACGATTCGGGAATGGCGCTGTGATCGGTTAGGTAGGCCGCGGCGCCGAAGCGGAAACCGTAAATCGTCCGGCTGCCATGCAGGATCGGCACCGGCAGAAACGGCAAGCCGAACAGATCGAGAGGGCTGCCGTCGATCAGCCGCGGATCGAGCTTTAGCACCCACGATTCCTGTTCCTCTTCGCCGAACATATATTCGAACACGCGTTGAATGGACGCCATGGTGTCCGGCGCAGCGTAAATCGGGACCCGCCCCTTCTGCCGAAGATTGAAGGGCCGCACGTCATCCAGGCCCATGATGTGATCGAAGTGAGCGTGCGTGTATAGCACCGAGTCCACGCGCTCGAGGCGCGCGCGGAGAGCCTGGGCGCGGAAATCGGGAGTGGTGTCGACAATCACGCGGCGGTCCTGGTAGCTCACCAGCACCGAAGGACGCAGCCGGTTGTCGCGCGGGTCGGTCGAGGTGCAGACCGCGCAATGGCAGCCGAGCGTGGGGACGCCGACGCTGGTGCCCGAACCCAACACGGTGATCTTCAGCGGCGCCGCCATTCAAGCTTTCGCCTGGGCGGCCGTTTTGGCAACCTCCTCGGATACCTGCACGAAACGGAAGCGCAGTTCGGTGAGGGAGTTCTCCAGCAGCCGCTGCTCCTCCAGGCTCAGGTTGCCCTTGGTCTTTTCCGACAAAACGCCCAGCATGTCGATGGTGTGGCGTGCCAGGTCGAGCTCCGGCTTGGGGTGCTCCTCCTCACCATAAGGCATCAGCCCAAGCTGCATTTCCGCCTGCGCGCGCAGGGAAAACACGAGAAAGGTGAATGAGGCGGGCGGCAGTGGGATGCGAAGATCCTCCTGCGGCGGCGCGGTATTTTCGGCTTCGCTCATCAAATGTATTCTACCTTGGGGCCGTGCGCGCGATTCCACCGACTGCCCGCTCCTATCCGTTACAGGTTGTAGCGCCGGCGGTCTTGCCGCCGGTGTCTTGCGCGCATTTGATCACAGCCACTCTTAGGAACACACCGCCGGACCGTTCCTGAGCGGGTTACCCTTCACGTACGCGATCGGAGAAAAGGAACCGGCGGCAAATAGACCGCCGGCGCTACGGGCAAGGCGGAGAAATGACTTGCTTACCGCTGGCTTAAACCCCCATCCACGGCCAGCAGTTGGCCGGTGACGAAGTTGGAGGCCCTCAGGAAGTACGCTACCGCCGAGGCGACCTCGTCGGGCGTTCCACCGCGGCCGGCGGGGGTCGCGGCGATCATGCGGAGTCCGCGCTCGTCGATGTCGTCGAAGGGGATCACGCCGGGGGCGACCGTGTTCACGGTAATCCGCGGCGCCCAGGCTTTGGCGAGCGCGCGCGTCAGCATAATCACGCCGGCCTTGGAGGCGCAGTAATGGGCGTGCTCGGCCCAGGGCCGAATGCCGCCGAGAGAGCTCAGATTCACGATGCGGCCGCCGCCGGTCTGTTGCATGATGCGCGCCGCGGCCTGGCAGCAAAAAAACACGGCCTTCAAGTTGACGGAGTGGATGAAGTCCCAATCGGCTTCGGAGATTTCGAGCGGATCGAAGCGGGTGAAGCGGGCGGCATTGTTGACCAGCCCATCGATCCGCCCGCACAGGCGCACGGTTTCGGCGAACAGGCGCTCGATTTCCGCCACCGATTCGAAGTTGGCCTTCACTACCGGCGCGCCGCCGCACTCCGCCGCCGTGTGGCGTGCATCCGCTTCCGAGCCGTGGTAATGGATGACCACCCGTGCGCCTTCGCGCGCCAGCCGCAGCGCGATGGCGCGGCCGATGCGTTTGGCGGCGCCGGTCACCACCACCACTTTGTCCCGCAGATCCAGCTCCGGCTGGTCTGTCAACTTCGACTCATTAGTGCCTGTCATGAAATAGCCAGTTCGTGCCGACCGCTCCCTTTGGCCGCGGCTCTGAATGGAGATCGAACGCAATCGGAGCCGCGACCAAAGAGAGCGGTCACGCCGAACGACTCCTCTTCCCAATCGCTCAGTATACGCGCGTTCGCCGCTGGCGCGGTCAAGCGAGTTACGGCTGTTATAATCGAGCTTCGATTCATCACCCTAAGGAGAGCTGTTTTGCGAAACAAGATCACGGTTGTGGGCGCCGGCAACGTGGGCGCCAATTGCGCGTTGCGCATCGCGGAGAAGGACCTCGCCGATGTCGTCCTGGTGGACGTGGTAGAGGGCGTTCCGCAGGGCAAGGGTCTGGACCTGTTGGAATCCGGGCCGGTGCAGGGCTACGACGTCACCATCACGGGCTCGAACGACTATGCGCCAACCGCCAATTCCGACATCGTCATCATTACCGCCGGCTTCCCGCGCAAACCGGGGATGAGCCGTGACGACCTGCTGATGGCCAATTACGAAATCGTGCGCAGCGCCACCGAAGAGTCCGTCAAGTTCTCGCCCAACTCGATCCTCATCCTGGTGACCAATCCGCTCGACGCCATGGCGCAGGCAGCCTTGTGGGTCTCGAAGTTCAACAAGGAGCGCGTGGTCGGCATGGCCGGCGTGCTGGATAGCGCGCGCTTCCGCACCTTCATCGCGCAGGAGTTGGGAGTGTCGGTGGATAACGTGACCGCGGTGGTGCTGGGCGGCCACGGTGACACCATGGTGCCCGTGGTGCGGCTGAGCAACGTCTCCGGCATTCCACTGACGGAGCTGATGGACCAGCCCACCATCGACCGCATCGTGGACCGCACGCGCAACGGCGGAGCCGAAATCGTCAAATACCTGAAAACCGGCAGCGCCTACTATGCGCCATCGGCGGCCGCGGTAGAAATGGCCGAATCCATTCTCAGGGATAAGAAGAAGGTACTGCCCTGCGCCGCGTATCTGGAAGGCGAGTATGGCATCAATGGCCTGTTTGTCGGCGTGCCGTGCAAACTGGGCGCGCGCGGCATCGAGAAGATCTACGAGCTGAAACTCACCGCCGAAGAGCAAGCCGGCCTGCAAAAGAGCGCCGCCGCCGTGCAGGAACTGGTGGACGTGCTAAAGAGCAAGCGGTAAGGGGCGGGTTACGCTCCTGGGGCCGCACAATGGGGTAATCTATCCCAGGGTTACCCCTCCTGCCGCTCTATCCATTGCCGCTGGTCAAGCCGAACTCCGCCAGGACTGCCTCATGAGGGATCGGCTGATTGTGTTTGAGCCACTCATCGGCTTCGGTGACGGCTTTGCGCTCGGCACCGCTCAGGGTGTCTCGATCCTCCTCAGGCGGGACCATGGTTTCGAGCAGATGAACCACGGCGGCAAGCTGGCCGGGGCCGAGTTGGTCGAGCAGGCGATAGGCGTGCTGTATGTCAGCGGCCATGTTTGTTCTTCAATCGAGCCGTTCCGGGGCGAAGCGCCGCCAGCGACTAAAGAATAGCAGAGCGTAGGGGCCGGGTGCATCTTCTTGGCGAGCGTCACCTGGGAGACCGGGGATAGTAACCAATTGCACAATTAACCGGCGCGCAAAAATGCAAATCCTGGTAGACGGATCAGATCAAACTGGGCTAGAATCCCATCTGGGCCAAAAACTCGACTTATAAAGGATGACCATGAAAAGAACTTTTGTAGTCGCCGCGTTCTGTCTGTCCTTCCTTGCCGGCGCTGCCTTCTCCGCCAGAGTCCACGACTGGCACGACCTGGATGCAGTCCGCAGACACGTCGGCGAGGCGATCCATGAAATGGAGCATGCCCGTGCCGCCAACAACTACGACATGGCCGGGCACGGTAAGAAGGCCGAGGAGCATTTGCGGGCTGCCGAACGCGAGATTAACGAATCGATTAACGCGATCAAGGCGGAGTAGTCGGCCGTCCGTGAAAACTTCAGCCACACGCCTTGCAGCCGCGCATTCATCAGTGCGCGGCTGCTAATACAGCACACTTCCCGGCTGCAACGCCGGCTGGCGAATCTCGCTGCATCCGCGGCCGGTGGGAAGCAGCTTCCCGGGGTTCATGCGGGTCTCCGGATCGAAGAGAAGTTTGATCTGGCCGATCGTCTCCAGCGTGTCGGCGGAAAACAGCAGCGGCATCAACTCATTCTTCTCCATGCCGACGCCGTGCTCGCCGGTAATGGAGCCGCCGCAGCCGATGCACCACTTCAGAATCTCCTCGCCCGCATGGCGCGCCTTCTCCTTTTCGCCGGGCGTCCGCGGATTGAACAGAATGATCGGGTGCAGGTTACCATCGCCAGCGTGAAAAATGTTGCTGATGGTCAGACCGTGCTCGCTGGCCACGCGGGCGATGAACTGAAGCGTGGCGGCGATGCGCGTGCGCGGCACCACGCCGTCCTGCACGTAGTAGCTGGGACTGACGCGGCCCACGGCGCCGAACGCGTTCTTGCGGCCGCTCCACAGCAGGTCGCGCTCCGCGGGCGTGCGCGCCACGCGGAACTCGATGGCCCCCGACGATAGGCAGGCGGCGCGCACCTGCTCCACTTGCGTTTCGACGGCCTCGCGAATCCCCTCCAGTTCGATCAGCAAAACGGCCGCGGCGTCCATCGGATAGCCGGCGTGCGTGGCTTCCTCCACCATGCGGAGCATCACTCCATCCAGCATCTCCAGCGCGACCGGAGTGATGGCCTGCGCGGTGATTTCGGCGACGGTGCGCCCGGCGTCCTCGCTGCTCGAATAAATCGCGAGGATAGTCTTCACCGTCTCCGGTTTGCGCATCAGCCGCAGGGTAGCTTTCGTCACCAGGGCTAGCGTGCCTTCCGAGCCGGTGAGCAGGCCGGTGAGGTCATAGCCCGGCAAGTCGGGCAGGCCGCCGGTTTCGACCACGCTGCCATCCGGCAGCACCAGTTCCAGACCGATCACGTGGTTGGTGGTAACGCCGTACGCCAACGTGTGCGGGCCGCCGGCATTTTCGGCCACATTACCGCCCACGGTGCAGGCGCGCTGGCTGGAAGGATCGGGCGCAAAGAAATAGCCGTCTCTTTCGACAGCCACGGTGACATCCAGGTTGACCACTCCCGGTTCGACCACGGCGCGCTCGTTGGCCGTGTCGAGATTAAGGATGTGGTTCATGCGGGCGAAGGCGATCATCATTCCGCCCTGGCGCGGAATGGCGCCGCCGGAGAGGCCCGTTCCCGCGCCGCGGCCGACGATGGGCATGCCGAATTGGTTGGCGATGCGGACCAGCGCGCCGACTTCCGCCGCAGTGCGCGGGAAAACCACCACATCGGGTGGATGCCTGTCCTGGCCGCCATCGTATTCGTAAAGCGCCAGGTCTTCGGGCCGGTCGAGATAGGCGCGCGGCCCTAGCAGCTTGACGATTCGCTCCTTGGCGGCTGGGGAGAGCATCGAACTTCAGTGTAGAACGGTAGTGCATGCTTTAGCTTGCCAACGCCCGCTTGCGGGCGCATTCTTCGATTGGGACAGAGAAGTCTGTCGCCGCCCGTGGCATACTGGAACGTGCAACTGGCGGCGACTCTGGCGGAAAGGCTGGCAGCGGTCCGCGCGCGCATCCAGGCGGCGGCCGAACGGGCGCGCCGCGACCCGGCGGGCATCACGCTGCTGGCTGTCACCAAGGTCTTTCCGGCGGCGGCGATCGGCGAGGCTTATGCTTTGGGCCTGCGCGAATTCGGCGAAAACTATGTGCAGGAATTCGCCGTCAAAGCGCCGCAAGTCCGCGACCTTGCAGGAGCGCGTTATCACCTTATCGGCCATTTGCAATCCAACAAGTCTGGCTTGGCGGCGGAGTTGTTCGATGCGATTCAGACTGTGGATTCGCCGAAGCTGGCCCATCGACTGGAATCGGCCGGCCGCAAACTGGAAGTGATGCTCGAAGTCAAACTCTCCGGTGAAACGGCCAAGAGCGGAGCCGATCCCGCCGCGTTGCCGGAGCTCATCGCCGCCGTTCGCGAGTGCTCGCACCTCACTCTTGCCGGCCTCATGACCATGCCGCCATGGTCGGACGATCCGGAGGCCGCGCGCCCGCATTTTCGCCGCTTGCGCGAGCTTGCCGAGCGGCACGGGCTGAGCGGGCTCTCGATGGGGATGTCGCACGACCTGGAGACCGCCATCGAAGAAGGCGCCACCTGCGTGCGGGTGGGTACGGCGCTGTTCGGCGCGCGGAGAAGAGAGTGATCGTCGGCTTCCATGCGCCGCTGCCTCCGGCGCGCACCGGCGTGGCGGACTACGCGGCGGCGCTGCTGGCCGATCTGCGGGGCCGCGGGCGAGTGGAGATCGCGCCCGCGGGCTGCGACGTGGCGCTTTATCATCTGGGCAACAATGCGCAGCATGCGGCCATCTACCGGCGGGCGATCGAGCGGCCCGGCGTGGTGGTGCTGCATGACGCGGTGCTGAATCATTTCTACCTCGGCCAGCTTGACGAAAAGGCGTATACGGAAGAGTTCGTGTACAACTACGGCGAATGGAACCGCGGGCTGGGCCGCGAATTGTGGCAGAACCGCGCCGCCTCCGGCTCCGATCGCCGCTATTTCGATTTCCCCATGCTGCGGCGCGCGGTGGAGCGCGCCCTGGCGGTGGTGGTGCACAATCCGGCGGCGGCGGAAATGGTGCGGCGCCACGCGCCCGGGGTGCGTATCGTCGAAATCCCGCATCTCTTCGTTCCGCCGGAGCTGCCCCCGGCGTCAGAGGCGCTGCGCTTCCGGGAGTGGCTGGGCGTGCCGGCGGGCGCGTTCCTGTTCGGCGTTTTCGGCTATCTGCGGGAGCCCAAGCGGCTGTTGCAAGTGCTCGACGCGTTCGCCGCGGTGGCGCGCGAGATGCCACCAGCCATGCTGCTGGTGGCCGGCGATTTTGTCTCGAAGGAGCTGGAACGCTCCGCTGCGCGGCTGCTTTCGGCGCCCCACGTCCGCCGCCTTCCGTACCTGCCGGGCGCGGATTTCTGGCTGGCCTCGAGCGCCGTGGATGCCTGCATCAATTTGCGCTATCCGGCGGCGGGCGAGACGTCGGGCATCACCATCCGGCTGATGGGCATCGGCAAACCGGTGCTGGTGACGGATTCTCTCGAGTGCTCGCGTTTTCCCGAAGACGCCGTGATTCGGGTGGCGCCCGGCCTGGGCGAGCGCCAATCGCTGTGCGAACATGTCGTTTTGCTAACATCGATGTCTGATGTGGCGCGTGCCATTGGCCAACGGGGGGCCGGGCACATTCAGACGCGCCACGGGGTGGACCTGGCCGGAAGACTCTATTGGGACTTGTTGTGCGAGTGCTGTGCCTCATCGCCGCCTGCGCCGCTGCTTTCGGCGCCCAGCCGCGGCAGCAGTCTGTAAAGCTGCTGCACGTGTCCGTTCCCATGCGCGATGGCGTGCGCCTTTACGCCAACGTTTTTCTGCCGTCGGAACGCGCGCGCGTGCCGGCCATCCTGGTGCGCACTCCTTACGGCAAGGGTGAGGAACTGGCGCCGAATTACCAGGCGCTGCTGGAGCACGGCTTCGCGATGATGGTGGAGGACGTGCGCGGGCGCTACGAATCCGAAGGCGAGTTCGAACCGCTCACGCAAGAGCCGGCCGATGGCGACGACACACTCAACTGGATGGCGCGCCAGCCGTGGTGCGACGGCAAGATCGGGATGACGGGCGGTTCCTATCTGGGCATCGTGCAATGGAAAGCCGCGCTGCGCGCGAATCCGCATCTGAAGGCGATCTTTTCCGTGGTGGCGGGCGACGACGATTACCGCGACCGCTTCTACTCGACCGGCGGCGCCCTAAAACTGGGCAACCGGCTGGAGTGGATGTCGGAAAATCTCAAAACGCCGGGCTACCACCCCGAATTCAACCGCTTTGTGTGGCATTTGCCGTTGCGCACCGCCGACGTCGCCGCCACCGGCCGCGTCTCCAGCATGTACCAGCAGGCGTTGGCGCATCCAGCCTTCGACGACTTCTGGCACTCGATCAGCACGCGCGAGCATCTGGATCAGATTCGCGTTCCGGTGTTCGCGGTGGGCGGCCTGTACGACAACTTCGCGGAAAGCGATCTCGATGCTTTCGCGGCGCTGCACAAGCGGTCCGGGCTGAATCACGTTCTGATCGGTCCGTGGCCGCACAACATGTCGGCCAAATTCGCCGGCGCGGATTTCGGTTCCGAGTCCGCGGTTGCCGTGCGCAGCCTGACGATCGACTGGTTCGACCACTGGCTGAATGGCAAGGACACGCGCATCGCCTCCAGCGCGCCGGTTCGCATCTTCGTGATGGGCACGAATAAGTGGCTGGACGATCGCGAATGGCCGCCCGAGCGCGCACGGGCCCGCAACTTCTACCTGGCCAGCCAGGGCCGCGCCAACACGGAGGCGGGCGATGGCGCGCTGGAGGATGCGCCCCGGCGGCGCGCCGCTGCCGATCGCTTTACCTTCGATCCGCGCGACCCAGCGCCCACGCGCGGCGGCGCGGTGTGCTGCAACCCGCGCGTTTTCCCGTGGG
The DNA here is from genome assembly GCA_003142185.1 of Bryobacterales bacterium. Classification (GTDB taxonomy): domain Bacteria; phylum Acidobacteriota; class Terriglobia; order Bryobacterales; family Bryobacteraceae; genus Bog-375. Next base: position 17,046 of record PLOR01000110.1, read on the forward strand.
GTCCGATGGACCAGCGCCCGGTGGAACAGCGCCGCGACGTGCTGGTCTTCTCGACGCATCCGCTCGAACAAGATCTCGAAGTGGTGGGACCGGTGAAAGCCGTGCTCTACGTTTCGACCAACCAGCGCGACACGGATTTCACCGCCAAACTCGTCGACGTGTTCCCCGATGGCTACGCGCGCAACCTGACCGACGGCATTCTGCGCCTGCGCTACCGCAACTCGCTGGAGCGGCCCGAGGCGGTGCGGCCCGGCGACGTGTACGAAATCACACTCGACGCCGGCATCGCCAGCAACGCGTTTCTCAAGGGCCATCGCATCCGGGTGGAGATTTCGAGCAGCAACTTCCCGCGCTTCGACCGCAATCCCAACACCGGCGGCGCCATCGCCGGCGAAACCCGCCTGGTGAAGGCCAACCAGACCATCTACCACGACCGCCAGCATCCCTCGCGGCTGGTGCTGATGGCGATGTGATGTGATGTGGCGCACGCACTCCTGCGTGCCGCGTCGGCAATCGTGCCGACGCCCGGCGCCACTGGCGAAGAGGCGTCGAGAAGAGTCTGTCTCGACGCGGCACGCAGGAGTGCGTGCGCCACAGCCGCTACCCCAGTTCGGCGAAGACCTGCATCATGTCGCGATGGGCCAGCACGGCGCCCGGATCGCGCTGCATGGCTTGCCAGTAGCTGCGTCCGAAGCGGTCGCCGTTTTCGTCCGGTGCCACCAACGCGCGCGCCTGGGAGATCAGCAGGGCGGCTTCCTCTTCGCCCGCCGGTTCCTTCTGGGCGAGCGTTTCATCCACCATCACGACGAATTGCGACAGCTCGCGGAGCCAGCTAAACCACGGGTCGTTCATGACCAGATTGAAATATTGGCCGGTGGATTGGATGTGCTCCACATCGCGCTCGTACGCTGCACGCTCCAGTTCCATTAGCGCCTTGTGCAGGCGGAGCAGCCCGTTTCGCATGGTAATCAAGCGCTGGCGCGTCTCGGCGGTCATGCGGTCCATGGTATCGCGTTGGCGAACCCTTTGCCGGCTTGGCGTAATCTGATGGCTATGCACAAACCCAGCTTTGACCCCGGGCTGACACAACAATTCGGCGCGCCTTACCGCCGCGTCATCAATCGGGACGGTAGCTTGAACGTGCAGCGCCGGGGCGCCACGTGGCGCGACTTCCATCCGTACCTGCACCTGATCAACATGGGCTGGCCGGCATTTCTGCTGACGTTGTTCCTGGGCTACGTGGCCGCCAACACGGCTTTCGCGGTGGGCTATTTCGCCCTGGGCCCGGATCAACTGCAGGGCGCCGACACGGCCAACGCCATGGGCCGCTTTCTGAACACGTTCTTCTTCAGCTCGCACACTCTCACCACGGTCGGCTACGGCAATATCTGGCCGAAGACCGTTGCGGCGAATTTCATCGCGGCGTTCGAAGGGCTGGTGGGCGTGTTGGGCTTCGCGGTGGCGACGGGCCTCCTTTTCGGCCGCATTTCGCGCCCTTCGGCCCGCCTGGGGTTCAGCGAAAACGCTTTGATCGCGCCCTACCAGGACGGCAGCAGCCTGCAATTTCGCGTGGTCAACCGCCGCTCGAATTCGCTCGTCGAGGCAAACGCGCAGGTTCTGTTGATGACGGTGGAACGGGAGGACGGAAAGCCCGTGCGGCGCTACCATCAGTTGACGCTGGAGCGCTCCAGCGTGCTGTTTCTGGCGCTCACCTGGACCGTAGTGCATCCGATTGACGAACACAGTCCGCTCCACGACAAGACCGCGGCGGAACTTGCCGGACTACAGGCGGAGATCATTATTCTGATCAAGGCATACGACGACACCTTCAGCCAGAACGTGATTTCGCGTCATTCGTATCGGCACGACGAGTTTCTGTGGGGCTTGCGTTTCGCTCCGGCGTTTTACGTGGACCCGGCGGGCGACCTGGTGCTGGAACTGCACAAGCTGGGCGCCACCGCGTCTCAGTGATGCTACAATCCGGTTTAAGCACCGGAGATTGGGTACAGGGAGCCGCGCGGTGTCCGCTTTCTTACATAACCAGTTCGAGCGCAACATCGTCACCACGTCGGTCGACCATGTCTTCAACTGGGCACGCCAATCATCGTTGTGGCCGCTCACCTTCGGCCTGGCCTGCTGCGCGATCGAGATGATCGCGTCGTCGACTTCGCGGTTCGACATTGCGCGCTTCGGCGCGGAGGTCTTCCGCCCCAGTCCCCGCCAATCCGACCTGATGATCGTGGCCGGCACGGTGACGCTAAAGATGGCGCCAGTGCTGAAGCGCATCTGGGACCAGATGCCCGAACCCAAGTGGTGCATCTCGATGGGCGCTTGTTCCAGCGTGGGCGGTCCGTTCAACACGTACGCGGTGCTGCAAGGCGTGGACAAAGTGGTCCCGGTGGATGTCTACGTTACCGGCTGCCCGCCGCGGCCGGAAAACCTGTTTTACGCGCTGCTGAAGCTGCAGGACAAGATCGACCAGATGACGACGCTGGTCAAGCGCCCCACCGAGGTGCGCCTGGACGAATCGATGCTGGCCGAATTCCAGCAGCAGGTGCGCATCGCCCAGACTTCCCATCCCGCATAGAAGACGTGGCGCGGGCTGTCAGCCTGCTGAGCCGAGAGTCATCTCGGCTTTTCTTCCACGGGATCGAAGGCCGGTGTGAGGCGGTCGCGGCTCCGAATGCCACGCCCGGATTCTCGCCCGTCAGGAAGCGGTCGAACCATCTGTTTTGCGACTTGCCATGAGCAGGCGCTTGCGCTCATCCTGGAGCTTCTGGCAGCGTTCAGTGATGCGCGTGACCAGCGCGGCGGATGCGGTGCGCGGAGAACCGGAATCGAAGGGCGGCGCGGGATCGTATTCCATCATGAGCTGGATCGCGCGCGCCACGTCCGCGCCGAATAGTTGCCCAGCCACCACCAGGCCAAAGTCGATCCCGGCAGTGACTCCGGCGCCGGTAATGCGATTCCTGTCGATGACGATCCTTTCGGATACCGGAGTGGCGCCGACGATGGGCAGAAGATCCAGGCTGAGCCAGTGCGTGGTCGCCCGATAGCCCGCCAGCAGGCCGGCCGCGCCGAGCACCAGTGCGCCGGTGCAAACCGAGGTCACGTACTGCGCCGCCGGCGCCCGCTGCTGGAGGAAAGCCAGCGTTGGCCGGCTTTCGATGGCGCCGGAAATGCCCGGACCTCCCGGGACAAAGAGCACGTCGAGCGGCGGGCAGTCATCGAAGCCGTTATCGGGCGCGAGGGCAAGACCACCATCGCTCACAACCGTTTCCAGCGAGTGCGAAACCAGATGCACCCGCGTGTCCGGCATGCGCGCGAAGACTTCGTAAGGCCCGGTCAAATCAAGTTGCGTGAGCCGGGGGAAGAGAAGCATTCCGATGTGAGTCGTCAAGGTAGCCCCTGGTCTTGCAATGTAAGCACAAAACCGTTCGGCGAGGCAAATCGTCTCGCCTCCGAACGGAGCCGCGACCATAGGGAGCGGTCCTTTCGATAGAATCGAATCTGCCGGTCGAAGACCAGACGCAACGTGGTTCGAGGAAACAAACGGCAAGTTGAAGAGGCTGCTGAGGAAGTCCTAAAAAGCATTTTGGGCCGCCGATGAACCCGGATCAAGCGGTGTTCATCGTTGGCCCGTCATATTTTGGCGTTTATCGGCAAGCTAAAAGCGTGCCCCACCTACTGCGCCAGCGGAGCGCCCATGCGCGGGCCGTGGCCCTTGCTCACGGTGTAATCGGCTGGAGTCTGGAACAGCGCAGCGTCAGGCTCGGAGCGAACGACGTTGGTGAGCTGCGTCACCGTGGTGCCGAAGCGCGGATCGCTCGTCTTGATCATCACCGGCACATTGAGGTCGCTCGAAACCCAGGTTTCCCGCACGGTCTGAATCGGTTGGGAGTTGCCCATCGCTCCGGCCGGAATCGTGCGCGTGAGGCGCGTCCCGGCGGCCACTACGCCGTTTAGCGTTTGCGTACCCAGGTCTTCCTTCACCACGTCGCCTGCAGGCTGATGAACTCTGACGCCGCCCCAGGTGAGTGCCTTTCCATCCGCGCCGCGCGGCATGGGTTGCGGCATTGCCCTTTCCAAAACGGTCTTGTTCTGCGGATTCAGCACCCGCTCCACTTTGGCCACCGGGTCGGAAATCACCACCGTGGTGCGGCTGCCCTGTCCATCGGGTCCGCTCGAGGTCATCTCCTCACGCACGCGTCCCTGGCTGTCGCGGAACACGTTGGTTGTTTCCTGTTTCTGGATCGCGTTCCCGTTGGCCAGCGTCTGCTGGCGCGTGGTCACCTGGACGGCCGAAAACGGCGCGCCGGTAACCATGCCGTGCAGCAGCATCGCGTGTCCGGCCATGCCAGGTCCGGGCCCGCCAAATCCCATCCCGCCGCCACGCGGCCCCTGGGCCAATAGTGCACCGCTGGCCATCAGCGCGATTACAAACGCTTTTCTCATCTACTTTCGAAACCTCCGCTCAATAGAGGATTGCACCGGAATGACGGAAAGTTCCAAAGAAGAACCGAATGCTTTGTTGGGAATGTTCCGAAAACAGCCGGGCCAAACGAGGCATGACCGCTCCCTCCGATCGCGGCTCCGATGGGTTCGAATGCTATCGGAGCCGCGACCAAAGGGAGCGGTCATGCGGCAACTGAACCGGCTGCTTCGTGCCGATACTTAATCTTCCCCGGCGATCTTCACCAGGCTCTCGCCCGGCATGCCGTTCAGCACCGCGTCGGCGTCTTCGGCGGTGAAGGATTCCACCTTGGCCGAAATGTTCATCGAGCAGAACTTGGGCCCGCACATGGAACAGAAGTGCGCATCCTTGAAGCCCTCCTCGGGCAGCGTTTCGTCGTGCATGGCGCGGGCGGTTTCCGGGTCCAGCGAAAGCTCGAACTGGCGGTTCCAGTCGAAGCGGTAGCGGGCGCGGGACAGCTCGTCGTCGCGATCGCGTACGCCCGGCCGCTTGCGCGCCACATCCGCGGCGTGGGCGGCGATTTTATAGGCGATGATGCCGGCCTTGACGTCCTCCCGGTTGGGCAGGCCCAGGTGTTCCTTGGGCGTCACGTAGCACAGCATGGAGGCTCCGTACCAGCCGATCATGGCGGCGCCGATGGCCGACGTGATGTGGTCGTAGCCGGGCGCGATATCGGTGACCAGCGGGCCCAGCGTGTAAAAAGGCGCTTCGTAGCAGAGCTCGTTTTCCTTCTGCACTTGCAGCTCGATTTGGTCCATCGGGATGTGGCCAGGCCCCTCGATCATCACCTGCACGTCGAACTCCCAGGCCTTCTTGGTCAACTCGCCCAGCGTCTTCAGCTCCGCGAACTGCGCCTCGTCGCTCGCATCGGCCACGCTGCCTGGACGCAGCCCGTCGCCGAGCGAGAAGCTCACGTCATGCTTCTGGAAAATTCGGCAAATGTCGTCGAAACACTCGTAAAGAAAATTCTGCTTGTGGTTCTTGACCATCCACTCGGCCAGGATGGAGCCGCCGCGGCTGACGATGCCGGTAACGCGCCGCGTAGTGAGCGGAATGTGCTGCACCAGCACGCCGGCGTGGATGGTCATGTAGTCCACGCCCTGCTCGGCCTGTTCCTCGATTACATCCAGCATCACGCGCGCGCTCAGGTCTTCCACGCGGCGCACGCGCGACAGCGCTTCGTAAATCGGCACGGTGCCGATCGGCACCGGCGAAGCGCCGATGATGGCCTTGCGAATGGCGGGAATGTCGCCGCCGGTCGAGAGGTCCATCACCGTGTCGGCTCCGTATTTCACCGAATCGCGCAGCTTTTCCAGTTCGCCTTCCACGTCCGAAACCACCGACGAGTTGCCGATATTGGCGTTGATCTTGCACTTGGAGGCAATCCCGATCGCCATCGGCTCCAGGTTGGGGTGGTGGATGTTGGCGGGAATAATCAGGCGCCCGCGCGCCACCTCGGAGCGCACCAGCTCGGGCGGCAGGCTTTCGCGGCTCGCGATAAAGTGCATCTCTTCGGTGACGATCCCCTGCCGGGCATAATACAGTTGCGTGCGGATCTTGTCGTTCTTACGTTTTTCTACCCAGTCACTGCGCATCGACGGCTCCCCTCAAGTTCGCGGGCGCGCCTGGAGCACCTTTCGAGTGGCGGCCAGAGGCGCCCGCGGTTTGCCGGCGGGTCAACCCCGCGCCGGATTATTTCTTCTTCTTCGGCTTCTTGACTTCCTTCTTGGGGCTCTTATCTTTAGCCATTGATCCTCCCTTATGACTGAGATTATACCCGTTATGGCGGCGCGCGCAGCGAAAAATGAGCCATCGAAATCAGGCCGGGCTGCTCTACAATAGAGATATCGACAGAGCCGACAGTTTGAAGCGCCCAGACCGCGGCGGCCGTTCCAGGCGGAGCCGCTCCATTTCCATGCTTGATAAATTTCACGAAGAATGTGGCGTGGTCGCCATCTATGGCCACCCCGAAGCCGCCAAGCTGGCCTATCTGGGGCTGTACGCGTTGCAGCACCGGGGGCAGGAATCGGCCGGCATCTGCACCTCCGATGGCAACNNACCGTGCTGTTGAACGCCCAACCGTTTTCGGTCTCGTGCAAGAAGGGGCGGCTGGCGGTGGCGCACAACGGCAACATCACCAACACGGCGGAGCTGCGCGAGGAACTCGGCCGGCTGGGCTCGGTTTTCCAGGCCTCGAGCGATACCGAACTTGTGCTGCACCTGGTGGCGCACTCTTCCGAGCGCACGCTGGCCGGCGCGCTGCGCGAAGCGCTGCTGCAAGTGGAAGGCGCTTTCTCGCTGGTCCTGCTGGCCCAGGACCGCATTCTAGTGGCGCGCGATCCGCACGGCTTTCGCCCCATGGCGGTGGGCGAGATGGAAGTTTCCGGCGGCCGCAAATGCTACGTGTTCGCTTCCGAGACCTGCGCCTTCGACCTGATTGGCGCCGTCTATCTGCACGACGTGGAACCGGGCGAAATGGTGGAAGTCGGCCCGGAGGGGATGACGCGGCAGCGTTACGCGCCGGAGCAGCAGCGCGCGCAGTGTGTGTTTGAGCACGTCTACTTCGCGCGGCCGGATTCGATCGTGTTCGGGCGCTCGGTGGAAGAATCGCGGGAAAATCTGGGGCGGCGGCTGGCGCGCGAATGCCCGGCCGACGCCGACCTGGTGGTGCCTGTGCCGGATTCCGGCGTGGCGGCGGCCATCGGCTACTCGGCCGAATCGGGGCTGCCGTTCCGCCAGGCGCTCATCCGTAATCATTATGTCGGACGCACCTTCATCGAACCATCGCAAGCCATCCGCGATTTCGGCGTCAAGCTCAAGCTCAACCCGGTGCGCCATCTGCTGAAGGACCAGCGCGTGGTGCTGGTGGATGATTCCATCGTGCGCGGCACCACCAGCCGCAAGATCGTGCGCATGGTGCGCCAGGCCGGCGCGCGCGAGGTTCACCTCCGCATCTCCTGCCCGCCGACCATTTCGCCGTGCTTCTATGGCGTCGACACGCCCAACAAGTCCGAGCTGATCGGCTCCAATCACAGCGTGGAAGAAATCCGCCGCTTCGTCGAGGCCGATTCGCTGGGGTACTTATCCATCGGGTCGCTGCGCAAAGCGGTGGACGACGACGAAAAGCACGAATACTGCTACGCCTGCTACACCGGCAACTACCCGACCGAGCTGACCAACATCGAAGGCCTCATAGCCGGCAGCCAGAAGCGTTAAGCTGATTACATCATTTCGGAAATAGATAAAGCCGCCGTGGCGCGGGCTGTCAAGCCTGCTGTGTCGAGAGTCGTCTCGACATTTCTTCGCTGCGGAGCACCAGGCGCCGGCAGCCAAAGGCGTTAGCTTGAGTGGCGCGGGCGCCGGCATCGAGCTTCTGCATTCCCGAGCGCGTGGGGATATGATGAGCTGTGTATCAGGGCACGGCTTCAGCCGTGCCGCCGAGTCACAGTAAAGAATCGGGCTTTAGCCCCTGGTCTTGGGTACTTGGCACGGAAGAGAGTGGCAGGGGCTAAAGCCCTTGGATGCCTGCATTTTGCGGCACGGCTGAAGCCGTGCCCTGATACCAGACACCAAGATTGGGTTGGCGCAGCACCGCAGAAAGCTCGAATGTGGAAGCTCCAGTGAAAGGCCCCGACCTGAGCACACGTCCATGCCTCTCTCACTCGACGGAAACTCCCTGACTATCGCCGAAACCTGCGCCGTGGCGCGTGCGCGCACGGCGGACGTGTCTCTCGCGCCGGCCGCGCGCGCGGCCATGGAGCGCTCGCGCGCCGTGGTCGACCGCCTCGCCGCCGGCGATGACCCTATTTACGCGGTGAACACCGGCGTCGGCCTGCTGGCCGGCGTGCGCATCCCGCGCGAACAACTGGACCAGTTGCAGCGCAACGTGGTGCGCTCTCACGCGGCCGGCGTCGGCGAGCCGCTCGCGCGCGAAGTGGTGCGCGCTATGATGCTGATCCGCGCCAACGTGCTCGCCAAAGGATTCTCCGGCATTCGCCCGTTGATCGCCGACCGCCTCTGCGAGATGTTGGGCTGCGGCGTCACCCCGGTGGTGCCTTCGCAGGGCAGCGTCGGCGCATCCGGCGACCTGGCGCCGCTGGCGCATATGGCGCTGGTGTTGATCGGCGAGGGCGAAGCCGAATTCGAGGGCGCCGTGATCGAGGGCGGGGAAGCGCTTCGCCGCGCCGGCATCGAACCGGTCGAACTGCACCCCAAGGAAGGCATCAGCCTGATCAACGGCACGCAAGCCATGCTGGCCGTAGGCTGCCTGGAACTGGAGGCCGCCGAGACGCTGGCCAACACTGCGGACGTGGTCGCGGCGCTGACGCTCGATGCCCAACGCGGCACGCCGCGCGCTTTTGACGCCCGCATCCACCAGGCCCGGCCGCAAGCCGGCCAACTGGCGAGTGCGGCGCGCCTCGTGCGCTTCTTCGAGGGTAGCCAGATTCGCGAATCGCACCGCGGCTGTGGCCGCGTGCAGGACGCTTATTCGCTGCGCGCCATTCCGCAGGTTCATGGCGCGGTCCTCGATGCGCTGGCCGAAGCCCGCCGCGTCTTCGCGATCGAGGTGAACTCGGCCACCGACAATCCGCTGGTGTTCGATGACGAAATCCTCTCCGGCGGTAATTTTCACGGCGAGTCGCTGGCGCTCCAGCTCGATTTTCTGGCCATCGCATTGGCCGCGCTGGCCGGCATCTCCGAGCGCCGCATCGACCGGCTGGTGAACCCCGCGCTCAACGAAGGCCTGCCCGCGTTCCTCGCCGGCCATCCGGGCCTCGAATCCGGACTGATGATGGTGCAGGTCACCGCCGCCAGCCTGGTCGCTGAAATCCGCGTGCTGGCGAACCCTGCCTCCACAGGCTCCATCACCACCAGCGGCAACAAGGAGGATTTCGTTTCGATGGGGATGACGTCCGCGGTGAAATTGCAGCGCGTGACCCGCGACGCGCGCTACGTGCTGGCCATCGAAGCGCTCTGCGCCGCGCGTGCGCTGGACCTGCTGGCGCCGCTCAAAACCAGCCCTGCATTGGAGCGGGTGCGGGAGCGCATTCGCGCCGTCTCACCGCCGCTCGCTGCCGACCGGCCGCTCTACCGCGACCTGGCTGCGCTCGAATCGCTGATCGCGGACGGCGGCCTTCAACTGGCGTAGACGCTGAATCGCGCCACGGTGCGAAAGCCCATCCGTTCATAAAGCCGCAGCCCATCGTCGGTGGATTGCAGCACCACCGGCCGCGATGGCCGCTCGCGTTCGGCCTCGGCGAGCGCATGGCGCATCACCGCCTCGCCATAGCCGCGGCGCCGGTGATCCGGCAGCGTAGCCACGTTATACACGCCGATAACGTCGCCGCCTGGTTGTGGCGCAGGCCCCCGGCCTGCGTCCGGGCCCGCGCCCACGATGTCGCCGCTGGCGACGGTGGCCGCGGTCGCAACCGGCTCGCCGTCCACGTATCCGACGTACGCCGCGAAGCGGTCCCACACGCAATTCTGGTCGAACACTTCGTTGAACCAGGCGATGGGGACGTGGAAGCAGACCGAGCCGATGCCGCGGAAATCGTCGCCGGTGCGGGAATCGCGCACGCGCCGGACGTCGATCTCCGGCAGCCGCCGCGTGGGCGGCCGGAGCTTCTCGGTCACCATGCCCGGCAACCCGACAGTGCGCCGCAGACCGTACCGGTCGAACACTTGCCTCAGGCGGCGATGCGCCTTGGGGGCCAGCCAGTCCTCGCACACCCAGAACGACCACTCCAGGCCGCGCGTGTTGAATTGCAGCGAGGGTAAAAGGATCGACCGCGCCAGCTCGGCTTCGGTCTCGACCGGCCCCGACAGGAACGCCGCGTTAAACATCTGAAACGCAACCCCCGCCGACGCGATCGAGACTCCCGGCAATTCGCGCACCTCGCCCACGCTGCGGCTGGCCGCGATGATGCGGAACGACTCCCGCAGATTCTCCGCTACCGCCTCAAAGTTCACAAGGTTCCAGTATCGCGCAGTTGGGGGGGTGGGGCAGGGCGGGGAAAACCGAGGCGTTTCTCCGGTCTGACGCGCTCGCCGGGCACGACCCGGCGGTCTGACGCAGCGCCGCGTGGCTTCGTGGCTTCCCGAGACCTGGGCAAGATCCGCGAGAGTTGCTATGCTGAACAGCGTGTTCGGACTTACAGCCCGTTCCGGCATTATCCACCTCGCAGTTGTGCAGCTTCTGTTTGTGTGCCACGCGCTCGCGCAGGCACCCACGTCGCCGGCGGGCGAGCCGCTGCATCGTTTCGAATATCCTGCCGAGAATTTTTCCATCGGATTACCGGCAACGTGGAGGGAGATCGATCCGGCAACACTCGGTCGGATGTCGTCTGCGGCTCATCTGGTTGCCCCAAACGCGCCCGAACTCAGAATCAGTCACGGTTACACGTCCGCAGGGGCACCGGAGACGGGGTACCCCTGGGTCGCAGTCATGCTGACGGATGATCAGGTGAGCGGCCTGGCGTTCAAGAACCTGGAGTCGGCCCAGAGCACCGTAAACGACCTCATGAAGAGGTGGCTGGATCCCGCTTCCGGAGGCATCATTCAAAAGGCGCAGATGGGGACCATGTCTTACGACAAGGATCGTCATGTCCTCTGGGGCAGTTCTCAGTCTATAGTGACGGGCATAGGAGACCTTCGAACGTTGTCGGCGGCGTATGTCACGCGAGCCGGAATCGTGCAGGTGCACTGTTACGCAAAGGCTTCCGAGTACGAGGAGTACGAGCCGTTGTGCAGGCAGATCATAGAGTCAGTGACGATTGACCCCAAAGTGGCCATGACCGCGGCAGTGCCGTTGTCCCAGTTGCTCGGGATGAGCGCGGACCAGGCCGACACCACCTACAGAGAGCTGGTAGCCCGCGTAAAGGGCGGCGATTTTCTGATTGACTTTCGCACGCTGCGGTTCGCGTGCGTCAGATCCAGCCATTGTGACCCAAGGGGAAAGACCGAGGACCTCCTGGCGCTGAAACAGGCCGAGGCAGATCACCGGGCTGAACGGGTTGTAGAGATCGCCGAAAGGCTGATTGAGCAGGGCTTCGCAAACGTGGCCGCCCATGCGACCCTCGCCAAAGCATATGCCGACATCGGCAAGCCCGAGCAGGCAAAGTTTCACTTCGATGTCACTACAGCGCTGATACGATCGATCTATGACATCGGCGACGGGAAGACCAAGGAAACGGCGTTCGAGGCGATCTGCAGGCGGGAAGAGTGCGCCGTGCTCGCCGCCCGCCACCTGCAGTGCTCTGGGCCGGGGGTCTCCTCAGGGCGCGTGATTGAAGGCCCGCACCAATACCAAAAGTGGGAGATGCAGGATCCGAAGACCCAGAAGAACACCGTGGTGTTCTTCAATGTCGACGCGCTTGCCCAGACGGAGAGCCACGTCAACGGCAAGTAGCGTCACTGTGGTTTGTCCGGGCACACTGCGGCCGAGAGATGTGGATGGAAGGAAGGAGTGCGGTGCGGGTGGCCGGGCTTCGCGGACTTATCGCCGTGCGTATCGGCCACCCAGTGATTCAAGCAGGAACTTCGATGTATTGGTCCGCTTTGATGGCAAACATTACGGTGTCGATTCGTTCCTTGCTTTCTGTTATCCGAGCGGGCGGCGATGACAGCTATCCGTATTCCGCCGGCGGTTATCGATTCCGGAATCCAAAGTCTTCCGTCGAGAGTCCAGCCCGAGGGGGACCCCGCATGCCTTTAACGGGCGCCGGAAGTTCAGTATCACCTAAGTGCAACGCCTGCTGGCCAGCAGTAAGGACTAGTAGCGGAGCCTGGCGCCACAGTCCCGATTTCAGTATGCGGGGCGTGTCAAGGGGTTTGCGCGGTAAGTGACTGAGTTAGCGGGGAAGATAGGATGTGATTGTAACTTCCGCCCCGTTCCGGGGCTGGCGATGAGGACTCGGATTTCCGCACGGCTTACGCCGTGGGCTACTTTCTAAAGCCCTCCGGGTTAACGCAGCAGATCCCCAAGCGCCTCCGCCAGTTGCGGGTGCTGGAATTGGAATCCGGCCGCTTCGGCGGCGACTGGCGCGACGCGCTGGCTAGCCAGTAGCATGTCGGCCATTTCGCCGAACAGCATCCGCAGCGCCAGTTTTGGTACGGGCAGAAACGCTGGCCGATGGAGCGCGGTTGCAAGGGCGCGGGTGAACTCGGCGTTTGTCACGCTGCCGGGAGCAACGCCGTTCAGCACCGGTGGCGCTGGGTTCTCCAGCGCGAAGCGGAACATTTCCGCCAGGTCGCTCGCGTGAATCCAGGACATCCACTGCCGGCCGCCGCCGAGCGGGCCGCCGAGGCCGAAGCGGAATGGGGCCAGCATCGGTTTCAGCGCGCCGC